>JBDIVY010000004.1:0-312666 GCA_039794165.1 Phycisphaerales bacterium
ACTCGGGCAGCGGCACCCACCCCTTCGCAGACTGGAACCTCGACGGCACGCTCAACTCCCAGGACCCGATCGCTTACCTCAACTCCTACAACGCGGACGTGGCCCTCGGCTACGGCGTGCTGGGGTATGGGTTCACACGCGCCGGCGGCGCCAACCGCAAGGCCTACGCCGGCTACGAGATCGACCCCGCCCTCACGGGATCCAACGGACGCGAATCCACCTACCACGTCCGACACCGCGTCCTCCTCAGCGAACTCGGGCGGTGGACAAGGAGAGACCCCTCAATGATCTCAGGCTCACTATATCCATACCTGGAGATGCGGCCTACGGCTGACGTGGATCCGTCTGGATTGTGTGGAACGAGAGCAATCGGGCCGAGTTGTGTGGCAGGCGGGCCTGTCGTAACAGGGTACGAGTTGTTTAACATCACGACAGATGGCGATTGCCCGGGTTTTGATGAAGATGACTTCCGGGACGGATTCGCCAGCACATTTGACGGAAACGCTCAGGATGCTTTTTGCACAAAGCAGGCATACGACCTGGAGATACTCGTCATGTGTCCGCCGGGATACTGGTGTAAGCAACGGAACCCGACCTACGAACGGCGCGTTGACTGGCCGGATGGGCACTTCTCGGTTCGCTACCACGGGTGCACAGTGTCATTCGATATTCACATCTGGTGTGTTTACCGGTATCGATACGGCGACTGTATCCCGTACACAACCAAGGGCTGGGGCTGAGCACAAGGCTTTCTCAGGAGGTCGCGATGATCAGGCGAGTAATGCTAAGCGTGATTTGCGTCGCTGCCGGTCCGGTCTTTTTCGTGTCGGGGTGCGCGTCCGGTGCTCGACGAGCAGATGGAAGCCTCGTCACACTCCAGGACGTCTCAAGGCCGGCACCATCAGACCAGAACTCGGGCGCAGCACGTCTGCATCGAACGAAGTGGAGTGCGGATGGACCCATGAAGGCGGTGTCGCGCTATGATGAATCAGGTCGCCCGCATGGCTACTGGGAGTTCTACAACCGGCAGGGTGATTCTGTTCTCGGTCTAGTCTTCAGTCATGGCCAGTTAACCGGGATCTGGACTCCAGACGTTAACGGTGAGCGGTGAATGAACCGTGCCCGCTCCGCCCTTCGGGCGACGGCCTTCGGTTCCAACCGACCACCGCGTGAGGATTTTCCAGAGCAGCTCCTCCTCGACCAATTCGCGCAACTTGACGGATACCACCAGGGGCGGCTCGAGCATCGGGTCGCTGAAGCAGGACGAGCGCTGGACGCTGACGCAGACCGGCAACTGGGATCTGCACCGCCTCGACCTCAACGGCGACGGCGACTTCATCGACACAGGCGAACTCGACGACCGCGGCACGTTCAACGTCGTCAACGAACTCACCGCGCGCGACACCGACGACGACACCAACGACGACTTCACGCTCACCTACGACGCGGCCGTCAGGCGGCGGGGACCGTCACCGACACGATCTCGAAGCTCGCCCCGCCCGAACCTCGCGGCGTTGCCGCGCGGCGCCGATCCGCGCCGGACACCCGGTCCGTCGCGCAGGATGTTGTGACCAGGCGACCGGCACGGTGAGGCGGCATCTCGCGCTCCCCCGTCGCGTCCGCCCCGACGCCCTCGCCGTCCGGCGGGGACGTCTCTGAGTCCGCAGCGCCCGCGACGCGCACCGCCGACTGTCATCGGGAACAGCCGGTCCCGATCCAACTCCGCCGCGGCATGAAAGTGGGACTGCATCCTGCCAGCAGATTCAGGCGCAGCTCGACGTACTGGTCAAAGGTCGATCCGAATCGCATCACCATCATCGTGGCCTGCCAGAACTGTCGGCCGAGCGACCCTGCCAAGCCGCGACGCGGGGATTCGTCGGTTCTGTCAGTTGTCGGAACCGTCGAGCGGCCGGAGCTGACTCCAGTACGCATCGAGGATCGAGAAGGCCTCGTCCAGGTCCGTCGTCGAGATGCCGGCCTCGGTCGCCATCGCCGGGAGCTCTGCGGCCCATGCCCGCGGCGGTGGGTCAAGCTTGGACGGCACGGCGTGCCGGCGTCGGTGGTTGAACGTCTCGCTCACAGCCCGCCGAACCGCGTCGCGGTCGAGCTCGCCCCGTTCGATCAGCAGCACCATGTCGACGAGGTCACGCGAGCGCGTGTTCTCGCGGTCGGTCCACGGGAACGTGTAGGCGTGGACCTTCTCTGCGAACTGCTGCGCCTTCGGGATTGCGAGCGCGACGGGCGGCGGAATCTCGGCGAAGGCCAGCAGGTCATCACCGGCGAGGCGCTCGGGGACGCCGAGGACGGCATCGCCGAACCCGACGTCGAGGTGGAATCGGGCGAACTCGCGGCCCGCCACTTTGGCGATGACGCTGAACACGGCACCGCCTCATGGCGCGGCGGTCAGTTCGTTGCGGGCCGGCGGGATCGTGAACTCGAAGAAGTCGCCGAGGTCGAGTCCGGCCGCGTTCATCAGGGTCTCGTGCACCTCCACGAACCGTCCCGTGATCGCCTCACGATCGACCGGGTCGCCGAGTGTCAGGTCGAGGTCGCGCGTGGTCCTCGCCTTCGGCCGGAAACGGAGCTCCATCGCGTACCCGCCCTTGAGCAGCCACGGCGGGTTCGGCTCGTGGAACAGCCTCGCGAGCAGCCGCTCGATCGCGACCTTCAGCCGAAGCCCCTGGATCTGCACGCCCCGCTCCTGCGCGACACTGCGGAGGCGGGCCTCGAGCGCCTGCCGAAACGCCGCGGCGTTGGCGTACGACCGAGTCATCGATCACCCGCCGACCCGTTCGCACGCTGCCGCTCATGATCATTGCCGAGCAGCTCATCGGCGTCGCGCTGCCGGATCAGGCCGCGTTGCACCGCGGCGCCTACGGCGTTCTCGAACTGCTCGGTGGGCAGCGAGCCCGTGTCCGCCAGATCCCGCAGTGTCCGGAGCGGCGTCGTCACCGGGAGCGCGTCGAACGACTGCGTCTCGACCGGCGCGATCCGTCCGTTGTGCAGCACGCATCCCTCGGGCGGCCGCTTTCGGAAGCCGGGCGGGACTGTCAGGTGAATCGTTGTCGGAATGAACTCCGCGAGGTCGTGCAGCGCGAGCGCGGTCTGGTGCGAGACCACGGCCCGCGGATGATCGTCACGGCCCCGGCTCCAGAGCCACAGCCGGATGAGATCGTCGTGCTCCGAGAGCGGCAGCGTCGGGATGCGGTAGAGCCCTCGGCCAGCCCGCTCGAAGTTGCCGGCGGAGAGGTGGTAGGTCAGATGCGGTGCGTCGTACCCGACGTCCTCGGCCTGGCGTGCCGTGAAATAGCCCCCCTGCGAGGCGGCGACATCGGTCAGGCTACGAAGAGCGGATTTCTGGTTCCGATAACCCACGCGCACACCTTCAAATCTTTTGAAGGTTTACGCAGTCGCCGGGGCCTCGTCAAGCGGGCAATCAGCGGCCCACCCCCTCCACCATCGCCACAATCCCCCGCCGCACGGCCTCCGTCAGCCCCGCCCACGCCGCCGCGACGCGGGCGAGGAGGGGGCTTCCCGCCGCAGTCCCGCCGGGCGTGCCGCTCGCGGACACTGGCGAACCAGTGGCGTCGTGGGCGGCCTCGTCGGCGGGTTCGTCGCCCCGCGCTTCCCGCCTCGAGCGCCCCGCGGAAACCTGTGCGTCACATTTTGCGTCGCGCTCTCGGCGACATACGCGACAACGCCTTGTTTCCCGGGCAAAAACGCAAGAGTGGACGGGGGTTCGATTCCCCCGGCTCCACTTTTCGCGGTGGTTGCGCATGCTCGCGTCATCGCGGGTCATGACGCGGTTTCCCCGCTGATTCCCGGGCATTTTTGTGCGCTCACTCGCGGCGTTGAGCGTGCCACGCGAAGGCACCGCGTGCCCCTCCGCGACCGTCCCAGCCACTTGTACCCCGTGGGACGGCTGATCCCGAACCGACGGCACAACTCGCTCACGTTCGCCCCGGGCGACGACGCCAAGGACACGAACTCTCGACGCTGAGACACGATCGAAACCTCCTGCCAGGGCATGCCGGACCTCCTTCGTCGGTCCGGCATACTCCCCGGAATGTGTCAACCATGTCCCCGAACAGGTGGAAACGATGTCTCCGGTCTATACAGGAGTGGCGGGTACCAGAGAGGCGCAAGGACTTCCCACGTTCCGTATCACGCAATCCGCTTGCGTCGTCAAGCCCTGGATTGGAGAACCGCGGACTCGCGGCGATTGCCGGTGGCCAATCGGCCTTGCGCGAGTGGGCGATCGATCGTCGCGGCCGTTACCGCGTGCCACCGGCGGCGTCGATCAGGAGTACGGCTCGGCGGAGGACCGGGCGGTCCTGGATGGGGCCGAACTCGCCGGGTTCGATGGTGATGCGGAGCGTGCGGTCGGCGCGGGTGGAGCTGGGGAGGTGGGCGTCGAGGCGTGCGGCGGGTCGCTCGCCGTTGACGCGGACGCGGGTGAGTTCGCGTTCGGGCAGACCCGGGGCGAAAACCGAGACGACGACCTCACAGTCGCCCCAGACCCAGGAGGCGGGCGGCAGTTCAACCGTGGTCGCGAGGCGGGATGAGCCGCGGGGGAGGGGCCACTGAGCGTCGATGGGGCCGGGGAAAATGACGTCGCCCGCGCCGAGAGGGGCATCGGGGATGCGTTCGACTGAAGGGGGCACGCGAGCCTCGCCGGCGTGCGTGCCGGCGGGGGTGATCGACGCGAGGGGGACGAGCGAGCCGGCGTCGAAGGCGATCGCGGCGATCTGCGAGGCGGAGATCGAGGCGACAGGCCCGGCGGAGCCGGAGACGTCGGCGGAGGCGAGTTCGGCACGGCCTGTGATGGAGACGGTGATCGCGGAGAGGGCGAGCACGCTGCCGTCCGCGAGCCAGACGGCGGAGCCTTCGAGCGGCGCGGGCGGGTTGGCGAGTTCGATCGTCGCGGCGCGCGCGGCCGCGATGACGGGCCGGGAGCCGCCGGATTCGAGCACGATTTCGGGGCCGATGCGTTCGATGAAGCCCTGCACGCGGTCGCCGTTGACGAGGGTGATGGTGTCGTCGATCGGCGGGGGGCGGTCGGTCCACGGGGAGGCGAACGCGACGGCGCGCACGCGTTCGAGGTCCAGGTCAAGGGTGCCGAAGAGCGTGTGCTCCCAGCGCAGGCGGCCGTCGGCGGCGGGCGCATCGGCGAGTCGGCCGGGCAGTCGCTGGCCGTCGGTGAGGGCGAGGGTGGCGGTCGCGGACTCGTCGATGGGCGGCTCGTCGGGCTGCACTTCGAGGCGGAGGAAGCGTTCGTACCAGCCGGGGACGGTGGCGGCGTCGAAGCGGGCGCGGCTGGTGACGCGGATGAGCGCGAGTTGGCCGTCGAGAGGCTCGGTGCGGGCGAGGCCGAGCTCGTCCACGAACGAGATCGCGCGGTCGGTGATCGCGGCCAGTTCGACGCGGCGCTCGCGCAGGTCGCGGTCGATGAGGATGAAGGGCGGGTCGGCGGCGGCGGGGAGGGAGAGGAAGAACGCGAAAAGCGAAGAGCGAAGAGCGAACATCCGCGGAGCGGACTCGCGTGTTCGCGGTTTGTTGTTCGTTGAATGAGTTGCCATGCCGGTCCTGTTCATGGATTCTACTTCTGGAAGATCGGCAGGTATCGCTTGGGCATCTGGAGAATGATGAGGCTCATGGCGGTGGCGTAGGCGTTGCCGACGGAGCGATCCTCCCACGAGCCGTCGTTGTTCTGGGAGGCGATGAGTTCGGCGCGGACGGCGGGCCACCAGTCGGCCCAGGGCTGGCCGCCGGCGAGGTACATGGCCTGCACGGCGTAGTAGTGGCCGTACCAGTAGTGGGCGCGGCTCTGCTCGCGTCCCGGGAAGGCGTTGACGTTCAGGTACTCGATGCCGCGCTCGATGGCGCGGTCCTCGTAGATGCCGGCGTAATAGAGGCTGGCGACGCCGGCGGCGGTGCGCGGCCATCCGCTCTGGCCCGAGTCGAGTTGGTACTTGAAGCCGCCGTCGGTGTTCTGGCACCGGCGGACGTACTCGACGGCGCGGTCGATGACGGCCTTGTCGACCTCGATGCCGGCGTTGCGCGCGGAGCGGAGGGCCATGATCTGGCAGATGGTGACGGAGACGTCGGCGTCGTAGGGGACGGGGTTGTAGCGCCAGCCGCCCTCCTGGTTCTGCGAGAGTTCGATGAGTCGCACGGCCTTGACGAGGGTCTCGTAGACGCGGTCTGCGGTGGCGGTGTCGCCGCCGCCGGCGGTCATGCCGTAGATTTCGCCGAGAAAGAGGGCGGCGAAGCCGTGGCCGTACATGGGTCCGTTGGCGGCCTCGGAGGCGATCAGGCCGTTCTCGTTGGAGCAGGAGAGGACGTAGTCGAGGCCGCGGGCGACGACCTCGCCGTGCGGGCCACGGCCGGGGAGGTTGCCGTCGGCCATGAGGGCGATGCAGGCGAGGGCGGTGATGGCGACGTTGCGTCCGAAGCGGCCGGAGCCGATGCTGCCGTCGGGGTTCTGCTGCGCGACGAGGTAGAGCGTGCCGCGCTCGACGGCGCGGTCGAGGGCTGGGTTGATCTCGTTGGGGAGGATGCTGTTCTGGGCGATGGAGGGGGGGGCGATGGCGAGGATGGAGAGGAGGAAGAGAAGGAAGGGGGCCTGAATGGTTCTGTCCCGGATTGGGGCACAGGCGGGACGCCTGTGCCACCGGGCATGGAATCGCTGCATGACGGCGCTCATCTGTCGCGCTCCTCGGCGAGGCGCTTGTAGTAGGCTTCGGTCAGCCGCTGGTAGAGCGTGCTGAAACGGTCGGACGAGCCTTGCACGAGGGCCTCGCGCACGCGTTCCGGGAGCGCGCCCCACGCGGCGAGATCGGCGACCGCCGCGGGGTTCAGCGGCCCGTCCTGTCGGCCGGGCGGATCGACCTCGGCCTGATTGTCGCGGCCGCCGGGTCGCTGGGCGGACCGCTGCGCTGGCTGCTGCTGCGACTGCTGGTCGGCGTTCTGCTGGCTGCGGGACTGCGAGCGCGACTGCTGGCGACGGTTCTGCGCGTCGGCGATGAGTTTGTCGAGTTTGCGGATCGCGTCCTCCTGCATGCGCTGCGTGACGACGCCGGTGTCGCCCGCGGTGTCGAGGCGCGTGGCGGTCTCGCCCATGAGGCGGACGGCCTCAACGAAGGCCTCGGCGATCTCCTCGCCGGAGAGGAGGCGGTCGAGTTCGGTGGTGCGGTCCTGCGCGGGGGTGTCGGCGGGCTTCTCGGAGGGGAGGCCGAGGAGTTCGTCGAGGTCTGGGAGCGTGTCACGCTCGGGCTGCGGGTCTGGCTTGTCGGCTTCCTGGGCGAAGGAGGGGGGGGTGAAGAGGAAGAGAAGGAAGAGGAGGGAGATGGGGCCTGCATGGCCCCGCTCCGGGATGAGGAAGCCGCGTTGGGTTCGGCCGCGTGTCATCGCTGGTCCTCCTGCGGCTGAGGTTGCGGGCGTGGCGCCTGCTGCGTGACGGTCTGCACGAGGGCCTCGCCGCGGGTGGCGAGTTCGCGTTGCAACTCGGCCAGGCGCGCCTTCTCGCCGGGGTCGGGTCGCGGGTCGGCGTCGAGATCGCGGGTCCAGTCGGCGGCTTCCTGCTGCATCTCGCGGAGCACGCGGAGTTCGGCGATGGGCGGGATGAGGGGGGGCGAGCCGCCGGACTGGCCGCCGCCCTCGCCGCCGGAGTCCTGCTCCTGCTCGCGGAAATCGCGTTCCTGCTGGGCGTCGCTCAGGGCCTCGACGAGCGAGCGCAGCAGTCGCACGGCCGCGGCCTGGTTGCGCGTGACGGCTGTGTCCGCCTCTCCGGCGCGGAGCCGCTGGGCCGCGGCGGAGGTCGCGGACTCGAGACGCGAGTGCGCGTACTCGACGACGATGGTGTCGGCGAGGCCCTCGGTCTGGTCGCGGAGTTCGACGAGGCGGGCGCGGACGGCGTCCTGCCGCTCGCCGATGCCGCGCACGACGGCCCGGTCGCGGCGTGTGAGTTCCGCGCCGACGAACGGCTCGGTCTCGGCGAGGAGCGTCGCCTGCTGCTCGAGCAGTTCGCGGTAGACGGCGCGGAGTTCGGTGCGCTGGCGCGTCGCGTCGCGCTCGGCGGCCTCGCGGTCGGCGCGCTCGGCCTCCTCCTTGGCCTGCATGAGACGGTTCAGGCTCAGTTGCTCCTGCTCGCGGGCCGCGTCGGCGTCCACGGGAGAGCGGCGCAGCGCGACGACGGCCGACTCCTGGGCGCGGGCGGACTCCTCGACGAGCGACGCGACGGCGGCGAGGTCGTTCTGCGCGGTCGTGATCTGGTCGAGCACCGAGAGCGTGTTGAGGTGGAGCGCGAGCATGCCCGCGTCGAGGCCCTCGAAGGCGTTGAGCGGAACGGCCTCCTCGAGCGCGGCCAGGGCGCGCTCCTGGCGCACGATCAGGGCTTCGAGCGACTCGATCACGCTCGCGAGAACGCGGCGGAGGGCCTCGTCGCGGTTGCGCTGCGCGTTCTCGACGTCGTCGAGCATCCGCTGGAGCGACTCGGCCGCCTGCTGCTGCTGCCCGGCGGCGGTCTGCATGCGGTTCTGCTCGGCCTGGTCGGCGGCGTCTTCGAGCCGGTCGGCGACCTGCTCCTGCCGGCCGCGCGTGGCGGCGTCGCGCATGGCCTGGGCCTGGGAGGGGTCGGCGCGCTCGAGTTGCCGGGCGCGCTCGCTCAGTTCGTCGATGGCCTGCCGGGCGCGCTGGGCCGCCTCGCGCTGGGCCTCGACGATGCGCTCGAGTTCGGCCCGCTGCTGCGCCGAGAGTTCGCTCAGGTCGCGCCCGACGGTCTCGTCGCCGAGGCGGCGGGTGCGCTCGGCGATCTCGCGCTGGTCGGCGATCAGGCGTTCGAGCGTGCGCCGGGCGACCCAGGCGTCCTCGCCGCGGTCGAGCATCTCGATGAGCGCGGAGAGGTTGTCGCGCGTGCGGGCCTGCTCGTCTGCGACGGCTTCCATGGCGCGAGCGTCAGGTTCGGGCATCTCGCCGGAGTCCTTCGCAGCTTCGAGTCGGCGTCGCTCGGCTTCGAGCGTGCGGGCGGCCTCCCGGGCGGCGTCCGAGGCGTCGGCCAGCAGACCGTCCGCGTCGTCGAGCGTGCCCGCGAGGGCGGGATCGTCGAGGGCATTGCGGCGCACGCGCTCGGCGAGGGTGTCGAGGGCGCGGCGCTGCTGCGCGATGCGCTCGGGGAGCGAGGCCTGCCGGCGCGAGGCGTCGTCGGTGGGGCCGAGGGTCTCGGTCTGGCGCTGAGCCGCCGCCTGCTCGGCGTCGAGTTGGATGGCGGCGCGGCGCAGGGCGGTCAGTTCGGCGCGAACCTGCTCCATCAGTTCTGCCTCGCTGATGATGCGCAGGCGGCGCGGAGCGGAGCGGGTCGGGGCGCGCTCCGCGCCGCTCGCCGCGTAGGCGTCGGCGGCGAGGGCGGTGATCCAGAGTTCATCGCCCGGTCGCAGGCCGAGCGTGGCGAGGTCGAGGGTGGTCTGCACGCGGGCCTCGCGCGGCATGGCGTCGGTCCAGGCGAGTTCCGCGGCGCGGAGGGGGGGGGTGTCCGGCTCGGGGGGCGCGCCGACGGAGCCTGCGGGCGGGCGGGCCCGCTGGTGCTCGACGGCCGCCCACGCGACGCCGACGTCGTCGCGCCCCTCGCCCGCGACTGGGACGACGGCGGTGGGCAGAACGGTCTCGTCGCGCGGCGGCTCGGTGACGACTGCGCCGGGCGGCGCATCAGCGACGACCTCGAGCGTGAAGACCGGTTCCTCGGCGGACACGAGGCCGTGGCGGTCGACGAGCGCGAGCGGGACACGCTCGGTGGCGTCGAGAAGGAACGAACGGCGGATGATGCGGTCGGTTGCGCCGATCTCCCAGCCGTCGGGCGGCGGGACGGGCTTGTTGAGCGCGACCTCAAGGCCGACGCGCGAGCCGGCGAGGATGGGCGAGAGGATGGCTCGCTCGTCCGCGCCGCGCCCGAGGGGAATCTCGCCCGCGAGGACGCCGCCCGCGGCGCGCTCGGCATAGGGGGGGGGCGACACGGCCGCGGACGCCGACTCGACGGCAGGGCGGCGCGCGAGCAGGATCCGCCGCGGCTCGGTGCGCTCGTCCTCGGTCTCGAACCAGTACTCGACCCAGGCCTGCGCACCGTCGGCGGTGAGTTCGCGGGCGGCAGGCTCGACGAGCCGCTCGAAGAGCTCGCCCTCGACCATGCCGTCGGGCGTCGGGGCCACGTCGTTGCGCAACTGGCTTCGCATGAGGACGCGCTGCGTCGGACCGGGGCCGGCGGGGCCGATCGTGCGGTAACGCGCCGCGACCATCGTCTCGCCGGGCGCTCGGTTCGTGCGGGTCAGCAGCACGCGCAGCGGGAGCGTCTCGTCGTCCGGCTGCACGGAGAGCAGCGTCGCGTCGGCGAGGGCGGTGCGGCGGGGCCACTCCGCGCCGGCCCAGGGCGTGAGGATGCGCTTCGCGCCGATCGCCGTCAGTTCCGGGCGCGCGGCCGAAAGGGCAACGACGGCGGCGAGCACGGCCGCGAACCACGCGAGGCTGCGCAGCGTCTTCGCGGGCGCGAGGATGGCGGCCGCGCGCACGCCGGCGAAGCGGCCTCGGGCGTCGGCGGCGAGGTCTGTGGCAAGCGTGCGTTGCAGGTCGTCGGCGGGGGCCTCGGGATCGGCGAGTTCGAGCGCGGAGGCCAGCACGCCCGGCAGGCCGGCACGACGCCCCATCTCCGATCGCTCGACGCGGAGGGCGACCTCCGTGAGCGAGGGGCGGAATCGGATCGCGGGCACGACCAGGCGGACCACGGCCCACGCCAGCGCAGCCAGGCCGAGCGCGAGGAGCATCGCGCGGAGCGTCGCGGGCGTCCGCAGGGCGTAGTCCACCAGCCCGAAACCCGCGACCGCGGCGAGTGCCGCCCCCGCCAGAAGGGAGAAGGTACCGGCCAGAAGCATTACCCGGGAAAACCCTCGAATCCGGGCGAGGGACAGCCGAACGGGGTCGTTCGCCCGTGATCGATCCCCCTGGTTGCCGCGGCGGTCGTCCATGCGGCGGTTCACCGTCCCTGGTCCTTCATACAGGAAGTTCGTCCGCGGAACAGCGTCGGGTTCTCAGAAAATGCCCCAGAGGCCGTGGGAGGCGTCGGCCGGGGCCTTCAGGCGAGGCGGATGAGCCGCCGGCCGACCCATTCGACGGTCAGAAGGAGGATGAGGACGGCCAGCACGATCGGCCGGTCCCAGAGGGTCTCGACGTCCGGGGTGCCGTCGAGGATGAGTTCACGGTTGGGGAGGATGGTGGCCAGGTCGGCGAGGGCATCGGGCTGGATGACGGCTCCCTCGGTTTGCTCGGCCAGCGAGGCGAGCATCGCGTGGTCGGCCTGCGGGGAACGGAGTTCGTCGTCGGGCAGAGCGACGCGGACCTCGGCCGCGAGCGCGAGGCCGGCGAGGATCGGGTCGTCGGCGACGACTCGGTAGACGCCCGGCTCGGAGGGGATCCAGGTCGCGGTGTAGGCGCCGGGCGCGCCGGCTGGGCTTGCCTCGTCGGGCGCGAGCGTGAGCCGGACGGGCGGCGCGGGAGGCTCGCCCGGGCGAGGCTCGCGCTCGACGCGCACGCGCAGCGAGGCTGGGCGCAGGTCGGCGAGGGACTGGTCGGCCAGGCGCAGGGAGACCTGCACGGGCTGATCGACCGCGGCGCGTGGAGGGGAGGCCTCGATGACGGCGGCCCGCCCACCGCGGGCCAGGCTGTCGCGTCCGAGGAGGCGGACGAGCGGGAGCCAGAAGCGTTCGGTGAGGGCCTCTCCGCGGCCGTAGCGCCAGCGCCAGGTCTCGTCGGTGGCGACGTAGATGACGCGCCCCGCGCCGTAGCGCATGGTGATGACGAGGGGGGGGGCTGAGGAGAGTTCGCGGTCGAGGGGGTCCGGCGTCCACTCCGATGCTGGGACGGCGACCGCGAGCGCCTCCGCGGTCGGCTTGAGTTGCGAGCGGTCGATGCGCTGCGCCCAGCGGAGGAGGCTCCAGCCGGTGGCGGGGTCGGAGAGGTGGGCGGGCCAGCCGCGCTCGGCGGCGTCGTCAAGGCGGAGGACGCCGAGGCGCTCGCCGCGCTCGGTTCGGGCCATGGTGACGGGGCCGTCGAAGGCCCGGACGGAGCCGGATGCGCCGGCGCGGGCCGAGAGCGTGAAGGGGAGCAGGTCGGCGAGGGCGGTGTTGCGCCACGACTCGGGTGTCGCGCCGGGGCCGGCGATCCAGAGCAGCCCGCCGCCGCGGTTGGCGACGTGGTCGCGGAGGTTCTCGAGTTGCTCCGCGCTGAAGTTGTCGGCGCGCATGTCGCCGAGGATGACGGCGTCGAACTCGGCCCAGTCCTCGGTCGATCGCGGCATGCGCGTGAGCGCGACGTCGCCTTCCTGGATCGAGCGACGGTTCGTGGCGAGGAGCGTGGCGGAGGAGCGGATGGACTCCTCGCGGACGAGCAGGTCCTTGACGTAGCGGTACTCCCAGCGCGGATAGCCGTCGAAGTAGACGACGCGCAGGGGGCTGTCGGCGAGTTCGAGCGTGAGGCTCTGGGCGTTGTTCGCCTCGGAGAGGTCGGGCACGTCGGGGATGACGCGGACGCTCCATCGCGCCTCTCCGGCCGTCTCGGGGCGGGTGAAGAGGACGACCTCGGTCGGCGTGCCCTCGACAACGTCGACGCGGCGCTCGTCGAGTGTGCGCCCGGTGCGCTCGTCGATCAGGCGCACGACAGCAGGCGTCGCGGCGCCGCCGCCCAACTGCTCGACCGTCACGCTGACGGGGACGGTGTCGCGTACGAACGCCGCCGTTGGCGCGTCCGTGCCGGTGACCGCCAGGTCGCTCGCGGGCGTCGCGCTGCCGAGGGGGACGGCGTAGATGCCGATGCGCTCGGCCCGCAGGCGGCGGAGCAGGGCGCGGTCCGGCTCGTCGGCGGAGCGGCCGTCGGAGACGACGACGATGCCGCTGACCGGGCGGGCGGCGACGCGCTGCGCGGCCTGCGCCAGCGCCGCGCCGATGGCTGTGCGCCGGCCCTCCGCGTCGCTCATGCGCACGCCCTGCTGGTCGGAAGCAAGGTCGTAGGCGCCGGCGTCGAAGCCGAGCCAGAGGACGTTGTGCTCGTCGGCGAGCGACTGCCACGCGGGCCAGGAGCGGCGCAGGGCATCGGAGAGCTGCTCGTCGCGCGTGCGGCGGCCGGGCGCGTCGGGGATAGTCATGGAGGCCGAGCGGTCGAGCAGCACGACGACCCAGTCGCGCTCGACGCGGCGGTTCTCGCGGATGAGGTGCGGTCCGGCGGCGAGCAGCACGAGGACCAGCAACGTGAGGCAGCGGACACACGCGAGGACCGTGCGCGGGGCGCGCGGCCCGACGAGGCGCGAGTACGACCACGCGGCGAACCCGGCGGCGGCGAGCGTGACGCCCGCCCACATCCACGCGGGCATCGGGCGCTCGAGGGCGAAACGCACGCCCTCCTCGCCGGGGCGGAGCGCGGAGAGGCCGAAGAGTTGCACAAGGAGGTCGTTCACGCGGCGGCCTCCGAGGGGGGGGCCGACCGCGGGACGGTCGCGTGGCTGGCGAAGCGAGCGACGGCGAGTTCGGCGAGCGCGACGAGCGCGGCCGCAACGAGCAAGGGCAGGCTCAGCGGTGTCGTCGGGGCGTCGTCGCCGAGAGAGGCGACGGTCTCGCCGGGCTGGGCGGGCGTGCCGTCGTCGAGCGTGCGCACATCGCGCCCTGGGGTCGCCGCGCCGAGCCAGCGGCGGACCTCGTCGGGGGGAGTGACGTCGGTGCGTGAGGCGCGGGTGTCCGGGTTCACGAGGATCGTGGCGCGTGTGACGCCCTCGCGGTCGAGCGCGCGCCACGCCGCGGCGCGCCGGAGCGGCTGCAAGGCCCGCCCGGACTCGACCGCGACGGTCGAGCCGTCGTGGGAGCGGAGTTCGACGGCACCGGGCGGCGCGCTCGGCAGCGAGCCGGCGGCCGTCACCCATGCGCCGCCCGCTCGGCCCACGCCCTGGCGGACGATTTCCTGCACCAGCGGGACCATGAGCGGGCGGACGGGCAGATCGGTCCATTCCAGGTCGAGCGCGGCGGCGAGATAGACGATGACGCCGCGCGAGGGGGGGGCGTTCTCGGCCTGCTCGGGTCGCGCGGCGAGGACGAGGGGTGTGCCGTCCGAGAGCGCCAGCAGGGTGTGCCCGGACCCGCGGGCGGGCTGCGCCGCCAGCACGCGGGAAACGCGCACCGGCGCGGCCAGGTGCGTCAACTCGCCCGCGAGCATGGCGAGGAGGTCGAGTTCGCCGGAGGCGGATCGCTCGCCCGCGATCGTGCCCGCGTCGAGCGTGCGCGGCTCCCGCTCGACGGTCCAGTCGAGCGAGAAGGCTTCGAGCATGAGGTCGGGCCAGGTCTGTGCGCCTTCGTGCGCGGCCGGTGTGACGACGACGAGGCCGCCCGCGTCCGCGAACGCGCGCAGGCGCGCCCACGCCGCGGAGTCGATCGCGTCCGGTTCGAGCACGACAACGGCGTCCACGCCGGCGAGGCGCGGGGCATCGACGGCGCGGGGGTCGATCTCCGAGACGCGGACGCGGCCCGCCGGCGCGCCGAAGCGGTCGGCGGCGGGTTCGAGGGCGAGGCGAGCCCAGTCGGCGGGCGCGAATGAGTCGATGGTCGGCCGCGTGCCGCCGCGGCGCGTGCCGATGAGGGCGACGCGCAACTCATCGCGCAAAGCGATGGAGACGCGGCGCACGTCGTCGCGTTGCAGGGCGTCGGGGTCGATCTCGGCCCGAAGCACGACGGAGGTCGCGCCGTCACGCAGCACGGGCGCGAGTCGCTCCAGTTCCAGCGGGACGCTCGCGCTTGCCTGGCTCTGGCCGGGCGACCAGCGGACGACCGCCTCGCCGATGGGCGTGGCGTCCCCGGCGCGGGCCGGCTCGGCGAGGAGGCGAACGGTGGTGGCCGCGGCGGCGGCGGTGGCCGGGCCGAAGCGGAGGAGATCGGCGCGCACCTGCGTCGATCCTGTGGGGGCGGGCGCGCCCTCCGGGCCGGGCGTTCCCGCGAGGATCACGGGGCGGAGCGGTTCGATCGCGACGATCGCTATGTTGGAAATGGGCGCGCGTGCGGGCGCGGTGGACGCGAGCGTTGCCCGGCGGGGGAGCTCGGGGAGGCGCTCCTCGTCGCGTACTGAGCCGGCGAGAAAGTCGCTCAGGACGGCGACAAGCGGGCGGTCCTGGCCCTCAGGCCCGAGGTCGGCCGCGACGCGTGAGAGCGCGCCGGCGAAGTCCGCGGGTGAATCGGTGGGCGTGAGCGCATCGACGAGACGACGGATCGAGCCGAGGTCGGACGAGGGGGGGACGACGAGCGACTCGGCGGGCGCGCCGAGCGTGAGGAGAGCGGCCCTGTCGCCACGGGCGGCGTCGAGCGACGCGAGGATCGCCTCCGCCGCGGCCTTGTGGCGCGAGAGCGCGGTGGCGCCGCTCTCGTCCGACGCCGCGCTCGTCAGGCTGTCGTCGATCACCAGATAGACGGTGCGCGGCCCGGGGCCGATGATGCCCGCCCGTCCCGCGATCGGACGCCCGAGCGCGAATGCGATCAGCGCGACGAGCAGGCACCGCAGGGCGAGCAGGAGCAGTTGCTCGAGGCGCAGGCGGCGCTTCTGCTGGCGGTAGGCCTCGACGAGGAACCGCATCGCAGCCCATCGCACGGGCCGCCTGCGACGGCGCATGAGGAAATGGATGATGATCGGCGCGGCGATGCACGCGAGTCCGGCGGCGAGGAGGGCTGGGTGGAGGAAGGTCATGGGGAAGTGTGCAGTGACGAAGTGACGGAGTGACGAAGTGACGGAGCGAGCGGGCGGTCGATCACGTCTTGCGCTCGGATGGCGGAATGTGTTCGAGGCTGCGGATGAGGCCCTGGAGCACGCGGTCGGCTTCAGCGATTGAACGGCTCAGATCAGGATCGGGCGCGATAAGCCCTACATCGGCTGCGAGTTCGGCCTGCGTGTCGAGTTCGGCCAGCGAGCCGCGGGCGATCCGCAGGAAGCGGAGAAAGTCCGCGGTTGTTCCCCGTGCGTAGCCCTCGGCGATGTTCGACGGCACGGACACGGCAGCCCGATTCATCTGGCTGGCAAGCCCGAACCGTTCGCGGGGCGGTAGAGCCTCGGTGCGCCGGTACACGAGGCGCGCGGTGTGCATCGCCCGCTGCCAGGCCACGAGATCCCGGAACGAGCGAATCTGGCCGCCGCTCCCCGGCGCGCGCGTCTCACGTTCGGATTCGGCCACTGGGTTCTCCTTGTTCGCGTCCATTGAACATTGATGCCGATCGATACGAGCAACCACCGGACTTCCGAGGATCAGATTCTCCTCTGTATCTCTGGCATGTTCTTGCCAGATCACTTCGTCACTTCGTCACTTTTTCACTCCGTCACTTCCCATTACCCGTACTTGCTCCGCTTGATCCGGGCGTTTCGGCGGGCGATGAAGGCGGCGAGGGGGGGGCCGAGCCAGTCGTGGGTGTCCACGAGCCGGTAGTCGAAGCCGAACGACCGCGTGATCTTCTCGACGCGCTCCACGTGGGCGTTGATCGAGTCGAGGTAGGCCCTGCGGATCGCGCGCGGGTCCACACGGAGGACGGCCTCGCCCTCCAGCCCCTCGAACGGCGCGGACTCGGCGAACTCGAACGTCCGCTCGGCCCGGTCGAGCACCTGGAAGACGATCAGGTCGTGCCCCTTGTGCTTGATGCGCGCAAACGCCGCGCGGATCCGCTCCGGGTCCTCGAAAAAATCACTGATGAGCACGATCAGGCACCGGTTCGTGATCTTGGCGAGCGTCTGGTCGGTGGCGCGCGCGAGGTCGGTGGGCCGATCGACCGGGTGCGTCGAGAGCGCGCCGACCACCTGCCGCCACGTCGCGGTCGAGGACGATCGCCGCACCATCGCCCGGACCTCATCGGCGAAGACGACGACGCCGGCGCGGTCGCCCTGGCGGAGCGTGACGTAGCACATCGCGGCCGCGAGGGCGGTCGCGTGGTCGAACTTGCTCCAGTAGTCGCGCCCGTCGAGGCTGGTCTTGCGCCCGACGCCCGAGGCCTCGGCGAAGGACCGGCTGCCGTAGTCCATCGAGCCGGAGGCGTCCACCATCGCCACCAGGTCGAGGTTGGTCTCCTGCTGGTACTGCTTGAGGTGCAGTTTGTCGGAGCGCGCGAAGACCTTCCAGTCGAGGTGGCGCAGGTCGTCGCCGGCGACGTAGGGGCGGTGCTGGGCGAACTCGACGCTGAAGCCCTGGTAGGGCGAGCGGTGCTGGCCGCTCATCACGCCCTCGACGATCATCTTCGCGCGGAGCTCGAAGGTGCGCAGGCGGGCGAGCGTCTGCGGGTGGAGGTAGAGCGACGCGTCCTGCTCGGGCAGGCGGACGCGGTCGGTGCGCGGGCGGTCGGGCGTCTGGTCGGGCATCCGAACGGATGGTATCGGGCCGGGGCGGGGTGGGCCGCGAGCGCGAACGCGCCGGCCCTCAGACGGCGATGGTGCCTTCGAGGTAGGTGACGGCACGCCCCGCGAGGTGGACGCGGTCGCCGTTCATGGTGCAGCGCATCTCGCCGCCGCGCTTGGAAACCTGGTGGGCGGTCAGCGATCGCTTGCCGAGCCGCTTGGACCAGTACGGCGTGAGCGTGCAGTGGGCGGAGCCGGTGACGGGGTCTTCATCCACCCCGAGGCTCGGGGCGAAGAAGCGGCTGACGAAGTCGTGGCCCGCCCCCGGCGCGGTCACGATCACGCCGTGCCCGTTGAGGGCGGCGATGCGCTTGAAGTCCGGGCGCAGGCCCAGCACGTCCTTCTTCGACTCGAACACCGCCAGGATGTCGCGCGAGCGGTAGCACTCGCTTGGGCGCGCGCCGAGGGCCTCGACGAGGTCGCCGGTGATCTCGGCCGGCTCGGCGTTCCAGGCCGGGAAGTCGAGCGCGAGCGCGCCGTTCTCCCGCGAGACGGGCAGCAGGCCGGACTTGCTCTCGAAGACCACCCGGTCGCCCGTGTGCCCGCGGTGGTTGAAGAGGACGTGGGCCGACGCGAGCGTCGCGTGCCCGCACAGGTCAACCTCGGTCGTGGGCGTGAACCAGCGGATGGCGTGGTCCGCGCCGGGCTGGCTCGCCGGCCCGACGAACGCCGTCTCGGAGAGGTTGTTCTCGCGGGCGATCGCCTGCATCACGTCGTCGCCGATCCAGGAATCGAGCAGCACCACGGCAGCCGGGTTCCCGCGGAACGTCTGCCCCGTGAACGCATCGACCTGGAACAGCGGCAGGCTCATGGCTCGGCCCTCCTTGGGTTGGCGTGTCGGCATCCTACCGCGCCCGCACGCACCGAGGCGTCAGGTCCAGACGTTGGTCGCGCCGCCGTCGTCCCGCTTCTCGCCCGGGGCGTGGTGGTCGGCCCGCCATGACTCGGGGTAGTGCGGGTCGTCGAGTTCGAGCGCGGCCTTGGTGGGGAAGAGCGGGCGGAAGGTGTCGCACATGACGGCGAGTTCGTCGGTGTGCGTCTTGCCGAGGCTCTTCTCGACGGTGCCGGGGTGCGGGCCGTGCGGGATGCCCTGGGGGTGGAGGCTGATCGAGCCGGACTCGATGCCGCGCCGGGCCTTGTAGTTGCCCTCGACGTAGTAGAGCACCTCGTCGGAGTCGATGTTGGAGTGGTTGTAGGGGATCGGGATGGCTTCGGGGTGGAAGTCCAGCGCGCGCGGGCAGAAGGAGCAGATGACGAAGTTGTGGCCCTCGAAGGTCTGGTGGATCGGCGGGGGCATGTGGAGCTTGCCGACGATGGGGGCGAACTCGTCGATGTTGAAGAGGTAGGGGTAGTAGCACCCGTCCCAGCCGACGACGTCGAGCGGGTGGTAGGCGTAGACGTAGGAGTGGACGCAGTCGCGGGCCTTGATGCGGACCTCGAACTCGCCGCGCTGGTCGTAGGTCAGGGGCAGTTCGGGCACGCGCAGGTCGCGCTCGCAGTACGGGGCGTGCTCGAGGAACTGGGCGGTCTTCTTCGAGAGGTAGCGAGGGGGGGGGAGGATGTGGCTGCCGTTGGCGGTCTCGAAGGCGACGAACTTGCCGAGGGGCATGTCGGCGCGGGTGAGGCCGGCGGGGCGCTCGTCGTCGCGGAGGAGGTTGAACTCGACGCGGTAGATGGTGCCCTTGGGGATGACGATGTAGTCCTTGGGGCGGAAGCGGAGCGTGCCGAACATGGTGTGGACCGTGCCCGAGCCGTAGTGCACGAAGAGGCACTCGTCGCCCTGCCCGTTCTTGAAGTGGTAGCCCATCTGCTCGGCGGGGACGCAGATCGCCATCTCGACGTCGGCGTTGCCGAGCACGACGACGCGGCCGGTGACCGGGTCGCCCTTTGGCTTCATCGGCGTCGTCTTGAGGTGGCGCATGCGCATCACCTCGCGCTCGACGTACTCGGGGCGGGTGACGTAGAGCGTCTTCCAGCCGGAGACCTGCGTCGGCGGGTGGATGTGGTAGAGGGTGCTGGTCGGGCCGACGAAGCCGTCGGTGCCGAAGAGTTCCTCGGAGTAGAGCGCGCCGTCGGGCCTGCGGAACTGGACGTGGCGCTTGGCGGGCAACTCGCCGAGTTTCATGTAGTAGGGCATCTCGCGGTCCTCTGGTCTCGGTTCGTGCCGCCGGCCGCCGTCCGGGGCGGCCGGTCGCCCCCGGCGTGTCGATTCTACGCGCCTTGCGCCGCGCAACGGTAGACTCCGGACCGCCCCGTTCGGGGAGAGAACGCACCCTCACAGGAGAATCCCATGCCTCTGATCAAGGAGTTCCGAGAGTTCGCGCTGCGCGGGAACGTCGTGGACATGGCGGTCGGGATCGTCATTGGCGCGGCGTTCACGGGCGTCGTCAAGGCCCTCGTGGACAAGGTGATGATGCCCCCCATCGGCCTGCTGATGGGCGGCGTGGACTTCGCGGAGAAGCGGATCGTGCTGCGCGAGGCGGTCGTCGATGCCGCGGGGGCCGTCACGACGCCCGCCGTGTCGATCGGCTACGGCGAGTTCATCAACGCGCTGATCAACCTGCTCATCGTCGCCCTCGCGCTCTTCATCGTCATCAAGGCCATGAACGAGGCGAAGCGTCGCTTCGAGAAGGAGCAGGAGGCCGCGCCCCCGCCCGCCCCGCCGGAGGACGTCACGCTGCTGCGCGAGATCCGCGACCTGCTGCGTCAGCGGGCCTGAGACCGTTCACGAACGGCCGGCACGGGCGCGCAGGTCGTACATCCCGTCCGCGAGCGACAGGGCGGCGAGGACCGCCAGCGCGATCGCCATGAGCGTGTGGTGCACCTCGAAGTGCATGACCGCCGCGAGGCCGAGCAGGGCCGCCGCGCCGACGAACGGGCGCACCCGCGCCGGCGGCAGCGTGCAGAGCAGGACGGTGGCGATGATCGCGCCGTTGACCCACGGGTTCAGCGGGCGGAAGAACCCGAACCACCAGACCGCGCCGTAGGCCAGCGAGATGACGGCCGCACCGATGACGCGGCGGCCGATCGGGTCCGGGCTTGCGCGGCGCGTCGTTGCCTGTTCGCTCATGTCGTGCCCCCGCTGCCCCCCGTTGCCGTGCCACCGTCACTCGCCGGCGAGCGCCCGCTCGACGCCCTCGACGATGCAGTGCAGGATGAGCATGTGCAGTTCCTGGATGCGGTCGCTGGTGTCGGCGGGGACGATCCACTCGATGTCGCACCGGGCGCGGAGCCGCCCGCCGTCGCCGCCGAGCAGCGCGACGGTCGAGATGCCGCGCTCGCGCGCGGCGTCCACCGCCCGCACGACGTTCTCCGAGTTGCCGCTGGTGCTGAGCGCGAAGAGCACGTCGCCCTCGCGCCCCAGGGCCTCGACCCAGCGGCTGAAGACCCGCTCGTAGCCGTAGTCGTTCGCGGTGCAGGTGATGTGCCCGGGGTCGATGCAGGCGATCGCGGGAAGGGCGGGGCGGTCGTGGCGGAAGCGGCCGGTGAGTTCCTCGCAGAAGTGCATGGCGTCGCAGGCCGAGCCTCCGTTGCCGCACGCGAGCACCTTGCCCCCCGCGCCGAACCGCTCGGCCACCAGCGCGGCGACGCGGGCGATGCGCTCGACGGCATCGGCGTCGGCGAGAAGCCGGTCAAGGGCGTCGCGGGCCTGGAGGAGCGATCGACGCATGGGGGGAGTGTATCGGTTGCCCCCGACGCGCGACGAGGCGCAGGCGTCCCCCTGCGCGAGCCTCGCTTTCATCGTTGTGCCTCCGCTGCCCGTCCGACGCAGTGCTGGACACGTCGAAAAGTCGATGCGTGACGGTTGTGGCCCTGTGGAGCGGGAAGTACACTGCCCGAGCGGCGCCTCGCAACCATCATGCGGATGCGCCGGTGGAGACGAAGCAGATGCGACACGCTCGATCCGGTCGCTCTTGCCGCGGACTGAACGCGCCCCGGACAACTCCCGACGACCGTGCTCCGGGCGATCGGTTCGAGGCTCTGGAGGCTCGCCTTGTCCTCAATGGCGCTCCATCGACAACTGACGTAGGGGAGAGTGTCGCCGCGTGGATCGACGCTCACTCAGGGATTGTCCACGCGGCGGCTGTTTCGGACGGCGAGTTATTGCTGTTCACCGAACACGCCCAGGACGACTGGGCGTACCGGAGTCTGAGCCGCGAGCTGGCGCCGGGGGCGCGTCTTGGCGACTCGCTGGCGTCGTGGCAGACTCCGGATGGGCTCGCCGGCATCGCAGCGCTCGACACGTCCGGGCGGATGATCGTCTTCCTTGAGACAACCGGCGCGGTCCCGCCCCCTGTCGCGCCGAGGGAGCCGGATGCGCCGGTACCGCCCTCACCGCCGGCGCTTCCTGCCTGGCCGTGGGATCTGGGATTGGGCATCAACGAGCGCTACGGGCACGAGGCGTCCGGCAAGAATGCGATGGCATGGATACACCCGCTCCTGGGCATCCCGGAGATCGTCTACGACCCTGCCGTGTTCCCTTTTTTCTCCCCCGGCGTTCAGCTTTTTTTCCGTGCGCACGAGTACGGGCATCACATCGCGGGACACCCGCAGCAGCAGCCGTGGGTCCAGCAGCAGCCGTGGTGGTACCAGACGCAGTTCTACCATCAGGCGGAGTTCCAGGCGGACGCATACGCGGCCGAGCTGCTTGCGGTGCGGGAACCGAGCGCGCTCGACGAATGGGCGACGCAGATGCTGATCTGGAACACCCCGGCGAACCAGACGCATCCGTCGAACCAGGATCGTGTCTCGAACGCGCTGCTGAGCGCCGCCGGCGCGGCGTCGGCGTGGCAGGCGGCGCAGGCGACGTATCAGGCGCAGTTCGCCGCCTACCAGGTCGCGCTGCAGCATCACGAGGCCGCCTACGACGCCTACCTGGACGATCTTGCGGAGTACCAGAGCGCGCTCGACTCCTACCGCGCCGCCGACGTCTGGACCGTGCAGTTCGTCGGACGAGACCATCTCGAGCCGTTCGGCGAGCGCACACCGCGGTTCGTCGGCGGGATGATCTCGTACACGACAGGCTGGGGAGGCATCAACGTCGCCGGCCTGACGGCCGGCGGCGGGCTGGAGGTCGTCTGGTGGGCGCCTGGAATGCCGCGATGGTCCGCGGCGGACCTCACCGCGTTGACGGGACTTGCCCCCGTGGCAAGCGGGCTGATGGCGTACGTTACCCCGTGGGGAGGCCTGAACGTCGGGGGGCTTGACGACCACGGTTCGGTTCGTGTCGCATGGTGGGCGCCCGGTCAGCCCGGCTGGTCACAGGCCGGCCTGACCGAGCTTGCGCAGGCTCCGCCCCTCGTCGGATCGCTCGACACGTACACGACGGAGTGGGGCGCGCTCAACGTCGTCGGCGCCACCCAGACGGGAGACCTCTACGTAATCTGGTGGACGCCGGGCACCCCGTGGACGGCCTCGAACCTCTCTTCCTTGTTCTCTGGCATCCCCGACTTCACGGGCGTTTCCACGTTCGCCGAGCCCGGAGGAAGGACGAACGTCATCGCCAGACATGACGACGGCATCCACCTGTTCTGGTGGGCGCCGGGGGAGTCGTCATGGGCGATCGCCGTCCCGCCCCCACCGATGCAACTGCGAGCCAGTTCCATGTACGACGTGCGGGGCGCCGGCGACGGCGGAACATACAGGTCGCTGATCGGCGCTGCGGATCGTCGCCTGCATCGCCTCCTTCTCGCGCATCCCGAAGCGTGGTCGATGCTCGATCTCTCTCTCGAGGCCGCTTGGCTGCCGATCAGTGCGTGAGCGATTGGACCGGAGATACGAACTCCGTGAAACCAGTACGCGTCGAGAGGGGGGGGGCGGAGAGAATCCGCCACGGAGTGTGTATGGACCGGAGGCATCGTTTCCACCTGTTCGGGGACGTGGTTGACACAATTCGTATGACGCGTGCCGGTCCGGCTCCGCTCTTCCGGGCAGGGCTTGACGCTCGCGTGACTCCTTCCCGCGTTCGATGCCCGTCCCGGGTCACTTCCGAGGGTGGTACTTGCGGTGGACGTCCTTGAGGTGGGAGCGGTCGACGTGGGTGTAGATCTGGGTGGTGGCGACGTCCGCGTGGCCCAGGAGTTCCTGCACGGTGCGCAGGTCCGCGCCGCCCGCGAGCAGGTGCGTGGCGAAACTGTGGCGCAGCACGTGCGGGTGGACCCCCTCCAGCCCCGCGGCCCTGGCGTGGCGGGTGACGATCTGCCAGACGGCGACGCGTTCGAGCGGGCGGCCGGTGCGCGAGAGGAAGACGCGGCCGAGGTCGCGCCCGCCCTCGCGCACGAGGCGCGGGCGGCAGTCGGCGAGGTAGCGGTCGAGCGCGTCGCGGGCGGGCACGCCCATGGGCACAAGGCGCTGCTTGTCGCCCTTGCCGGTGACGCGGAGCACGCCGAGGTCGCGGACGAGGTCCGCGAGGGCGAGGGTGCCGACCTCGCCGGCCCGCAGGCCGCTGGCGTACAGGAGTTCGAGGATCGCGCGGTCGCGGACCCAGAGGGGGGGGGCGTCGTCCGGCGCGTCGGGGTCGCGTTGCGGGGCGGCGAGCAGGGCGCGTACCTGCTTCGGCGAGAGGACGTTGGGCAGGCGCTTCCAGCGCGTCGGCTGGTCGAGGTAGTCGGCGGGGTTTTCGGGGATGCGGCCCTGGGCCTGCAGCCAGCGGAAGAGCACCTTGATCGTCGCCAGGTGGCGGGCGACGGACGACGCCGCGAGGCCGCGGTCGCTGCTCAGCGAGGCGACGTGGGCGACGAGGGCACGGGGCGTGACGTCGTCGGGCTTGTGCACGCCGGCCCGGTGGAGATCGTCGAGCAGGTCGCGCAGATCGCGGCCGTAGGCCTCGAGGGTGTTGGCGCTCAGGCCGCACTCGACGCGGAGGTAGGCGAGGAAGGCGTCGCGGGTGCGCTGGAGGGCCGGTGGGAGCGTGTCGGGGGCTGGCTTGGCGCGCACGGGCATCGGTGCTGAAGGATCGGCGCGCCGGGGTGAGCGGGGCGAGAGGATCGACGGCGGGAAGGGGGAGGGGCACAGGCGGGACGCCTGTGCCACCGGCCTGTGCCACCGGGAGGTGGAAAGAGAAACGCCCCGGCGCGGGCCGGGGCGAGTGGGGTTGGGCCTGGGAGGCGGGCGGGATGCCCGCCCCGCTTGTCGAGGGAGAGGATCAGCCGAGGAGGGCCAGGGCGGCCTGCGGCTGGGCGTTGGCGAGGGTCAGGACCTGGATCGACGCCTGGGCGAGGATCTGCGAGCGGGTCAGCTCGGCGGTCTCGGCGGCGAAGTCGGCGTCGCGGATGGAGCTCTCGGCGGCGGCGGTGTTCTCGACCGCGATGCCGAGGGAGCGGATGGTCGCGCCGACGGTGTTCTTCTGGAACGCGCCGAGGCGTCCGCGTGCCGCGGAGATCTGGGCGATGGCCTCGCCGACGACCTTCTGGGCGTCGGTGCCGTCGCTGTCCACGATGTTGAAGGACTTGCCGGAGGCGAGGTCGCTGAGGTAGCCGAGGGCGCTGGTGCCGAGCTTGCGTACGGCGAAGTCGGAGATGCCGAGCGAGACCTTGCCGGAGATGTCGACGGAGCCGGCCAGCTGGAAGGACGCGCCGCCGCCGGTGATGGTGAAGGCGGAAAGGGTCTGGAGGGACTGGGCGTCAGAGGTGCTGAGGGTGACCTCGAGGTCCAGGGTGTCGGTGTTGATGCGGGCGGTCTTGCCCTTGGCGGTCGCGGCGATGCCGTTGATGGTGGCGCCGATGTCCTGTCCCGCGTCGCGGACGCCGTTGGCGGCGGCGTTGGAGTCGAACTTGGCGGTGATGGTGGTGTCGACGGTGCCCGCATCGTCGGCCTCGAAGTTGTAGATGCCGATGTTGGCGTCGGAGCCTTGCATACCGGCCTCGTTGACGACCTTGACGGAGGCGAAGTGTCCCGCGCCGAAGTCCTCGGCCTTGACGGTGATGCCGGTGGTGAAGGAGCCGGAGGCCGCGACGGAGGCGACGAGGCCGGTCACGTCGGTGAAGCTGTTGATGGTGCTCACGACCGTCGAGAGGGCGGTTCCGGAGGCGAACGAGAGTTCGCGGCTGCCCTTGCTGCCGGTGACTTCGATGGTGAAGTTGCCGGAGCCGGCGCCGTTGAAGTCGAGGCTGGTCGCGCCCATGGAGAGGAACATGACGCCCTGCTGGGCGGACTGGGTGACGACGAGATCGACGCCGAGGCTGGAGCCGGTGAACTTGGCGGCGTTGATGCGGTAGTCGGTGATGGCCGACGAGACGCTCTCGACCGTGTAGTCCATGTTGCCGTTCAGGAGCTTCATGCCCTGGAAGGCGGTGCTGCTGGAGATGCGGTCGATGGTCTGAAGGATGGAGTCGATCTGGAGCTGGTTCGCCTGGCGCTCGTCCTGGGAGAGGCCGGCGGAGTTGGAACTGGCGGTCAGAAGGCCCTGGAGTTCGGTGAGCAGGCCGGAGATCTCCTGCAGACCGCCCTCGGCGATGTTGACGACCTGGTCGGCGCGCTGGGCGTTGGAGATCGCGGAGTTGGTGGCCTTGAGTTCGGCGCGGAGGGCCTCGGAGGCGATCAGCCCCGCGGGGTCGTCCTTGCCGCGGTTGATCCGCAGGCCCGTGCTCAACCGTTCGAGCGACTTGCTGAGGTTCGAGTTGTTCAGGCCGAGCACTCGCTGGGCCACCAGGGACTGAACGTTCGTGTTGATCCGACTCATGGGGTCCTCCGTGCGCTGATCTGGGACGGGGCTGTCCGTTCCAACCGTCCGTTTGTCGTGGTCGCCGCAACGAGCAGCCGACCCACGGCCCCCGACGGACACACACCGTCGCGGAGCCGACCCGGTACGTCCGGGCGATCACGCTCGGCTCCACCTGCCGGGGGAAACCGAGGTTCAGATGGGATCGGATTCGGCGGGAGGGCGGTTGAGTTCGCCTTGAGACTTCGTGACGCCTTTTCTTGCGTTCACCCGGAAGCCGGGGCGACTGGGGCGCGCGAAAGAACCCCGCCCTGGGGGGGCGGGGAGGTGGACGGATCGGGGAATGGTCCGATAAGGATCAGCCGAGCAACTGAAGAACCTGCTGCGCCTGCTGGTTGGCGATCGTGAGTACCGTCGCACCGGCAGAGGCGAGGATCTGGGCGCGGTTCAGTTGCGAGGTCTCAAGGGCGAAGTCGGCGTCGCGGATGGCGGAACTGCTGGCGCTGAGGTTCTCGAAGGCGGCCTGCATGGAGCGGACGTTGGTCTGCACGACATTGCGCTCGAACGCGCCGAGTCGGCCTCGGAGGACGGAGGTCTCGTCGATGGCGGCGGCGATGACCTGGTTCGCGCCGGTGAAGTCGTTGCGGGCCATCGAGGCGGTGATCGAGTTCTCACCCCCGGACTTGAGCGAGGAGAGGAACGCGAGCGTGCCGTCGATGAGCGTCGCGCCGAGGCTGGAGGCGGCGACGGAGGGGATGCCGACGTTGATCTGCTGCTGGATGGAGACTTCTGGTCCGACCTGGAACATCGCGCCGCCGCCGGTGACGTAGAAGGTGCTGCCGGAGGCTGACGGATCGGTGGCGAAGTCGGCGTCGAGGAGGAGGTCCACGCCGAGTGTCTGCGTGCTGAGCTTGACGCGGAGTCCGTTCCCGCTGCCGACGATGCCGTTGACAAGCGCGGAGACGTCCTGGCCGATGTCGCGGGTGGCGGTGATAACGTCGGTCCAGGGGAAGCCGCCGGAGTAGTCGGGCATGGGCACGCCGTCGTTGAACTTGTGGAGGATCCAGGCGTCGTCGTTCGGGTCGTTCGGCGGGTTGAGGCGCTTGACGGAGACGAACGCGGCCGATCCGTAGTCCACGCTGCTGAAGACCACGCCCGAGTTGGCGTTGCCGTTGATGAGTTCGGCCTTGAGGCCGGTGGCGGAAGAGAGCTTGTTGATGGCGTTGGCGACGTCGGAGAGGGGGATGCCGGAGGCGAAGGTCAGCACCTGCACGCCCTTGGGACCGGCGATCTCGAGGGTGACGGTGGAGAGCACCTCGCCGGGGGGCGTGGTGCCGCCGTTGTAGAAGAGGTTGCCGGTCTGGGCGGACGCGATGACGTCGACGTCGACCTGGATGGCGGCGTTGCCGACGAAACTGGCGTGGGTGATGCGGGCGTGGTCGATCGCGCTGGGCGCGAGGCCGGAGAGGGTGTAGTCGAGGGAGCCGTTGAGGAGTTTGAGCCCGCCGAAGGTGGCGGTGTTGCTGATTCGGGTGATCGAGTCGATGGCGGAGTCGATCTGCAACTGGTTGGCGTTGCGCTCGTCCTCGGAGTTGGCGCCGGTGTTGGCCGCCTCCACGATGAGGGCGCGGATGGAGTTCAGCAGGTCGTTCACCTCGGCGAGGGAGGCCTCGGTGGTGGCGATGACGTTGCTGGACCGCTCCGCGTTGCGCAGGGCCTGGCGCACGCCCTCGAGGTCCGATCGGATGCGTTCCGACGTGATGAGTCCCGCCGGGTCGTCGCTGCCGCGGTTGATCCGCAGCCCGGTGGACAGGCGTTCGAGCCTCAGCCCCAGTTCCGCGTTGGTGGAGCGCAAGTGCGCCTGCGCGATCAAGCTGGGGATGTTCGTGTTGATCCTAGCCATGACAATCCTCCGTGATTGAGGCTAAGTGCGTGCTGCGCGCGGTCATCGAGCGCGTGGGGCGGCCGGCGTCGGCACGGTCGCGGCGGTCTGGGGACGGACGGGTCGAGCGAGTTCCGCGGCGCGCGAGCGAACGCCCGCCCGCGCCGGCCCGGGTTGGATGGTCTGGCTGAGCAACTGGGCGTCGCCGCCGTCGAGGCGCGACGCCTGCTCGTTCTCCCGCCGGATGGCCTCGTAGACCTCCTTGCGGTGAACGGCGATGGTCGTCGGCGCGGTGATGCCGAGGCGGACCTTGTCGCCCCGGATGTCGACGACCGTGATCTCGATCACGTCTCCGATCATGATCGTCTCGTCGCGCTGACGGGAAAGAACGAGCATGGGTCGGCTCCTTCGGCCTCCGTGCCGGCGGGTCGCCGCGGCACGCGGGAAAGTGCGTCGTGCGGGGGCGTCCGTTGCCCCCCGAGCCGGAAGAACACAATCGACTCACGCGGAGGCGGCTCGCTGCGCGGGCGCGACCTTCATCAGGGCGTGCCGCGTCGTCCACCGCTTCTCCGCGAGCACGAGCTGCTCGCCCGCGCGGGTCAGCGTGTTGATGACCAGGGGGCCTTGCAGATTGCCCGTCAGTGTCTGGTCCACCTTGTTCACGATCACGAACACCTGCGAGTCCTCGAGGCGGGAGAGGCCGAGTTCGGCCATCTGCTCCGGGCGGATGGGCACGGAGTAGTCCGGCACGAAGAGGCTCGGGTCGGTGACGACGAACGCCAGTTCCGGGTCGTCCAGCGACTGGAGCCAGAAAAAGCAGGCGTCCTCGCCCGGTTCGAGGAGGCAGTAGCGCGTCTGCCCGGGGAACCCGAGCAGCCCGCGCGGGAAGGTGATCACGCGGTCCTCCGCGATCTCGATCACCCCGAAGCGAGTGGTCCGCACTTCCATGGGCGCGCTCCGTCGTTCGGCCTGTCGTCAACGTTCGAGCCCCGATCGTCCTTCGACCGGGCGACGTCCTGTCGTGCTCGGCCCGCGGCCGCGGCGGGCCTTCCGATCCGGTTCCAATCGACTCGACCCGCTCACGCGGGCCGGGCCGGCATCCGACCCCTACCGAAGAAAGTCCAGGAGCGAGAGCGAGTTGGCCGCCGCAGCCACTTGAAGCCCCGCGTTCAGTTGCGTCTGGAGGAGTGCGAAGCGCGAGGCGACCTCGGCGTAGTCGGCGTCGCGGAGCCGGCTGCGGAAGGTCTCGTCGAGCACGCGCCGCTGTTCCACCGTGTCCGCCTCCCGATCGACCCGGGTCGAGTATCCGCCGACGAGCGCCCGCGACTGCGCCAGCCGCTCGAGCGCACGCTCGATCCCCTCCGCAGCAACCGCTATGCCAGGCGTGTCATCCTTCAGCAGAGCCTCGCGGAGGTCGGCAAAGTGCGTGAAGATGCCGTCAACGCGCACCTTTGCGCGGTCCGATCCGATCAGACTTGCGCTCGCGTTGTCCCACTGCCCGTCCATCAGGCCGAGTTGGAATGCGGCGGGGTTGTTGTTGCGTGGCTCGACGGTGATGCGGTCGGTCATCCCCGGGTAGGTGCCGTCCTGCGTGAGCACGATGCCCCCCGGGCCGTGCTCCGGGATCGATGCGCTGAAGAGCGTGGTGGGAAGCCCCTGAGCGGCGAGTTGCGTCGCGGCCTGGGAGTTGATCGCGTCGAGGAGCGCGCCGACGGAGACGGCGTCGGCGGGCCTGAGATCGATCTCGATCCGCGTGCCGTTGCCGAGTTCGATGATGAACTCGACGTCGAGGGCGGGGTCCGGGTCGCCGGTGTCGGGGTTGACGCCTCCGTCGGCGATGGTGACGCCGCGCCCGTCGTTGAAGGCTTCGAGGCGCGTGCCGAGGTCGAGAGTGCGGATGCCGAGCCGGCTCGCGGTCGTGCCGCCCCCGTCCGTGTCTTCGATCGAGAGGCCGGAGACCGCCCCCCCCGCGACGGCGTTGAGAACGCTGAGCGTGCCGTCGGGCGCGATCTCGACGCGAAGCCCCAGGCCCGCGCCCTCGATGAGGTTGCGGACGTCCTGCATGGTGGAGGCCGCACCGAGGTCCACGGTGCGCGTGTGGCCGTGGGCGGAGAGGCGGATGGCGCCGAGGGGCGAGCCGCCGAGGCCGCGCAGGGCGTCGATGGGCGTGAGCCAGGTCAGCCGGGGGTTGGTTTCGAGGCCCTGGCCCGCGGTCGGCGTGAAGGCGAACGAGGCGTCGTCGGCGAGGCCGAGGTCGCGGGCGGTTGAGCCTGCGCCGGTGTCGAAGAAGCGCAGTTCGGGGCCGGAGCCGCCGGGGTTCGCGAGGTCGATGCTGATCGCGCCGTCGGCGACGCCCACGCCGCCGGGGCCGAGGATGGTCCGGCCGGTCTGGGTCTCGTGCTGTCGGATCGCGGCGGTGAGGCGTGCGGCGACGTGGCGGATGGTGTCCGCGGAGGCGAGGTCGACGCTGACGCGCGGGCCGCCGTCGTACGAGAACTCGACGATGCCGCGATCGATGCCCAGGCCGCGTGCGCCGTCGAGGTCGGCGAGTCGAGTGTCGAGGGTGAGTCCGGGGTCGAGGTCGGCCGTGCCGCGGACGCGCGCGGAGGCGGAGCCGAGCGGCCCGTCGTCGCCGAGGGTGAGCCGGACGCTGTCGTCCAGGCCGAGGTCGCCGAGCATCCCCCCCCCGGAGGCGCGGAACCGGTAGCCGCCGAGGAAGGACTCGACGGGCGCGCTGCCCGGCGTGTCGCCGGCGAAGACGTGGCCGAGGATGGTCGAGGTGTTGGCGAGGCGGAGCAGGCCGGAGGTGAGCGACTCGATGATGGTGGCCTGCGTGGCGCGCTCCTCGGGGTTCGACCCGATGCCGATCTGGGCCTGGGCGGTGGACTTGGCTTCGAGCAGCAGGTCCTGGGCCTGCGAGAGCGCGTCGTCGAGCGTGGCCAGCGTGCCGCGGGCGGCGTCGAGGTTGCGCGACCGCTGCTCCATGCGTGCCAGTCGGCTGTCGAGTTCGAGGATCGCGGCGGCCTTCACGGCGTCGTCGCTCGGGCGGATGACCGCCAGTCCCGTGCTCAGCTGCTCGGTGACGCGGAAGAGCGCGAGATTCGTGCGGTTGATCTGCGCGACGCCCACGCGGGCCGCGAGCATGCTCGGCACACGGGTCAGGCTCGACGGGATCGTGCTCATGGTGGTCGCTCGTCAGAGGATGGACATCAGGGAGTCGAGGAGTTCGTCGGCGAGGGCGATCACGCGGGCCGCGCCCTGGTACTGCTTCTGAAAGTTGAGGAGGTTCATGGACTCCTCGTCGAGGCTCACGCCACTGACGGAGGCGCGCTGAGCGTCGAGGCTGTCGCGGACGACGCGCGCGGCCTCGGTGCGGAGTTGAGCGGCCTGCGTCGAAACGGCGACGGTCTGCACGGCGTCGGACCATGCGGCGCGGAGCGTGCGCCCGCCGAGACCATCGATGGCCGTGTCCTGCAGGCCCGCGATGCGCAGCGCGGTTGCGTTCTCGACGAAGCGGCCGTCCACCATCGCCCCGGTCATCAGGCGCGAGGGGTTTGTCGCAAGGTCGGCCCGCACGCCCATGTCCGAGGCGTCGCGCCCGGTGAAGAAGGCGTTCACGCCGAGCGTGGCCAGCACGCCCGAGGTGTCGTCGGAGAAGGAGAAGTCGTAGCCGGTGCTCGCGGCGACGCGGAGCCGGCCGTCGGGCGTGAAGCCCGCGGAAAGATCGCCGACCGCGTTCAGCGCGGCCGCGACGGACTCGGCGGAGGTGTCGTCGGCGAACCCGCTCGCGCCCGAGGCCGTGATGCCGTCGAGATCGACGTCGATGCGGACGGACTGGACGAGGCCGGTGGCGACGTGGCGAACGTTGACGAGGAATCCGCCGGTGCGCGGGGCGAAGGGGAGCGAGGCGAGGGCCGAGTTCGCGGGATCGTTGAGCGCGAGCGAGCGGTCGGCGGGCGAGAGGCGAAGTTCGGCGTAGGTCTCGGTGAGTCCCGAGGCGTTCGTGCCTGCCGCGTGGGCGTCGTTCACGGCGAAGATGAGTTGGGTAGCGACGGTGTCGAGAGCGTCGATGGTGCGGTCGATGCCGTCGCCGCGCGCCGCGAGCAGGCCGCCGATGCGTCCGCCAGCCGGCCTGACCTCCTGCCCGCTGGCGCGGATGGTGACCTCGACCTGCGTGACGCCGTCGATGGTGATCCGGCGCATCTCCAGCCCGCGGGACGTGCCGCCGAGCACGACGGGCGCGGAGCCGATGAGCACGTCGTAGCGGCCGTCGGGCTGCTCGACGACGTTCACGTCGATCACCTCGGCGAGCTGGCCGATGAGCAGGTCTCGCTGGTCGCGCAGGTCGTTGGCGGTGCGGACGCCCTGCTCGGCGTCGGCGATAGTGCGGTTGATCTCGGCGATGCGGTCGAGCAGGCTCGACGCCTGGGCGACCTCGCCGGCGAGCTGGCCGTCGATCTGCGCACGGGTCGCGCCGAGGTCGGAGCGCAGGCGCCGGACCGAGTCGGCCAGTTGCAGGCCGCGTTGCACGACGACCGCGCTGGACTCGGTGAGATTCGCCCGCTCCGACCAGGCGTTGAAGAAGGCGGCGAGTTCGGAGGAGAGGTCGAAGCCGCTGAGTTCGTTGAGCGCGCTCTCGACGGCGGACATGGCCTGGAAGCGCTGCTCGGCCGCGGCGTGCTCGGACATGCTCCCCCACGACCGCGCGAGGAGGGCCTCGTTGACCTGGCGGCGGACGTCCTGCACGACGACGCCGCGCCCGATCGTGCCGCCGTTGCCGATCGCGACGCCGCGGATCGGCGAGAGGTGCGCGACCTGGCGCGAGTAGCCGGGCGTGGCGGCGTTGGCGATGTTGTTCGCGGCGACCTGGATGCCGGCCTGCGCGGCGTGCAGGGCCGACTGGGAAGCGAGCATGGCGGCGGTCAGACTCACACGGTCCTCCTCACGAAACGACATCCACGCCGCTGACGACGGCGCGGCCGGCCTCGACTCGGCCCGCGCGCCCGTAGGTGCCCGCGTGGCTGAGGCGGCGGTGGACCTGCTGGATCAGCCCGTCCATGTGCGAGACGAGCGAGGCGAAGGTCTCGCGCACCTGAGCACGCTCGCGCCGGGCGCGCTCGACGAGCGGGCGCAGAGCCGCCGCGGCGCGTTCGAGCCCATCGCGCGTCGGCGCGGGCAGCCCCGCCGCGAGCGTGGCGATCGGGATCGAGGCCGCGTCCGGGCCGGCGAGCCGCTCGACCGCGGCACGGCGCGCCGCCTCCGCCTCCTCGACTCGGACAAGCGCGGCGAGGTGCGATCGTGTGGCCGACTCGACGCCCCTCGGATCCGCACGCCGCGCGGCCTCGCGCTGGGACTCGATGGCTTCGAGCAGCGCGGCGTGGGCTTCGGCGAGGGCGCGCAGCGACGCTTCCAGGTCCGCGGCCGCGTTCATGCGGGCCTCATGCATGGCCTTCGGCTCCTCTCGGCGCAGGCTCGCCGCCCGCGCCGACCGAACGTCGGAGCAGATCGTGTGCCAGGCGGTCCACCATGGGCAGGCGCGCGGCGCGGACGACGTCGTGCGCAACTCTCGCGTCCAGGAGCGCACGGAACTGCTTCTCGCCGAGGCCGGGGGCGAATGGCGGAGCCGCGCCCTCCGACTCGCGAAGCCGCTTCAACACCGGCTCGACGAAGGTGATGGCGACCAGTTTCTCGGCGGTCTCGCGGGGGGTCGCACGCCCGCCGTCCGGCCTGCGCTCGGCGATGGAGAGCGACTCGGCGAAGGTGCGCTGGGCGTCGGCGAGAGTCGGATCGGCGCGTGGAGGGAAGGCAACCGCTCCCTGACGGTCGCGGCTCGTTGTCATGTGCATGACGCGACCCGATGCTGCATCGGCGACAAACGGGTTGGATGAGAGCGTTGACACGGCGTCAGTCCACGATGAGTTCGGCGTGCAGGTTCCCGCTCTTGGCGAGTTGCTGGATGATGATGATCTGGTCGGCGGGCGGGATGTCGAGTTGCTTGAAGGCGGTGAGGAGGTCCTGGAGCCGGGCGGCGTCGGCGGGGCGCGCGCCGGCGGAGAGGCCGGCCCAGCGCGTGCGGTCGATCAGCGGGTCGATCTCGGTCGGCACCGGAGGCGGGACGGTCGTCGTGATGGTCAGGCCGTTGTGCGTGATGGCGACGGGGCTGATGCGCACGTCCGCGGTCATCACGATCGAGCCGGTCGCGCTGTTGACGATCACGCGGGCGGGCAGCCGCAGCAGGGCGACGTCGATCGGCGTCGCCAGGATCTCGGCGATGAAGGGCGCGGGGTCGGCCCGCTCGACCTCGGGGACTTCGACGCGGATCGTGCGGTCGTCCACGGCCCGGGCGATGCGCCGCTCCCCGGCGACGGGCGCGTTGAAGTAGGTGTCGTTGATCGTGCCCGCGATCTGGCTCGCCGAGGCGTAGCCGCGGAAGGGCGGGTCGAGCACCAGGTCGAGGCGGCCGGTGGGCGCGTCGGCCTTCACGTCGCGCGTGAGTCTCGCTCCCATGCGCACGCGGGCGCGCGTCGGCACGGACGGGTCCTCGAGCGTCACCGGCCCGTAGGCCATGGCGAAGAGCGGCGAGCCGGGCGTCGGGCCTTGCAGCGGCGTGACGAAGAGTTCGCCGCCGCGCAGCGAGGACGCGCTGCCGACCACGGAGACGGTCGCGTCGAGCGCGTCGTTGACGCGTGCGCCGCCGGGCGGGATGGGGCAGGTGACCATGACGAGCGCGACGCTCTTGGTGCGTTCGAGGGCCTTGTAGTCGGGGATGGGGTTGCCGCTGTTGCGGAAGACCTCGGCGAGTTGCTGGGCGAGCGCGAGGTCCTTGCCCGAGTCGCCCGTGCCGCTCAGGCCGATCACGAGGCCCAGCCCGCGCAGCACGAACTCGCTCTCGTCGGCAAAGCGCGTGAGTTCGCGGACGGTGGTCTTTCCGGTCTGTGCATGGACCGCGCCGGCGAGGCACGCGAGGGCGGCGAGGGCGGCAAGGATGGTCAGCAGTCGTGGCACGATGCGGCTCCGTGCGGCGGGTCAGAAGTTGAAGATGGACTCGAAGACGCGGGGGATCAGCCCCTTCTTCGCGGCGCGGCTGAGGTCGCCGTCGGTGGACTGGACGACGGTCAGCCCGGCGAGTTGCGAGGAGGTGATGGTGTTGTTCGTGGTCACGTCCTCGCGCCGGCACGAGCCTGAGAGGACGATCACCTGCACCTCGCGGTCCTTGACGATCTGCTTGCGGGCCTCGAGGACGAGCGTGCCGTTGGGCTTGACGTCGATGACCTCGGCGGTGACGCGGGCGATGAAGCGGTCGCTGCGGCGGGCGTTGCCCTCGCCGGTGAACTCGTGCCCGCCGCTGAGGTCCAGACGCATCGTGCGCTGCGAGTCGCCGTTCTCGAACTGGCCCTCGACGAGGTGGCGCAGGCTCGGGAACTGCCTGAGCGCGGCCTGGATGTCGTACTCCTTCTCGGTCTCGAGTTTCTGCTGCGACTCGCTCCGGCTCGTCTCGTCGATGATGATGGTGACGAGGTCGTGCACCGCGAACTCGCGCGGCATCGGCGGCTGCACGAACGAGAGGCTCACCGCCCGCAGCGAGGCGTGCGGATCGGCCTTGCCCTGCGCGTCGCGCTGCACCTCGCTCTCGCGGGTGAAGAAGCTCTGCCCGACGACGGGAACGCCGAGGCCCGCAAGGGCGAGCGCGGCGGCGAAGATGCGTGCGGTTCTCATGGTGAGTCCTCCCGTGCGGCGGCGACGGTCGTCGTGCCTGCCCAGGCGACGGCGCGGCCGCGCGCGCTCATCCGGGCGGCGAAGGTCCGTCGCCGGCCGTCCACCGATTCGAAACGAATCACGTCGCCGACGCGCCCGGCCTCCGCGGCGCGGGCGATCTCGGTAACGACGACGCTGGGCGAGACCGCCGAGATCGTCACCAGGTCGCCCTTGTTCACGACGATCGGCGCGTCGAGGGCGTCAACGGTCAGCAGTTCGCCCGGCTCGATCCGGCCTCGCACCGCCGCCCCGATCGCGTCGCCGGGCGACGCGACGCGCACGCCGGGCGCGAGCCACTGCTCGTCGCCGGTCACGTCCGCCGCGGTCACGATCTCGCCGCGGCGGAGCGGGCGCGAGGCGACCAGCGCGTGGCGGCGCACCAGCACGCCGACTCGGACGGTCCCGGTCGCGACGATGCCGTTCGTGTCGTAGACGCGGACGGCGAGCGGCAGGCGGTCGGAGCGGCCGGTCGGCTGCACCTCGACGACGCGATCGGCGGTCGGCGTGGCGAGCAGGTCGGCGTCGCTGCCCTCGAAAGAGAGTCGCAGGTCGGCGGGATCGACGCCCAGAATCCAGGCGATGCGCGTGGCGACGTGCCCGCGCACCGTCGGCTCGCCCACGTATCGACGCGCGTCGGGCGCGGGGTCCTCGGCGGGTTCCGCGGGCCGGCCGTCGGCGACGGCGGGCGGCGCGTGCGCGCGCACGTGGCAGGCCGCGCCGCGGATGGTGGCGAGTTCGGCGAGCGTCTCGTCGTGGGCGGCGATGGCGGCGCGGACGGCCGCGGCGTCGATGCGCACCCAGCCCGACGCGAGCGCCATCGCGTCCGGCGCGACGACGAGGCGCGCGAGCGCGTCCGCGCCCGGGCCGGCAAGGTCGGCGACGTCGCCGAGCAGCGCGGGCCGCCCAGGCTCGATGCGCACCGAGCCGCGCAACGCGATCTCCTGCGCCGGCGCGACGGCGGCGGCGAGGGCGAGCGTCAGCATGGCGAGCGTGCGGTTCATGCGTCGGCGCGGTCAGGGGTCAGCGGCGGAGTTGGGCGACGGAGCGGAGCGTCTCGTCGGCGGTGCGGATGGTCTGGCTGTTCATCTCGAAGGCGCGCTGCGTGCGGATGAGTTCGATCAGTTCGCGCGTGGGGTCGACGTTCGAGGCCTCGATCATGCCCTGGATGAGCCGCCCGCGGTTCTCGAGGCCAGGCTCGCCGAGGATGGGCGGCCCGCTGGCGGCGGACTCGACGTACAGGTTCTCGCCGACCTGCTTCAGCCCCGCGGGGTTGACGAACGTGGCGATCTCGATCTGCCCGACTTCCTGCGGCTCGGCCTCGCCGGGGATGGCGACGAAGACACGCCCGGTCGAGTCGATGTCGATCGAGAGCGCATCAGGCGGAATCTGGATCGGCGGATCGACGCGCCGGCCCTGGTCGTTGGCGAGGACGAGTTCGCCGTCGGCGTTGACGTCGAAGTTGCCGGCGCGGGTGTAGGCGACGCCGCCGGAGCCGAGGTCGTCCTGCACGCGGACCTGGAAGAACCCGATGCCGTCGATCATGACGTCGAGCGTGCGGTTCGTCGTGAGCGGCGCTCCCTGCGAGAAGTCCAGTTGCGTGCCGCTGACCTTCACGCCCAGCCCGACGTAGAGGCCCGTCGGCCGCTGGTCGCCGTTGGCGTTCTCCACACCGGGCTGGGCGCGCTCGACGTAGATGAGGTCCTGGAAGTTGGCGCGGCTGGACTTGTAGCCCGCGGTGTTCACGTTCGCGAGGTTGTTCGCGATCACGTCCAGTTGCGTGTTGAGCGCGCTCAACCCGGAGGCGGCGGACTGGAGTGCGATGCTCGCCATGGCGCGTTCGTCCCCTTGCCGGCGCTCAGGCCACTCGGCCCAGCCGGTTGATCGCCTGGTCCATGATGCGGTCGTGGTACGTCATCAGGCCGATGTTCGCCTGGGCCGCCTGGGCGGCGTCCTGGATCTGCATGAGCACGCGGATCTCGTCCACCGACGACTCCTCCACGAAGCCCTGCACGATCCGGCCCGAGGCGCGCGTGCGCGAGGCGGTCGCGGCCGCGTCCTGCATGAAGAGGCCCGGGCCGTCCTTGCGCAGCGAGCGCAGGTCCGGCACGCGGGCGAGCGCCAACTGCGCGACGACGGTGTCGCCCTGCTTCACCGTGCCATCGGGCGCGATGACGACAGAGCCGGAGTCGCTCAGGCGGATCTCGCGGTTGCCGGCGTCGAGGACGGGCAGCCCGCCCGCGGCGGTGACGAGGCGCCCGCGGGCGTCGAGGGCGAGGCGGCCGTCGCGCGTCAGGCGGACGCGGTCGGTGGTGCCCGTGCCCGCGACGCGCACAGCGAGGAACCCGTCGCCCTCAACGGCAACGTCGAGCGGGTTGCCCGTGGCACGGAGCGCGCCCTGGCGGAACGCGACGCGGTTGGGCGCGAGTTGCACGCCGCTGCCGAGCCGTTCGAGCAGGTCGTTCGAAGGCCACGTCGGCAGGCTGTCCTCGATGCGGACGGGGTCGCGCTGGCGGGTGACGGCGATGTCGGGCTTGAAGCCAACGGTGTCCAGATTGGCGAGGTTGCCGGCGAGGAGGTCCTGCCGGTAGAGGGCGGTGAGCGCGCCCGAAGCCGAGATGGAGAGGCCGTGGTTCACGCCGCGCTTCCCTGCCGAGCCGGGGCGCGTGGCGTGCGCTCCCGGACGGGACCGGTGAGCGACACTCAATCCGCGTGCCAGAGCAGGGCTGGCGCGGGCGGTCGCGCAAGTCTTGCGCGATCCGGCGTATCTACATCCTGTGCGGCGTCTCGACCAGCGCGGCCTCGACGCGCCGCAGGTGCTTCTCGTAGCCCGCCCGACCCATCAGCCCGAAGGTGGCCTGCTTGCCCGTCTCGACGGCGGGCTGGTCGTAGGCATCCACGTTCAGCATCAGGCCCGCGTAGGCCGTCGCGACTTCCCAGAGGCAAATGAACTCGCCGACGTGGCGCTCGTCCACGCGCGGGAACCGGATCGTGAAGTTCGGCCGCTGGCTCTCGACAAGGGCGTACTCCGTCGCCCGCTTCTCGGCGTTCAGGAGCGTGCCAAGGGTCTTGCCCTCGAGGTACGCGATCGCCTCGACGCCGAGGCCGGCCGGGATCGGCACGTCGCGCCCGAAGTCCCCCACTTCGAGGAACCCGATGACCTTGTCGTTCGGCCCCTCGCGGTACAACTGGATCTGCGAGTGCTGGTCTGTCGCGCCGAGGGCCTTGATGGGCGTGAAGCCCGCGAAGACCTCCTCGCCCTGGCGATCCACGCGCTTGCCGAGGCTCTCGGCCCACAACTGCCGGAACCAGTCCGCGAAGCCGTACAGGGCGTTGCAGTACGGCATCAGCACGTGGTTCGGCTTGCCCTTGCGCGTGCCGAGTTCGACGAGCAGGAAGGCGAGCATCGCGGCGGGGTTCTTGAGGAGGTCGGGGTCGGAGCAGCGGCGGTCCATGTCGGCCGCGCCGTCGAGCAGGGCGGCGGCGTCGATGCCGCACATGACCGCGCTGAAAAGGCCGACGGGCGAGAGGACGCTGAACCGCCCCCCCACGCCCTCGGGCACCGGCAGCGTGTCGTAGCCCTCGGCGTCGCAGATGGCCCGCATGGTGCCTCGCTCGGGGTCGGTGATGGCGACGACGTTCTCCTTTGCGCGCCCGCCGAGGGCGGAGGCGAGCATGGCGCGGACGATCATGAACTGGGCGGCGGTCTCGGCGGTCTCGCCGGACTTGCTCACGACGTTGAAGAGGGTGCGTTCGAGGCCGCCGTGCGCGGCGCAGAAGTCGAGCGTCGCGCCGAAGTGGGCCGGGTCCACGTTGTCGAGCACGAACAGCCGCGGCAGGCCGCCACGCTCGTCGCCGGTGAGCAGGTTCCACGTCGCCGGCCGCAACGCGGACTGAAGCGCGGCGTTGCCGAGCGCGGAGCCGCCGATGCCGAGGACGACGAGGTTGTCGAACCGCCCGCGCCGGCGCTCGGCCGCGGCACGGACCGCGGCGAGGTGCGAGGAGCGCATGGGGTCGAAGGGCAGTTCGCGCCACCGCTCCCACCCCGATCCGCGCGAGCGTGCGAGCAGGCCGGTCAGGTGGGCGCAGGCGGCGTGGCCCTCCGCGCCGGGCTGAAGCCGGGCGGGGTCCAGCCCGTGCGGCCCGACACGGTCCGCGAGGCAGTTGGCGTAGTCGAGCGTGAGCATGCGCGGAGGATACCACCACGCGCCGTCCGACGGCCTGCGCTACCCTCCGGCCATGATCCACCCGTGGCATGACGTGACGCCGGCGGTCCCGGGGCACCCTCTGCCCGGGGTGTTCCGCGCGGTGATCGAGATCCCGAAAGGCTCCGGGAACAAGTACGAACTGGACAAGGGCTCCGGGATGCTGATGCTGGACCGCGTGCTCTCGAGCGCGGTGTACTACCCCGCGAACTACGGCTTCCTGCCGCAGACGCTCGCCGAGGACGGCGACCCGCTGGACGTGCTGGTCTTCTGCGCCGAGAAGATCGAGCCGATGTGCCTGTGCGCGGCCCGCGCGGTCGGCATGATGACCATGATCGACGACGGGCAGCCGGACCACAAGATCATTTCGGTGCTGGTGAACGACCCCGAGTACGCCGACTACCGCAAGGCGAGCGACTTCCCGCGGCACACCTTCAAGATGCTGCGCCGGTTCTTCGAGGACTACAAGACGCTCGAGGGCAAGGAGGTCGAGGTGGACGAAGTGATGCCGGCCGAGGTGGCCTTCGCCATCATCGAGGACTCGCTGGCCCGGTACGACGCGGCTCGCCGCACGGGTGGGGCGAAGGGGATGTTCTGAGGAAGCACGCTCACGCGGAGGCGCAGAGAGCGCAGTGGGGAAGGCGGGCGGGAGCAGAAACCGGCACAGGCGGGACGCTTGTGCCACCAGCCCTGACACTGCTTGTTCTCTGCGTTCTCTGCGCCTCCGCGTGAGGCTGCCTCACGCCGTCTCGCACTCGTTGATGCGGTCGATGAGCGCGCGCACGAGGCCGAACTTGTGGCGGGTGTGGACGAAGGCGAGGCGTGGGAGGTCGAGGTGGTCGTCCTCGGCGTCGAAGGGGCCGCACGGCTCGATGCGCCCCTTCTTCACCAGCACGCCGAACTCGTCGTTCAGCCGCTCGACGTCGCGCTCGCGCAGCGGGCGCTGCAACCGGATGACGAGCGTGTCGCGGACGTAGCGCGACGAGTGGTAGTTGCGGTAGAACCGCAGCACGTGCTCGACGCCCTCGCGGGGCGTGGCCGCGATCGTGTAGAGGTTCAGGTCCTCGGGGCTGATGAAGCCGCCGGCCAGCAGCGCCTCGCGCACGAAGCGATCGAACTGCGCCCAGTACGACGGGCGGCCCGGCCCGCGCTCGCCCTCGACGAGCACGATCGGGATCATCGAGGCCTTGCCGGTCTGCACGAGCGTGAGCGTTTCGTAGGCCTCGTCGAGCGTGCCGAACCCGCCCGGGAAGAGCGCGACCGCCTCCGCCTGCGAGAGGAACATCAGTTTGCGGGTGAAGAAGTAGCGGAAGTGGATCAGTTTCTCGTCGCCGGCGATCACGTCGTTGGCGGTGGTCTCGAAGGGCAGGCGGATGGCGACGCCGAACGACGCGCCCCGCCCCGGCCCGACGTGCCCCGCCTTCATGATGCCGTCGCCCGCGCCGGTGATCGCCATCCAGCCCGCCTCGGCCATGAGCCGCCCGAACTCGACGGCGGCGGCGTAGTCGGGGTGCGTCTCGGGCGTGCGGGCGGAGCCGAAGATCGAGACCTTGTGCGGGCTGGCGTATTGGCCGAAGACGCGGAAGGCGTAGCGGAGTTCCTTCACGGCCGCCGTCATCAGTTTCAGTTCGCCGGTGTCGCGCCCGTCGGGGATGAGTTTGAGGGCGGCGGTCATCAGGTCGCGCACCAGGCGGGCGTCGAACGCGTCGCACTCGCGCCCCGCGACCTCGCCGATGAGGCCGTCGAGGGCGGCCTGCACGCCTGGGTCGTCCGCTCGCTTCTGGAGCGGCATCTCCGGCGGGGCCGCGCTCTCGTCGCGGGGCGCGGTGTCGGCGGGCGGGTCGAGTTCCTGGCGGTTGTGCTCGGTCATGGCTGGTCCCGCTCGTCCTCGGGATGGGGAGGGTAGGCGGGCGGATCTGGCACGATGGGCGAGACGACAACCTCGCGCAGCGTCGAGCGCGCCGCGGGCGTGACGCGGCGGCGGCGCTCGGCCTCCTCGCGCGCGTCGCGCTCGAGTTGGCGCAGGTGCTCCTCGGACTCCGACAGCCGCCGACCGGCGAGGCGTGCGAGCAGCTGCCGCGTGCCGGTGAACTGCTCCGACGTGATGCGCGGCTCGCCGAGCGTGCCGCGGACGGCCGTCGTGATGATCTCGTCGCGCATCGCCTCGATGACGGGGCTGAGCAGTGGGACGCGGCGCGTGCGCCGCGAGTTGAAGCGCAGGTCGAGTTCGGCCCCGGGCCAGGACATCGAGCCGTAGCCGACGATCTCGACGCTCGGCGCGCTCACGAGCAGGCGCTCGAAGAAGACCGAGCCGTCGCGGACGTAGAACTCGGTCTCGGCGAGGGAGAGCGTGTCGCCGGTGGGCACGGCGAGGTTGCTGAACTCGATGAGGGGGAGCATGAGCGGGAGGTCGAGGACGCGGGTGTTGCGGTCGCCGGCGACGATGACCTGACCCCGCCCGGTCGTGCGATGCGGTTCGCCGATGCGCCCGGCGACGTCGAGCGAGGCGCGGAGCGAACCGCCCCAGCGCGTCTCCGGCTCATCGTTCGGGGGGGGGCGATCGCCCGCGAGCAGGGCCAGGTCCGCTCGTTCGCGGTCCCAGTCGGCAAGAACAGCGACGAGGGGCACGTCCACGAGGCGCAACTGGGCCTCGAAGTCGCGGCCCGAGGCGTCGCCGCGCGTCGGGTGGACGACGGCCGCCCCGGTCATGCGCCCGCCGTGGCAGTGCGCGACGATGAGGGGGACGACGACGCGGCGCTCGTCGGTGCCGCTCTCGATGCGGGCGCGCCCGGCCGTCATGTCGATGCCGGCGACACGGAGCGAGTCCGCGGCCAGGTCGACGCGGAACTCGGGGGCGGGAAGTTCGGGCGTGCGCTCGGCCCGGAAGCCGACGACGCCGTTGACGTGCGTGATCGGCGCACCGACGTTCAGCGAGGCGCCCGCGAAGGAGAGCAGGCCGCTGGTCCTGAAGCGCGCCGGCGTGCCGGCGGCGTCGGCGACGATCGAGAGATCGACCGAGCGCGCCGTGAGCGATCCGTCAACCGCCATCGCCAGCGAGCGGAGCATCTCGTCGATCTCAGGCGGCAGCAGTGCGCGCTGCGCGCCGACAAGGCCCGCGGGGCTGTCGAGCGAGATCGAAGCGCTCAGGCTGACGGCATCCGGCTCGGGCACGACCCACGAGCCGTCGAGCCAGAGCGTCCAGCCCTCCGCCCGCCCAACGAGGCCCTCGATGCGACCCTCACGGCGCGTGAAGGTCACGCCGCCGGTCACGGCGGGCCAGTGCGCCTCGACGCCGCGGCTGGTGAGCGAGAGCGACCGCGGGCTGATCGTGCCGCGCACGTCGAAGTCCGCGCTCTCGGCGTCGATGGCGGGCGCGGGGGGGGTGAGTTGTAGCAGCGCGTCGAACCGGCCGCGCGGGTTCATGGCGTCGAGCGCATCGGCGGTGTCGCCCGGGACGGCGGCGCGCAGCACGCGGCGCGTCAGGCCGTGCTCGAAGCCCCAGCCCTCGGCGTTGACGGCGAGCGAGTGGCCGGCGCCCCAGCGGCCGCGCATGGGAAAGCGGCCGTCGGCGCGGAGCAGGCCCGCGTCCTCGCCGGCGAAGGCGACCGACGCGCGGACGCCGTCGAGCGTGACCTCCTCGCGTCCGATCGGCTCGGCGCGGACGACGCCGCTGAGCGTGTCGAGGCTGACACGCCCGTCGAGGGCGTCGAAGCCGAGGCCCTCGCCGCGCGTGACGACGACAGCGACGGAGCCGAGCGATTCGACGGTTCCGGAGAACGAAGCGCTGCCGTCGACGATGCCCTCCGGCCTGTAGCGAGCGCGGAGATCGGCGACCGCACCGCCGCCGTCCGGGGAGAAGACCGAGGCCGCGTCTTCGATGGCGAGCGCGAGGTCGAGGCTGCGCGCCTCAACGGAGGCAGTGAACGTTGTCGGCCCGTCCGTGCCTTCGGCGGCGAACCGAACGTCGGCGTCGATGAATGCGCTGCCCGTGGCGCGCTCCTGCGAGGCGGGCGGGATGACCGCTGCGAGCCGCAGCGCCAGCCGCTCCTGCGTGACCGCGACCGTGCCCGCGAGGTCGCGCAGGGCGAATGGCTCCGCTCCCGGCTCGCGCGGCGCGTGCAGCGGCGAGGCCTCGACGCCGTCGAGCGCGGCGTCCACGCTGAAGGCGAGCGAGCCGTCCTCGCGCGGCCAGATGTTGGCGACGCAGTCCATCGCGCCGCGGAGGCGCAGGTCGGTGAGGATGCGCTTCAGGCTGACGCCCTCGCCGGTGGGCCGGTCGGCGGGGCCGGGGAGGGCATGGATGAGCCTCGCGTCGATCGGGAAGGCGCGGGCCACGATCTCGACCTCGGGCGGGACGTCAAGGTCGGTCGAGACGTCGGCCGAGGCGGCGACTTCGGCGCGACCGCCTCCAGCCCCGGCGAACTCGCCGCGTTCGATCACCGCGTAGCGATCGTCGATGACGATGACGGCGTCGCGTGCGACGATGGGGAGCGGGAAGTGCTCGGGGACGAGGCCGGCGTGCGGCAGGCGCACCTCGATCGTGCGCTCGTAGTCGGTCTCGTCCCCCTCCTCGCGGGTCACGTGGACTCGGACCTCGGCGCTCGCGCCGAACTCGAAGACGGGCGTCCCGAGTGCGCGCCGGGCCGCGATGAGTTCCTCGACGCGGGAATCGTCCGGCGCCTCCGCGCCGGCCTCGATCTCGGCGATGCGTCGGCGCAGTTCCTCGGCCCGCGCGGGCGTCAGCACCAGCCCCAGCGCGACGATCTCATCGTAGCGCTCGCGGCTGAAGAGCGCCTCGACCAGCCGGCGCCGGCCGTCGCTCATCGCGGCGAGCAGCGTGTCGTCCACCGGCACGCCCTCGACCTCGACGACGATGTCCACCGACGCGCCGATGCGCGGCGGGCGGATGACGCCGGACGCCCGAAGCCGCGCGCCCGTGGGCGCGACGGCCGTGAGGCGCTCGATGCGGATCTCGTGCTCGTCGAAGGTCGCGCGCCCTTCGAGCGAGCCGAAGCGGTAGGGGAAGTCGGTGAACGAGGCCGTGCCCTCGCGCATGTCCAGCGCGCCGCGAACGATCACGGGCGCGGGCCGGCCGTCGATCGGCTCGGCGCGGCTGACGCGCACCTCGGCATCGACGAAGCCGGTCGGATTTGAGAAGTTGCCGAGCCAGCGCCGGGCGATCTCCGGCGCGAGCGGGATGAGCGCGGGCTGCTCCTCCATGCGGAACCCGCGCGTCGTCAGCACGCACTCAAAGGGCGAGTCGGCGTCGAACCCGGTGTAGACGAGCCGCGTGTCGTAGCGCAGGTCGCCAACGATGCCCGCGAGCACGGCCACGAACCCGTCCGCCGTAAACGCGATGCTCCCGCTCGTGTCGTGCATGCGGACGCGCTTGCCCTCGTCCTCGAAGGGCAGCGTGAGCGCGACCCGCTCGAGGTCCACGCGGGCCAGCACCCCCGTCGCCGGGTCGTAACTGAAACTCGCCCCAGCGACCGCCCCGCGCAGATCCATCGCCTCGAAGACCTGCCGGTACCGGCGCGGCACCGCGGACGGCGACCACTGCTCCAGCAGCACGCGCTCCAGCGACAGCGAGAGCCGGCCGTCCTTGTCCACCGCGCCGCTCAGCGCGATCGGCGACCGCCCCCCCCCGGGCGGCGCGGCCTCGCGCAGCGTGATCGTGTACCCCTCGTGCGCGGGGTCGGGCAGCGGCGTCACCTCCCCCATCAAAGGCACTCGCAGCAGCGCGGCGTACGGAACGCCGGGCACCCCGTGCTCGCCCAGTTCGAGCGCGGCCTCGCGCGTCGAGACCTTCGGCAGCACCAGCGCACCGTCCCGGCCCGTCGGCGCGGGCAGGCGCAGCGCCCCCGCGTTCAGCGTGCCGTCGGCGTCCGACACGCTCAGGCGAACGAGCGGCCGGTCCAGGTGCAGACGCTCCACGACCGGCGAGCCGGAAAGAACGGAGAGCCACGGCGCGTCTGCTTCGAGGCGCTCGGCCTCGAAGACGGTGCCCGCCGGGCCCTCGATCCCCGGCACGCGCACACGCACGCCGCGCAGCGTGTGCGTCCCGCCCAGCCCGAGGCGGACCGAGTCGGCCTCGACCTTCGCGCCCAGCGTGCGACCGAGCGACGGCAGCACCAGCCAACCCGCCACGGGCGAGCGGGTCGCCACCAGCAGCGCGCCGAGCAGCACGACAGGCACGGCCGCGGCGATGACCCACCAACGCCTGCGTGGACGGCGGGCGGCGGGCTGGGACGGCTTGTCGGCGCGTGGTCGCTTCATCGGACGGCGGGTGCCGACGTCATCCTACTGCACCTGCCGCCCGTGCGTTGACGGCACGGTTCGGGCTTCGCGCGGCGGCGCGGCCTCAACGCCCGGCCTGCATCTCCTCGCGCACGCGGACGAGCAGGTCGCGCGTGGCGACGATGCCCGTCGGCTCGGGCAGGCGCGTGCCCTCGTACTCCACGCCGACGTACCCGTCGTACCCCGCGTCCACCACGATCCGCAACATGCGGCGGTAGTCGGTCCCGGTCTCGTTGCCCTGCTCGTCGAAGTCGTTGCTCTTGGCGCTCACGGCCTTGGCGAAGGGCATCATCTCGGCGACGCCCTTGTAGCGGTCGTACTGCTCGTCCTTCGAGATGTTGAAGTTGCCGAAGTCCGGCAGCGTGCCGCAGTTGGGGTGGTCCACGAGGCGGATCACGCCCGCGAGCCACTCGCCGTTGGACGAGAGGCCGCCGTGGTTCTCGACGATCACGTTCAGGCCGCGCTGCGCGCCGAGTTCGGTCAGTTTGCGCAGGCCGTCCGCGGCCAGCCGCTGCTGCTCCTCGTACGTCCCCTGACTGGCGGCGTTCACGCGGATCGAGTGGCACCCCAGGAACGCCGCCGCGTCCATCCACGGCACGTGGTTGCGGACGGCCTCGGTGCGCTTGCTGGTGTCCGGGTGCCCGACCTCGCCCAGCCGGTCGCACATGATGAGCAGGCTGCGCACGCCCGCGTCGTCGGCGCGGCGCTTCATCTCGGCCAGATAGTCCGCGTCGCGAACGCGGTCGAAGAAGAACGTGTTGACGTACTCGACTGCGTCCAGCCCGAACTCCTCGCGGGTGCGCCGGGCGAAGTCGAGGTTGTCCATCTGCTTCGCAAAGAGCGTGCGGTGCAGCGACCACTGCGCGAGCGAGATGCTGAAGAGTTGCGTCGGGGCCACGGGTCGCTCCTCCTGCGCCGCGGGCTGCTCCGGCGGCGCGGCCTCCTGCTGCCGGTCGCTCCGGCGTGCGCACGCCGCCAACCCGGCCCCCGCCACGGCGGCTGTACACACGCCAAGAAACCGGCGACGCTCGATGCTCTGACTCATGCCGCCTCCTCGGGTCGGACGCCAGCATACACGCCGCGTCAGGGAAGCCCGTCCCCCGCCAACCAGTCCGGCAGCGCGGCGGGCCGCCCTTCGCGGTCGATGCACGCCAGGGTCGTCGAGGCCGTCGCCAGCAGTTCGCCGAGCGTGTGCGCCGTGCCGTCGGTGCGCTCGGCCAGCCGCAACTCGTACTCGTGCTCGATTTTGACCCGGCTCGCCCCGACGACGCGCGTCGTCAGTTCCAGCAGGTCGTCGTACCGGGCCGGCCGCCGGTAGCGAGCCTCCAGCCGCACGATCGCCAGCAGCACGCCCGCACGCTCCAGCGCGGCGTAGGACAGGCCGCACGCACGGAGCAGTTCCGTGCGCCCCATTTCGAACCACGGCACATACGCGCCGTGGTGCGCCACCCCCATCGGGTCGCACTCGCAGTAGCGAACGCGCACGGCGATCGTGCCCAGGGTCGGCACGGGGCGTTCGGGCGACGGCGCGGGTGACGGGCGCGGCACGCCGGACTCTATCGACGGCCCGGGCGCAAAGCCGCCGCGGCGGGGTGACGACCCGCTGCACCGGGTGGCGGTCTGTGCTTGTGGGTGTTCCCGCCGCGGCGGAGAGACGGGGGTGGACGGCGGCGGGCGCGTTCCCCTCCGAACGCACACCGCCGCCGATCCCCCGGAAATGGCGGGTGCGGGGCCCACTCACGACCCCCGCCCCGCCTGATGGCCGGCCGCCGGAACGGGTCGTCGGGGGCGAGGACTCGCGTCTCCGGTCGGCCGACTCGACAGCCGGCAGCGTCGGGGAGGCTCGCTCGCCCCCTCCGTGTCAAGGTGCGTAATCCGCGGGGACGAGGGGACAAGATCGGCGCAAAAATGTGCGGGCGGGCGCGGCACAGGCGGGACGCCTGTGCCACCCAGCCTTGCACCACCCAGTCGTGTTTCCCAAACACCCGTCCGGTGAACGACCCCCTACAGTCTCCGCTTATGCCGCAGACCGGAGCCTGCCCGAGCCAACCCACCGAGCGACCCGCGACCGAACCAGGACGGGTGACGATCCGCAGGTTCATGACCGGCGACCCGGTCGGCGAGATCACCGCCCTGCTCCACCGCGCCTACGCCGGGCAGACGGCCATGGGCCTGCGCCCGCTCGCCGGTCGGCAGGACGACAAGACCACCCTCGACCGCGTCCTCAACAGCGAGTGCTACCTCGCCCTGCTGCCGCGCGACGACGGCTCCGAACGCATCGTCGGTGTGATCCTCTTCAAAGAGCACGAGCGGGTGGCGTTCCCCGACCTCTTCCTGCGCCCGGACGTGGCCCACTTCGCCATGTTCGGCGTCGAGCCGGAGTTGCAGGGCCTGGGCATCGGACGGCTGCTGCTGGAGAAGTGCGAGGAGCGCGCGCGCGAGGTCGGCGCGACCGAACTCGCCCTGAGCATGGCCGAGCCGGACGAAGCGCTGCGGACCTACTACGAGCGTCGCGGCTACCGCTTCGTCTGCCACTGGCAGTGGCCGTACACGAACTACCGGAGCTGCATCCTGAGCAAGCGGGTGGGGTGAGGGGGCATCAATCCGGCGGGTCCGTGTCCTGAGGCGGGTAAGCCGGAGCCTCCAGCCTGTCGGCGAGGTCGCGAAGTCTGTACCTCACATCGGGATCGAAACGCTCGTCGTGATCTGCGTGGAATCGAAGGCCCTCGATCACGCTTCTCTTCTCGCTATCGCGGAACCGCACACTGTTCTCGTACATGAGGATCATTACGTCGGCGCTGACGATACGCGGACCATACCAGCCGATCGATCCCAGCCATCGCCAGCTCTTCTCAAGGTACGCTTCGCGAACCCACGCGGAGACCGACTGTTCGACCAGCACTGTACGGATTGCGGAGATGTCTGGAAGTGTTTCCATGTAACCGACGCGCGGCGGCGGATCCCAGATCGGCGGGAAGGCCGATCGGTCGTGCCGGGACATGAACGCAAAGGCCTCGGCCACGTCGCCGGCGCGCAACAGGCTCTCCGCCCGGTATCGCCGGTACTGCTCGGGTTGTCCGTACGCCAGCGCGGCAACGCCCGCGAGCAGCACGACCGCGCACGCCGCGAGAACACCCCTCGACGGCCGCTCGCGCGACGGCTCGATCGCCAGCGGCGCGATCGTGCGCAGCCAGTACAAACCGATCAACGCGGCCACCCCGAGCACGAACATGCCGAGGAACGAGAACATCATCACGGTGAACCGCACGGACGAGAGCAGCGCATCCTCGTCCGTGTGCTGCAGGCCGCCCATGAAGTCCACCACGGGCGCGGGCATCAGTTGCGTCGCGGCGAAGAGGATCACGTCCGCCCAGAACGCAGCGAGCAGAAGGACCGGCAGGAGCGGCAGATCGAAGAGCACCGAGAGCACGCGGCTGATGAGGATGACGCGCCACGCCGCGACCACCGCGAGCGTCCACAGGTTCACCTCGATCGCGCCGACGGGTGTGAGGAACCGCTCGTAGGGGATCGCGTAGAGCCACGCGAGCGGCGAGGTCATCCAGAACAGGCCGAGGAAGGCGAGGTAGCCCTTGCCGAACGAGAACGACCTGCCGTCGGTGAAGCGCGCGAAGGCGAAGACGGCCGCGAAGAGCACGAACGCATTGCCGATCGACGCCGCGTAACCGTGCGTGAGGACGGTCCACTCGGCGGGCAGGTACGCTCCGTCGTAGTTCCGGGCGATGCTGGCCGTGAGCACGAGGAACGCGCCGACGGCGAGCGTCCAACGGTTGCCGGCGAGCGCAACGATCGCGTCGCGGTCGCCGACGAGGAAGTAAGCGGCGTCGCGCAGTCTCATGCGACCTCCTCGCGCCGGCCCCAGATGCGCCGGCGCAGGTGTGCTCTCCGCTCAGACGACCCCGGCGCGAACACCATGCGCAGCAGACTACGGAATCCCGATTCGAGTTGCTCGACGCTCAGCCGGTCGGGGCGAAAGGCGACGTCGAAGAGCGTGCAAGCCTCCCAGCCGCGGTCGGCGAGGAGCCGCCCCTCGCGCGCCAGCCGCTCGCGCAGGCCCGTACCGGGAAAGGGCGTCTGGAGCGTGAGTTGCACGTCGGCGAAAGGGGCCTCGACGAGGAACTCCGCGAGGGCGTGCAGCGACTCGAAGTCCTCCCCGTCGCCGCCGACCACGAAGCACCCGATGACCGCGACGCCGCGATCCTGGATCGCCGCGACGGCGTCCATCACGCGGGGCAGCGGCGCGGCCTTCGCCCCCATCCCCGCGTGGCGCGGCACGATGGTCTCGACCCCGATGAGAACCTGCACGCACCCAGAGGCGGCGAGGCGGTCGAGCAGCGCGGGACGCTCGCCCATGCGCCAGTCGGCCTCCGTAAACCACCGCACGCCGGACCGCTCGAACGCCGCGAGCAGCGGCAGCGGATCGCGCCTGCCGACGAAGGTGTTGTCGTCCGCGAGTTCGATGGTGCGCGCCCCGTGCGCGCCGGTCAGCGCGAGCAGTTCGCGCTCGACGAGTTCGACTGGTTTCTCGCGGAACGGGCCGAGCAGGCGGCTCGCGCCGCAGAAATCGCACGCCAGCGGGCAGCCGCGGGCGGTCTGGATCGTGTAGCGCGGGCGCGACCGGCCGTCCATCAGGTCGTAGCGCGGCACGGGCGCGCTGCGCAGGTCGAACGGACGCTCGGCGCGATACACCGGCCGCAGCCGATCCGCCCCCGCGTCGGCCAGCACGCCGGGCCACACCGGTTCGCCATCGCCAACCACGACCGCGTCGGCGCGCCGCGAGGCCTCCTCCGGCTCCGCGGTGGCGTGCAGCCCGCCGATGACCACGCGGACGCCCTCGGCACGCAGCGCATCGGCGAGTGCATACGCATCATGGATCGAGGGCGTGAGCGCGGAGATCGCGGCCACATCCGGGCGGTCGAGCGCGAGCCTGTGCGCCAACTTGGCTACGTCACCCTCGCACTCGTGCAACGAGACGGCCCAGCCGTCAGGCGTCAGCGCGCCCAGCGTCAGCAGCCCCAGCGGCGGCAGCGACGCGATCGCCGCGGCCCGCGAGGCCAGCGCGGGGAGCGACATGCCGAGTTCCAACATCTCGCGCTCACGGACGCGAAGCCCGGACATCGACACCAGCGCAAGACGCTTCACTCAGTCATGTTACGATCGCGGGCGGTCGCGGTTTCGGCAAAGGCGCGCGAACACCCGGGCGGGCCGGCCTGATTGGGTACGCGCAGAACGCCCCCCACTCACCCCCGCACCCCGCGCCACACCGCGCCCAGGATCAGCACGAGCACCGGCACGCCCGCGGCCAAGGCCCAGCGCAGGGCGAGCAGGTCGCCGTCCGCGAGCGGGCGGATGCGCGGCGTCGAGCGGGCCTCCGCGCTGCGGGCGATGAGCGACTCCTGCCCCGCGAGCCACCAGATCGAGGCCTCGAGCAGTTCCGCGTTGCCGGGGTAGGCGGGGACGAGCCGGCCCTCGGCCTCGCGCCGCTCGAACGCGACCTGGTCCACGTGCCAGTTGTTCGAGCCGACCGCGACCAGCCGCAGCGGGCCGCGCTCGCACGCCGCGGCCACCAGCCACGGGCCGTCGCGGTTGTCGCGGGCCTCGTCGAAGGCGGGCGGATCGGGGAGGTACGGCCGCTGGGCGCGCGGCGTCTGCCACAGCCGCAGCCACTGGGACTCTCGCCAAGCGCCGCGCTCGGCATCGATACGGAGGAGTTCGTGGACGGTCGCGCCCGAGCCGCTTTCCTCGGCGCGCCGCAGCGCGACGGGCCAGACGAGCGCGATGCCGAGGTTGCGCACGGCCGCGCCGATCGGGTGGTCGCCCCCGGTGGGAATGATGAGGTGATCCGTGAGCACGACGCGTCCGGTGGGGAGGGCTTCGTCGCGCAGGATGGGCGTGCCGGAGAGCGCTTCGAGGCCGAAGCGCTCGAGAACGGCCGCGACCGGGTCCGGCTGGCCGTAGGTCGGCATGACGGAGGGACTGAGCGAGAGCAGGATGGGCATGCCGTCGTCGGCGAGGCGTTCGAGGGCGCGGCCGAGCGTGGCGGCGCGCTCCGCGCCGGGCTTGTCGGCCGGTGTGCGCGAGGAGGCGCTGCTGTCGGGCGAGATCACGACGTAGACGACGGGGCGCGAGCCGATGCGGTCGCGGTCGGCCGTGTGCGGCGGGTCCGGTTCGAGCACGGGCGCCCACTCGAGCACGTCGATGCCGCGGCGCTCGAGGCGCTCGATGGCGTGCGTGAAGACGGGGAGGGTGCGCGTGAAGCGGGTGGCCTCGCCGTGGACGATCACGACGACGGGGCGGGCCGGCTCGACGAGTGCGGCGAGTGCGCCGGCGACCAGTTCCTGCGCCCGGGCGCGGGTGTCGGCGCGGACGGCGGACTCGCCCGGGGCCAGGAGCGAGGCGGCCTCCACGGCGGCGATGCCCCCCCCCGGCGGGCCGACGGCGAGCAGCGCCTCGGCGGATTCGAGCGCGCCCGCCACGCGCAGCACCCCGGGGCGAGGGAGCCGGCGCAGGGCGTCCGCCGTCGAGGCGGCACGGTCGCGCTGCGGGGCGATCGCGCCGGCGATCGGACGGGCGGCGTCGGTCGCGCCGGGAGGCGAGCCGCCCACGGCGAAACGGGCGGACTCCTGCGCGATCGCGCCGAGTTCGGCGGCGCGCTCGGCGAGCGCATCGGCGAGGATCGGTGCGGCCTCGTCGGGGCGCGGCAACGCGACGCCCCCCCCCTGCGGCGGGGTAACGGCGGCGGCCGCGCGGCCCGCGGCGTCGCGGAGTTGCCGGGCCGCGAGCCGGGCGACGGCCGACCGCTCCTCGAAGAAGCGGCGGTTGTTGGCGTCGGCATCGGCGACCGGCTCGATGAGCGAGCCGACGTGCGCCAGGGCCGGCGCGAGCGTGCCTTCGAGCCAGTCGGCGAGTTCGACCGCGAACGCCCCCGCCTCGGCGATGCGTGCGGACTGTGACTCCAGTTCCGGGCGGTCGCGCTCCACGAGCCGGTCCACCAGGCGGCGATACTCCTCGACGCCGGTGGGCGAGCCGGCGTCGATGCGCGTCACCCGGACGGCGTCGCCGGCGCGGGCGACCAGGTCCAGCACGTCGCCGACGGCGCGCCAGGCCTGCGGATCGGCGGCGCGGCGGTCGGCAACCAGCACGATCTCGAAGCCCCCCCCCGCCTGCGTTGCCCGCTCGATCGCGCCCGAGAGGCGCGGCGCGAGCGACTGATCGCCCGCCGCGGTCAGGTCCAGCCGGGCGTCGAAGCGCGCGGCGAGCATCGCGGCGACCACGGCGACAGCGACCACCGCGAACACCGTCGCGGCGGTGATTGACGCCGGAACGAGGCGGCGCATCGCGCTCATCGCCACCTCCTCGATTCGAGCGCGCCCCACGCGAGCGCCAGGAAACACGCCGCTCCGCTGACGAAGAACACGGCGTCGCCCAGGCCGACGATGCCCTTGGCGAACTCGGCGACGCGCCGCTGGATCGAGACGGCGTAGAACGCGCTCTGCGCCCACCCGGGCACGAAGTCGAGGCGCGTTCCGCTCGCCAGCAGCAGCGCGACCAGGAAGAAGAACGTGAGCAGGAACGCCAGCGTCTGGTTGCTCGTCAGCGCGGAGGCGAGCGTGCCGACCGCGAGATACAGCCCGCCGAGCAGCAGCAGGCTCAGGTAGCCCGCGACGATCGGCCCGGCCTCGGGGCGCGGATCGGAGACGAACCAGAGCGTGACGACGAACGCGAGCGTCGGCACGAGCACCGCGACCAGGAAGGCGAGCGCGCCGAGGTACTTGCCCAGCACGACCTGCGCGTCCGACACGGGCGAGGTCACGAGCGCCTCGAGCGTGCCCGAGCGGGCCTCCTCCGCGAGCAGGCGCATCGAGACCGCCGGCGTGACGGGCAGCATGAGCCACGCCGCGAGGGCGAAGAAGTCACGCATCGTCGCCACGCCGCCGGGCTGGAGCGTGCCCGCGGCGAAGACGATGCCGGTAAGGGCCGCGTAGAGCGCGATGACGACCCACCCGACCGGCAGCCGGAAGAACGAACGGAACTCGCGCCCCGCGATGACGGCCGCCGCGCTCATGCCGCGTTCTCCCGTGCCGGATCGGCGGCGCGCAGCAGGCGCAGGAAGACATCCTCGAGCGAGGCGTGCCGTGCGGAGAGTTCTCGCACGGGCACGCCCGCGCCGGCGAGCGCGGCCGCCATCGGCTCGCGCAGGTCCGGGGCGTCGGTGCCCGCCTCGACCGCGAGCCGCCGCCACGGTCCTTCCGCCCGCTCTTCGCGCACGGCGGCGACGCCCATGACGGCGCGGAGGGCCGGCTCGGCCTTGCGGCCCTCGTCGCGGGCCTCGACGACGTAGCGGACCGGACCGCCGTGCCGGCGCACGAGTTCCCCCGGCGTCCCGTCGGCGAGCAGCGTGCCCGCCGCGATGATGAGGGCGCGCGAGCACAGCCGCTCGACCTCGCCCAGAACGTGGGAACTGACGAGCACCGTGCGCGTGCGCCCGAGGTCGCGGATCAGTTCGCGCGTCTCGACCACCTGCGACGGGTCGAGCGCGCTGGTCGGCTCGTCCAGCACCAGCACCGGAGGGTCGTGCAGCAGCGCGGCCGCGAGGCCCACACGCTGGCGGTAGCCGCGAGAGAGATGCCCGACGCGGCGCGACCGCACGGCCTCGATGCGGCAGCGCTCCATCGCCGCGCCGATCGCACGGACGCGGTCGCGCGGCGTGATGCCGAACAGTCGGGCCCGGAAGCGCAGGAAGCCGACGACGCTCATCTCGGGGTAGAGGGGCGCGGCTTCGGGGAGATACCCAAGGCTGCGCCGCGCGTCGAGCGAGTCGCGGCGCGTGTCGAATCCGGCGACCTGGACCGTGCCCTCGTCGGCGGGCAGGCAGCCCGTGATGATCCGGATGGTGGTGGACTTTCCAGCGCCGTTCGGCCCCAGCAGGCCCGCGACCTGCCCCGGCTCGACCGTGAACGACACGCCGCGGACGGCGCGGACCCGCCCGAAGGACTTGGCGATGCCGGCGGCCTTGATCATGCAGGGGCACAGTAGCGGGGCCGGACGAGCCGATGTCAAGGGGGCGACCCGCGCGGCGGGTTGGGCGGATGGTCGGTGCCGCGGACCTAGACTTCGGCGGGGGTCCGCGAGGGAGGCACGCGCACGCGATGACGCCCGGGCGTCCGAAGTTGCTCATCGTCGGCGGTCCGAACGTTCCGGCCGAGGAACTCCGGGCTGCGCTGGGCGATCGGTACGAGGTGACGGAGAGCGGCCCCGGCGCGGCGGCCGAGGCCATCCGCGAGGGCGACGTGCAGGCCCTGCTGGCCGATACCGGAACGCTCAGCCCGATCGGAGCCGACCTCTCGGCCGCGCCGGCGCTGGCGATGCTGGACTCGATCGGCGACGCCCTCTGCCTGGCCCGCGAGGACGGGACGGTCGTCTGGGCCAACGAGCGGTTCCGGTCGCTGGACGGCGCGGCCCAGGCCGAGATCGCGGGCGTGTGCGCGGCGGCGGCGCGGGTCTTCGCCGAGTCGCGCCGCGGGAAGAACGACGGCCCGCCGCCCACCTGCAAGTTCGACGTGCTCGCGGACCAGGGGCGGCGCGTGCTCGAGGTCTTCGTCACGCGCGTCGACCTCGGGGGTGAGGCCGGGCACGTCGCCGCGGTCGGGCGGGACGTGACCGCCATCCGGCGCACGCAGCAGAAGATGGACGCCATCGACCGCGCCGGGAGCGAACTGGTCGGGTTCGAGGCCGACGCGGTGCGGCAGATGAACGCGATCGAGCGCCTGCGGCTGCTCGAGAACAAGATCGTGCGCACCGGCCGCGAACTGCTGCACTTCGACAACTTCGCCATCCGGCTGATCGACGAGCGGACGCGCAAACTCGAGATGGTCATGTGCTCCGGCATCCCGCCGGAGGTCGCGGACTTCGACCTCTACCCGGAGCTCGAGGGGAGCGGGATCAGCGGGTACGTGGCGGCGACGGGGCGCAGTTACGTCTGCAAGGACACGGAGACCGACGAGAAGTTCCTGCCCGGTCTGGCGGGGGCGCGCAGTTCGCTCACCGTGCCGCTGCGCCTGCACGACAAGGTGATCGGCATCTGGGACATCGAGAGCCAGAAGCCGGGGGCGTTCACCGACGAGGACCGGCAGTTCGGCGAGATCTTCGCCCGCTACATCGCCATCGCGCTGCACATGCTGGACCTGCTGGTCGTCGAACGCAGCGCGGTCAACCAGTCCGTCAGCGGGCGCGTCGAGGGCGAACTGCGCGAGTGCCTCGAGGACATCATCTCCGAGGCGGAGTGGCTCAGCGGGTTCGCGGCCCGCGACCCCGAGACGGCGAGCCACGTCGCCCGGATCAAGGCCGACGTCGAGAAGATCCGCGCCCGCGTGCGCAACGTCGCCGCCGGGCCGCAGACGCTCCTCGGCGCGGAGCGCGCCCTCGCCGTCCGCGAGAAGGATCCCGCCCTGATCGGCAAGCGCGTGCTGGTCGCGGACGACGAGCCGAAGATACGGCGGATCATCCGGGACGTGCTGCGCAACCGCGGCGCAACGGTGACCGTCTGCGAGAACGGGGCCGAGGCGATCGAGCGGCTCCAAGCGTGCGCACGCGGCGAGGAACCGCCCTACGACCTCGTGCTCTCGGACATCAAGATGCCGGACCGCAACGGGTACGAGGTCTTCAACACGGCGCGGACAGCGCTGCCCGGCGTGCCGGTGATCCTGATGACCGGGTTCGGGTACGACCCGCACCACTCGATCGTGCGCGCGAGCCAGGAGGGGCTGCAGAGCGTCCTCTTCAAGCCGTTCCAGATCGAGCGGCTGATCGACGAGGTCCGAAAGGCCGTGACGGGCGGCGGCCCGTCCTGAGGCGGCGCACGCTCACGCGCCGGCCGCGCTCGCGTGCAGGGCGCGGATGCGGGCGATGTAGGCGTCGGTCGGCTCGATGTTCCGCCTCGCCATGACGGCCTGCACCACCTCGAGGAACTTCGGCAGCCGGTACAGGCGCTCGCCGTCGTCCGTCGCCCACGCGAACGAGCGCACGCACCCGGTCACCGGCCTGCTCGCCGCCCACATCGTGCCCATGTGCACCACCGCGCCGGTCATGATGCGGGTGCCGATCGCCGTCTTCACATGGTCGCCGATCATCGCCCCGAGGAAGGTCTCCCCCGTGCGCTCGTTCGGGTCGGCGGGGTCGGCACGGGCGATGACCTCGGCGTAGGTGTTCAGCAGGTTCGAGTTCGTGGTGCCCGCGCCGAGGTTCACCCACTCCCCGACCCACGAGTCGCCCAGGAAGCCCTCGTGCACCTTGTTCGCGTAGCCCTGGAACACCACACCCGCGACCTCGCCGCCGACGCGGCAGCAACGCCCGACGCAGGTGTGCGCCCGCAGCACGGCGTGCTCCACCACGCGCGACTCCGGTCCCACGTAGCACGGCCCCACGATCACCGCGCCAGGACGCACGATCGCCCCCGCGCCGATGGTGATCCGCCCGCCCTCGGCATCCAGCACCGCCCCGGGCAGAACCTCCGCGTCCGGGTCGATCTGCACGCGCGACGGGTCGCCCAGCACCGTCACGCCCGCGGGCACGTCGCGCCGGCGCGCATCGCGGGCGAGCAGGTCAAGATCAAACTCCACGGCCTGGTCGCGCACCGCCCGGAAGTGCCAGGGACGGCTGAGCAGCACCGACTCCTCCAGTTCGACGCGCTCCTCGCCCGCGTCGTCGCCCCCGAGCAGGGCACGGGCCGCGTCCGGCGCGAGCAGCGCGGCCACCACGTCCCCGCTCGCTGCCTCGACGAGCGCCTGCCCATCGCGCAACGACGCGAGTTGCTCCGGCGGCATGGGGCACCGGCCATTGACGAGCAGGAGCGGGCCATCGGCACGCTCCGGCAGGCGGTTGATGGGCAGGTCGTGGCGCTCGCCCGTGAGGGCTTCGAGTTCGGGGGGAACGAAGAGGGCGACGACGCGCAGGTCCAGGGCCGCCGTCACGCGGTGGAGCGTGCTCAGCGGGCCGAGGCGCACGTCGAAGACTGGGCGAAGCCCTGTGAGGGGTTCGAGCCGTGCTCGGGCGTCGTCGAAGAAGACGGCGGAACGCATGGAGCGAGTGTACCGATCACGGGGGGCCGGGTCGCTCAGGCTCGTCGGGCGATTCTGCGGTGGGTCGCCTGCTGCTGGAACCCGAAGGCGGGCGTCAGCGGGATGAGCAGGAGCGAGAGGGCCAGCCCCGCCACGCCGGTGTAGGCGGACGCCCCAAGGCGAACGAGCAGTTCCAAGGCGGGGGAGAAGTCGATCGGGTCGCCGTAAAGCGAGCGAACCGTCATCGCGGCGACGACGACGACGTGGACGACGGCCGCAGCGAGCATCGACATGACCGCCATCGTCAGCGGGTTCCCCCGGATGAGAACGCCCCGGAGGGTAAGGACGAGTTGCCCGCCGAGGAAGTAGCCCAGGGCATAGGGGCCGAGGACGGTGGCCGCGCCGCCGCCGGAGATCGGGTGGCGCCAGGTCAGATCGACGAGCAGGCCGCACGCGAGGCAGGCCCAGAGCGCGACGCGGTGCGGCGCCCAGAGGCACACGAAGACGGCGAGCGGCAGCATGAAACTCGGCGCAAGGGCCTCGGGGCCGAGGCGCAGGGCGGGACGCAGGCCGAGTTCGAGGCCGAGGGCGAACCACGCGGCGATGGCGAAGGTGAGCCAGTTCACGGACCGCCCTCCTCCTCGGTGGTCTCTTGCAGGATGCGCAGCACGACCTCGCTGACCCGTTCGAGGCGGACGGTCGGGCGGACGGTGATGACACGCCGCAACGGCGCATCCGGCGCAGGCTCGACGCGCTCGACCTGCCCGATGACAAGCATCTGTGCGCTCGGGGGCCAGACCGGATCGGAGAGGCGGACGAGGTGGCCCGGCGCAACCTCGGGAGTGGGTCTGCCCTCGGGCGAAGCGGGGAACTCGGCGTCGCCCCGGAGCGTGCCGTCGCCGACCGGGGCGAGCCGGCAGAGCAGCCCGCCCTCGTCGGACACCATCACCGTGCCGATGATCGAGCCGGCCTCGGGGGCGGTGATCGGGCGAACATAGCAGAGTCGCTCGGCGGCGCGATCCACGCGCCCGAGCAGTTGCACCCCCGCCACGGTGGCGACCGTGTTGCGCTCGACGCCGTGGCGCCGCCCGGCGCGCACGGTCAGCAGCGGGCTGGAGAGGTCGCTCGACGCGCCGACGACCGACGCCGTGTAGAGGCGGAGCGGGAGTTCGGGGTTCAGCGCGATGCCGCCCTGGAGTTGGCGCACGAGTTCGCGCAGACGGGCGTTCTCGTCGCGCATCCGGTGATAGAGCGCGGCGTAGTGGTCGCGCTGCTGTTCGAGTTCGGCGATCTGCTCCGGCGGCGCGCCGCCCGCGCGCGCCGGGGCGACCCACGACGCCAGCGCCCGCAGCGGCTGGCTCACCGGCGCGGCGACGACGGCCGTCAGGTCCGCGAACCACCCCGCGAACGCCATGAACCGGACGGGCACGATCGACAGCAACACGAGCGCGGCGATGGTGACCGGCAGGAGCCGGCGCGAGGCGGCGGTCTGGCCCGGGCGTCGTCCCATCGCGTCAGCCGCCCGACGAAGGGGGCGGCCTAGAGGTCCATGTCAGTTTCGAGGTTCGGCCCCCACACCTCGATGTTCTCGAGATAGATCGCCGTCCCACGCGCCACGCAGGTCAGCGGGTCCTCGGCGAGCCGGCAGTCGAGGCCCGTCGCCTTCTGCACGACCTGCGGCAGCCCGCGGAGCAGCGCGCCGCCACCCGCCAGCGTGATGCCGTTGTCCACCAGGTCCGCGGCGAGTTCCGGCTCGGCCCGTTCGAGCGTGCGCGTCACCGTCTCGATGATGGCGTTCACCGGCTCCTGCAGGGCCTCGCGGATCTCCTCGCTGCTGATCGGGGCCTTGCGCGGCAGGCCCGAGATCATGTCGCGCCCACGGACGTCCATCGTCGTCTCCTCGCCCACGGGCGCGGCGGAGCCGATCTCGATCTTGATGCGCTCGGCGGTCTGCTCGCCCACCATGAGGTTGTAGGTGCGCTTCATGTGGTTGATGATGGCCTCGTCCATGTCGTCGCCGGCGACGCGAACGCTCTCGCAGACCGCGATGTCGGCGAGCGACATGATCGCGACCTCCGTCGTCCCGCCCCCGATGTCCACGATCATGCTCGCCGTCGGCTCGGCGAAGGGCAGGCCCGCGCCGATCGCCGCCGCCACCGGCTCCTCGATCAGGTAGGTGCGCCGCGCGCCGGCGCGCTCCGACGAATCGAAGACGGCCCGCTTCTCGACCGCCGTGATGCCCGACGGGATCGAGATCACGACGCGCGGGCCGACGAACCGCGGGCTCCCGTTCACCTTGCGGATGAAGTAGCCCAGCATCGCCTCGGTGATCTCGAAGTCGCTGATGACGCCGTCCTTCAGCGGGCGGATCGCGGAGATCGAGCCGGGCGTCTTGCCGAGCATCTCCTTGGCGACCCAGCCGACGGCGAGTTCGTTGCCCGAGCGCAAGACCTGGTTCGTGCCCTTGCGCACGGCGACGACGCTCGGCTCGTTGAGCACGATCCCCTGCCCCCGCACCGCAACGAGCGTGTTGCAGGTGCCGAGGTCGATCCCCATGTCAACCGCGAACAGGCCCAGGAACCGATCGAAGAGCACGCTTCTTCCTTGCCCGCCGCTGCGCGCGGCCTTCCGTGGCTGGCGCGGGCCGGTCGGCCCCACGGTGGGGCGCGCCCGCCGCGCCGGGGCGCGCACATCCTTCGCCCCGCGAGCCGAGACAGTACCGCCAATCCGCCCAAACCGCCAGCGGGGGGAGTTCTTTGGCGCGAAAAAGCCGCCCCGGCTCGGTGAGGAACCGGGGCGGTCTCGCGGACTCAGAAGGCCGCGAAAGGGGGGTCGTCCACGGTCGCCGCCCCGGCCCGACCGGCCGGGACGGCGTGAGGCTCGGTCAGCGGTCGCGGGAGGCGAGGGGGCGCGCCGGCTCGGCGGCCGTCTCGCGCTCCGGGCCGACCTCGATCACAGGCGGGGCGATCTCGATCGCCTTCGACCCGGGGAGGCCGCCGCCCGTCCCGCGCAGGGCCTGCCCGGCGCGGAGGGTCGTGTCGAGTTCCAGTTGGGCGCGGGCCTTGTAGTCGTCCACGGTGGAGCGGCCGGCCAGCGAGGTCAGGCGAGCCTCCTGCTCGGCGAGGATCTTGGCGATCCGCCCCTGCACCTGGTCCAGGCTGCCCGCGCTGTAGCGGTCGTACTTGTCCATCGTCGCCTGACGCTGGCTCAGCATCTGCTCCATGCGGGTGTTGCGGGCGATCGCGTCCACCTGGCGGTCGAGTTGCCAGAGTTCGTTCTGGAACTTCACACGCTCCGACTCGAACTGGCTCAGCAACTCGCCCAGCCGCTGCTGCTGCGAACGGAGCAGCGAGAGGTCGCGCTCGATGTCCGCGGCCCGGTCGGCGTAGGCCGAGCGGAGCTGGCTGATCTGGTTGGCCTTGCCGTAGGCCTCGTCGAGGCTGAAGGAGCGGTCGTCCAGGCGCACCCGAACGACGCTGAACCCGTTCTCCGACCTCGCGCTCTCGGCCCGGGCGAGCAGGTCCTGCATCTGCCCCAGGTCGGCGTCGGCGAGCGAGATGACCTTGTGGCTCACCATCAACTCACGCTCCAACTGCTGCACGTTGTGGCTCACCTCGGCCAGGTCGCCCTGCACCGCGGCGATCTTCTTGGGCAGTTCCGCCTCCAGGGCGCGCAACTGCTGACGCAGCGCGATCGGATCGTCGATCGTCGCGTCGATCTTCGTGTTGATCGAGTGGCGGGCCTGGGTGAAGAGCGCGGCCACGCGATCCGGCCCGGCGATCACCACCGCCGGCACCAGCACCGCGCCGCCCACGACCGTCCCGATCACGCCCATACGAACCAGAGACTTGACGATGCACGGCATGGCGAACCTCCTTGGATGAGCCGTCCGTCACGGGCCGATCGTGCCGCCCCGTCGTGTCCGGCCGCCCGAACTCGGGCCTGTCCGGGTCTCATTGGGAGGCCGGACCGCCCGCTTTCACACGCCGAAACAGGAATCGCAGGCCCGATAGCGATCGACTACGACAATCTCGCGGTTGCATGCGTGCGAACGGCTTCGTTCGGACCATGTCCGGCGGTATCCTTGGGGACAAGTCGCCTCCGCCCGAAACGCGGCGTGCCAAACCCGGAACGATCGGGCGTCCCGCCGTGCCCCGGGGGGGTTCGGCGCAGCCCACGATCGGGCCGGCGCAAGGAGTCGCACGGTGCTCTCTTCGATGACGACGAGTTTCATCGCCCGGCTGCGCGCCAACGATCAGGCCGCCTGGTTCGAGTTGTGGGAGACCTTCGGCCCGGTCGTCCGCGCCCAACTGACACGCTGGGGAGGCGGGCGCATCGGGCACGAGACCGTCCGCGACCTCTCGCAGGAGACGCTCGCGGCCCTCTCGGACTCGATCGACCGCTACGACCCCGCCCGGGGGGCACGCTTCAGCACCTGGCTGCTCGCCATCGCCAAGCACGTCCTCGGCGACGAGATGGACCGCCGCATGGCCATGAAACGCGGCGGGGGGCGCACGGCGGCGTCGCTCGACGAGGCGTGGATGGCCGGCTCGTCCGCCATCGGGGCCGACGACGCCTACGAGGCCGCGGTCTTCGGGGCCAAGGTCGAGGCCGCCATCCGGCAGGTACAGAAGGAATGCGACTTCACCGACTTCTCGATCTACCGGATGCGGGTGCTCGACGGGACGAGCGGGAAGGACGTGGCCGTGGCGATCGGGGTGAGCGAGCCGACGGTGAGCCGGCGTCTGGCCAAGGTGCGGGACGCCCTGCGCCGGCGGATCGCGGAGGCGGTGGAGACGTACTCCTTCACCGAGGCCGAGCGGGCCGAGCCGCGCCGAAACGGGCTGGACCTCGATCCGAACAAGGCCGACGACGCCCTCTTTGACGAGGCGGTCGCGGAGATTTACCACCGCCAGATGGACCTTCGGCGGATGGACGAGCAGGCCGCTCGATAGGACGCCGACGAGACGCCCGCCGGGGCAGGAGCGAAGGTATGGCCGGGCCTGGGGTGCTGCTGGTGCTGCTGGGAGCGGTCGTGGGCATCGTCCTGCTCGTGCTGCTCGTCATGTACGTCGTCGTGCCCCTCTTCAAGGGCATCGGCTGGCTGATCGGCCACGTCTTCGCGTTCATCGGCGGCGAGATCCGCGATGCGCTGCGCCTGATCGGCGCGCTCGTGACCGCCGTCGTCTTCGCATTCCTCGTCATCGCGAACGTGGTCATCGGCCGCTGGTCGGCGGCGGCGCACTTCGGGCGCGCCATCCAGGGCGAGATGGGCGCGGGGGGGGCGTGCATCTACCGCGTCCTCGTCGGGCACCCCGCCCGCTTCCTGTGCCTGAACTCGCTCGTGGACGGGCTGGAGCGCAGACTGCCGGAGGTCGTCGCCGCCGCGCCGACCGCCGACACCCCCTCGCGACGCACCGGCAAGTTCGAGGGATACGTCATCGTCGGCTCGCTGCCCGGCGGCGGCTCAGGCGGCAAGCTGTACGTCGCCGAGCCGGACGAGATCCGCCGCGCAGCGTTCGCACGCCAGGGCATCGACGACGTGGACCAGGTCGTCATCAAGTCGTTCAGCCTGCACGACGGGTCGAGCCTGCCGCAGATCGTGCGCGAGAGCCGCGCCCTCGACGCCGCCAAGAAACTCGGCCTCGTCCTCGACCACGAACTCACGCCCGATCGCTTCTACTACGTGATGCGCTTCGTGCCCGGCGAGCCGCTCAGCCTCGTCACGCAGAAACTGCACGGCCGCGCCCCCGCCGAGGGCCTCTCCAACGCGCAGTTGCACGAGGTGCTCGGCTACCTCGGATCGCTGCTGGGCACCCTGGACCGCTACCACCGCGGCGGGCTGTGGCACAAGGACGTCAAGCCCGACAACATCATCGTCCACGGACGCGAGGCCCACCTCGTGGACTTCGGCCTGCTCACGCCCATCCGCTCCGCCATGACGCTCACGACGCACGGCACCGAGTACTTCCGCGACCCGGAACTGGTGCGCATGGCCCTGCGCGGCGTGAAGGTCCACCAGGTCGACGGGGCGAAGTTCGACGTCTACGCCGCCGGCGCGGTGCTCTACGCCGTGGTCGAAAACTCGTTCCCGGCGCACGGCGCGCTGAGCCAGATCTCGCGCCGCTGCCCCGAGGCCGTCCGCTGGATCGTCCGCCGCGCGATGGCGGACTACGACAAGCGCTACCCCACGGCCGCGACGATGCTCGAAGACGTCCGGTTCGTCGCCGCCGCCGCCGACCCGTTCGCGGTGCGTCCGGCGGAACTGCCGAGCATGCGCGGCGTCGAGGGCGACGCGCGGCACGCCGTGCAGCGTGAGGAGGAGGAACTGGTCTTCGCCGGCGCGGTGGCCGCGTCGCACGCGCGCCACCCCCGACCGGACGCCCCCCCCGGCTTCGCGCCACCGCCACCGCAGCCGACGCCGACGCAGCGGCGCTCGCGCCCGCGCGTGCGCGTGACGAACTGGTGGAGCGGCGAGTACGTCGTCTCGCCGGAGGAGCCGGTGCGCGCCGCGGGAACGCCCCGGCCGCGACAGGCGCCGCGCCCCGCGCGCCCACGCGTGCGGCGCGCGCCGGCGCAGCAGCAACTGGCGAGCGCTCGCGCCCGCGTCGAGGCGGCACGCTCGCGCGCGGCCCGTCGCATCGGCGGCCGCGCTCCCGCGGCCGAGCAGGCGCGCTTCAACAACGGCGTGAACCCCGGCGTGGCGATCGCGCTCTTCCTGTTCCTGGCGGTGTGCGTTGCGTTTGCCTTGCTCTTCGTTGCGCCCGGCTCCATTTCGCAGCAGATTCAACGGCGCGTCATGGCCAACGCCTCTGGCGCGGCTGGAACCTTGCCGATCCCGGCGGAACTCCCACCCCTCCCCGCGCTGACCCCGTCGCCGATCTCCAACGGCAGGGTTCTCGTCGTGAGCGACCTCCTCCCTCCCCTCGACGACGACACACGCACGCGTCTGGACGCGGTCCTCGGCGCGCTCGGCGCGACAGGGCTGGATTTGCGCGGCGCTGCGCCCGGCGCGGAGACCGACTCTGAAGCAATCACCGCCGACCTCGACCTCGCCGCGGCCGTCCGACTCGCTCGCGGGCAAGCGCCGCTGGACTCCCCCGACGCCGCCGCCGCGATCGAGACCTGGCTCGCCGCCTCGCCCGAGGCCGACGCCGTCCTGTGGCTCACGCCCGCGACCGACGGCTCGCGCCAAGGGCCGCTCGCACGCCTCTTCGTCGCCCCGCGCGGCGAGGACTGGACCGCGTGGTCACGCTCCGCGCTGGACACGATCAACGCAATCCTGACACGTTGACTGATACGTCACTCACCAGACACCCGCACAAGCGTCTCCAGCGTCTCCCCCGCCCGCCCCGAATCCACCGCCTCCGCCGCCAGCGCGAGGCCCTCGGCCAGCGAGGCGGCCGCGTCCGCCACCAGCAGCGCGGCGGCGGCGTTGAGGAGCGTCACGTCGCGCCGCGGCCCCGACTCGCCGGCCAGCACGGCACGAACAGCCCCGGCCGCCTCCTCCACGCTCGCCACGCGCAGGTCGTCGAGGCGTGCGGGCGCGAGCCCGAGCGTGCGGGCGTCCAGTTCCTCGACCCGCACGCCCCCCCCCGAGACGAACGCCAGGATCGTCGGCGCGGTCGTCGTCAGTTCGTCCATGCCGTCGCGCCCGTGAGCGACGATCGCCCGCTCCGCGCCGAGGCCCGCCAGCGCCTCGGCGATGAGCGGCACGAGCCGTGCCTCGTAGACGCCGATCACCTGCCGGCGCGCCCCCGCCGGGTTCGTCAGCGGCCCGAGCAGGTTGAAGACCGTCGGGAACCCGAGCGACCGTCGCGGCCCGACCGCGTGGCGCATCGCCGGGTGGTGGTGGATCGCGAAGCAGAAGCACACACCCGCCTCGGCGAGGCAACGCGACTGGACATCCGGCGTCGCGTCCACGCGCACGCCCAGCGCGGCGAGCGCCTCTGCCGAGCCGCGCCCGGTGCGCGAGCGGTTGCCGTGCTTGGCGACGAGCACGCGCCGCCCCCCCCCCGGTCGGGCCGCCGCCGCCACGATCGCCGCCGCGGTCGAGATGTTGAAGGTCTTGGGCGCGCCGCCCGTGCCGCAGGTGTCGATGAGCGTCGCGCCGGGCACGCTCGGCGCGGGCGTCGGCGTGACGTGGCGGCGCATGACCCGGGCCGCGCCGATGACCTCCGGCGCCGTCGCCCCGCGCGCCTGGATGAGCGAGAGCACGCCCGCGATCTGCGCGTCGTCCATGCCGCCGGAGAGCAGCCGCTCGAACAGGGACTCGGCCTGCTCCGCGCTGAGCGTCTGCCCGGCGACCAGCGTGGCGAGCGCGTCGTGCGGTTCCATCGCCGGAACGATACCGCGCCCCGGCGGCGACCGCGCGGGTCGAATACGATTGTGCATGGACGGCCCATGCCCAAGGACGGCAGGCGTGGCGCGACGCGCGGCCCGGCGCGCCCTGCTCGCCGACGCCGTGCGCCGGTCTGGGATCGTCCTCTTCGCGGGCGCGTCCGCGGGCCTGCTCGCCGCCGCCCTCGACCGCCTCAACCTCTGGCGGCCCGAATGGTGGGCGTACCTCGCGGTCGCGGTGGGCGTCGGCGCAACGCTCGTGATCGCGGACGCCTGGCGTCGCCGGTGGTCGCTGCTGCGGGCGGCGGTCGCGCTGGACCACGCGCTCGCGCTGCGCGACCGGCTCTCATCCGGGCTTGCGCTCTCGCAATCGGACGATGTCTTCACGGGCCTCGCGCAACGCGACGCCGAGCACGCCGCCGAGAGCGTGAGCGTGCGCCGGGCCGTGCCCGTGCAGCCGGGCTGGTGGTGGGGCGCGTGGCCGATCGTCGCGGCGGTGGCGGTCGCGGTCGCGGCGCTTCTGCCTCGGCTGGAGGGCGGGAGCGCAACGGAAGACCCCGCGCTCGAGCGTGCGGCACGCGAGTCGGCGGCGCGGGAAGTGGCCGAGGCCTCACGCGCAGCGCGGGCGGCCGTCGAAGCGGCACAGGCCGACCCCGCGACGGTCGAGCAACTCGCGACGCTCGACGAGATCGAACGAGAACTGGCCGATGCGCGGCGCGATCCCCGCGAGGCCCGCGCCGCGGCCGCCGACTCGGTGGAGCGGCTGGCGGACCGGCTCGACGAGCAGGCGGCTCGCGAGCAGGCGGCCGCGGACCGCGTGCGCGAGCGCATGGCCCGGGCCGGGCAGGCCGCACGCGATGCCGACGCCGACGCCGCGTGGTCCGACCTGGCCGAGGCGCTCGGCGCGGGCGACGCGGCCCGGGCGGCGGACGCGGCCGAACGGCTCGCGGCCGAGATGGACCGGCTCGACCCGGCCGCCCGCGAGCAACTCGCTCGTGAGCTCGAAGACCTGGCCCGAGCGCTCGCCGAGCCGCAGCCCGCCGCTCCCGCTCCGCCGCCACCCCCCCCCGCACCGCTCGACGAGCAGGCGCTCGAGCGGCTGGCGAACGAGACCGATCCGAGTAAGATCGAGGAGCAACTGCGCGATGCCGGCCTCGACCCGGAGGTCGCCGAGCGGGCCGCCCGAGAGATCGCCGAGCACAACCGGCGACAGCAGGCCGAAGAGGAGGCGCAGCGCAGCGCCGAAGAACTCCGCCGCGCCGCAGAGGACGCCGCCCGCGAACTGCGCGAGCCGCCCAAGCCCCGGCCCGACCCCGGCGAGCGAACACCCGGTGAAGGCCGGGAGCGCGAGCCGAACGGCGACCAACGCGAACCGCGCGAGGGGCAGCAGGAACGATCGGAGCCGCGCGAGGGAGAACAGCAGCAGCAAGAAGGCAAGCCCGGCGAGGGTCAGCCCCAACCGGACGAGGGCGAAGCGCAGGCGCAGCCGACCGGGGGCGAGGGCGAGCAGCCGCAGCCCGCGGAAGGCGAAGGCGACGCTGAGCAGCCCGAGTCGCGCGAGGAGCGAGAGAGCGAGCAGGGCAAGCCGACACCGGGCGAGGGCGAGACGCCCAAACAGGAGGGCGAACCCCTCCCCGCGCCCGGCGAGCAGGGCGAGTCACCCGATGGCCGGCGTCCCGAAGGGCAGCAGCCCCGCGAGCGGCCCGACGGCGCGCAGCCCGGCGCGGACGAGGGGGGGGGTGAGGAGTCGCCGGGTGGCGTGCGGGGCCTGGCCGAGCGCCTCCGCGAGTTGGCGCAGCCCGGGCGCGACGAGCGCGACCGCGCCCGCGACCTTCGCGAGCACGCACGCCGGCTGCTCGGCCGCGAGCGCGGCGACGACGGCGCAGGCCCATGGCCCGACGATCGCGAGTTGACCGAGCGCACGCCGCCGCCGGATGAGCCGTGGCGCTACGAGACCACGCCGCTCGACGCCCGCGACCCGAGCGAGTCGAGCGAGGACGGCCGCGTCGTCGCGCAGTGGTTCGCCGACGGCCCGCGCACCGAGGGCGGCGCGTCGCGCCGGGCGATGCAGGAGGGCATCCGCGAGGCGGCCCGCTCGGCGGAGGAGGCGCTCGAGCAGCAGGCCGTGCCGCCCGCGCGTCGCGACCTCGTGCGCCGCGTCTTCGAACGCTACCAGAAGCGGGCGGAGTCGCAGCAGGGGGGGGGCGGCTGAGCGATGGGCCTGCGGTTCGAGAGTCCGCTGTGGCTGCTCGCCGTACTGACCGCGCTCCCGCTGGCGTGGATCGGGCTGCGGTGGTTCGCCGCGATGAGCCGGGTGCGCCGGTGGTCGGCGGTCGTCGCCCGCACACTCCTCACGCTGCTGCTGGCCGCGCTGCTCGCGGGCGCAGCGGGGACGCGCCCCGCGGACCGTCTCGCCGTCGTCCTCGTCGTGGACGTCTCCGGTTCGGTGCGCCGCTACGCCGACGGCCCGGGCGACGCACCGCTCGTCGAGCGCGTCCGCTCGACGATCGACCGCCTCGCCGCGGGCCGCGGGCCGGACGACCTGCTCGGCGTCGTCGTGTTCGACGGCTCGGCCGCGGCCGTCGCCCTCCCCACGCGCGCGGACCTCGCGGGTCGGTCGCTCGACGTTCGGCTGCGCGAGGGCACGGACCTTGCGGGCGCGCTGCGGTTCGCCGCGTCCCTCATCCCGGCCGACGCCGCGGGCCGACTCGTGCTCGTCAGCGACGGCGTCGAGACGACCGGCAACGCCCGCGCCGCGGCGCAGGAACTCGCGGGGCGGTTCGCCACGGCGCGCGGCGGTCGCGGCTCGCTGCCGGTGGACGCCGTGCCCGTCGAGTACGAGGTCCGCGGCGAGGTGATGGTCGAGCACCTCGACGCCCCCCCCGCCGCCGCGTCCGAGTCCACCGTCACCGTGCGCGTCGTGCTCGCGGCAACCGACCCCGCCCGCGGCACGCTGCACCTGCTGCGCGACGGCGAGCCGATGGACATCGGCGCGGGCGCCGGCGCGGGCCGCCCGCTCGCGCTCGCGCCGGGGCGGCACGTGGAACTGGTGCGAGTCGCGCTGCCGCCGGCACGCGTGCACCGATTCGAGGCCGTCTGGGAGCCGGCGACCGCCGAAGGACCGGACGGCACGACGATCGCGCTCGGCGACTCGATCCAGGAGAACAACCGCGCCGAGGCGTTCACCGTCACGCCCGGGCGCGGCTCGGTGCTGCTGCTCGACGGCGTCTCGGACGGCCGACCCGGCGAGGCCGGCTCGACGCTCGCCCGCACCCTGGAGCAGGCGGGCATCGGCGTGACCGTCCTCCCGCCCGCCGCCGCGCCGACCGACCCCCTCTCGCTGCAACTCTACGACCTCGTCATCCTCCAGAACGTGCCCGCGGACGCGCTGGACCCAACGGCGCAGCACGCGCTGGCCACGCACGTGCGCGACCTCGGCGCGGGGATGGTCATGGTCGGCGGGCCGGACTCGTTCGGCGCGGGCGGCTGGAAAGGCTCGCCCATCGAGCCGATCCTGCCCGTCAGCCTCGACCTGCCCGAGAGCCTCATCGTCCCCTCCGCCGCGATCGTGCTCGTCATCGACAACTCCGGCTCCATGGGGCGCGGCGTGTTCGGCTCGTCGCGCTCCCAGCAGCAGATCGCCAACGAGGCCGCCGCACACGCCGTGACCATCCTCGACCGCGCCGACCTCGTCGGCGTCATCGCCTTCAGCAACGCGCCGCGCGTCGTGCACCCGCTCGCGCCGAACAACGACCCGCAGACGCTCGCGGCCCGCATCCGCGGCATCAGCCCCGGCGGCGGCACCAACCTGCTCCCCGCCCTCGAAGAGGCCGCACGCCAGCTCGAAGCGGCCCGGGCCGAGGTGCGACACGTCATCGTCCTTTCCGACGGCGTCTCCGTGAACGCCGAGATGCTGCCCGGCGCGGCCGCCGGCCTCTTCGACCGCGGCATCCGCGTCTCGACCATCAGCGTCGGGCAGGGTGCCGACATCGCCACGATGAGCGCGATCGCCGACGAGGGCGGCGGGCAGCACCACTACGTCGTCAACCCCAACGCCCTGCCGAGCATCTTCGTGAAAACCGTGCGGCTCGTGCGCACGCCCATGATCCGCGAAGCCCCCTTCCGCCCCGTCGTCACGCCGAGCGGCTCGCCCATGACCGAGGGCCTCGGCACCCCCCCCCTGCTCGGCGGTCTGGTGCTCACGCAGGCGAGGCCGGAGCCGACGATCGTCAACGCCATGCTCACCCCCGACGGCGAGCCGGTGCTGGCCCACTGGAACGTCGGCCTCGGGCAGGTCGCGGCGTTCACCTCCGACGCGCACCGCTGGGCCGCGCGCTGGCTCGACTGGCCCGGCTACGCACGGATGTGGACGCAGATCGTCCGCACGCTCTCGCGCCCGGCCACGACGCACGGCTACGACCTGACGACACAAGCCTCGGACGGGCGGCTGCGCGTGCGCTTCGAGGCCGCCGACGACGCCGGCGCGCCGCTCGACGCGCTCGCCGTCGAGGCGACGGTCTATGGCCCGAACGAGGAACCGGCGACGATCCGCCTCGACCAGACCGGGCCTGGCGTCTACGAGGCGTCCGTCGAGGCCAGCCGAACCGGCGCCTACGTCGCGGTGGTCAAGCCGCGCCAGGGCGGCAGGCCGCTCCCGCCGGCGATCGGCGGGGCGACCATCGCCTCGGGCGAGGAGTACCGCTCGCTGCGGTCGAACGCCGCGCTGCTGCGAGAGGTGGCGTCCATCACGGGCGGGCGGGTGCTCTCGCTCGAAGGGCTGGACGCGGCGACCCTCTTCGACCGCGCGGCCGCGCCGCCGAGGCTGGCGAGCGCGCCCCTCTGGCGGCACCTCCTCGTCGCGGCGATCGTGATGCTCATGCTGGACGTGGGCACGCGCCGCATCGCCTGGGACCGATTCGTCTCGCGCGAGTTCGGCGTGGAACTGCGCCGGGCCGCGGCCGAGACGCTCGCCGAACGGGGCGAGGAAGCACGCCGGACGCTCGCTGGCCTGCGCGGCACACGCGAGGCGGTCCGCGAGGCGCCGTCGGCGAGCGCGCTGGGCGACGAGGCCGCCCGGCGCGTGGCGGACGAGGCCGCTCGCCGGCGCGTCCGCGACCGCGAGGAGGCGCTGCGGGTGATCCGCGAGCAGCGGACGCGCGCGACGCGTCAATCTGACGCGGACGCGCCGCAAGCCCCAAGCCCCGAGCCGCAGGCCGCGGACGATGCCCCCCCCTCCGGCGGGCTGCTCGAGGCCAAGCGCCGCGCCCGCGAGCGCATCGAGCGCCAGCAGGAGGGCGACGAGTGACGCCGCGCAAGCCGCTGCACGAGATGCGCCCGACGACGCGCTTCTCCGACCGCGCCGGCGACTACGCGAAGTTCCGCCCGTCCTACCCGCCCGAAGCGATCGACGCGATCCTCGACGGCCTGCCCCCCGCGAATCAGGGCGGGGCCTTGCAGGTCCCCATCGTGGCCGCGGACATCGGCGCGGGCACCGGCATCTCCGCACGCCTGCTCGCGCAGCGCGGCGTGCGGGTCATCGCCATCGAGCCAAACGACGCCATGCGCGCCGCCGCGGAACCGCACCCGCTCATCGAATGGCGCTCCGGCGCCGCCGAAGCCACCGGACTTCCCGCCGCCTCCGTCGATCTCGTGCTGTGCGCACAGTCCTACCACTGGGTCGAGCCGACGGCGGCCTGCCGCGAGTTTGCCCGCGTCCTCCGCCCCGGCGGCCGCCTCGCCCTCGTGTGGAACGACGGCGACGAGACCGACCCCGTCGCCCGCGGCTACTACGACCTCGTCCGCGAGGCGAGCGACGGCGCAGGCCCGACGAGCCACCAGTCCGCCGCACGCAACCCGACCCTCGCCCCCCCCTTCGACCCCGCCCGCGTGCGCCGCCTGCGCTTCCGCAACGAGCAGCGCCTCGACGAATCCGCCCTCATCGGCCGAGCCATGAGCGCGTCCTATGTGCCCAAGACCGGCCCCCGCGCCGAGCGGCTCGCGCAGGGCCTGCGCGACCTGTACACAACGCACGCGGGATCGGACGGGTGCGTGGGGCTCGTCTACGAGGTGCTGGTGTACCTGTGCGAGCCGTAGCGACCTCGCTCACGCGATCGGCTCGCCGTGCAGGCTCAGCCGGTCCGCCTCCGTGATCCGCACGCGCACCATCTCGCCCGTCAGCCGGGCCGCCGCCTCGCGCGTCGCCTCGAAGAAGACGATCAGGTCGCCGTCGGTCCGGCCCGAGAGTTGCACGCTCGGCGCGCCGTTGACCTCGGCCGTCGCCGTCGGCGCGTGGCCGGGGTCGAGGTCCGCGGCCGGGTCGCGCCCGCCGACCGTGAGCGTCACCGCGCCGCCGACCCTGCGGATCTGCCCCGTCGTCAGGCCCTCGCGCTTCATCTGCTGCTTGCTCGGCCCCTCGACGAAGACCTCGACCTCGCGCCCGACCTGCTCGCGCGCGATCGCGTCCGAAATCTCCGCCTGCACCGCGAGCAGTTCGTTGTTGCGCCGCCGCTTGACGGCCTCGGGCACGTCGTCGGCGATGCGCTCGAACGCGACCGTCCCCGGCCGCGGCGAGTACTTGAAGATGAAGCAGTTCTTGTAGCGCGCCCGGCGCAGCAGCCCGACCGTCGCCTCGAAGTCCTCGTCGGTCTCGGTCGGGAAACCGACGATCACGTCCCCCGACAGCATGAGCGGGCGGCCGATCTCCGGCTGGTCGAGGAACTCGCGGGCGCGGGCGAGGAACTCCTCGTACTCCCCGACCGTGTAGCCCCGGTTCATCTTCGCCAGCACGCGGTCGGACCCGCTCTGGGCGGGCACGTGCAGGTAGCGGCAGATGCGCGGGTGGTCGCGCATCGCCTCCAGCACGTCGTTGCCGAAGTCGCGCGGGTAACTGGTGACGAACCGCAGCCGCCGGATCGCCGGCGCCTCCTCGTGGATGCGCGCGAGCAGGTCGGCGAACGTGGTCACGTTCTCGCCCGCGAACGGGTCGCGGTCGTGCCCGCCGCGGTAACTCCGCCCCTTCTGCGGCTGCGTGACGCCCCCCACCGTCACCGCCGCCCCGTGCTCGAAGCGGTAGTGGTTCACCGTCTGGCCCAGCAGCGTGACCTCGACCACGCCCGCGTCCGCCAGCCGCTTGCACTCGTCGATGACGTGCTCCGGCGGCCGGTGGACCTCCGCCCCGCGCGTGAAGGGCACGACGCAATACGTGCAGAACTTGTTGCACCCGCGCGTGATGCGGACGTACGCCGAGCGCCGGCTCGCGCCCGACGCCGGATCGACGGGCGAGACGGCCCGCGAGAGGTCGAGCAGTTCGAGGTTGTCCTCGGCCGCGGCGAGCGTCGCGCTGCGGCGGCTGGCGTTGCCCTGGAGCGCGACCTGGCGCGCCGAGACCGGTGGGGCGGCCGTCCCGGCCGCCACTCTGCCAAAGGTCTCGCCCGCCAGACTCTCCTTCGTCCGCACCGCGTTGTCCAGCAGTCCCGGCAGTTTGTCCAGTTCGCCCGGCCCGCACATCACGTCCACGACGGGCATGCGCCGGATGAGGTCCTCGCCGTCGCGCTCCGCCATGCACCCGAGCACGCCGACCACAAGCGAAGGCTCGCGCCGCTTGCGTACGGACATCTCCCCGAGCCGGCTCCAGACCTTCTGCTCCGCGTGCTCGCGCACGGAGCAGGTGTTGTAGAGCACCACGTCGGCCCGCTCCGGGTCGCCGGTGAAGGCGTACCCCAGGCGCGCGAGTTCCCCCGCCACCAGTTCCGAGTCCAACTCGTTCATCTGGCAGCCGAAGGTTTCGAGATAGACGGTCCGCCCGAGCATCGCGGGAAGAGTGTAGAAGCCCCGTAACCTCGGAGATTCAATCTCACCACAGAGGCGCCGAGAGCACAGAGGCGGGAGTCCAAGGCTTTCTCTCTGTGCCCTCTGCGCCTCTGTGGTGAATCAGGAGTCTGGGAATAGGCCCCGGACGCCGCGCCCGCCCGCTCGGCAACAAAGTGGGGCGGGGCCTCGCGCTCCCCTCCGAGCGACGAGGCCCCGCCGGCGGCCATCGGGCGATGGCGATCGGGGGTTCAGCGGCGACGGCGCAGCGCGGCCGCGCCCGCCAGCGCGAGCAGCACGCCAGCGCCGGGGGTCGGCACGTTCGTGAACGTAGCCGTGTACTCGTCGCTCGTGCCGTAGCCGGTGTTGCCCAGGTCCCTCAGCAGGAACGTCGCCTGCCACTCGGTCTGCGTCGGGTCGAACGCGGCGTCATCGGAGTCGATGTGCCAGAACGGGTGCTCGTCGAACTCGTGCCCGCCCAGCGCGAACGAGTCCCCCGGCGACATGAGGTTGAAGAACGGGTCGTAGACCTTGAACGCGGGATCGGCGGCGACGAGCACGAACCAGACGTCCGCGCCGGCCGCGAGCATGTAGAAGTCCTCGTCCGGCTCGTCCTCGTCCAGCGAGGCGAAGCCCGGCTCGCCGCCGAACCAGCCGACGACGCCGCCGGAGTCGAACGGCGGCAGGTAGAACGCCTCGTCGAGGTCGGCCTCGACCATCAGCGTGCCGAGGCCGTTGACGCCGACGACGAAGTCATCGTCGTGCTGAGCGGCCGCGCCGAAGGTCAGGCCGGCGACCGCGAGAACACTCGTCATCATGCGGATACGCATCGAGAACTCTCCATTTCTCCCGCTCCAGCGGAGCGATTGCGAACGTGAACGAACACGAAAGCGGGGCCGGAACGATCAGCAGCCCGCGACGAAGGCGTTGAGGAACGCGACGAAGTCCAGCGTGTTGACCGCCGTGTCGCCGTTGAAGTCCGCCGCGGCGTCGCCCGCGACGAAAGCGTTGAGGAACGCGACGAAGTCCAGTGTGTTGACGACGGTGTCGCCGTTGAAGTCCGCGGGGCAGCCCGCGCCGCACGACGAGACGAAGTCCAACGCCCAGCCCGCGGCCTGCTGGAACTCGGCGTCGTCGAGATCCTTGTTGAACACGAGCCAGAACGGCTCGCTCGGCCCCACCGCCCCGTGCGTGGACCACAACTCGAGTTCGAGGAGGTACGCGCCGGGCGAAGCGGGCGCGGTAAGCCGGAACGTGTAGTGGTAGTGGAACGACCCGTTGGAACTGGCGTTGAGCGTGAAGCCCTGCACCGGCGTGTCGCCCGCCGGCGACTCGACGGGGCCGAGCGGACCCCACGACACGGCGATCCGCTCCGGCGGGATCGTCGAGAAGTCCGCGCCGTTCCACCTGCGGACGGCGCGCCTTATGGTGAACCCGACCTCCGCGTTCGCGGGGAACGTCCCCGCCAGGCTGTCGAACCCGGGATCGTTGGTCTGGTTCGTGCCGCCGAACGCGCCCGTGAAGAGGCACCACGGCTCGGTCGTCACGCCGTCGTAGGCGTTCGTGACGATGTGCCCGTCCGTGACGGTCAGCACGACGTCGCCGCCGTGGGGCTGCGCGACGGCAACGCAGGCGGCGAGCGTGAGTGTCAGCATCCAGACCGAGCGAAACTGTCGCATGTCGGTCTCCTTTCGTTGGTTGAACTCGATTCCCTGTTCACTTGGCCACGGGCGGGAAGAAGCGGTTGTCGTAGTAGTCCGTGTACACGCGGTCGAAGCGGAGCGTCTCCGCGTGCCCGTCGAGATAGCCGTAGGTGGCGACGGCGTCCCATGCGCCGTGCCGCCCGCCGTGCGCGTCCGATTCCACGTGCATCGCCGCGAGTTTCGGGCGGTCGGCCGGATCGACGCCCGTGCCGTCCCACTCGTAGACGTGGACGTGATCGGTGCGCGCGTACTGCGGGTCGGCGTAGCGCCCCGTCCCCTCGGTCATCATCAGAAAGTGCACCGTCGCGTAGGGCCGCGGCACGCGCTCCATCCGGTCGAAGTGCGTGATGCGCCCCAGTTTCGGATCGACGTAGGTCGGCCCCTTGCTCGTGAGGTAGTCGTTCAGCCCGTAGCTCGTCCAGCGGCAGACGTCGTCCGCCGACGGGTCGTTGGAGGGGTCGTCGTCCGCCAGCAGGTTCAGCAGTTGCGCGAGCGTGACGCCCTCGCACTGCCCCCCCTCGCTCGCGTGCCAGTGCGGACTCCGGTCGCCCGGCGAGCGAACGACCGGCGACCCGCCGTAGTAGGGCGCGAGCGTGCTGATCCACGAGTCGAGGACGGAGCCGGTGGCCCCGCCGTGCGAGAGCGCCGCGTCGATGAAGCGATCGTTGTGGTCGTTCATGTAGAGCGTGTGCGCGACCTCCAGTTGGCGGACGTTGCTCAGGCAGACGGCCGCGCGGGCCGCCTGCCGGGCCTTGCCCAGGGCGGGCAGCAGCAGCCCGACCAGCAGCGCGACGATCGCAATGACGACCAGCAGCTCGATGAGCGTGAATCCGCGGCGGCCCATGGCCGACCTCCCGATCGCTCGCGATGCGGACGCCCGGTACATGACGGGGCCATGCCCGTCAGGCCCGTGCGCACGCCGCGCGACGACGATCCGACTCGGATGCGAGTGATGAAGCGAGAGTCCGACGCGCGCGGTGCATCACGCCATCGGAGGGCCGCGCGTGGGCGCGCACGTCAACGACGGCGCGGGCGCGGGCAGCGCGTCGGGCGGCGCGATCGGGCCGGGCGACGCAGGGAGCAAGGCAACCAGACCCGGAGCGGACATCTCCGGCGCCCCGCTCGTGCGGGCCAGTTTCAGGGCCAGGCAGATGCGGCAGCCGTCCTGGTCGTCGGCCGGACGAGGCTCATCCCCCGGTTCGGCCGGCTGCCCATGCTGGTGATGACCGCTGTGGCCACAGGCGTGGACGACCTCGGAAGGCTCGCCCTGCCAAGCGTGACCGTGCGACGCGTGCGAGTGCGCGGACTGCACGACCGGCAGCGCGGCGTAGAACACGCACGCCAGCATCGCGACCAGCGCGACGAACGACCCGCCCCGTAGGGTGCGTCGGCCGTGCCTGCGTCTGTCGTGCCGTGCGGTCATGGTCCCCTCAGAGGCTAGTCTTGCCGATACGCCCCCCGTGCGTCAAGCGAAATCCGCTCCAGATCGGTCGATGACAACCGGGCATGCCCCCGGGTTCCCTAGACTGGCGCGCATGAGCCGACGGTCTCCCGTCTCGTGGATTCGCGGCCTGTCGCTCGCCGACAAGTGTCTGGTTCTGTTCGGTGGCGCGGTCGTGCTCATCGTGTGCGCCGCGCTGGCCGCTCCGTGGTTTCGCATGTTTGCGCTGGTCGAGGAGGGCCAACTCGAACTCTCGCGGACGCTCGCCTCCGTCTGGCTGCGGAGCGACGCCGAGAACCCCACCCTCCCGGACTTCGGACCGATGTCGCACGCGGGCGTGGAAGCGGAGCGGATCACGCTGGCCGAGGCACGCCGGCGGTCGGCGAAGGAACCTTTCATCCGCGACGCCCTGCGCCGATTCGAGCGCGAGCCACCCCTCTCGGACCACCACGCCGCCGCCTGGGACGGACCGGCCCGGGTCTATCGCTACGCCAAGGCGGAGCGGGCCGAGGGCGCCCGCATCGACGCCGTCCTCCTGCTGGAGCGGCGCTCCGAGGGCGCGCCGACCCTCCTGGCCGTCAACACGCTCTACCTGCTCAGCGCGGCGTTCTTCGTGCTCGCGCTCGCCGTCGTCGTCTTCTACCAGATCATCCACCGCATCATCCTCAGCCCGGTGCGCCAACTGAAACGCACCGCCGAGCGCGTCCGCGGGGGCGAACTCCAGGTGCGCTCCGACATCACCACGGGCGACGAGTTCGAGGAACTCGCCGCGACCTTCAACCAGATGCTCGCCAATCTCGAGGAGAGCCACGATCAGCTGCGCGCCATCAACGCCGCCATGGACCTGAAACTCACCGAACTGGCCCACGCGAACGTCGCACTCTACCAGACGGCGAAACTCAAGAGCGAGTTCCTGGCCAACGTCAGCCACGAGCTCCGCACCCCGCTCAACTCCATCATCGGGTTCGCGGAACTCCTCCTCGAGATCGCCCGCGCCGAGCAGACCCCGGACGCGACCGGATCGGCCGCCAAGCGGGTCCGCTACCTCGACAACATCGTCGCCGCCGGACGAAACCTGCTCGACATGATCGAGGACCTGCTCGCCATGGCCCGGCTCGAAGCGGGGCGAGTCGACCTCACCGTCGATCGGCTCAGCCTCCGCGAGGCGACCGAGGCCCTCGCGGGCCTCATACACCCCCTCGCGGACCGGCGCGGCATCGAGGTGCGCGTCGAGGCCGCCACGGACCTCCCCGTCATCGAGACCGACCCGCGCAAGTTCCAGCAGATCGTCTTCAACTTCCTCAGCAACGCGGTGAAGTTCATCGAGCCGGAGGAGCGAACCGGACGCAAGGGTCGCGTCACCCTCCGCGCCGAACGGCTGCCAGCCGGACCCGATTCCGACACCGACCGCGTGCGCGTCAGCGTCATCGACAACGGCCCGGGCATCCCGCCCGAGGAGCAGGAGACCATCTTCGAGAAGTTCCGCCAACTCGACGCCGCCCACACCCGGCAGCACAGCGGCACGGGCCTCGGCCTCGCCATCGCACGCGAACTCGCCTCGCTCATTCAGGGCGAGATCCAACTCGTCAGCGAGCCCGGCCGCGGCTCGATGTTCAGCCTCATCGTCCCCGTCAACCTCGACCCCGAACGCATCGCCGAGCGATCCCTCGAAGCACGCTTCCGAGGCACGCTCGCCGGACGACGGGATTGGATGTGATGAACAGAATCACGGAATCAAGGACGCAACGGATCAAGCCATCCCGCTCCCCGCCGCTCCCTCACTTCCCCGTCACCCCCTCGTAGTGCCTCAGCCGCGGCCTGCCCAGGCCCTCGCCGTCGGTCCACGGCCAGTCGATGGCGACCACGTCGATCCGTACCGGCCGATCCGACCAGCCGTTCGCCCGCGCCAGCCCCCGCGCGATCGCACCGAGCCGGCGCCGCTTGTCCGCGTTCACCGCCGCCTCCGCGGGCACGGTATCCGACAGCCCGCCGCGCCCGCGCCTCAACCGCGTCTTCACCTCCACGACCACGATCGTCGAGCGGTCGGGCGCGAGGCACACGATGTCCGCCTCGCCCCCCGCGATGCGCACGTTGCGCCCCAGCACCCGATAGCCCGCGCGGCGAAGCCTCCGCGCCGCCGCCCGTTCGCCGCGCCGCCCGAGCGCTGCCCGATCCGGCGGTTCGTCGTCGCGCCAGCGAGCGAGCAGCCGCCGCAGCATCCCCGCGCCCTCAGTTCGACCCGCCCGGCGCGTAGTACCAGACCTCGGCGACGTCGGTCAGCCGCCGAACGACGTTCGCGAAGTCGTCCATGCCCGATCGGCGGATCAGCTTGTACAGATACTTCGTCTCTTCCTCGCGCAGCCGCCGCGAGTACAACTCGTCCTGGATGATGAGCTGCGCGTCATAGAGGCTCGTCGCCTCGCTGCGCACGTCCTTCAGGTACACCCAGTACGTGAACGCACCCGCCTCGATCGGGCCTGCCCACGCCCCGGGCACAAGCCCGCGCGCGGCCTCGTTCAGCGCATCCAGCCCGAAGAACGACTCCTCCTCGAACGGCCCCGTCAACTCACGCTCCACCGGGTCGCGGCGCTCGTTCACCTCCAGGTCCGCCACCTCGTCGAACGGCGTGCCCGCCTCGAGCGCCGCCCTCACCTGCCCGATCGCCCCCGCGTCCGCCGTCCTCACGCGAACCTGCCGGAAGACGGCCTTCGGCGGCGGGTTGAAGACCTCCTCGTTGCGCTCGTACACCAGCCGGATGTCACGCCACGGCACCTGAACCCGCGACGCGATCTCACGCCGGAACTGCTCCTGGATCAGCACCAGTTGCTCACGCTCGCGCCTCGCCTCCTCAAGCGTGATGCCGCGCTCCTCGGCCAGTTGACGCTCCGCCAGCGTGCGGCTGCCCGCCGCCCCGCTCACCACGTCCGCCTCGAACCTCTCCAGGAACGCCCGAAGGCCCTGCTTCTCCTGCGGCGTGAGCGACGCCCGCGCCTCGGCCAGCAGCAACTGGTCCTTCAACTCGCTCCGCAGACGCTCCGCGATCTCGTTATCCGCGAAGGCCCGCCACTGCGCCCGCGGCAACTCCGCCGAACGCGCCCGCAGCCGATCGCCGATCTGCTCCAGCCACGCCCTCGCGTAGATGGGCCGGCCGTTCAGGTCCCCCACCTTCGCGTCCACGAGGTATCGCGCGCCGCCCGCGGGCGTCTGCCGCAGCATCGCGGCCGCCTCGTCGTACTCGCGCTGCGCCGCCGGCTCGCTCCCCGGCAGGTCGCCGATGCCGATCACCCCCCCCTCGGCGACCTCGCGCGTCACCGCCGTGAACTCGGGCGCGGCCTCGGGCGCAGGATCGTCCGCCGACGCCACCGGAGGCGAAGCCCCCCCCGCGAACTCCGCGGCCCGCACCGTCCGCGTCGATGTGCCCAGCCCGAGGGGCAGGTCGCGCCGCGCGCACCCGCACGCCGCGCACGCCGCCACGCCCGCCACCACCACCCGCAGCGCCCGCACCGCTCTCGCTCGCACGACCGGAGCCTCCGTCCTCTCCCGCGCGGCCGGGCATCGCCCCGGTGCCGCGTCTACCATCCCCCGAAAGCATACCTGAAAGGGGCGCGACCCGATGCCCGACCCGGACCAGCCGAAGATCATCGTGGATTCCGACTGGAAATCGCAGGCCCAGGCGGAGAAGGACCGCCTCGCCGAGCAGGAGCGTGCCCGCGCCGCCGCCGCGCCGCAGCCTCGCCCCGCGCCGGGCGCGGACTCGCACGCCGAGCCGGAGGGGCCGATCTGCTTCGACGACCTGGTGCGCCTCCTCGCCACGCAGGCCCTCATGTACCTCGGCGCCTACCCCGATCCGCAGACCGGCCGCGCCATGGTCGCCCTCGACGTCGCCAAGGTCCACGTCGACCTCCTCGGCGTGCTCGAAGAAAAGACCCGCGGCAACCTGAACGAGGCCGAGCAGAAACTCCTCGCCGGCGTGCTCTACGAACTCCGCATGCAGTTCGCCGAGGTCGCCAAGGCCCTCGAAAAGGCCGTCCGCGAGGGACGCATCTCGCCGAGCCAGGCATCCCAGGCCGGCGCAGGCCCGAGCGCGCCGCCGCCGCCGCCATCGTCCTGAACGCAACCCCGGCAGTTCCCGCCGAGACACTTCGAGGCACCCCACGCGGCCTCACCCCGGGTGCGGGTAGCTGCACCATCGGTCACGCCCCGAGCGGCTGGTAGACTGCTTGGTATGCAGGCCGCGGCGACGCGATCCCAAGGAACTGACTTCGCAGAGCCGAAGACGGCGGCACGAAGAGCCAGTGCTATGCCGCCGCTTCGTGAACCGCACGTCGAAAGCAACGACGCCGCGTGTCGCGTGCCACCCTGTTCGGACTCGAAGTGCCCCAGACCGAGACCATTGGTAAGGAGGTACGGTGATACCGATCGAGCGGATCTCGCGCTTACGCGACGTTGGCGTCTTCCGCGACTTCACGTGGCCGGCCGACCTTTCTGACTTTGCACGGTACAACCTCATCTACGGCTGGAACTGGACAGGCAAGACGACCCTCAGCCGTGTACTCCGAGCCCTTGAACTCCGTCGCCCTCCTCCGCGCGGTGAGGCGGTGCTCCGCATCAACGGCGGGAATGTCCGTGGCGAGGATTTCCCGCAGTCGACGCTTCCGATCCGGGTGTTCAATCGGGACTTCATCCACGAGAGCGTGTTCCCCGTGGGGGGCGGCGATGTCCCGCCGATCTTCGTCGTCGGCAAGGAGAGCGTCGAGAAGCAGAAGGAGGCAGCCCGGCTCAAGGCTGAGCGGAACGGGAAGCAGGAGGAGCTGGACACCGCCCAGCGGGCAAAGGGGCAGGCCGATCGAGACTCTGACAACCACTGCATCGACCGGGCGAAGGTCATCAAGGACACACTCCAGAAGACCGGCAGCGCGTACAACAACTACAACAAGACGGACTATCAGGGCCGGGCGCAGCGGATGACGGCCGATGGGGACGCCGCCTCGCACCGATTGAGCGATGAGCAGCGCGAGGCCTTGCTGGCGCAACACCAGGCCACTCCCAAGCCAAAGGTGTCGGAAGTCACCTACCAGGTTCCCGCCCTTCAGGGGCTGGCTGATCAGGTCGCCGCGCTGCTGCGCACAACCGTCGTCTCGTCGGCCATCCAAGCCCTGAAGGACGACTCTGCGCTTGCGGAGTGGGTCCGACATGGGCTCGGTTTGCACAAGGATCGGCAATCTGACAAGTGCCTCTTCTGCGAGCAAGCGCTGCCCGGGGGCCGCCTCGGTGAACTGGAGGCGCATTTCAACGCCGAGTACGAACGGTTCCTGCGGCGGATTGATGAGCAGATCCAGGCCTTGGAAGCAGCCAACGGGCAGGCAGCCGAGGCGAGGTCTCCCAGTCGGGCTGAACTGTACGACGATCTGAGAGGCGACTTTGACTCCGCCGAACGGGCGTTCCGGCAGGTGATCGACGCCGTACGAACGTACCTCGGCGTACTCGTGGAGAACCTGAAGCGTAAGAGGGGTGAGCCGTTCGCGGCCCTTTCTCTCACGGAGGCGGAGCCGCCTGTTGATACGGCAGCCATCAATAGGCTGAACGAAGTCATCCGCCGACACAATCAGGCGTGCGACGAGTTCGATCGCCGAGTGAGCCAGGCACGAGATCGTCTGGCTCTGGACATGATCGCGCAGGCCCTGGACGAGTTCGTGCGGCTTCGAGATGCCGTACAGACCGCGACGGCGGCAATTCGTCCGATCGAGGCCGAAATCAGACGACTGGCGGCCGAGGTCGAGCGGCTCGAGCGAGAGATCAGGGAGCACCGCCGCCCCGCCGAGGAGCTGAACGAAGACCTGAAGCGGTACCTTGGACACGGCGAGTTGCAACTCACCATCAAAGACAACGGTTACAGCATCACCAGGAACGGCGTCCCTGCCGACATGCTCAGCGAAGGCGAGATGTCGGCGATCGCGCTGCTGTACTTTCTGAAGTCGTTGGAGGATCGCGGCTTCGACAAGCGGAACGGCGTTGTCGTTCTGGACGACCCCGTTTCAAGTCTCGACGGCAACGCCCTGTTTCTTGCCTTTGGACTGATTAGAGAGCGGACCAAGGACGCCGGGCAACTCATCCTGATGACGCATGACTTCGCGCTATTCAGGCAGGCGCGGAACTGGCTGCACCACCTCCCGGGTCAGCGCAAGCGGGCGGTGAGCGAGCGCCCCGCGCGTTTCTACATGCTCGTGTGCGCCTCCCAAGATGGCCAGCGTGCAACCACTCTCCAGTGGGTCGATCCGCTGCTCGAACGCTTCGAATCGGAGTACCACTACCTCTTCGCCTACACCTACCGCATATGGTCCGCCCCTCCCGCGGCGAGTCTGGAGGATTATTACCACGTTCCAAACGTATCGCGGCGAGTGCTTGAGTGGTTCTTGGCCTTCAAGGTCCCTCAGGCTTCAGGTGAACTGCACAGCGCGCTGCAACATGTAGCATTTGACGAGAGCAAGAAGACCCGAATCATCCGCTTCATGCACACGCAATCGCACGGTGCCGATCTTGTGCCCGGGCATGATCCGGCCGCGTTAGGGGAATGCCGAGCTGTGCTGGAGGATCTGTTCGCTCTGATGCGCGCGCTCGATGATGGACACTTCTCGGCGATGGTCCAGTTGACGAATCCACCGGCAGATGGAGCCAATGGGTCATGACTGCCCCACTCGATGAACCCCAGGCCGAGCTTGTCGCGGTGGGGTACTTCCGGGACCTGGGGTACGACTACGCCTTCGAGCGGGGTGCCATCACCTTGCCGTGCCACCAACCTCGTCTGCTCTAGTCGGTGCTTCTCGCCAGCCGCACGCCGGGGGCACCGACTTCGCAGAGCCGAAGTCGGTGGCACGAGGCGTCAGTGCCTCCCCGTCCTCCCGTCTCCCCACCTCCCGCCCCCGCGTCCCCTACACTCCCTCCCCCCGAGGACGCGACACGTGACTGCGAACTGGTTCGAGCGGCACTACTTCCTGTTCCGGCGGCTCCACTCCCTCTCCGGCGTAGTCCCCATCGGCGCGTTCCTCATCATCCACCTGACCACCAACGCCTCGATCGTCTGGGGCAACATCGACGCCGGGCACGGCGGCGTCGGCACGTTCCAGCACGAGGTCAACTTCATCCACTCGCTCCCCGCCCTCCTCCTCACCGAGATCTTCGTCCTCTGGATCCCCATCGCCTTCCACTCCATCCTCGGCTTCTACTACGCCTTCTCCGGACGCCCAAACGTCGATCGCTACCGCTACCAGGCCAACCGCCGCTACGCCCTCCAGCGCCTCACGGGCTACCTCGGCTTCCTCTTCATCGTCTATCACGTCGCCACGCTGCGCTGGGGGTGGACCTTCCTCATCCCCGGCGGCACGCGCTGGAGCCACGAGTACGCAGCCTCGACCCTCGCCGCCGCCATGCAGGGCAGTGACGAGGGCATGACGCGCTGGGGCTTGGCCGTCGCCGCGTTCTACATGTTCGGCGTCACCGCGCTGGTCTTCCACTTCGCCAACGGCCTCTGGACCGCCGCCATCACCTGGGGCATCACCATCTCCGCGCAGGCCCAGAAACGATGGGGCATGGTCTGCTTCGCGATCGGCGCGGGGCTGATGGCCCTCGCCTGGTCCGCCGTTGTCGGCTTCGCCACGCTCGACCCGCGGGAAGCGCGGCTCGTCGAAGAGGACATCCTGCGCCAGCGCGGCGCGCTCGTGGAACCCCACGACGCCACCCGGAACGACGCCGGGGAGGAACGCTGACATGCCACAGCCCCGCGTCATCGTCGTCGGCGGCGGCCTCGCCGGGCTGGCCGCGACCGTCCGCATCGTCGAGCAGGGCCTCCCCGTCGATCTCTTCTCGATGGTCCCCGTGAAACGCTCCCACTCCGTCTGCGCACAGGGCGGCATCAACGCCTGCAACGACGTCGCTCGCCAGCAGGGCTACAGCGAGTACCAGCACTTCGACGAGACCATCTACGGCGGGGACTTCCTCGCCGACCAGCCCCCCGTCCTCGAGATGTGCAACTGGGCGCCGCGCATCATCGACCTCCTCGACCGCATGGGCGTCCCCTTCAACCGAACAGCCGAGGGCTTCCGCGACCTCCGACTCTTCGGCGGCTCCCTCTTCAAACGCACCCACTTCGCCGGCGCCACCACCGGACAGCAACTCCTCTACGCCCTCGACGAGCAGGTCCGACGCCACGAGGCCGACGGCAAGGTCCACAAGCACGAGTTCTGGGAGTTCCTGTGGCCCGTCGTCACCGGCGAGGGCGACGACCGACGCTGCGTCGGCATCGTCGCACAGGACATGCGCACCATGCAGGTCCGCGCCTTCCGCGCCGAGGCCGTCGTCATGGCCGTCGGCGGCTGCGGCCTCATCTTCGGCAAGTCCACGAACTCCCTCATCTGCACCGGAGGCGCGGCCAGCCGCTGCTACCAGGCCGGCGCGTGGTACGCCAACGCCGAGATGATCCAGGTCCACCCCACCGCAATCCCCGGCGCGGACAAGTGCCGGCTCATGTCCGAGTCCGCCCGCGGCGAGGGCGGGCGCGTCTGGGTCCCCCGAAAACGCGGCGACAACCGGCCCCCGCGCGACATCCCCGAGAGCGAACGCTGGTACTTCCTCGAAGAGAAGTACCCCAAGTACGGCAACCTCGTCCCGCGCGACATCGCCAGCCGCGAGATCTTCGACGTCTGCGTCAACCAGGCCATGGGCGTCGCCGGCGAGAACCAGGTCTTCCTCGACCTCACCCACAAGGACCCCGAGTACCTCACCCGCAAACTCGGCGGCATCCTCGAGATCTACGAGAAGTTCGTCGGCGACGACCCGCGCCACACCCCCATGCGCATCTTCCCCTCCGTCCACTACTCGATGGGCGGCCTGTGGACCACCTACACGCCCGGCTCCTACCGACCCGCCACGCCAGCGGGCGAGCACCGCGCCGGCGACACCCCCCCCGCCGACGCCACGCCCGGCCGCGGCATGAAGCCGGGCGCGATCAACAACGCCATGACCAACATCCGCGGCCTCTACGCCTTCGGCGAGGTCAACTTCACCTACCACGGCGCGACGCGCCTCGGCGCCAACGCCCTCCTCTCCTGCATCTTCGACGGCCTCTTCTGCGGCACGTCCGTCGTCAACTACTGCCGCGACGACTCCACCCCCCCCGCCGAGTCCGTCCCGCAGAGCGAGTACGACGCCGCCGTCCGCCGCGAAGAGGCCAAGGCGAAGCGGCTGCTGGACTCGGTGCACGCAGACCCCGCCGTCGATCCCGCGACAAATCCCTACGTCATCGGGCGTGAACTCGGCGTCGAGATGACGGCCGCCTGCACCGTCGTCAAGACCGGCCCGCGCCTCGAGCAGTGCCTCCGCACCCTCGCCGAACTGCGCGAGCGCTACTCGCGCCTCCGCCTCGCCGACAGCGCAGCGTGGTCGAACCAGGCCCTCTCCTACGCCCGCGCTCTCGGCGACATGCTCATCCTCGCCGAGGTCATCGCCAAGGGCGGCCTCCTCCGACGCGAGAGCCGCGGCTCGCACTACCGCCTCGACTTCCCCGAGCGCGACGACGAGCACTTCCTCCGCACCAGCGTCGCCGAGTACCGCCCCAACGCCGACTCTCCCGAACGCGACCACCACGCCATCACCTTCACCCCAGTCGATACCTCCCTCGTCCGCCCGCGCACACGCACTTACGGCCGGGTCGAGAGTCAGCCCCGGGTACCCCGCCACCGGGTACCCCGCCACTCCGTGGCGGGCGCGGAGCGCACCGCCGACGATGCCCCATAGGATGCCGATGAACCCCACGCTGACCTTCAACGAGGAGATCGCTCTCGGCATGCTCTCCGAAGGCTCACACCTCCTTGGCGTGGCCGCCCGCGCCGCCGACGCGACGAACGCGCCCGTCATCGGCGGCGTCGCCGTCTTCCTGCACGGCTACCGGCGCACGACCGAGGACGTGGACCTCTTCGCCGACGATCCCCAGACCGCCGCCGATGCCCTGCGTGCCGCCGGCGCGACGTGGGACGCGCAGCGCCGCGAGCACACGCTCGACGGCGTGCCGATTCACCTCGTCACCGCCGCACAGACCGGCTCTCGCCCCGACGCCACCGAGCAGCGCCACGGCGTCACCATCATCAGCCTGCCCGACCTCGTCCGATTCAAACTGCACGCGGGCCTGGACCACCTCGACCGCGCCCGCGACCTCGCCGACGTCGTCGAACTCATCCGCCGCGTCCCGCTCGACAAGTCCTTCGCCGCCCGCCTCCCCCCCCCTATGCGCGACCCGTTCAAGCGCCTCGTGGAGGCCGTTCGTTCCGCCCCGCCCCATCCGTAACCCGCACCGCCATGACCGCAACCGCCACAGCCAAGCGAACCGTCCGCCTCCGCATCCGCCGCTGCGACGGCCCCGGCCAACCCTCGCGCTGGGAGTCCTTCATGGTGCCGGTCGAACCCGGCGCGAACGTCATCTCCTGCCTCCAGACCATCGCCGCCGACCCCGTCACCGAGGAAGGCCGGCGCACCACCCCCGTCGTCTGGGACGCCAACTGCCTCGAAGAGGTCTGCGGCGCGTGCACCATGGTCATCAACGGCCGCGTCCGACAGAGCTGCTCCTGCCTCGTCGATCATGTCGCGCCCCGCAACGGCGACACCATCACGCTCGAACCCATGTCCAAGTTCCCCGTCGTCCGCGACCTCTGGGTCGATCGCTCCCGCCTCTTCCACGCCCTCACGCGCGTCCGCGCCTGGGCGCCCATCGACGACACCTTCGACCGAGGCCCCGGCCCGCGCGAAACCCCCGACAAACAGGCCGTCCGGTACACGCTCTCCACCTGCATGTCCTGCGGCTGCTGCCTCGAAGCCTGCCCCCAGTTCCTCCTCATCGAGGACGACGCGAAGTGGGACACCGCCTTCATCGGCGCGCACGCCATCAGCCAGGCCCGACTCTTCAACGCCCACGACACCGGGCGCACGCTCAAAGGCGAACGCCTCGAAGCCCTCACCGCCCCCGGCGGCGTCTCCGACTGCGGCAACGCCCAGAACTGCGTCAAGGTCTGCCCCAAGGACATCCCACTCACAGAGTCCATCGCCGACATAGGCCGCCAGACCACACTCCACGCCCTCGCCCGCTGGTTCACAGGCCGCTGACCCCACCTCCCCCGCGCCCCACGTCCAAACAGAGCACGAAGCGCAAGCAAGTGCCACCCCCCGCCCAACCCACGCGCCCCGACCCCGCCTCTCCGACGTCCACTGTCCACTGCCCACTGCCCACTCTCCCCGCCCCAGCCCCGCGGCAGAGGCAGTCGAATCCCCGAGGCCGGAGTGGGCCGCTCCTATTTGCTATTTGCCCCTTTGCTATTTGCTATTTGCCCCTGCCCCCTCCGCGTTCGGAGCACGATCGGACGGATTTTCCCCGACCCGAACCCCACCCCCCCTCGTACCGAATCATGGAGAGGGGTTCTGGTTCGGTCTTGTCCGTCGTGGCGGAACCGCCGATAGGACGAGTTGGTAGAGCGCAGGGAAGGCCCTCGGGCCGCCGCATGGAAGCGACGGGCCGACGCCGCAGGGCGTCGTCCGGGCATCGAACGTTCTGAGCCGTCGGCCGCCCTCCCCGGGTGGGGGGAGACGCCGGCAGGGAGGAGGAACGCGATGTCCGAACTGCGCCATCCGTCGTCCGATCATCCGAGCGAGGGCGACCGCGGAGCGGGGCGCGACCTGGCCGAACTCATCGCCTCGCGCATCGACCGCGACTCGCACCACGACCAGAACTGGACCGGCTCGTTCTGGGACTACCTCGACCTCTGCGCCCGGAACCCCGCCGTCGCGCGCAACGCCTACCAGCGCCTCTACGACGCCATCCTCGCCCACGGCTTCGAGAAGTACCGCCTCTTCAAGCGCGACTGCATCCGGTACCACTTCTTCTCCGACCCCTTCGACCACGGCCAGGACGCCATCTTCGGACTCGACTTCGCCCTCATGGAACTCGTCGACGTCCTCCGATCCGCCGCCGAGGGCTACGGCACCGACAAGCGCATCCTCCTGCTCCACGGCCCGGTCGGCTCCAGCAAGAGCACCATCGCACGCCTCCTCAAGAAGGGCGTCGAGCACTACTCGCGCACGCCCGAGGGCGCGCTCTACTCCTTCTCCTGGCTCCTCGACGAGCGCTGCGAGGTCGCGCCCCAGGAGGGCAACCACGCCGAGGCCGTCCGCACCCACGCCTTCCCCTCCCCCATGCACGAGGACCCGCTCGTCCTCGTCCCGCGCGAGGCCCGCGCCCCGCTCCTCGAGCAACTCAACGCTCACTACCGCCCTCGCCACCACCACGGCAAGGTCCGCATCTACGGCGAGCCGGACCCCTTCAGCCGGCGCATCTACGACGAACTCATGCGCTTCTACGACGGCGACTGGCGCCGAGTCATGGAGCACGTCCGCGTCCGCCGCGTCGTCCTCTCCGAGAAGGACCGCGTCGGCATCGGCACCTTCCAGCCCAAGGACGAGAAGAACCAGGACTCCACCGAACTCACCGGCGACATCAACTACCGAAAGATCGCCCTCTACGGCTCCGACTCCGACCCCCGCGCCTTCAACTTCGACGGCGAACTCAACATCGCCAACCGCGGCGTCTGCGAGTTCATCGAGATCCTCAAGCTCGACGTCGCCTTCCTCTACGACCTCCTCGGCGCGACCCAGGAGCACACCATCAAGCCCAAGAAGTTCGCCCAGACCCACATCGACGAGGTCATCCTCGGCCACACCAACGAGCCGGAGTACAAGCGCCTCCAGTCCAACGAGATGATGGAGGCCTTCCGCGACCGAACCATCAAGATCGACGTCCCCTACAACATCCGCCTCGACGACGAGATACGCATCTACCAGAAGGACTTCGGCCCCGAGCGCATCCGCAACGTCCACGTCGCCCCCCACACCCTCGAGGTCGCCGCCATGTGGGCCGTGCTCACGCGCCTCCAGGAGCCCAAGAAGGCCGGCCTCTCTCTCCTCCAGAAGATGAAACTCTACAACGGGCGCAGCATCCCCGGCTTCACCGAGGACGCCGTCAAGGAACTCAAGGAGGAGGCGACCCGCGAGGGCATGACCGGCATCAGCCCCCGCTACATCCAGGACAAGATCAGCAACGCCCTCGTCAGCCGACAGGCCCTCGAGGAGAAGTGCATCAACCCCTTCATGGTCCTCAACGAACTCGAGGGCGGCCTGAGCCACCACTCCCTCATCACCGACGAGGAGACCCGCAAGCGATTCCGCGAACTCCTCTCCGTCGTCAAGGAGGAGTACGAGGACGTCATCAAGGCCGAGGTCCAGCGGGCCATCAGCGCGGACGAGGAGGCCATCAAGCGCCTCTGCGCCAACTACATCGAGAACGTCCGCGCCTACACCCAGAAGGAACGCGTCCTCAACAAGTACACCGGCAAGTACGACGAGCCGGACGAGCGACTCATGCGCTCCATCGAGGACAAGATCGACGTCCCCGAGAGCCGCAAGGACGACTTCCGCCAGGAGATCATGAACTACATCGGCGCCCTCGCCCTCGACGGCAAGAAGTTCGAGTACAACACCAACGCCCGCCTCTACAAGGCCCTCGAACTCAAACTCTTCGAGGACCAGCGCGACACCATCAAACTCAAGAACCTCGTCTCCTCCGTCGTCGACGACGAGACCCAGCAGAAGATCGACGTCGTCAAGCAACGCCTCATCAAGCAGTTCGGCTACAACGAGACCAGCGCCACCGACGTCCTCAACTACGTCGCCAGCATCTTCGCCCGCGGCGACGCCAAGAAATAGCCCTCACGCCACCGTGTCCGAAAACCCCAGGTCCGGCACGAACGTGAACGCGATCCCCCCCGACGCGCTCGCGCGGGCCTCCTGCATCGACGCCGTGTACACCGTCAGCCGACCGTGCCGCGCGTTCAGACGGTCGATCGCTCGCGACAACGCACGCCGACGCTCCTCCTCCGGGAACAGCGGCATCGTCCTCTCCGCCGTCGCCCCGAGGCCGGCCAGCGTCACGCCCACCTGCAGCACAGGCCCGCGCGCCCGCCTCGCCCACAGCCGCCCAAGCGCCCCGATCATCTCCAGCGTGTCCTGCGAGCCGCCCGGCAGTTCGGCCCGCGCCTCCCACGAACGCCCCCCCACCAGACGCACCGACACCGTCATCTCCCCGGCCTCGTAGCCCAGGTGCCGCATCCTCGCCGCGGCCTTGTGCAGCAGCCGGATGATCACCGCCCGCGCCCCCTCCTCGTTGCGAAGCTCCGGCGCCAGCACGTGCGAGTGCCCCACGCTGCGCCGGCGCGTCGCCGGGCGGGCGACCTCGTGCCCGCGCAGCCAGTGCCACCAGTACACGCCCAGCACGCTCCCCCACGCCTCGCGCAACTCCTCCTTCGAACGGGCGCACAACTCCTCCACCGTGCGGATACCCGCCGCGTTCAGACGCCGCTCCATCCGCCCCGCGACCCCCGGCAGGTCGGTCAGCCTGAGTTCATACAGCCCGTGCGGCAGGTCCTCGTCCCGCAGCACCACCAGCCCGTCCGGCTTGCGCATGTCCGTCCCCACCTTCGCCAGCAGCGTGTTCGGCGCGATGCCGATCGAACACCGCAGGCACTCCCCCACCCGCTCACGGATCGCGCTCTTGATCCGCAACGCCAGCGCGGCCGCGGCCTCCGGCGTGCGCTCGCGCCGGTCCAGCCGGCACGAAACCTCGTCGATCGAGTGCACCTCCGCGACCGGGATGCACGTCTCCACCGCCTCGATGATCCGCAGGTGGAACCGCACATACTCGCCGTGCCGCGCCCTGGCCACCGCGACTTCCGGGCACAGCCGTTGTGCCTCGCCCACGCGCGTCCCGGTGCGGATGCCGAACGCCTTGGCCTCGTAACTCACCGCGATGCAGCACCCCGACCCCGCCTCGACCGGCGTCACCACCACCGGCCGACCCCGCAGCCCCGGCTGCAACTGCTGCTCCACCGAGGCGAAGTACGAGTTCAGGTCAAGGAAAAGCGTGGACAGCGGCACGGCGAAGCCTCCCGGAGGACGGGCGGTCGATACCGAACAACATCCTATCACACGGCCCCCGCCAGTCAAGCGACAACGCTCAGCCGGTCGGCCGCGCCATCCGTGCCCCGAGCCACTCCCTGCCTCGGTAGACCCGGCTCCAGTGCCCCCACCGACGCAACCGGCTCTCCCGCACCGACCCCCGTGCCACCACCGTCGCCTCAGACTCTACCCCCCCCCCTCTCCCTGCTCCTCAGACGGTGGTACCAACTCACCGCCCCTTCTGTGCCACCACCGTCATCAATGCTCGCACGCGGCCACGCCAACGACACCCTCCGGCGGATCGTGGCCGTGTACCGCGTGCTGCACTGGCACGCGGAGGGCGGCTGGACCTTCGACGCCGACCCGAAGGAACGGTTCGTCTACCACAACGCGGGCCTTGCGGGGGGCGGCGGCTCTTCCTATATTGATGCCGTGGTGCTGCGCGACCGCGATGCCAACACGGCCTGGGAAGACGAGGCCGACGGCACGCTCGAGGAGCGCGTCTACTACTGCCAGAATCTCGTTGAAGGCGGGTGTGTCGACGTGGTGGCTGGCGCGGTGTCAACCGCTCCGCCTCGGCCGTGCCACCCAGCCGGTGGACCGGGTGTACAGGCCCGGGGAGTGCCGCGAGGCGTACGAGAGACTGGAAGCGGGGGAGCAGTTCGGGAAGGTGGTGGCGGATTGGCGGTAGGGGGGGGTGTGTGATGAAGGAGGCGGGTTTGGGAAGTGGAAGGTTGCGTGATAGGCGGGATCACGGTAGCCTAGGGCCATGCCGAGGTGGGGGGAAGGCATCGTTGACCGACGCGCCAACAAGGTGGGCAGTTGTGAGCAGAGCTCGGAGGTATTTTTTGGGGAAAATTCAAGACACCTCTCTTTGACGACAGGAGCCGCAGGTGCGACGCATCAACCTACCAGCCGTAGTAGCGATTGTCGGAGGCCTATGTCTATTTGCGGTTTTGCAGGCATGGCACATAGGCGCATTCCAAGCAATGGGGCTCATTCCATCGAGACTCAAAGCGGTTGCAGCAGCAGTGAACGGCACTTTGGAGTATGAGCCTGCAGCGCGCGCGATCGAGCAGCTCGGCACCGATGAGCACGAAGCTGTAAAGACCCTGAGAACATGGGGTTCTCTAGGGGCTTTCGTGTGTGAAGTACCCAGTTCCTCAAAGGTTGTTATCCTTGTTCCAGAGAGTTGGTGGTGTGGACCGGTCTGGGTTAGTCCTGCCGGTGTCGGCAGATTGGGACTAACGAAGGATGCAAGAGAAGAGCGGCTAGGGCCGACCTTGGATTTGGCGTTTTTTGGTATTCAGGGCGGAATGTTCGAGATTCGTACTCAAGAATCGAGAGAGTTGCTCGCAACCTATTCGCGAAGAACGGGGTTGGTCACGACAGCGAAGGGAGCAATGGGCTACTGGGATTGGAAGCTGAACGAGTTCGGCATATATGTTCGAAAGAAGCCATAATAAAGCGATTTTCTGGTAATCAAGATAGACAGATACATTCGGTACGGGTGCATCGAGATAGTTTTCAATGATTTACATCATAGTTATTGCTATCATCATTTTTGCAGTGCTTGTTAGTGCTGCTCAATTGTACTCGAAGCGTCATCGACAAAATCTCTTGTCCAAGTACGGTGATTCCGGACTCGTCGAGCGATTGCTGAGCCAAGAAGTCTGGATTGGACAAACGGCCGAGATGCTTCGTGACAGTCGGGGCCATCCAGCGAAGACGGATCAGCGTGTGCTAAAGACGAAAATCAAGGAAACATGGAAGTATCATCGAGTTGGAGCGAATCGATACGCATTGCGCATCTACTTGGAAGATGGTATTGTTGTAGGTTGGGACGACAAGCGATGAAAGTAACGATGCCTGCGACTAAGTGATTCGGGCATCGCCGCATAGAGGTTGTCGGCTTTGTGGTCGTTTGCGTTGTGTGCATGAATTGCGTCCATCACACTGCGATCGGTAGTGGTGCAAGTGGTAGTGTCCGTCAAGTTGCGCACATTGCATGAGGGGGTCTCCCGAGGAAGGTCTTGCTGCCGGCGGCTCATGCGGGCCGAGCGCAGGACGTGGAGCGGGTCGAGCATCGGGTCCCACAAACAGGACGAACGCTGGACGCTCACGCAGACCGGCAACTCGGACCTGCACAGGCTGGACCTCAACGGCGACGGCGACTTCGTCGACGCCGGCGAACTCGACGACTGCGGCACGTTCAACGGAGAAGCTGTCCCGTAACCTCGGAGCACCAATCTTACCACCGAGGCGCAGAAAGCACAGAGGCGGGAATCCAAGCCTTTCTCTCTGTGCCCTCTGCGCCTCTGTGGTGAATCATCTACAACGCCTGGGAGCGGCCGGGCTTCATCCGCACACCAGCCGCCTCCGCCTCCGGTTCGTGCGGCGCCCACCGCCGCAACTGGCTCTCCCGCACCGACTCCCGCTGCGTGTGGTCCTCGAACGTCCGCGGCGCGCCGCACTCCGGGCACACCGGCTGCGTATCCGGAAGCCCGGCCAGATCGTGCCGGCAGTACGCGCAGAACCGCCCCCCGCCCGCCCTGAACGGGCGCACCACGCTCGCCAGCGTGAACGCCACCACGCTCACCAGCGCGGTGTACGGGTAGAGCAGCGTCTGGAGCATCGGCAGGTACACCGCCCCGTCCGTCCAGACCGACAGCCGGTAGTGCAGCCACGCGATCCCCAGCAACCCCGCCAGCCCGCCCGCGGCCGCCATGTAGCCCGACGGCTTGCGCCGCCAGCGGTACGCCAGCATCCACACAACGAACGCATAGCCGACAAAGAACGGGATCACGTCCAGCGCCTTCCGCCCGCGTCGGCGGGCCATGCTCGCGTTCGTCCGCCGATCCCCCGGGGGCGAGCGCGCGCCGGTCTCGTCATTCTAAGCCGCTACCGGCCCGGCCGGAAGAACGCCCGCAGCGACTCGTAGATGTCGTCCCGCCCGTTCACCTTGCTCGTCAGCAGGCGCGGGCCGTCCGCGTCAGGCGCGCCGTCGGGGAACGCCTCTCGCAGCACGCTCAGGAAGTTCCCGCTCCCGTACGCCGACGCCACCTGGCAGTACCCGAAGAGGTTGCACGCCGGCAGCAGGTTCTCCTCCAGCAGTTTCACGCACACCCGGTTGTCCGCCTCCGACGAGTTGTCCCCGTCGGAGAAGTGGAACAGGTACACGTTCCAGTCGTTCGTGTCGTAGTGCGCGGCGAGGATGTCCTTGGCCAGCGCGAGCGCGGAACTGATCCGCGTGCCCCCGTCCTCGCGGATCGAGAAGAACGTCTCGCGGTCCACCTCCGCCGCGCGGACGTCGTGCACCACGTACCGGCACTCCACGCCCTCGTAGTTCCGGCGCAGCCAGGTGTCGATCCAGAACGCCTCGAGCCGCACCAGTTCCTTCTGCTCGTCGCCCATCGAGCCGGAGACGTCCATCATGTACACGATCGCCGCGTTGCTCTGCGGCTTGCGCACCTCGTTCCACGAGCGGTACCGCAGGTCGTCGCGGATCGGCACCACCACCGGGTTGTCCGGGTCGTACTCCCCCGACGCGATCTGCCGCTTCAGCGCCTCGCGGTAACTCCGCTTGAAGTGCCGGAGCGACGCCGGACCCACCGGCCGGATGCCCGAGTACTTGTCCTTCACCGTCGTGATGCGGTGCCGCCCGCGCGGCCGGATGCGCGGCAGTTCCAGCTCCTCGCCCAGGATGTCCGCCAGTTCCTCGAGCGTGACGTCCACCTCGGTGATGTGCCGGCCTTCCTGCTCGCCGCCCGCGTCCTTGCCCGAGCCGCCCTCCCCCTCGCCCTCGCCCATCCCCACGCCGCCCGAGTTGTCCCCGTAGCGGAACGTCGGCAGGTCGATGTCGTGCAGCGGGATCGAGACGTACCGCCTGCCCTCGCGCCCGATCAACTCGCCGCGCGAGAGGAACCGGCGCAGGTCCTTGCGGATCCGTCCGCGCACGATCTGGCGGAAGCGTTGGTGGTCCTGTTCGATCTTGCTGACCATGCGTCCGCGCGTCCTCGCCCGATCCGTGGCGGCCGGCCGCGCCTCCCATCACTCTGTACGCCCGGCATCATCGGCCGGATCGCCCCCTCCCCCGAAGCCCGATCCCGTATCCGGACCCGCCCTGGCGATGCGCCGCCCCAGCCAGGCCGTGCAGGCGATCCCCACGGGCACCGACACCGCCACTTCCGCCGCCCGGTTCAGCAGGTCCGCCGCCAGCCCGAACGCCGCCGCTTCGCGGGCCGAGTCCGCCCCCGCCCACGACGCCGCCACCAGCCCGATCCCCCACTCACGCACGCCCAGCCCGTTGCCGACGAACGGCACGAGGAACGCCGCCTGGCTCACCGCCGCGAGTACCGCCGCCCCTTCGACCGTCAGCGGCCTCCCGAGCAGCGCGAACGCGCACGCGTAGCGCGCCAGCCACACCATGAGGTCCGCGTAGCGCGCCGTCGCGGCGGCCGCCCACGCCGTCCACGCCGCCCCCCGCGTCGCGCCCGCCGCCCACGCCCCCGCGAACGCCGCCCCGGGCAGCACAAGCACCAGCCACGCCCACGACGCGCCCGCCGGCGCGGCCCGCAGCGCGAGCGCAATGGCGAGCATCAGCCCGACAGCGCCCGCCGTCATCGCGTTCGCCTCGACCAGCACGAGCACCGAGTCGCGCACCGCGATCCCGTTGATCCGCTTGTGGTACGCGATGCGCCCGATCATCCCCGGCCGCATGGGCAGGTAGTTGAGCAGCCACGCGCTCCCGACGAGCGCGAGCATCTCGCCGCGCCCGACGTGGCGCCCGCGCGCCCGACGCAGCGTCAGCGCCCGCAGCGACGCGGACGTCGCGAGCCAGTTCCCCATCGGCAGGAGCAGCACGACCACGACCATCCACGCGGGCGCGGCCCGCACCGCGTCCATCGACCCCGCCACCGCCCCGCGCTGCGAAGCCACCGCCCACACCGCCGCCGCCAGCAGCAGCATGCCGACGGCGTACCCGATGACGCGCCGGCCGTCCCACCGGCCCCGTCCGGCCGGCGCGCCGCTCACTGCGAGGGTCCGCCCATCAGGCGGCGCGGCGCCAGGTCGCGCCCCGCCGGGCCGCACCGCGCGTACGTCGGCCCCTGCTCGCGCAGGCGCTCCCGCAGCAGCCCGGCCACCTCGCGCACGCTCGGGTCGCTCGACGCCTCCGCCCGGTCGAACGCCGCGTGTTCCGCATCCACCGCCCGCGTCGCCAGCGCCAGGGCCAGCGCCGCCGGGTCTTCCTCGTTCAGCGCGGCCTCGTCAAAGGCCCGCATCCCCGGCACCATCGACGCGTTCGGCGCCACCGCGAGCATCATCATCCGCTCGTACGTCGCCGACCGCGAGTACCGATCCGCGAGCCGTTCCGCGAGCGTCTGCACCTCGGACGCCGACAGCGCCTCGCCGGCCGCCTCGCCGCTGAACACGCGCGCCCTCACGCCCCCCAGCATCTCCGGGAACCGTGTCCGCGGCGCCTCGTCGACCAGCAGAAGAAGATCGTCCAACGAAAGCCGCGACTCGGCCACCGGCCGGCGCGTCTGGTACCCGGTCAGCGATGTCAGGCAGAGCGGGCCTGGCTCGAACGTCCCCGCCCGGCTCAGCAGGTACCCCTGCAGCATCCGCCAGTTCACGCGCAGCGTCTGCGTCGCCCGCGTCTCCGCCACCCACCCCGAGTACCCGGGGTCGGGCCACACGTCGATCGTCAGCGTCTCACCGGGACGCAGCCGAAGCCGCCGTTCCAGGTCGAACATCTCCGGGCTTGAACCGTCGAAGAGCGTGCGCGTCCCCGCGTCCATGCGCGGCGAGAAGACGACCCGGGAGTTGATCGCCCGCTCCGGCCCCAGCGCCAGCGGGATCGGAGCGATGTTCTGGAACACGACGCGCACGCCCGCCCGCTCCAGCGCGCCGATGTCCCGCTTGATCGCCTCCGCCCGCACCGACATGAACGACTTCGGATCGAGCGACATCCGGTCGATCCACGTCGGCACGCCCTCCGCGGCCCGCACCATCGCCGCACGCAGCGGCGTGTCGAACGGGTCCGCCCCCCCCAGCCGTTCGACCTGCACGCGCGCCCACGCCCCGATCAGCGACAGCGGAGCCCCACGCGCCATCCGCGCGTACAACTCCGTCGCCTCCTCCTTCCACCCGATCGCCTCCTGCGCCGCCGCCAGCCCCGACATCACCGCCACGTCGTTCTGGTTCGGCATCGCCTCGAGCAGCTCGAACGCACGATCGATCTCTCCCTTGTGCAGCGCGACGAGCGCGATGAGCACGTTCGCCTCCGGGTCGCTCACGCCCAGCGCCCGCTCCACGGCCTCCGCCTGCTGCACCAGGTACTCGTCGATCGCGCCGGCCCACGCCATCAGCGTCCAGCTCTGCAGCGCCAGCCGCATCAACTGCATCCGCACGCGGTTCACGTCCGTGCCCGCCGGCAACGTCTGCGGATCCAGCGAGCGTGAGGCCGTGTCCTCCAGCCCGCGCCGCAGGTCGAACGCCGCCTCGCGCACCGTCTCCTCGTCCCCCGCCGCGCGAGCCGCCGCGAGCCGCACCCGATCGAACGCCATCCCCAGACGCACGTCCTCAGGCCGCGTCATCCTGTCCGTCGGCAGGCCGGATTCCTGCGCACTGCGCACCTCACGCGCCGCCTGGTCGCGCATGATCGCCAGCTGCAGGTTCAGCGTCTCCACGACCTTCGCCGGCCCGGACGTCTGCATGTCCAGCACGATCGACTCGATGACGACCGTCTCGTCGTTCCCGAGCCCCGCCGCTGCGAACAGCCGCGACGCCGTCCGGTAGAACCGCTTCGCCTGCTCGAACGCACCCGCCTGCGCCAGCATCAACGCCAGCGCCCGGTGCACGTTCGGGTCGATCGGGTCCGCGTACAGCAGGTGCGTCTGCAACTCGAACGCATCCACCGGGCTGGTCAGGCCCGGGCTGAAGTACGCCCAGATCAGCGCCGCCGCGTCCTTGTTCGTCGGGTCCAGCCGCACCGCCTCGAGCAGCCTCGCCACAAAGCCCTGCTCGTCCCCGCGCTCACGCAGCAGCAAGGCCAGGTCCAGCGCGACCCGGCTGCGGATCGAAACGTCCAGCGCGGCCCCACGCTCACCGAGCAGCCGCTCGTACGCCGCGACCCGCTCCTCCGCCGTCTGCAGCCGCTTGATCCGGTCGCTGATGAGCCGCAACTGCGCCACCGTGTCCCGCGGGTCCAGTTGCACAAGCCTGCGCGTCAACTCCATGAACAGCGCCTGGTCGCCGCTCGACCACGCCGCCTCCAGCCGCCGCCGCACCACCGACTCGTCCTCCGGCGCGATCGCCTGCGCCATGCCGAGCAGGTGCGACGCGATGCGGAAGTCGCGCGCGACCGGCTCCGCCCGCGACCGCAGGTCCAACAGCGCGACCCGTGTGATCGATCGCGCCAGGAACTCGTCCGGGTCCGGGATCACCGCCGCGTACCGCCCGACGGCCTCCGCGGAAGCCGGCTTCGCCTCCCCGTCCGCGGGCGCAAACGCGCACAGCACGCCCGCGGTCACCGCCGCGAACACCGAGAACGCCACCGAACGCCACGAGCCGATCTTCAAAGGATGCCTCCCGCGTAGACCCGGCCGAACGCCGCCAGCCACCACAGTACGCCCACGAACACCGCCGCGCCCGTCGCGATCTCCACCGGCCACGACACCCGCCGGCTCACGTGCGGAAAGAGCCGGTCCGCAACCAGGCACGAGAACGTCAGGTGCCCGGACGCCGCCCAGAACGCCCCGCCCACGTAGCACGGCCACCGCGCGTGCGGCCAGCGCACCGCGCCCTCAAGCACGAGCCACGCGCCGGCCACCACCATCAACACCGCCCACGGCGTCGCCGTCAGCACCACCAGCGTCAGGCTCACGCGGCGCGAGAGATGCACCCGGTCGCTCCCACGGGGCCGACCCCCACGACGCCCCACGGCGGGAGTCTACACGACCGCCCCGACCGGACGCACGGGTTTTCTTCCGCTTCCACGACGCTGTCGGGGGAAAAGCCTTACCCCATCGCCATCGTCATCAGGAACTCGGCGTTGGTCTTCACCTTCTTCAGGCGGCTCTTCATCAGCTCCATCGCCTCGACGACGTTCATGTCGCTCAGCACCTTCCGAAGCCGGTGCACCAGCTCCAGTTCTTTCGGGTCCAGCAGCAGTTCCTCGCGCCGAGTCCCGCTCGCGCTGATGTCGATCGCCGGCCAGATCCGCTTCTCCACCAGCTTCCGGTCCAAGTGCAGTTCGCTGTTGCCCGTCCCCTTGAACTCCTCGAAGATCACCTCGTCCATCTTCGAACCCGTGTCCACCAGCGCGGTTCCGATAATCGTCAGGCTCCCCCCACGCTCGATCGAACGCGCCGCACCGAAGAACTTCTTCGGCCTCTGCAACGCGTTCGAGTCCAGCCCGCCCGTCATGATCTTGCCCGAGTGCGGCATCTCCGCGTTGTACGCACGCGCCAGCCGCGTGATCGAGTCCAGCAGAATCACCACGTCGTCCCCGAACTCCACCATCCGCTTCGCCTTCTCGATCACCACCTCCGCAACCGCAACGTGCCGACCGGACTGCTCGTCGAACGTGCTCGCCACAACCTCCACGCTCGGCTCCGTGTTCCGACGGAAGTCCGTCACTTCCTCGGGACGCTCGTCCACCAGCAGCACGATGATCTTCACGTCCGGATAGTTCTTCGTGATCGACTGCGTCATCTTCTGCAGCAGCACCGTCTTGCCCGTGCGCGGCGGCGCCACGATCAACGCCCGCTGACCCTTCCCGATCGGCGCCACCAGGTCCACCACACGCATCTCGATCGAGTCCGGCGTCGTCTCCAGTATGAAACGCTGCTCCGGGTGCAGCGGCGTCAGGTCTTCGAAGTTCACCAACTCGTGAATCTTCGACGGCTCACGACCGTTCACCCGATCCACACGCAGCAGCGCGAAGTACTTCTCGCTCTCCTTCGGCGGGCGGATCGCACCGCGAACCACCATCCCCTTGCGAAGACCGAAACGACGCACCTGCGAAGGCGACACGTAGATGTCGTCCGGCCCCGGCAGATAACTCTGCTCAGGGCTGCGCAGGAACCCGAAGCCGTCCGGCATGATCTCCAGCGTCCCCTCGCCGAACATCAGACCCTGCTTGGCCGCACGCGCCTTCAGGATCTTGAAGATGAGCTCCTGCTTCGGCGTCTGCTGGAAGTCGTCCAGCCCCTCCCGCGTCGCCACGCCGAACAACTCCTCCATCTCCATCCGCTGCAACTGCGCGATGCTCAACTGGTCCTTGATCGCCTCCGGGTCCGCCTGCGCCGCGATCCGCTCCAGTTCCGCGGCCTCACGCTCCAGTTCCTCGTCGCTCGGCAGCACGTGGTCCGGGTACGACGACCGGTAGGAGTACGACGATCCGCCCCCCCCACCCCCGCCGCCGCCGCCGCCCATGCCACCGCCTCCCATCCCGCCCTTGCGCTTCTTCCGCTTGCGACGGTGCTTGCCCTGCTGATCGCCGCCCTGCCAGTCAGGCCGCGACCCGCCCTGCGGCGGCCCACCCTGACCCGACGATGCCCCGCCCTCGGGCCGCTGGCCGCCCTGGCCCTCCGCCGGGCGCGGCGCGGGCTGCCGCTCACGCTGCTCGCCCCCGCCGTTCGAGTCGCCCCCGTTCGTGCGGGCCTGCTGCGGACGCTCTTCCTGCGCGACGTTCGTTGTCTTCGCCATGACTGCCAAGGTTCCTTCCGATGTTCGGAGGGGAAAGGGGGAGATCGGAGCCGCGTCCCGGTCGCCCTCACGAGTCGGGTCGGGACGGCCCCGCAGAGCCTGCGTTCCGCAGCCGTTGCCACGCACCAGCCCTCGCGTGCGAGGGCGACGGGGTTCAGCCCAGTTGTGAGTGGTGATCCGGTGCGGGCAATTCCGCTTCTGATTCCTCGGCCGGCGAGGCTCACGGCTTTCGTGAACCCGCCCGCCGCTCTCGACACAGTATACGGCCACCACCCCGCCCGGTGGCCACTCAAACCGAAACTTCTTCCCCCGCCCCGCCTCCCCCGCCCCCGAACTCCGCCCTCGCCCGCCGTAGCACCCCCTCCACCTGCGGCCCCAGGTCCGCCAGCCCACCCGCGTTCACGATCCCGTACCGGCTCCGACGCCGCTTCTCCTCCAGCGGCATCTGGGCACGCTCGCGACGATCGACCTCCGCCTCGTCCCACCCTCGCGACGCCCGCACCCGCTCCAGCCGGACCTCGCGCGGCGCATCGACGAACACCACCGCGTCGCACTCCGCGTCCACGCCCGCCTCGAAGAGCAGCGGCGCATCGACGACAACCACCCCCGCCCCGCGCGACGCCGCCTCGCGCACAAGTTCCGCCCGACGCGCCCGCACCAGCGGATGCACGAGCGACTCCAGCCGGCGCCGCTGCGACGCGTCCTCGAACACGATCGCCGCAACCGCCGAGCGATCCACACGCCCGCCCGCGCCGATCACCCGCTCGCCCCACCACCGGCGCAACTCCTCGCGCACCTCCGGCCGATCCAGCGCGGCCTTCGCCTCCGCGTCCGAATCGATGACCACGCACCCGCGCCGCGCGAACTCCGCCGCCACCCCGCTCTTCCCCGCCCCGATCCCGCCCGCCAACCCGAGCACAAGCACCTTGCTCTCAACCGGAGGCACAGGCGGTGGCACAGGCGTCCCGCCTGTGCGCCTGTCAATCGCCTCCTTGGCCTTCACCCACACCTCCCTCGGCCTCCCGATCATCACCCACGCCACCTCGATCGCATCCGTCCCCGCCGTCGCGAACCCGATCGTCCCCAGCCCCAGCAATCGCTCGCCCAGCGACCGATACAGCACGACGTGCTGCACGCGCTCCAGCCGCGCCTCGACCGTTACCCGACGCAGTACGCCCGACACGCGCACCACGCGTTGATCGGTCAGCACGTAGCGACGGCTCGCCCACACCGCCGTTTCCCAGAGCAGTTTGAGCGCACCGATCGCCAGAGCCGTCCACCCCGCCGCCGCCGCCACGCCAGGCACCCGCCCCCGAGCCGCCGGCCACGCCAGCGCCAACGCCAGCACGACCAGCGCGCCCAACGGCGCCGCCGACCGCAGCACAATCGAAAGCCCGCTCGGCCGAAGCGACACGAGCGTCCCTTCGCCCTCCGGCGCACACCTCCCGCCCCCTTCGTCCCGCTTCGTCACTCCGTCACTTCCTCACTCCCCCACTCCGGCCTTCGGCCTCTCACGCCAACGCCTCCCGCCTCAGCGTCGCGATCTCCGGGTAGTTCCGGTAGTACCCGTCGTAGTCCAGCCCGTACCCCACCACGAACTCGTCCGGGATGTCGAAACCCACGTACTCCGCCCGCGCCCCCTCCGCCTCCGACACCGCCCGCGGCACGTCCTTGCGCAGCAGCACGCACGCCCGCACCGACACCGGCGCCTGTTCCTCCACCAGCCGACGCACCATCGCTATCGTCTGACCAGAGTCCAGGATGTCATCTACGATCACCACGTGCCGACCCCCGAGCGTGCGCGGCAGTTCCGAACGGATCGCCGCCCCTTTGCTCTCGAGCGAACGCCCCGGGTAACTGCTCACCGCCACCAGTTCCAGCCGCAACTTCAGCGGCAACTCGCGGATCAGGTCCGCCCCGAAGACCATCGCCCCGGACATGATCGGGATGATGACGACGCGGTCGCCGTCGCCCGCGCTCGCCCCGCCACCCTCGATGTCGCGGCGCAGGTCGCTCGCCAGCGACGCGCCCAGTTCGCGCACGCGCCGGGCGATCGTCTCGCGCCCGATCAGCACTCGGTCGATCTCGGGAAACACGCCGCCAGCATACCCCCCGGCCCCGCGCCCGCTCAGAACCGCTTGTGGACCGGACGCTCGGATGGCCCGCTCACGCCCAGCACGGCCCGCGCGATCCGCAAGTCCGCCGGCCGCGTGATCTTCACGTTCAGCGGGTCGCCCTCCACAACCACGACCCGCCGCCCCAGACGCTCCACCAGCGTCGCATCGTCGGTGCAGTCGATGTTCGACTGGGCGTAGGCCTCCTTGAGCAGAGCCGCCTCGAATACCTGCGGCGTCTGCACCGCCACCAGCCGGTCGCGCTCGACTGTCGCCTCGACCGACCGGAGCGGATGCCGCTTGCCCGCGCCGAGGATGGCCGCGAGCGGGTCCGCGCCGGGATCGTCCACGTCCTCCTCCGACAGCCGCTTGAGCGTGTCGGACACCTCGATCGCCGGCACGACGGCCGGGTGGCGCGACGCCGCGTCGAAGACCCGGTCCAGCAGCCCCTGCGAGGCGCAGGGCCTGGCCGCGTCGTGAACCGCGATGTGCGTCGCGTCGCTCGGCACGTGCTCCAGCGCAGCCTTGACCGTCTCGTAGCGGTGCGTTCGGCCGCCGCGACAGATCGACACGCCCAGCAGACCCATCTTGTCGGCGTACCGCATCCGGAACTCGGCAAACGTGGCCTCATCATGCGGCCCGGCGACGACGATGCCTGTGATCGTGACCTCCGGCGAGGCGTAGTTGGCGAAGACTTCGACCGTCCGCTGGAGCACCGGACGCCCGCCCAGGTCTTCGTCGAGTTTCGACCTCGATCCGCCAAGCGGGTCCGCCTCGGTGTACCGCTTCGAGTACCCGGCAGCCGGAATGATGACCGCCACTCGCATGACCTCAGCCTATCGCATCCGGCCACCCCTGGACCCAACCAGCAACGAACCATCGGCGGCTAAAAGTTTCCCGGAAACTGCTCCGAATCCTTGGGAGCCGGCCCCGTTCTGGGTATGCTTGGGCCATGAAGCCCCCAACGGCCTCCGCCGCGATGCCTGCCGACTCCCACGCCGGACGGGGGCCGTTGGAGGTCCGGATCCACCGGACCGGAGAGGAACTGCTCGCTGCCCTTCGGGGCGTGCTGGAAGCGATCCCGGGGTCGCCGCGCGGGCCGCAGGCGCTGGCCACGCGGCTGGGGATCGACAAGGTGCTGGCCAGCCGCATCCTGGCCGCGGTGCGGAGCGCGGACCCGCTGTTCGTCGTCCACCGTGCCCCCGGGCCTGAGCCGCTGCGCCGGACGGTGAGCGCGATCGCCCGCGAGGGGGTTGACGCCGCGCTGGTGCTGCGGGCCGAACGGGCGGTGGACGACTTCGAGCGCCTGATCCGCGACGAGATCGGCGACCGGCAGTCGCTCGAAGCGATCGTCAGCGCGTGGGTGCCCGAGGCGCGCCGCGAGTTCGAACTTCGGCGCAAGCAGTCGGCGTTCAAGGCGCTGAGCCATCTGCGCGGCGCGATGGTGAACGCGCTGACGGCGACGGTCTTCCTTGCGCCATCGGGCGACGATCCGGAGCGGCTCGACGTGGTGTGGGTGAACGGGCTGATCGGGCTGCTGCGTCTGCGTCCGACGGCGGCGGTGAAACTGGCGACGCGGCGGTTCGGGCCGGAGCCGCGACAGCGCCAGCCGCTCACGCTCGACCGCGAGCCGATCGAGCGGCTGTCGCACGTGCTGGGCGAGTTCAGTTCGTCGCCGCTGCCGCCGTTCGAGGTGGTGCGGGCGGGCGACACGGTGCACTACGTGCTGGGGGGCGAGGGGTACGGGCCGCGGTCGGCGGTTGATCTTGTGATGGCGGAAGTGAACCTGTCGGAGATGCGGCGGTCGGTGCCGACGGGGTCGGGGCGCAAGGGGTACGTCTTCGCCGAAGTCTCGATCCCCGCGGCCGTCATGCAACTCGACGCCTTCGTGCACGAGGGCGTGTACCCGGGCGCGACGCCGTCGATCCGCGTGTACGACACGGCGTTCGAGGGCGTGGCGGACGCCAACGACCGGGCGCGCGACATCGACGCGCTCGACGTGGCGGAGACGGTCGAGGCGCTGGGCACGGGGCTGTCGGGCTGCCGCTCGGCGGATGTGCCGCGCTACACGGACCTGCTGCGGCAGGTGTGCGGGCGGATGGCGTGGGAGCCGGAGTCGTTCCGCGGGTACCGGTGCCGGATCGAATACCCGCTGTACGGGACGCAGGTGACGATGCTGTTCGACCCGGCGGGGGGGTGAGAGGGCGGCGCGGCTGGATCAACTGGTGTCTGGGAAGGTGGCGAGGCCGGCGAGGCGGTGGAGGTGTTGTGCCGCGCTGGGCTTTCGGCGTTGCTCACGCGGAGGCGCGGAGGGGAGGCGAGGGGTGAGTCCTGAGTCTTGAGTCTTGAGACCTGAGGGGGAGGAGGGGTAGGGAGTGAAGGGGGGGAAGAGGGGGGAGTCTTGAGTCTTGAGTCCTGAGGTGGAGGAGTGGTAGGGGATGACGGGGGGGGTATGGGGGCGCACAGGCGGGACGCCTGTGCCACTGGTCCGGACGCCTGTGGCACTGGTCCGGACGCCTGTGGCACTGGTCCGGACGCCTGTGGCACTGGTCCGGACGCCTGTGGCACTGGTCCGGACGCCTGTGGCACTGGGGGGGCGGGCTGCGCGGAGGAGGGTGGTTGCGGCGCGGCGGCGTTCGGTGGGGTGCTCTTCGGCGGCGAGGGTAAGTTTCTCGAGTTCGTCCACCGCGGTGATGGCGGAGTCGAGGAGGCGCAGCCTGAGCGTGCGCTCGAGGACGGCTTCGAGGCGGGAGAGTTTGTCGTCGATGCCGGGGTCTTCGATGAACTCGAGGAGGTCGGTGGCGCTGAGGTCGCAGGCGATGGCGAGTTGGCGCACGGAGAAGCCGAGGCGGGTGAGGAGGTTGAGGAGAGGGGTGAGTCTTGAGTCCTGAGTCTTGAGGGGGGAGGCCGGAGTCTGGAGTTCGGGGGGGATCGGGGGGAGTTCGTTGGGGACGCGGGCGCGGAGGCGCGGCGCGGACGGGGGCGAGACAGTGGGCAGTTGACAGTGGAGAGTGGACATGGGAAATGGCAAATGGCAAATGAGCAAATAGCAAATAGCAAATCAGCAAAGCAGCAGAGCAGCAGAGCAGCGGATCGGGGAATGGGACGTGAGGTGATGGGCGAGTGAGCAGGCGGAGCACCGACCTTGGCTCAGAGCAGCCAAGGTCGGTGGCACGCGATGGGCCTCCGTAATTGGGTTGCGCGGACGGGGGTGGGCGCGCGCGGAGCGGTGGTGCGCGGGGGGGGATGGGGGATGAGGTGCGCGCAAGGCGTGGGGTGGACGGGGGTTGAGGTGGGGTGAAGTTTTTTTTGTTGAGCGGGCGCGGAATGGGTTGGGGGTGTGCGCGGGGTGTGCGCGCGCGGGGAGGAAATGGCCAAAGGGCCAAAGGGCCAAATTACCAAAGGGGCGAATGGGTCGGATAGGTCGGATGTGGGGGCGGGGCGAGCGTGGGAGCAGGGGGGAGGTTGGTTGATGCCGCACTGCGGTTAGGATGGGGCCATGTCCGGCGGGTGGCTTGTGGCGGTGTGGGCGTGGCTCAGGCGGGCGTGGGGGTGGTTCTCACCGCGTGTCCAGAGCCGTTTGGGGGCGCGATGAGCAGCACGACGCCGTTCTTCGGGCGCGAGGCGGAGCTTGGAGCCTTGCGGGAGGCCCTGGATGATCCGCGCGGCAAGGCGGTCCTCGTTGTCGGGCCGCAGGGAATGGGCAAGACATGGCTCATCGAGCGCTTTCTGACGATCGCGGAGGCCGATCCCCGTCGCCTGTGCGTGACGATGTCGTACCAGTTGACGAAGGATGATGAGGCCCGCTTCTTTCTCGGACTGGTTCTCGGCGACATCGAATCGGCAGTTCAGAACAACGCCGGGTTCTTCTCCGACACGCCCCGAGGGCGCACGCAGTTGAAGGCGGTTATGGATGTGCTTCCCAAGGGCAAGGAGATCCGGGAACTGTTCGAGACATTGCGCGGCCAGAAAGAGCGTCATCCACGGGACGAGTTTGTCGAGTATCTGACGTGTCTATCGAGGCTTCTGGGGCGAGACGACCGCGCGATCGTTGCGATCGACGCCAACAAACAGTTGCACGACCACAGCGACGACACGTGGCGCGTGATTGCCGAGCGGCTGCCCGAACGGGTGATGCTTGTCTTCGGGCAGCGGCCGGAGGACGTGCTCGCGGCGAGCAGTGAGTTCCTCGCGCTGCCGAACGTGCGGCGCATCCCGCACGAGGATCTTCACGCGCTCGCCGACGGGGCTGTCGAAGAACTGGTGGCGTGGGCTGCCCGTGAGACAGGGATTCGCGTGCAGACTCTTGGCGCCGCCATGAAGCGATACGAGGGGCATCCCTACGCCCTGACCGCAGCGGTGGATCTTCTGCGTGACGGAGTGGCCGTGGAGGAACTCCCGCCGGATCCAACCCCGCAGAAGATCGCCGCGGCGCAGTGGAACCGGGTGAAGGACAGGCACGGCCCGGACTCGATGCGCCTGCTCAAGGCCCACGCCGTGCTGGAGGTTCCCGCGTCCGGCGACTTGGCGCGAGCGGTCAGCGAACTTGACGTTGACCGGCATGAATCGCTGCTGGCGAACCGGTTCATCGCGTCGCTTCTGCGGCCTGCCGGCGAGCGCCGCAGCGTGTATCACGCCATCCTGCGCGATCACATCCTCGCTCAGCTGGACGGCGAGTCGGCGCGGGAGTATCACCGGCGCGCGGCCGATGCGTATCGCGCGATGCTGGCCGGGTCGCGTGAACAGCACACAGCGCCGGACCCGACTGCCGCCTCGCGGGCGTTCCTACACGCGGGCGAGGCGGGGGGGCTGGGCGACGCCGTTGTAGTGTTCGTGAACGAGTGCACAGCCCCACTCAAACATCTGGGTCTGTTGGACGTTGTGCAGAGAGCGACGGAGTACTTCCTGGCGACTGTTGCCAAAGGATCGGTTGAGTATGCCACGCTTGTGGGCAACCTCGGCCTGATCGCGCGGACGCGTGGCGACCTGGACGGGGCGGAGCGCCTGCACCGCGAGGCGCTGAAGATCAACAGGAAACTCGGGCGCCTGGAAGGACAGGCGGCAGCCCTGGGCAACCTCGGCGCGGTCGCGCAGACGCGTGGCGACCTTGACGGTGCGGAGCGCCTGCACCGAGAGTCTCTTGAGATCGAGCGGAAACTCGGCCGTCTGGAAGGGCAGGCGTCAGACCTGGGCAACCTCGGCCTGATCGCGCTGACTCGGGGCGACCTGGACGGGGCGGAGCGCCTGCACCGCGAGTCTCTTGAGATCGAGCGGAAACTCGGCCGTCTGGAAGGGCAGGCGTCAGACCTGGGCAACCTCGGGCTGATCGCGGGGAGGCGTGGCGACCTCGACGGGGCGGAGCGCCTGCACCGCGAGGCGCTGGAGATCAACCGGAAACTCGGCCGTCTGGAAGGGCAGGCGTCAGACCTGGGCAACCTCGGGCTGATCGCGGGGAGGCGTGGCGACCTCGACGGGGCGGAGCGGCTATTCCGCGAGTCTCTTGAGATCGAGCGAAAACTCGGCCGTCTGGAAGGGCAGGCGAGTCAACTGGGCAACCTCGGGCTGATCGCGCGGAGGCGTGGCGACCTGGACGGGGCGGAGCGCCTGCTCCGCGAGGCGCTGGAGATCAACCGAAAGCTCGGCCGTCTGGAAGGGCAGGCGATCCAACTGGGAAACCTCGGCGCGGTCGCCGAGGAGCGCGGCGAGTTTGCCGAGGCGCGTCGGCTCTGGACTGAGGCCCGCGATCTCTATGCGAGGATCGGCGTGCCGGGGATGGTCGAGCAACTGCAAGGGTGGATCGACGGGCTTCGCGGTTGATGTGGTGGCGGCGGCGGCGGCGGAAGGGAAGTGGCAAATTGGCGGAGTGGCAGAGTGGCAGAGTGGCAGAGTGGCGGATGGGACGGATGGGGGAGGAGTGGACGGTGTAGACGGCGTGGACGGGAGGGGGGGGGAGGCGGGGCCTGCGAGGGCGCGCGCTGGAAGAGGTGGTCGGGGACGGAGGCGCGGGGGGCGGAGGGAAGCGGGGGAGGTGCGGGGCACTGAGGAGGAACCCCCTCCGGCCTCGATGACTCGGCCACCTCCCCCGCGGGGCGCGGGGGAGGGTGGGTCGTGATTACGCGTTGGCCACGATGAGGAGGATGAGGGCGGCGTGGGCGAGGGTGACGAGGGCGCCGACGATGATGCCGATCCAGGCGTGGACCGAGCCTTTGCGGTGGGGTTCGCGTTTGCGGAGGCGGAGGCCGAGGATGCCGAGGGTGAGGGCGAGGGGGCCTGCGAGGAGGCCGACGCCGGGGATGAGGGAGAGGACGGCGGTGTAGTAGGCGGCGAGGGCGGGGCCGTTGCGGAAGGGGATGATGGTGGTGATCGCGCCGTCGTCGGGCGGGTGCGAGGGGAGCGGGCCGGCGCGCGTGGGCGGGGCGAGGACGATGGGGCGGAGGCGTTCGTGCCGGGCGACGGGGATTTCCGCGCTGCCGTCGGCGGCGACGAGGGTGGCGTCGGGGGGGATGCGGCCCTCGGCGGCCCAGCGTTCGACGGTGTCCATCGGGGCGGGGCCGAAGCGCTCGCCGGAGGGGAGGCGGATGAGCCATTGGGGGGGAGTGGTCATGGATGCTCCGAATAAATGAGCAAATGGCAAATGGGCAAATAGCAAATGGGCGAAGCAGCAAACAACGAGCATGCGAACGGGAGTGCGGGCGGATCAGCCGTGAAATCTCCGTGCTGCGCGAGAATCGAAGCGTCGAGTCCCGTTTCTTTCCTCATTTGCTATTTGCCCATTTGCCATTTGCTATTTGCTATTTGCCCGTTCCCTCCCTCACACCGTCCCGTAGAGCCGGTCTCCGGCGTCTCCGAGGCCGGGGCGGATGAAGCCGTGCTCGTCGAGGCGGTCGTCGATGGCGGCGGTGTAGATGGTGAGTTCGGGGTGTGCGGCGTGGAGGGCGCGGATGCCCTCGGGTGCGGCGACGAGGCACATCATGCGGAGGTCGGCGGCGCCGGCGCCGCGGAGCATGGCGATGGCGGCGATGGCGGAGCCGCCGGTGGCGAGCATGGGATCGACGAGGATGACGGGGCCGTCGCCGAGGTTGCGGGGGAGTTTGTTGAGGTAGGCGAGGGGTTTGAGAGTGCGCTCGTCGCGTGCGAGGCCGAGGTGGCCGACGCGAGCCTCGGGCATGACTTCGAGGATGCCCTCGGTCATGCCGAGGCCGGCACGGAGGACGGGGACGACGGTGATGGTGCCGGCGAGGCGCAGGCCGCGGGTGGATTCGAGGGGGGTCTGGACGTCGATGGTGCGTGTTGGGAAACTCCGGGTGACCTCGAAGACCATGAGGCCGGCGATCTGGGCCATGAGTGCGCGGAAGGGGCGGTGGCCGGTGGTGCGGTCGCGGAGCCAGGCCAGCTTGTGCTGGATGAGGGGATGATCGAAGATGATGACGTTCGCCGGGGTGGCGGGTGGCGCGGTCATGCGCGGCACAGCGTACCCGACGGCGGGGGAGGATGCCCGTGCGGATGACCGAAGCGGATCGCGTGGGGCTGGAGGCCGCCTACGAGCAGGCGGTGAAGTCGCTGGGGGAGGGGGGGATCCCGATCGGGGCCGCGCTGGTGGACGCGGCGGGGGTGGTGGTGGCGCGGGGGCACAACCTGCGGGTGCAGACTGGCGACCCGACGGCGCACGCGGAGATGGTGTGCATCCGCCATGCGGGTCGGCGGCGGGACTGGCACCGGCTGACGCTGGCGTCGACGCTGTCGCCGTGCGCGATGTGCTCGGGGACGGCCGTGCTGCACCGCATCCCGCGGGTGGTGATCGGGGAGCACCGGACGTTCCGGGGACGCGAGGACTGGCTGCGCGAGTCTGGGGCGGAGGTTGTGGTCGTGGATGATCCGCGGTGCGTTGCGCTGATGGAGCGGTTCATCCGCGAGCGGGCGGAGTTGTGGGAGGAGGACATCGGGGTGCCTGGGGAAGTGACGGAGTGACGGAGTGACGAAGTGATGGGGTGCTGGACACTTCGTGACTTCGTCACTCCGTCACTCCTCACTTCCGGTTCACTCCTCGCCGTCGTGTGGGCTGACTTCGCGCCAGCGGACGACGCGGACGGGGATGCCGGCGGCTGAGACGGCGCCTTCGACGGGCGTGCTGAGGGAGAAGGGCATTCGGGGTGAGTCGCCGTGGAGGGTGTCGGCGACGACGACGGGGTACGAGGGCGAGCCGCTGGTCCAGAGGACGGTGGAGAAGGGGCCGGGTGCGCTGCCCTGGCCGCCGTCGTGGATGACGTTGTTGTTGCCGGCGATGAAGTTGGCGGAGGCGTAGACGCGGCCGCTGACGGAGGTGTTGTTGCCGGCGATGAAGTTGCCGTTGTGGACGTAGACGTGGCCGGTGATGTTCGCGTTGTTGCCGCTGGTGAAGTTGCCGTTCGTGATGTGCATGAGGACGCGGCCCTCGCCGTTGCGGATGATCTGGAAGTTGTTGCCCGAAGCGACGTTCCCGTTGGTGAAGACGAGCGTGACGTCGCCGCTTGTCGTGTTGGCGATGAAGCGGAAGTTGTTGCCGACGGCGGGCATGGAGCGGAAGAAGTAGTCGCCGGCGGAGACGTTGAGTGTGCAGCCGTTGCCTGCGGTGATGTTGCCGTACGAGCCGGGGGCGATCGTCGCGGTGGCGTTGTTGCCGTACGAGAGGTTTGTGCTGCCACTGGACCCCGAGGGGGGGGGCGGCAGGTTCATGCCGTTGATTTGCGCGCCCTGGAGGCCGTAGACCTGCATGGAGCCGTAGACGAGGTTGCCGCCGGAGGAGTAGACGAGGTAGTCCTCGTATGTGGGCGTGGAGGATCGCTGGCGTATGGCGGCGATGACCTGGTTCTCGCCGGGGCCGGTGACCATCTGGACGGAGACGGGCGCGCTGCCGAGATTGGGGCCGGTGACGGCGGCGGTCCAGGCGCTGCCGTCCCAGGTGCGCGAGCGGAGGCGGTTCTCGCCGCTGCGGTGCCAGGCGACGACGGCCTCGCCGTTGGGGGTGAACGCGGAGGCGACGCGCGGCTCCATCGGGTTTTCGAGGGAGGTGTCAAGAGCGGTGATGCTCGCCCAACTGGAGCCGTTGAAGGTCGAGGCTTCGGCGCGCTTCGTGGCGGTGGTCCATGCGGCGATCAGGCGGTTGCTCCCCTCGCTCTGGTCGCGTGCGACGGTCATCCAGGCGACGGCGCCCGAGCCGCCGGAGATTGACGCTGCGCTGTTCCAGGAGGCGCCGTTCCAGGTTCGATGGCGCTTAGCGCCGCCGGACTGTCCCCAGACGACCTTGGCGTTCCCCGCATCGCCGTAGTATGCGCCGCTGAAGGGTTTGCCGTCGGAGGGGAGCGCGGTGGTGAGGGTGACGGCCGAGCCGAAGGATGAGCCGTTCCAGACGGCGGCGGCGAGGCGCGTGCTCGTGCCGGCGAGGAGGATCATCTCGTCGGATTCCGGCTTCTGGACGAGTTCGATCCACCGCGGGGCGGCGTCAAGGTTGAGGCCGGAGTAGGTCTGCTCGTCGGAGAGGACGCCGCCGGTGAGGGTGCGGTAGTGGATCGCGGTCTGGTTGATGCTGCGGTAGACGATGAGCAGATCGCCGGACTCGCCCTCGAAGCCGGCGTGCCAGGTGCGTGTGAGCATGGTGCCGGTGTCGGCGCAGACTTCCTCCGGGTCCGACCAGAAGGACGAGCCTTCGATCGAGACCATGAGCGATCGGTTGTCATCGACGGCGACGGCGGCGCGTCGGCCGTTGGGGGCGTGGTGGAGCGTCAGCCAGGCGATGGAGCCGTCGAAGGCGGGCGGACCGGAGACGGATTCCCACGAGCTGTCCCACTCAACGCAGCGGACGAGGCTGGCCGACGAGGACTCGGCGTAGATGAGGGAGTGGCGGGGTGGGTCGGCGAGCGCTGCGCCGACCGATACGGCGAGCACGCACGCGGCCATCGACCATGATGCGCTCAGGCGTCGAATCTGCGTCCCCATGGCGGTCCCCTTCGGCTTGGTGGGCGAGCAGGCCGTGCGGCGGCGACGCCCCGAACAAGCATCGGAAACGCCGGGGCGCCGTGCCGCGGAAGAGGCCGTGCTCACGCCCGCGGCGTGCCGGTTGTGAGGGGGATCGTCCGAGTAACGCGAGGTCGGAGGGACGGGGACGGGCGAGCGGCGGCGGCGGGCACGATCAGGGGGTATCGGCGCGGAGGGAGGCCGCGATGGCGACTTCCTGGAGGCGGACGCTCTCGAGGTCGAGGGCTTCCTTTGCGTCGTGGAGCGTGTTGGGGTCCACGCTGCGCCAGTCGGCTTCGGCGGCCTCGACGAGCGAGCGCAGCGCGGCGGCGTGTCGGTCGAGGCTGGCGGCGTAGGCGGGGTCGAGGTCGGCGCGGTGGCGTTCGAGGCGTTCGCCGATCCACTTGAGGTCGAGGCGGCTGTTGGCGACGAGGTCCACGATGCGGTGGCGCGTCATGTCCTCGCGGGCGTGCGTGAAACTCTCGCGTTCCATGCGTTCGACCTCCTCGGCGGACAGGCCGTGGTTCGGGACGACCTGGAGCGAGGCGCGGCGTCCGCTTCGGCGTTCGAGGGCGCGGACGGTGAGGACGCCGTTGGCGTCGACGAGGAACTCGACTTCGAGTTGGGGCACGCCGGCGGGCATGGGAGGGATGCCGCGGAGGTGGAACTCGCCGAGGGTCCGGCAGTCGGCGGCCATCTCGCGCTCGCCCTGGACGACGCGGAGGAGGATGGAGGTCTGGCCGTCGACGCTGGTGGAGAATCGTTCGACGGCGCGGGCGGGGACCGCGCTGTTTCGCATGATGAGTTTTGCGGCCGCACCGCCGACGGTCTCGACGCCGAGGCTGAGTGGGATGACGTCGAGGAGGAGGGTGCCGCGGCGGTCGCCGCGGAGGATGGCGGCCTGGACGGCAGCGCCGAGCGCGACGACGCGGTCGGGGTCGAGGGCTGTGTACGGCTCGCGGGCGAAGAAGTCGGCGACGGCGCGGCGGACGAGGGGGGTGCGTGTCGCGCCGCCGACGAGGATGACGGCGTCGATGGCGGCGCGGTCGAGACGGGCGTCGCGCAGGGCGCGCGTGCAGCAGTCGAGCGTTCGATCGACGAGGGGGCGGATCATGGCCTCGTACTCGGCGCGGGTGACGGTGCGGCGGTAGGCGTCGCGCTCGTTGACGGCGATCTCGACGCTCGCGTGGTCGGCGTCGCTCAGGCGGTGCTTGACGTCGCGGGCGAACGCGAGCAGAGCGCGGCGGGTGGCGGGTGGGAAGGCGTCGAGCGAAGCCCCCCCCTCGGCGGGCAGGCCGAGCATGGCGCGGACCTCGGCGGCGAAGAGGGTGACGAGGGCGTGGTCGGCGTCGTCGCCGCCGAGGCGGGTGTCGCCGGCGGTGGAGAGGGTCTCGAAGAAGGCGGTGTCGCCCTCGCGCTGCGCCGGGGTGATGCGGAGGACGGAGACGTCGAAGGTGCCCCCCCCGAGGTCGTAGACGACGACGGTCTCCTCTCGCGGCGCGCCCGTCGCGCCGATGCCGTAGGCGAGGGCGGCGGCGGTCGGCTCGTTGACGATGCGGACGACCTCCAGCCCGGCGAGTCGGCCGGCGTGGCGCGTGGCCTGACGCTGGGCGTCGTCGAAGTAGGCGGGGACGGTGACGACGGCGCGGCGGACCTCCTCGCCCAGCGCGCGCGAGGCGCGGTCCCTGAGTTCGCGGAGGATGGCGGCGGAGACTTCCTCCGGCGAGAGTGTGACCTGCCTGTCGCCGAAGGGCAGCAGGACGCGGGCCGTGTCGCGCTCGCCCGGCGCGACGCGGTAGGCGAGGTAGGGGAGGTCTCCGGCCGCGTCGTCGGCGCTTCGGCCCATGAGTCGCTTGACGCTGGAGACGGTGGTGAGGGGATGGTCGATGGCGTGGTCGGCGGCGTCGCGACCGACGACGGCGTGCAGGCCGCCCGCGCCGTCGTCCTCGTAGCGCACGACGCTCGGGAGGAGGGCTTCGCCGCGCTCATCGTCGATGGTGCGCGGGCCGCGTTCGTCGCAGACGGCCACGAGGCTGTTCGTGGTGCCGAGGTCGATGCCGACGATCAGGCCCTGGTCGGGGTTGCCGGGCATACGTGCGACCATAGGCGGCGGTCAGGGCGCGTCGTCGTCGGTCCAGGCGCGCATCCAGGCGAGGGCGGTGAGTTCGTCGATGAGTGGCGTGATGGTGGTGGGGTCGGCGTGCTCGCCGTCGAGCGGGATAGCGACGTGGCGCTGCGAGCCGGCGAAGCCCGCGTAGACGAGCGCGAAGGTCGCGTCGCCGGCTGGTCGGACGAAGGTCTCGACGTTCTGCACGCGGCCGGGGTGGTCGGTGTCGAGGACGCCCGCGTCGCGCGCCAGCGACCAGAGGCGGTCCACCTGCTCGCGGGTGAGGTGGCGGGCGAGCGGCGGGAAGACGGTGGGCGAGGCCGCGGGGCCGACCGCGACACGGTACGAGCCGTCCGGCTCGACCAGGTAGCAGGCGGGGCGCGTGCGCGGCGGGAGGCGGTCCACCTCGGCCATCGAGCGTGCGGGCGAGAGGACGGTGACGGCGAGGGTGAAGTCGGCGGGCGCGGAGGTGAAGCGCTCCGGGTCGGCCGGGCGTGAGGCGCACGAGACCGCCAGCAGGCCGGCCGCGCACCACGCGAACGCCGGATGGGGTCGCCGCTGTCGCATGCGCGGCAGTGTAGGGATGATCGGTGCGCGTTGCCGACCGGACGGTGTGTGGGCCGCGTGGCGTCGTCCGTCAGCGGCGTATTCCACGTCGAGGCCGTCGGTTCCCATTGGCGAAGAGGAGTTCGTGCCGGCGCTCAACGCCGATCGGCCTTCCGTGCAGCGATCTGACGTCGATCACAGCGCCGAACGGAGTGAACACCTCGTCGAACCTTGCGATCTGATTGCCCCAGTAGATCATGGCGCACGACATGGGCGCGCCCTTTCCGGCATCCTTTCCATCGACCAGGAAACGGAGTCTCGTATCGTACAGGAACGCAACCGCATCAGCGCACCCGAACACATAGTCTTTCCAGTGCCGGGTGTTTGTCGCGACCGGGACGAGTGCCAGGACTTCGGAGTCATGCTGCTCGCGGGCGAGCGCGCAGCGCCGGAGCCAGTGCCTGATCGTCGTCCCCCGCTCGCGGTCTGCGCCGTAGGGAGGATTGACGTAGATGGTCGGATAGTCCCATGACTCGCGAAGGCCATCGTGCTCGGGCAGCCGATACTCCGTCCCTGCCTTGACAACCGAATGCTGATTGGAACACGGGTCGAGGGCGATGGCTCCTCCAAGGACGTCTCGAACCGCCTTGACGTACTTCGGCGGCGTACACCAGTGCTGGCTCTGGGACAGGATGGTTCGTCCGGCGGTCACGGCTGGTGAATCCTATTCCAGTCCTTCCCCGCCAGGGCCACGAGGTCATCCCGGAGTTGGCGTATCGTCCCGCCCCGGGGCGAAATGACGTTGAACCAACCCTCGACCTCCGCTTCGTGCGACCGGAAGTACAGCTTGAGGGCGAGGTCGGCGTCCGCACGGACATTGACTTTCGTGAACGTGTTCGTCTTCTTGGTGGAACCGCCGCCGTAGCTCGACAGGAACGCGGCCCGGGCAGGCTCGAGTTCCCTGCTCGGGCTGACGAGCAGCTTCTCGATGAACCCGCAGAGTCCCGCGTCGGTCAGGAAGAGCAGCCAATCGTACGAATGGGCGAGCACCCGGAGCTCCTTGTTGTGATCGTCCGCCGTGAACCAGTTGCCGTGGTTGCTGACAACGCCCACCGTGAGGATGAACCGTCGCAGCAGTTCGGACGAATCGCCATCGATCGTTTCTCGGAGCAATGCGTGATACTCGTCCGTTCGCAGGCGGCCGCCGCCGACGTCGATGACGCCCTGAATCTGTCCGCACTCGAGGCGTATCTTCTGAAGCGAGGACACGGACCTCGCCACGTACGCCCCTTGCTTGGCCTTTTCGATGCTCTGCGGGCCTTTCCTCATCCCCTCTTCGACTCCGACCCGCTTGCACTCGAAGATCGCGAACGGTCGCTCGGCGAGGTCGGCCAGCGTGACGACACAACCCTCCTCGTCCATAGCCGCAACGTGCGCGGTCATCAGGCCGCCGTCACGCACGGCAACGACCGCCGAGTTTCGCATGATTCCGCGCTTCGACACGAGCACTCCCGGCCTCGCGCGGAAGCCACTCGTGAACCCCTCCGCGTTGCGCAGCACCTTGCGAGCGGTCACGGGCAAGTCGAGCGGCTTGAGGGCTACATCGGCGCTGGCGGCGATCGGATGGAGTGAGAACTCGACATTGTGCGTGATCTCGGGGTTCGCGAACTCGGGGATGGACCGCTCGATCACGACATGGTCCCGCAGGCTCCATGCGGACAGCGCGTAGAACGTGACGATCTCCACAAACGTGCCGAGCGCTCGGCCGGCCGCCTTCTTCCGATCCTTGGCGTACACGAAGACCTCGTCGGCCAGCATGGTCTGCAACCGGTCAACGGACGGATAGGCCACTGGGTCGCTCCCGCGATGGTCGGCAGAGCGTAGCGAAGCCTGTCGGATCGTGCGGGCCGCGCGACGACAGCCCGCCACCACGGGCTATCCTCTGCCCCATGGAGTTGAGCATCCGATGGCTGAACCGGTATCTTGACCCTGCCGATGCGGGGGCGGACGAGGTCGAGCATGCGCTGACGAACGCGGGGTTCCCGATCGAGTCGCGGCGGGCTGCGCCGGCCGGCTCGGCACAGGCGGGACGCCCGTGCCACCCCGACACGGTGCTGGACGTCGAGATCACCTCCAACCGGGGCGACTGTCTGAGCCAGGTGGGGCTGGCGCGCGAGGTCGCGGCGACGACCGGGCGGCGGCTGGTGATGCCCGAGTGGGTCGAGCCGCGACGGGGCGAGCCGGTGGAAGGGTTCCTTGCGCTGGAGAACCGCGTGCCGGAGGCGTGCCCGCGGTTCACGGCGCAGGTGATCCGCGGCGTGAAGATCGGTCCCAGCCCGGCGTGGCTGGCTGGACTGCTCGAATCGCTCGGGCAGCGGCCGATCAACAACGTGGTGGACGTGACGAACTTCCTGACGTTCGAACTCGGGCACCCGTCGCACGTGTTTGACCTGCGCGCGCTCGCGGGGGGACGGCTCGTCATCCGCTGGGCGAAGGAGGACGAGAGACTCCGCACGCTCGACGGCAAGGACCGGACGCTGCGGGCGGACGAACTGGTGGTCGCCGACGCCGAGCGGGCGCAGTCGCTGGCGGGCGTGATCGGCGGCGCGGAGAGCGAGGTCGGCGCGGGCACGACGGACGTTGTGCTCGAGGTGGCGACGTGGGAGCCGGCAGTGGTGCGGCGGGCGGCGCGGCGGCTGGGGATTCGGACCGACGCGAGCCACCGGTTCGAGCGCGGGGTTGCGCCGGCGGAACTGGATTACGCGGCGCGGCGGGCGGCCGCGCTGATCGTGGAGGTCGCGGGCGGGATGCTGTGCTCCGGGATGCTGGATGAAGGCAGGCCGCTGCCGGCGGAGCGGTCGATCCGTTACCGGCCGTCGCGCGCCCGCGCGCTGATCGGCGTTGACGTGCCGGACGCGGAGCAGGCGCGGCTGCTGCGGTCGATCGGGGTCGAGACGGAGGGCGTGGGCGACCCGATGACGTGCGTGCCCCCCCCCTTCCGGCTGGACCTGGAGCGCGAGACGGACCTGGTCGAGGAGGTCGCGCGCCTGCACGGGCTTGAGAGCGTGCCGGTGAAGGAGCGGATGGCGGTGTCGGTGCGCCCGCCGCAGCAGCGCGAGCGGGCGTTGCGGGAGATGCACTCGGCGTTGGAGGGGCTTGGGTTCTACGAGGCGGTGACGTTCACGTTCGTGTCGGAGGATCACGCTGGGCCGTTCATGCCGCCGGGGCTGCGCGCGGTGAAGGTGGACGACGATCGTCGCAAGGCGGAGCCGGTGTGCCGGCCGAGCGCGCTGCCGAGCCTGCTGGCGTGCCGGCGTGCGAACCGGGCGGCGCAGGTGACGAGGCCGTGCGGGGTGCGGCTGTACGAGTGGTCGGCGAACTTCGCGGAGGTGGACGGGCCGGGCGCGCGGACGGTGGAGAACCGGAACCTCGCGCTGCTGATGGACGTGCCGACCGCGGGATCGAAGGCGACGCACGAGGAGTTGCAGGCGGGGCTGCGCGCGATCCGAGGCGTGGTGGAGGCGGTCGTCGCGCGTCTGGGGGGCGAGGGCGCGGAGGTCCGGCTCGTGGCGGCGTCGCCGTATGCCGCGGCGTTCCGTGCGGATGCGTTCGCGGACGTGCTGATCAACGGAGGCCGCGTGGGGAGTGTGGGCCTGCTCGCGGACGCCGTGCTGCGTCAGCACGATCTTGACCATCCGATCGCGGGCGGCGATCTCAATCTTGACGCGCTGCTGGCGTTGTTCCCGCCGGGGGCGCGCATCAGGCAGTTGCCGGCGTTCCCGGCGATCGATCGCGACCTGTCGCTGCTGGTGCCGGAGGGGACGGCGTGGGAGCGGGTGCGGTCGCTGGTCGAGGGCGCGAACCTGCCGCTGCTGGAGAGCGTTGAGTTCGTAGGGACGTACCGCGGCAGGCAGGCGGGCGCCGGCCGCAAGAGCGTGACGCTGCGGCTGACGTTCCGCGACCCCGCGCGCACGCTGCGTCGGGAGGAGGTTGAGCCGCAGGTGTCGGGGCTTGTCGATCGTGCCCGCGCGGAACTGGGCGCGGAAGTGCGAGCCTGAGCGTGCCCGGCATGGAATGTTCGGATGTTGGGCGGTCGCGTGGGGCGGACGCCCGCGGGGCCGATACGATGGACGGAGTCCGGCGGAGTCCGGGCGAGAGAGGAGCCGCGATGACCCAGGCCAGCACGGATGTCCGCACCGCCCGCCCCGCCGCCGCGCCCGGGGACCGGCCGCTCGTGTATGTGAACGGCGAGATCGTGCCCAAGAGCCAGGCGGCTGTGAACGTCTTCGACCACGGGCTGCTCTACGGCGACGGGGTGTTCGAGGGCATTCGCGTCTACAAGGGTCGGATCTTCAAGTGCGGGCAGCACATGGACCGGCTGTACGAGTGCGCGAACAAGATCGGGCTTGGGCTTGAGAAGCACGTGCCGCGTGAGGAGATGATCGACATCCAGCGGCGGTGCATCGAGGCGAACGGGATCGTGGACGGGTACATCCGGCTGGTGGTGACGCGCGGCGTGGGGACGCTGGGGCTGAACCCGTACCTGTGCCCGGAGCCGGGTGTGATCTGCATCGCGGACCAGATCTCGCTCTACAAGCCGGAGATGTACGAGAAGGGGATGCGGGTGGTGGTGGCGCACCGGCCGAAGACGCCGATCCCGTGCCTGGACCCGCGGATCAAGAGCCTGAACTACCTGAACAACATCCTGGCCAAGTGCGAGGCGATCCACCTGTCGCAGAACCTCGGGATCACGAAGCCGGAGGACATGCTGCTCGAGGTCATCATGCTGAACCTCGAGGGGCGCGTCACGGAGGGTTCGGGCGACAACATCTTCATCGTGAAGGGTGGGCGGGTCTTCACGCCGCCGAGCGAGGCGGGGATTCTCGAGGGGATCACGCGGCGGTTCGTGATGCGTGAACTGGCGCCGGCGTGCGGGCTGAAGGTGGAGGAACGGGACTTCACGCTCGCGGAACTGCTGGCGGCGGACGAGGTGTTCCTGACGGGGACGGCGGCGGAGATGATCGCCGTGCGCGAGGTGCTGGAGCACGAGGACGAGTCGCGGGTGACGGCGACGCACCGCATCTCGGACGGCGAGGGACCGATCACGAACCGGCTGCGGACGCGGTTCCGGCAGATCGTGACGAGCGACACCATCCCGGAGGATTAGGCGCGGCTCGACTCAGGCAGGCGCGCACGCCATTGGTTCCGTCGGGTGCGAGGACCGGTCGCGGCGTGCTTCCACGCCGTCGCGCGTCGCGATGAAGAGGTATTCGGTGTTTCGCAGGTGGCTGACCGTTCCCACGCGCTCGCCGCGGGGGTTGTGGATGCCGATCTGCGCGCCGACGTAGCGCTTGTAGTCGTGGGCGAGGACGCGGACGCTCGCTCGCCCGCCCCAGAGGCCGGCGAGCATCGACTCGACTTCGTCGCGGGCGGCGTAGCCCTCGTTGCTCAGGGAGACGATGACGGCGTCGGTTCGCAGGGCTTGCAGCACGCGGTGCAGGGCGGCGGCGCAGGCGGGGCGGGAGTTGAACTCGCTGCGACGCTCGCGGCAGTCGGCCCGCTTGCAGGCCACGCCGTAGACCTCCGGCTTGTCCCAGCGCACCAGCGACTCCCAGACGTGGTAGTTGCCGAGGTAGGCGTGCTGGTTGTAGGGCGGGTCGAGGTAGGCGACATCGGCCGTGAATCGGCGCGCCGCGTCGAGGGCGTCGAGTTGGTGCGCCTCGCCCTTGCCGTGCGCGGCGCGGTGGAGCACGGCGGGCACTCGCAGTTCCAGGGCGTTGGCGGCGCGCGGCGCCCATCGCTTGAGGTAGGCCATCTGGACGCCGGTGGTGGAGTCCACGCGGTCGGCGGCCTCCATGAGCGAGGTGAGGACGACCGCCTCCAGTTCCGGCTCAAGCCCCTTGCGGGCGATCGACTCGCGGATGGCGTCGATGCGCTCGCCGTTCCCGGGCATGAAGAACCGGGAGCGCACGCAGTAGGTTTCGGTGAACCAGCCTGGGCGGCCGGGCAGGGTGTTGAACTCGAGGATGAGGCGTTCGGCGTCGTGGAGGACGACTTCGGCGTCGGCCTGGACGTAGCAGCGGGCGAGCGTTGCGGCGTAGGCGTTGTGGTCGTTGGCGAGGACGCGGTAGCCGTCGGCCTTGAGGGCGTGCCCCACGCGGGAGGTGCCGGAGAAGAGGTCGATGACGGCGCCCGCGCCCTCGACGGTGCGCACGGCGTCGAGGATGGACGGGATGAGGGTGCGCTTGGATCCGAGGTATTTGATCACGCACCGTGTATCGGCCCGGCGGCGGCGCGGCGCGCACGATTCGTCGCGTGGGGGGCGTGGTGGTACCCTCCCGCACCATGAGCGCGGCCGCGCCGCGTCGGCGCGACATCGCGGGCCTCGTCGGCTGGGTCGGGCTGTTCGCCGGGCCTGCGCTCGCGCTGCTGGCGTACGCGGTGCTGCCCGTCGGGGCGGCAGACGGGACCGGGGCGATCGTCGGCGGGCTGTCGGGGGCGGGGCGGGCGGCGGCGGCGGTGGCCGTGCTGATGGCGGTGTGGTGGATGACCGAGGCGCTGCCCCTGAGCGCGACCGCGCTGCTGCCGATCGCGCTCTTTCCCGTGCTGGGCGTGTCTCCGATCCGACAGGCGGTCGCGCCCTACGCCGACCCCGTGATCTTCCTGTTCATGGGCGGGTTCATGCTCGGCCTTGGCATGGAGCGCTGGGGGCTGCACAAGCGCATCGCGCTGATCACGATCTCGATCGTGGGGACGCGGCCCGTGCGGCTGATCGGCGGCTTCATGCTCGCCAGCGCGATCATGAGCATGTGGGTCTCGAACACCGCGACGGCGGCGATGATGCTGCCGATCGGGGTGAGCGTCATCGGGCTGGTGTTCGCGCGGCTCGGGCGCGACTTCGAGCGCGGCGCTCCCCCCGAACCGGGCCTCGACGGCTCGAACTTCGCGACGTGCCTGATGCTGGGGATCGCGTACGGGGCGAGCATCGGGGGCATCGGCACGCTGATCGGCACCCCGCCGAACACGGTGCTCAAGGGCTTCGTCGAGCGTGAGTACGGGCAGGTCATCACGTTCGCCGAGTGGCTGCGGATCGGCGTGCCGTTCGTGGCGGTCTTCCTGCCGATCGCGTGGGTCGTGCTGACGCGGTTCGCGTTCCCGGTGCGCCTGCGCCAGATCCCGGGCGGGCGGGCGCTGATCGCGGGAGAACTGCGCGACCTCGGGCCGATGAAGCGCGGGGAGTGGGCGGTGTTCGTCGTGTTCTGCTGCACCGCGCTGGCGTGGGTCTTTCACAGGACCTTCGCCGATCTGTCGGGGTTCCACTCGACCGCGGCGGACGGGCGGCGGGTCTACTTCCTCACGGACGAGGGGATCGCGATCATCGCCGCGCTGGTTCTGTTCGTGATTCCGGTCCGCCCGCGCGAGCGGATCTTCGCGATGGACTGGCAGACGGCGTCGAGGCTGCCGTGGGGTATTCTGCTGCTGTTCGGCGGGGGGCTGAGCCTGGCATCGGCGATGGACACGACGGGAGTGACGCGGTTCATCGGGGAGCAGTTCCAGGCGTTGCGAGGGCTGCCGCTGGTGGTGATGGTCGCGGCGATCGCGGGCGTGGTGATCTTCCTGACGGAACTGACGAGCAACACGGCGGTGACGACAACGCTGATGCCGGTGCTGGCGGGGGCGGCGGTGGGCCTGGGGGTCGATCCGGCGTACCTGCTTGTTCCGGCCGCGCTGGCGGCCAGTTGCGCGTTCATGCTGCCGGTCGCCACGCCGCCGAACGCGATCGTGTTCGGGTCGGGCTACGTCTCGCTGCCGCAGATGGCGCGGGCGGGGTTGATCCTGAATCTCATCGGGATCGTGCTGGTGTCTGTCGCGGTGCTGGTGCTTGAGCGTTTCGTGGTGACGATCCAGCCGTGAACGCGAGGGTGATTGACGAGGGAAACCGCTCCTTCATGGTCGCGGCTCGTTGACGCGAGTCGCGGGGCATAGAGTTGCCCCACGCCCGAGCCGGGCGTCGGCTCTGGAGCGCCGAAACCGATGCCCCGCCCGACTCCGTTCCCCTGGCGTGCCGTCTCGATCGTTGTGCGCGTGATGGTCGGCGCGGGCGTGCTGCTGGTCGGCGTGGGCGTGCTCGGGTTGCTCGTACGCACGAAGGAAGGCCCGCAACGTTCCGAACACGGCGAGACCGCCCCGCTGGTGCGCACGACCGTCGCCCATCGGACGCTGGTGCCCGACGTGTGGCAGGGCTACGGCACGGCGCGGGCGATGCAGGCCGTGGAGATTGCGGCGCAGGTCTCCGCCCGCGTCGTCGAGCGCCCGGTCGGGATCGAGCCGGGCGTGCCGGTTCGCAAGGGCGACGTGCTGGTCCGGCTCGACCCGCGCGACTACGCAAACCGGGCGCAGTCCGCGTCGCAGGTGGTGGCGGCGACCAAGGCGGATCTCGAACGTCTCGACGTGGACGAGGCCGCGTGGCGCGAGCAACTGGCGTTTGCGGACGAGCAGGTTGCGGTCGAGGAGCGGGAACTCGAGCGGACGCTGGCGGCGGCGGAGCGCGGGGCGGCGGTCGAGTCGCAGATCGAGCGGCGGCGTGCGGAGATCGCGCGGATGCGGCGCGAGGCGTCGCAGTACCGCCAGCAACTCGAAGTCGTGCCCGCGCGTCGGGCCGCGCTCATCGCGCAACTCGTGAACCAGGAGGCCGCGGCCCGCATCGCGCTCGACGACCTCGAGCGTGCGACGATCCGCTCGCCGATCGACGGCGTGCTGCAGCGCGTGGACCCGAGGCCGGGCGAACTGCTCGGCGTGGGCGCGCCGGTGGCGCGCATCATCGACCTGCGGCGCATCGAGGCGCCGCTGCGGCTGCCGGTGTCGGCGGCGGCCTCGGTCGCGGTCGGCAACCGTGCGGACCTCATCGCGGATTCTCCGGCCGCCAGTCGCTGGGACGGGCGGGTGGTGCGGATCGCACCCGAGGCGGACGCCCGCACGCGCACGATCACGGTGTTCGTCGAGGTCGAGCAGCGGATCGACTACGGCGCGGACGACCCGCTGGCGGGCGCGGGGGCGCTGCTGCTGCCGGGCCAGTTCGTGATCGGGCGGGTGTACTCCGGTCGTGCCGAGCCGCGGGTGCTCGTGCCGCGGCGCGCGCTCGACAGCGACCGCGTGATGGTGGTGGAGCGCGATGGCGAGGGGTGGCGGCTGCGTTCACGGGCCGTCGCGCCGCCGCGGTTCATCGAGGCCGAGTTCCCGGCGCTCGACCCGGACGAGACGCAGTGGGCGGTGATCCCGACGGGGCTTGAGGATGGGGAGCGCGTGGTGCTGACGGGTCGCGACGAACTCGCGGACGGCATGGCGGTCCGCGTTGACGACGCCGACGTGGCACGGTCGGCGGAGGGGGACGCGCCGAGGGCCGGGCCGTGAGAATCGCTGCCTTCGGCGTGCGCCGCCCCGTGGTCGCGAATCTCACGATGTTCGCCGTGCTCGGCGCGGGGCTGATCTTCGGGCTGCGCCTGACGCGTGAGTTTTTCCCCGAGGTGCGCCCGACGCAGGTGATGATCGCCGCGCCGTACCCCGGGGCCGCGCCGGACGAGGTCGAGCGGTCGCTGGCGATCAAGATCGAGGACCGCATCCGCGATCTCGACGACGTGAAGGAGATCAACACGACCGTGACCGAGAGCGCGGCGGTGCTTCGGGTGGAGTTCCGCGACGGCAAGGACATCGAGGCCGCCGTGGCGGAGGTGAAGCGCGAGATCGACGCGCTGCAGGATCTGCCCGAGCGATCGGAGCGGATCACGGTCACGAAACTCGAGCCGAAACTGCCGGCAGTGATCCTGTCGCTCTACGGCGACGCGGACGAGCGGGCGATGAAGGACGCGGCGCGGCGGATCCGCGAAGACCTGCGGCTGCTGCGGGGCATGGGGGACGTGGAGATCGGGGCGACGCGGGGGGATGAACTGACGGTCGAGGTGCAACCGGCCGCGATGCTGGAGCACGGGCTGAGCCTGCCCGAGGTCGCCCGTCGTGTGGGCGCGGCGATGCGCGAGCAGCCGGCGGGGACGTTGCGCGGCCCGACGCAGAGCGTCTCGGTGCGGACGGTCGGCGCGAAGGAGCGCACCGACGCGGTGCGGGAGGTGGTGGTGCGGGCCGACGAGGGCGGGCGCGTGCTGCGGCTGGGCGAGATCGCGGACGTACGCGAGGGGTTCGTGGACACGGACACCTCCGCGCGGCTGAACGGGAAGCCGGCGGTGTCGCTGACCGTCTTCCCGGTCCAGGGCGTGGACGTGGTGACGGTGGCGGAACTGGTGAAGGCGTACGCGGCGGGGCTGCGCAACGATCCGCTGGCGATGACGACGGGGGAGCGCATCCGCTCGGTGATGCGTCGCCCGGGGGACACCGGCCCGGCGTCGGAGCGGATTCGGGCGTACGAACTGGGGCTTGCGGCCCCGCCGCCGCCCTGCGAGGTGCGGATCACCACGGATCTGGCGCGGTTCGTGGTGGGCCGCCTGGACCTGCTGACGCGGAACGCGATCTGGGGCGGGATGCTGGTGTTTCTGACGCTGGTGCTGCTGCTGAACTGGCGGGTGTCGTTCTGGGTCGCGGTGGGGCTGATCGTCGCGATGTCGGGGACGCTGGCGGTGATGCACCTGCTCGGGGTGTCGCTGAACCTGCTGACGATGTTCGGGCTGATCGTGGTGATCGGCATCCTGGTGGACGATGCCATCGTCGTCGCCGAGAACATCACCGCGCGCCACGAGTCGGGCGAGGGAGCCATCGACGCCGCCATCAACGGCACCGGGCAGGTCGGGTGGCCTGTCGTCGCCACCGTCCTCACCACCATCTGCGCCTTCCTGCCGCTCGCGTTGATCGAGGGGAACATCGGCGACTTCCTGAAATGGCTGCCGATCGTCGTGACGTGCGCGCTGTTCGCGTCGCTGCTCGAGTCGCTGTTCATTCTCCCGGCGCACATGGCGCACAGCCTGAAGAAGGCCGACCGCCTCCGCGCCGAGGGCCACGTCGGCCGCCTGCGCCGCGTCGAGAGCGCCTTCGACCACGCCCGCGACACGCTCTTCTCGAAGTTCCTTGTCCCGGGCTATCTCGGCGTGCTGCGCCTCGCCCTGCGTCGCCGCTACCTCACGCTCTGCATCGCCGTCGCGACGCTCGTCGCCTCCATCGGCATCGTGGCCGGCGGGCGGCTCGAGTTCATCTTCTTCGAGACCGAGGACGCCGAGACGATCAACGTCCAGTTGCGGATGCCGATCGGCACGCCGGCGTCGGAGACCGACCGCGTCCTGACCCGCATCGAGCGGGCCGCGCTGCACCAGCCGGAGGTCCGCGACGCGTTCACCATCGTCGGCGCGATGGGGGACATCAGCGGCGAGGGGGGCGACGCGGTGCAGAGCCACCTCGGGCAACTGATCCTCGAACTCCACCCCGTCGAGCGGCGCGAGCGCACCAGCAACGACGTGGTGAGCGCCGTGCGCACCGAGGTCGGCGAACTGCCGGGCGTGCGGTCGCTGCGCTTCGACGCCATCGGCGCGGGACCGGGCGGGCCGGCGCTGACGTTCACGGTCGTCGGCGCGTCGCAGTCGGCGATCGACGCGGCGGTGCGGCGGGTGAAGGAGTCGCTCCGCGCCATCGACGGCGTCTTTGACGTGACGGATGACGCCGACTCGGGCCAGCCGGAGATCCGCCTCACGCTGCGCGACGGCGCGAGCGAACTCGGCTTCACCGAGGCGGTCCTGGGCGAGCAGGTGCGCGGGTCAGTCTTCGGCCTCGAGGCGTACACCTTCCCCGGCGACCGCGAGGACGTGGACGTGCGGGTCATGCTGCCGGTCGAGTTCCGGCGAAGCCCGGCCGCCCTCGAGCGCATGTTCGTCATCGCGCCGGGCGGCGAGCCGGTGCCGCTCGGCGAGGTCGCGCACGTGACGATGGCGCGCTCCTACGCGACGGTGCGGCGGCTGGACGGGCGGCGCGCGGTCACCGTGAACGCCGAGGTGGACAGCAAGGCGGGCGTGAACCCGGAGCGCGTCACCATGGCGGTGCGGCCCGACCTGCGGCGCATCGAGGCCGAGGTGCCCGGCGTGCGCATCCTCGAACGCGGCCGGCAGCAGGAAGTGCAGGAGTCGTTCAGCACGCTGCCGATCGGGATGGCGGTGGCGGCGGGGCTGATCTACGTCATCCTCGCGTGGCTGTTCGCGTCGTACTCGCAGCCGCTGGTCGTGATGACGGCGATCCCGTTCGCCATCATCGGGATGATCTGGGGTCACATGATCCTCGGGTTCAGCATGACGTTCCTGTCGCTGATCGGGTTCGTCGCGCTCTCGGGCGTGGTCGTGAACGACTCGCTGATCTTCATGGACTTCTTCAACCAGAAGCGGGCCGAAGTGCCGAGCACGTGGCACGCGGCGGTCGAGGCGGGTCGGGCGCGGCTGCGGCCGATCCTGCTCACGACCATCACGACGGTGCTGGGTCTCAGCCCGCTGATGCTGGAGCAGTCGTTCCAGGCCCGGTTCCTGATCCCGATGGCGATCACGATCTCGTTCGGGCTGATGTCGGCGACGGTGCTGATCCTCGTGGTGCTGCCGTGCCTGCTGCTCATCCTCGAGGACGCGGCGCGGTGGCGGCGCATCCTGTGGACGGGCGTCTACGAGCCGCCGCCCGTGCCGCCGGAACCGGACGTCACGCTAGGCCTGGCCGAGAACGGCGTCGGCTGAGCGCGCCGGCGGGGGCGACGTTCGCGGTAGGCTGTCGGCATGGATATCCGATGCATCGTCGTCGCCGTGGCCTGGGCCGCCGCGCTCGCCAGCGCCCAGACCGTGTATTTGAACGCGAACGTGCGCACGGCGGACCCGGCCCGGCCGCGCGCGGAGGCGTTCGTTGTCGAGGATGGGCGGGTCGTGGCGGTCGGGTCGAACGCCGACGCGCTCGCGGCCGCGGGGCCGGGGGCGGAGCGCGTCGACCTGGGCGGGCTGACGGTGCTGCCGGGGCTGATCGACTCGCACGGGCACATGGCGGGGCTGGGCGCGCTGGGGCTGGGGATGCTCGACCTGCGGCTGGCGCGGTCGTACGACGAGGTGGTGGCGATGGTGGCCGCGCGGGCGCGGACGACGCCTGCGGGTGAGTGGATCGTCGGGCGCGGGTGGGACCACGAGTCGTGGCCGGAGCGTCGGCTGCCGACGCACGGGGCGCTGTCGGCGGCCGTGCCGGAGCATCCGGTCTGGCTGACGCGCGTCGATGGGCACGCGGGGCTTGCGAATGAGGCCGCGATGCGGATGGCGGGCGTGGGCGACGAGACGGCCGACCCGCCGGGGGGAGAGATCGTGCGCGATGCGAGCGGGCGGGCGACGGGCGTCTTCATCGACAACGCGATGCCGATCGTGCGGTCGGCGATCACGGGCGCGGGGCTGGGCACGGCGGAGGAACTGCTGCTTAAGGCGCAGGAGATGTGCCTCGCGGTCGGGCTCACGGGCGTGCACGATGCGGGGGTCAGTCCTGCCGAGGTCGAGGTCTATCGGCGGCTGGAAGCGGACGGGCGGCTGAAGATGCGCATCCACGCCATGGTCGCGGCCGCGCATGCGCCGCGGTATTTCGAGGAGCAGGGCTGCTACGAAGGGCCGCGGCTGAGCGTGCGGGCGGCGAAATATTACATCGACGGGGCGATGGGCTCGCGCGGGGCGTGGCTGCTCGACCCCTACGCCGACCGCCCCGGCGGCCCCGGCGGGGACGCCTGGCACGGGCTGGCGGTGACGCAGCCGGAGGCGATCGAGGCCGCGGCGATGCACGCGCTCATCCACGGCTACCAACTCTGCACGCACGCGATCGGGGACCGGGCGAACCGGGCGGTGCTGAATGCGTACGAGCGGGCGCTCAAAGAATGGTCGTTTGTAGGCCAGCGGTTCCGAATCGAGCACGCCCAACTGCTGCACGCGGACGACATCCCGCGCTTCGCCGCGCTGGGCGTCATCCCGTCCATGCAGCCGACGCACTGCACGAGCGACATGCGCTGGGTGTACGCCCGCGTGGGGCCCGAGCGCGGGCGCGGGGCGTACGCGTGGGGGGGGCTGCTGCGCACCGGCGCCCGCATCGCCGGCGGGAGCGACTTCCCGGTCGAGAGCCACAACCCCTTCCTCGGCCTGCACGCGGCCGTCACTCGCCAGACCGCCGACGGCGACCCGCCCGGCGGCTGGCGCCCCGAGCAGCGCATGACGGGAGAGGAGGCGCTGCGGGCCTTCACACTGGACGCCGCGTACGCCGCGTTCTGGGAGGAGATCACAGGCTCGATCGCCCCCGGCAAGGAGGCGGACTTCATCGTCGTCGACCGCGACCCGCTGACGTGCGAGCCGGGCGACATCCCCGGGACGCGGGTGCTGCGGACGGTGGTGGCGGGGGAGACGGTGTACGAGAGCGCAGCGCCCTCTCTTCAGCCCGAAGGGCTGCGTCGTCAGTAGCCGGGGGTCGAGCGAGTCTTCGAGCGCGACCCCCGGATCGTCGGCCCGCCAACCACCGGAACCCGAAGGGATTCTCATGGTCACGACACGAACGCAGCACGAGCAGCCCTTTGGGCTGCCGGACCAAACGGAGGGGGAGGTTGGGTCGCGCTTTCCGGGGGTGTCGTCGCAAAGCCTCCTCCACCCCCGGCTACGAACGATGCAGCCCTTCGGGCTGGGGAACTGCCGCTACGATCTCCGCGGCCTGCCGCAGCGCGCCTGCCCCGAGTGCGGGTGGCGAGACGCACGCACCCAAACAAAGGCGGCGGAAGCATGAGCGACGCCGATCCGCACAGCGCTGAACTGACGATGGTCCGACGGCACCGCCGACGGTGGATAAGGCGCACGCTGATCTCGCTGCTGGCCGGGTTCACTCTCTCGGTATGTGTTGCTTGGGGTGTGGCTGCGCTGCCGCACCTCGGCAACCCTACCGCTCTGTCCGTGATACACGAGCAACGCGATGGCATTCATGTTGTTGGCGACACCAGCGTGAGACCGGGGCACACGGAAGTATGGGTGTATTTTACTGAGGGCCGGGCGGCTGAGCGAGTTGCTCATGCGATCCGTTCTGGTATTGAGGGTAGAGCGCATCGCCAGGGAGTCGGCTTCCGTGGAATTCAGAGGTCGCCATATTGGTCGTCTGCCCGGCTACCGGCCCGGTCACAGTTGAGCACGCAGGATGTTCAATCGTCGCGGTATGACACTGCCAGCGGTTGGCCGCTGCGCGCGCTCATGCGAACCGATGTGTTCCTTCCTGATCCGGATGAAGTCTCAGCAGGAACACCAGTGAGCGAGATACCATCGCTCTGGACGTTGAAGATTCACCGTCACGTGTGGCTCCCCTACCGCCCCATCTGGCCCGGCCTGCTCCTCAACACGCTCTTCTACGCCGCGATCTGGTTTGCGTTCTTCACCGGGCTTGCCGCGGTGCGCACCGGCCGCCGCCTCCGGCGCGGCCTCTGCCCCGTCTGCCGCTACGATCTTCGCGGGCTGCCGGAACGCGCCTGTCCAGAGTGCGGGTGGGGCAAAGACCCGTCTGCTCAACAGGCCGCGGAATCGTGAGCGACGGCGATGTGCCGACCTGCAAGTCTGGAGGTATCCCGGCGATGCGCGTGCTGCCGACGGTGAACGCGCGGGGACGGTATACGAGAGCGCAGCAACCTCTCTTCAGCCCGAAGGGCTGCGACGTCAGTAGGCGGGGGTCAAGCGAGTCTTCGAGCGCGACCCCCGGATCGTCGGCCCGCAAACCTCCGGACCCCGAAGGGGTCATCGTGGTCACGGCGTGCGCGGCACGAGCAGCCCTTCAGGCTGCCGAACCAAACGGAAGAAGATGATGGGTGGGCATCGTTTTCCGGGGGTGTCGTCGCAAAGCCTCCTCCACCCCCGGCTACGAACGATGCAGCCCTTCGGGCTGAGGAACTGCCGCACCCGGTTTGCCCAAGAAAAACCGCCGCACGGAGGAGCGCGTCCAGAAGGGCGTCTCGCCGCTTCAACCCCACACGTAGCGCTCGTCCCACTCGACGGCGTACTTGCGGAGGAACGTACGCACCTCGTCTTTGAAGTCGATCGTTTTGTGGCGCTGCTTCTGGTCGGCGATGTAGGCCCGTAGCGCATCCACGCCCGACTCGCCGATCGAGAATGCGAAGTACCCGTCCTGCCACGCGAACTCTCGGAGGGCGGCGTCCCTCTCCTTCATCCACTTCGACGAATCGCGCTTGACGTTGAGCATCAGATCAGAGAGCGCGACGGTCTTGCCGAGGCTCACGAGCATGTGGGTGTGGTCGACGACACCGCCCATCGCCAGGAGCGGCGATTCCATCCGTCGGCAGATGCCACCGATGTAGGCGTACAAGCCCGGCTCGATCGTCTCAGGAATCGCCGCGACCCGGTTTTTCGTTGAGAATGTGATGTGGACGAGTATTCTGGTCAGTGTTGACGCCATGCCGTCAAGATAATCGATGATCCGCGTGTCGGCCGTGCGGTTCATCAGCCCGAAAGGCGATGCCTCTCTCCAGCCCGAAGGCCCGTGCCCTCTCTTCACCCCATAGATATGCGCCCTCTCTCCAGCCCGAAGGGCTGCGTCGTCAGTAGCCGGGGGTCGAGGGAGTCTTCGAGCGAGACCCCCGGATCGTCGGCCCACCAACCACCGGACCCCGAAGGGTTCCTCGTGGTGACGACATGCGCGCGGTACGAGCAGCCCTTCGGGCTGCCGGACCAACTGGTTGGGCCGCGCTTTCCGGGGGTGTCGTCGCAGAGCCTCCTCCACCCCCGGCTACGAACGATGCAGCCCTTCGGGCTGAGAAACAAACAAGGGATGGGTGGGCTGTGCTTTCCGGGGGCGTCGCCGCAGAGCCTTCTCCGGCCCCGGATGAACCGAGAAAAGAGGCGGGGCCCCGAAAAAGGCCCCGCCCGGAGGGGAGAGACAGACTCAACAGCGATCAGGCACGCCGGAACGCGCAGCGCAGTCGCGCGACCGGCGGCGTCTCGTCGTCCTCGAACTCGTCGGGCGCGCGCACGGGCGCGAATCCCTCGCGCTCGAAGAGCGACACCAGTTCCGTCTTCGTCAGCGGATAGGGCGGTCCGGCGACCTCGTCGAGCGGCCAGCCCTCGGGGCGAGACCGCGCCACGGCAACCACCACCCCGTGCGGCTTGGCGAGCGACACCAGGCCTTGCACGACCCTCGCACGCATCTCCGGCGGGACGGACTGGATCGTGTAGCACTCCACCACCAACTCGAAGCGGCAGCGCAGGTTGCTCGGCGGGCGCGCCACGTCCGCGACCACCAGCCGATCGGCCAGTTCCCGGTGGCGCTCGCGTGCCCACGCGACGCAGGTGGGCGAGACGTCGAAGCCCAGCGCGTCGTAGCCGCGCGTCTCCAGTTCCGCCACGTCGTCCGCCAGCCCGCAGCCCACGACCACCGCGCGCACGCCGGGGCGCACCAGCCGCGGCGCCTCCGCGTTCAGCCAGCAGACCAGCGCGGGGTTGGCCCTGCCGTCCTGCCACGGCACGCGGGCCTCGTCGCCCGCCGCCTCGCGGTAGACGGTCTCGAAGTGCTCCGCCACCCGCGCGGAGGCGGGGTCGGGCGGTTCGAGCGTCAGGGGAAGGTCAACCTTCGATCGTGTGAGCGTCTGGGTTGCGTTGGCCATCGTGTCCGACCTCCGTCGGCTCGGACGGCTCGCGGGCACGCACGCGGGTCGCCGGGGGCTACGCCCTTGGCTTCAGGTACACGAGTGTATGGCCGCACGCGGGGGGACACAAGCAAAAACCCCCAGGGGCGGCACTCGCCCGCAGCCGGCCCCTACAGGGCGGGAGCGGGCGGGAAGTCCACGGGCGTGCCGGCGACGTGGTTAAAGACGTTGGTGTAGGTCGCCAGCGCGAAGACCACGACGGCCTCAACGATCTGGGCGTCGTTGAACCCGGCCGTCCGGAAGGCCTCGACGTCCTCGTCCGAGACCCACCCGCGCTTCTCGTGGAGCGCGAGGGCGAACCTGGCGAGGGCATTCAGCCTTGGATCGCCGGGGATCGCGCCGCGGCGCGCGCCGAGCATCTGCTCGGCGGTCAGTCCGACGCGCTCGCCCGCCGCAGTGTGCGCCGCGAGGCAGTAGTCGCACCCGTTCGCCTGCCCGACCGCCAGTTGGATCACCTCCTGCTCGCTGGGCGTGAGCGTTGCGCGCTTGACCGCGCCGACGAGGCCCAGGTAGGCGTCGAGCGCGACCGGCGAGTTCGCCATGGCGCGGAAGATCGCGTAGTGCTTGCCCTTGAGCGGGCCGTCGAGAATCTCGCGGGCGCGGCCGGTCGCTTCTGCGGGATCGATCAGGGGCAATCGTGACATCGGACACCTCCTGTTTGCCTCCTCCCCGGCGCGGAGGTTCCTCGAAACAGCCGTGGGGCGGAGCCTTGCAGGCCCCGTCTCCACCTCCCATCATAGGTCCGCACACCCTTCACCCTCTTTGTGCAGCCTGCGCAAAGGGCGTGCGAAACTCTCGTGCATCCACCCCGAATCCTGCTCGTGGAGGCAGGGCCGGGCCGACGATCCCCGTGCGTTCGGCGAGGCCCGCATACCCTTTGGCAGCCGGCAGGAGGCCGGCGGGGCGACCGGGGCGACGAGCCGTTCCGTTCGGCCGGGAGCGACCGACGCGGAGGCGAAGCGATGCAACTCAATCCCATCCCGCCGCCCGCGCCTGAGCGCGACCCGGACGAGACGCCTCTGGTGCTCACGCGGATGGACGCGCACGTCCACTCCTGGGCCTCGGACGGTCCGGTGGTCGCAGCCCTCGGTTTCGTCGGCTGCCCCGAGTGCTTCTCGCCGCCGGAGCGCGTGTACGACCAGGCCCGGGCACGCGGCATGGACCTCGTCACCATCACCGACCACGACACCATCCGCGGCGCGCTCGAACTCCACGAGCGCGGCTTCCAGAACTTCATCATCGGGCAGGAGGTGACGGTCTACTTCCCCGAGGACCGGTGCAAACTCCACGTTCTCACGTGGGGCCTGACGCCCGAACTCGACGAGCAACTCACCCGCCTCGGGCTTCGCAACGACGTCTATGCCTTCGCCGCGTGGCTGCACGAGCACCAGTTGCCGCACGCCCTGGCGCACCCGCTCTACATGCAGAACGGCCGGCTCACGCGCTGGCACGTCGAGCGCGCCGCGCTGCTCTTCAAGGGGTTCGAGGTGCTCAACGGCGCGCACTCCGCCGGGCACCGAGCGCCGGTGGAGCGGTTCCTCGACGCGCTCACGCCCGCCCGCGTGCAGCAACTCGCCCGCGACCACCACATGGAGCCGCTCTGGCCACGCGCGTGGCAGAAGGCCCGCACCGGCGGCTCGGACGACCACGCCCTGCTCAACATCGGGCGCACCTGGACGGGCGTGCAGGTCGAGCGGGGCGTGATCACCGACCCGCGCGACTTCTTCCGTTACGTCATGGCCGGGCGCTGCGAGGTGGGGGGCGTCGGCGGGCACTCCTCGCTGCTGGCCCACCAGTTGACGAGCGTCGGCGCGCACTTCTACGCCGACCGCTTCGCGGACCGCGCCTCGACGCAGGGGCAGGCCGTCGCGTCGCGGCTGCTGCGGTTCGCGGGCGTGGACCTGCCCCGCCCCTCGAAGGTGCGGCTGGCGGCGCACACCGTCAAACGCAAGGTCATCAAGCGTCGGAACCGCCGATCGCTCCCGATCCTCCGCGCCCTGCGCACCAGCATCGGCCCGGTGCTGGAACGCTACCCCGACCTGCGAGAGCGGCTCGACCCCGACCGCTGGACCGACGGCACGCCGCTCTCCGACCACGACCGCATGGCCCAGTTCGCCGACGAACTGGCCGCCGCCGTGAACCACGCGCTCGCCGACTCGGGCCTGCGGGCGCTGCGCAAGCGCGACCGCGCCGGCGTGATCGACCACCTGGTCTCGTACGGCGTGCTGAACCTCGCCCAGTTGCCCTACGTCTTCAGCCTCTTCTACCAGAACAAGGAGCGCCCCTTCGTCGAGCGCTTCGACCACGAGACCTCGGAGCCTGGCTCCGGCGTCAGCGTTCTGGAGCGACCCATGCGCATCAGCCTGTTCACCGACACGATCGGCGACGTCAACGGCGTCTGTCGGTTCATCCAGAACGTTGCCGAGCAGGCCCACGCCACGGGACGCGACCTCCAGGTCATCACCTCCACGCGCCTGCCGCACCCCCCCCTCCCGAACGTCCACAACTTCGACCCGGTCTGGGCGACCACCATGCCCCGCTACCAGAACCTCGAGGTGGCGCTGCCCCCGCTCATCCCGATCCTGCGCCACCTCGACCGCCACCAGCCGGACTGCATCCACGTCTCGACGCCGGGGCCGGTCGGCATGATCGGCTTCCTCGCCGCACGCATGTTGCGGGTTCCCGTCCTCGGCGTCTACCACACCGACTTCCCCGCCTACATCGATCGCCTCTTCGAGGACCACGCCTTCACCTACGCCTGCGAACGCTTCATGCGGCTGTTCTACAGGCCTTTCCAGACCATCTTCACCCGCAGCGGCGACTACGCGGAGGCCCTGGTGCGCCTCGGCATCCAGCCCGAGCGCATCACCCGCCTCATGCCCGGCTTCGACGCCGAGGTCTTCCACACCCGACACCGCAACCCGGGCCTCTGGTCGCGCTTCGAGGGCGTCAATCCCGCGAGCGTCAAGGTCCTCTACGTCGGGCGCGTGAGCGTCGAGAAGAACATGCCCTTCCTCACGACTGTGTGGAAGCAGACCCACGCCCGCTGCCGCGAACAGGGGCTCGACGCGGAACTCATCGTCGTCGGCGACGGCCCGTACCGCGAGCGCATGGAGCGCGAGTTGCGCCGCACGCCGGCCCGGTTCCTCGGCTTCCGCCACGGGCGCGAACTGAGCGAGATCTACGCCTCCTCGGACCTCTTCGTCTTCCCCAGCGTCACCGACACGCTGGGCCAGGTCGTCATGGAGTCGCAGGGCAGCGGCCTGCCTGTGCTCGTCACCGACCAGGGCGGGCCGAAGGAAGTCGTCCGCGACGGCGAGACCGGCTATGTCCTGAGCACCGCCAACCCGACGGCGTGGGTCGAGCGCATCGTCGGCCTCGTCGCCGATGATGAGCGGCGCGCCCGCATGGGCCGCGCCGCGCACGAGTCGATGCAGCCGTTCTCCATCCGCCACTCGTTCGAACACTTCTGGGAAGTCCACACCCGCGCGTGGCACCAGCACCTGACCGCACGCGGCATCACGCCGCGGGCCGCGACGCAGGGTGTCGAAGCCTCGCTCGCCGCCGCAGCCCCGCGGCCGCGCCAGCCGGCGACGGACGACGTGGGGGTCGGGGCCGGCTGAACGCCGACAGTGGACAGCGGGCAGTGGACAACGGACATGAAGGCAGGAGGCGGGAAAGGCGCCGTGGCGCCGACCTGTGCCAACGACCTCTGCTGGAGCGCAGAGGTCGGCGCCGGCGAGCCGCAAGGCTCACGATTTTACCGAACAACTCTCTGCCTCCTTCATATATTTAATGAACTTTCTACATTCACCCAGCATGCGTGTATCGCCACGACTCCATTTATCATGGCCATACAAGCCGGTCCAGCAAATACTTATTAACTTGCCCACGTTCGCCCGCTGAATGTACGGGCACATATTTAATTCCAGATCATCTGGCAACTTCAAATCGCACTCCTGACGATAACTATCTAAGAATGTCCGCATCGCCCTCGATATAAAGGTGGTCGCTGGGGACTCGCCAGAGTGCTTAGCCACAAGATCACGGATGAATCTGTGAGCCGCAAAGCACACGACATCGCCATGGCACCAGTTACCAACCCACTGGTAGTCGTAGATCAAGACACACTCGCCTCCGCGAAAAAAGACATTGTGCGGATGCACATCATGCAGCAAGATGAACTCGCCATGCCGCTCAGTGGACTCTGTAAACACGCGAACAGACTCAATCCACTTATCAATCGCGGGCACATATGGCCTTAGCAGTCTTACGTATGGATGCAATAGACTGTCCTTGAGTACCGCTTCTTTAATCTCTGGCCACCGGTCGAAAGGAACATCTTTGCGCGCGGCGTTGCCGGTGACAAGCGGCGCGATGCTGTCAGCGCATAGACTTTGAAGCGACTGCTGTACTTTTCCCAGGGTCTTGGCCACACTCGCCAGTTGGTCGAGACTCTCGGCCGGATAATGCGTAACATCCCGTGCGAAGTGATACACTTCGCCCCAGATGTTCTGCCCTGGCGATAGTCTATGATCCGATATACGTTCAGAGTAGCCGCCGCCTCTTAGGGGCAACGCAACGACACACTGCGCCATGTCATCAGGAAATATCTTTTCCTTTTGTAAGTGAAGCGCGACAGTGTTGCGACATGAGAGTTCCTCTGGCACGAGCAGCGCCTTGTACAGTCGCAGCAATCGAGTTTCCTCGAAGAATGGTTCAACTCGAATGTTGATCGTTGCGGTATCCTCTAGAAGTCGATCGAACATCGCTAGACGTTTAGTAAAGCCGCTGGCACACCGGCTTCGCCAGAACGTGCTCGCTATGTCCCGACACTCCGGGTCCGTTATGCTGGCCCACCGAATCTCCGAAACGCTGTGATTAGTGGTCGTCCATGCCTCGGCGGTCTGGTCTTCGTCTAATTCGATTGCGCGTGCACGATACGTCGCACGCAGGGCTGAGAGAGCCGCAGTAATGTCGCTGCGAGTGATCCAGGCAAGAGCGTACACCAGGAGTACAAACGCGGCCTCCCAGGAAGGGTCTATCAAATTCCAAACGAGGAGTACTAGAGTGATAATGACCAACAAGGTGGCCGCGAAACCGAAGCGTGTTGGCCATCGTGCGATAATATCTTTGTTCAATGATAATCTAGATGACGAATGTTGTATCACGCAGTCTTCTGCCTTCCTGTGGGCCGGGTGGAGGGGACGCAAGTGCGGCGGGGCGGGATCGGAACAGCGACCTCCCAAAGCGGAGGTCGGCGGCACGGCTGAGGCGACGAGGTCGGTGCCACCCCGCCCCACTGTCCGCGCTACTCGCGGAGGTGTTCCACCGTGTAGTTCGGGCTTTCCTTTGTGATGCGGATGTCGTGCGGGTGGTTCTCGACGACGGTGGCGGCCGAGACCTTGCAGAAGCGTGTCCGCGTGCGGAGTTCTTCGATCGTCTGGCAGCCGCAGTAGCCCATCGCGCTGCGCAGGCCGCCGACGAGCTGGTAGGCGAACTCGGCGAGCGGCCCGCGGTAGGGCACCAGCCCCTCGACGCCCTCGGGGACGAACTTCTCCTTGGGCGTGCCGCGCGGGTCGTACTTGTCGGCCTGCCCGTAGCGGTCGGCGGAGCCTCGGTTCATCGCGCCCTCGCTGCCCATGCCGCGGTAGGTTTTGTAGCGGCGGCCCTGGCTGATGACGAGTTCGCCGGGGGACTCGTCGAGGCCTGCGAAGAGCGAGCCCATCATGACGCTGTGCGCGCCCGCGGCGATGGCCTTGGCGATGTCGCCGCTCATGCGCACGCCGCCGTCGGCGATGACGGGGACGTCCTCGCCGGCTTCCTCGACGCCGCGCACGGCCTCGAGGATGGCCGTGATCTGCGGCACGCCGACGCCCGTGACGACGCGGGTGGTGCAGATCGCGCCCGGCCCGATGCCGACCTTCACGGCGTCCGCTCCGGCGGCGATGAGGTCCTTGGCGCCCTCGGCGGTCGCCACGTTGCCGGCGATGACCTGGACGTTGTAGCGCGACTTGATTTCGCGGACGGTGCGGATGACGTTCTCGGAGTGCCCGTGGGCGGTATCGACGACGATCACGTCGACCTCGGCGTCGAGGAGCGCGCCGACACGGTCGATCTGGCCGACGCCGACGGCCGCGCCGCAGCGGAGCCGCCCGCGCTCGTCCACGTTCGCGCGTGGGAACTGGCTGAGGCGCTCGATGTCGCGCATGGTGATGAGGCCGCAGAGCCGCAGCTTCTCGTCGACGAGCAGGAGCTTCTCGACTTTGTTGCGGTTCAGGATGACCTCGGCCTCGGCGAGGGTGGTGCCGGGGGGGGCGGTGATGAGGTTCGTCTTCGTCATCACCTCGCGCACGGGCGTGGCGTCGTTCTCGACGAACTTGAGGTCGCGCCGGGTGAGGATGCCGAGGACGGTGCCGCCGGTGCGGCCGCCGTCGTGGCGCACGCCCGAGGAGCCGTCGTCCGTCACCGGGAAGCCGGAGACGTTGTGCTGGCGCATCAGCTGCACGGCGCGCCCGATGGTGTCATCCGGCCCGAGCGTGATCGGGTCGGTGATGACGCCGTTGGCCGAGCGCTTGACCTTGGCGACCTCGCGGGCCTGGGTCTCGGCCGAGAGGTTCTTGTGGATGATGCCGATGCCGCCCTCCTGCGCCAGCGCGATCGCCAGCGCGGACTCCGTCACCGTGTCCATCGGGGCGGAGACCAGCGGCACGTTCAGCCGGATCGTCCGCGTCAGGCGCGTGGTCGTGTCCGCGTCGGCGGGCAGCACCCCCGACCGCCGCGGCAGCAGGAGCACATCGTCGAAGGTGATCCCCTCGGCCGCGATCTTGCCCGTCCAGACCGACCGCCCGGGGGCGGGCGTGGGACGCGGGTCGGAAGGGGTGGACGCCGCCGCTCGCCCCGGGCCAGTCGCGGCCCCGGGCGAGGCGGAACGATCGGAGATGGTCGCCATGGAATAGTGTGGCGGGTCGGGGGCGGGCAGTCAAGCCGTTCGTCTCGCCCCCACAATCTCGCCCGTCGGTTGTCAGTCCGCCACGATCTTGACGCCTCCGAGCGCGCCGAGTTCCTTGAGGACGGCGCGCAGGTCGGCGATGTCGCCGCCGCCGGCTCCCGCCAGACGCTCGGCCTGTTCCGGCGTCAGCCCGCGCCCGGCGAGCATCGCGGCGACAAGCGCGCGGCCGGACTCCTCGCCCGCCGTGCCCGCGGCGAGCAGGAGGGCGGCGTCCTGGGCCGAGATCGACCCCTCGGCCACGTAGGCCGCGATCTCGCGGCGGGTTTCCTCGCGCGCCCGGGCCTGCTCGGCCTTCGATCGGGACTCCTCCCGCGCCGTCAGGTGCGACACGACCAGCCACACCGCCAGCACGAACCCGCCGGCGACCGCAAGAAGCAGATAGAAGAGGTCCGTCGTCGTCAGATCGGGCATCGCACGTCCTCCCGAGTCAACTCTTGCCCTTCTCCCAGGTCGGCATGTCGGCCTTGATGATCCGCTCCCCTTCGTCCGGGGTCATCGAGCCTTCGGCCACGTAGGCGGCCACCTCGCGCTTGGTGCGCTCGCGCTCCCGCGTCCTGTACACGCGGCTGATCGTCGAGGAGAGGACGCCCACCAGGATCATCACGAACGCCCCCACGATCGCGATCACCGCGATCATCTCGCCGGATATCGCGAGCGCCGTCGGTGCGTTCATTCGTCGTCGTCCTCCGCGCCGGCCTTCATCAGCCGCTCGCCCTCATCGGCGGACATCGAACCCTCGGCGACGTAGGCCGCGATCTCGCGGCGAGACCGCTCACGATCGCGCGATTTCGCCATAGCGTGGATCGTCGCCATCACGACCCAGATGCCGAACACCAGCAACCCCCCACCGACAGCGACGATCGCCACCGCCTCCTCGGGGATGCTCGCCAGCGTCGGGATCGAGTGCGCCATGTGCCCGTTCATGCCGGCCTCCCCGGATCAGCACTTCTTCGGCTCGCCCGCCTTCATCAGCCGCTCGCCCTGCTCGGGAGACATCGATCCCTCGGCGATGTAGGCGGCGATCTCGCGGCGGGACTTCTCGCGGGCGGTCGAGCGGACCATGGACGACACCGTCCCGAAGATGATGGCGATGATCCCCACCGTGCCGCCGACGACAAAGATGAAGATGTCCTTGTCCAGCAGTTGTTGGATCAGGTTCTCGTTCATGGCGCATCCCCTTCCGCGGGCCTCAGACCTTCTTCGGACCGGCTGGTCCGCGATTTCACCCCCACCCCGGCCCCGCCGCCCTCCCAACTATAAACGCACAGCCCCGAAACCCGCCCATGAATCCCCGTCACCACGCCGAATCCCGCGAGCCTGACCACGGCACCGACACCCGCCGGGCAGAGATCGTCCTCGCGGCCTACCGGCAGGGCCTGTTCCCCATGGCCGTCCCGACGCGCCCCGGCGGCCGGCCCGAACTCGGCTGGTACGAAGCCGACCCGCGCGGGGTGATCCCCTTGGACGCCTTCCACCTCCCGCGCCGTCTCGCCCGGACCCTTCGCTCCGCTCGATTCGCCGTCACTTCCGACACCGCCTTCGCCGCCGTCATCCTCGCCTGCGCCGACCGACGCCGCCCCGGCGGCTGGATCGACCCTTGGATCATCGACACCTTCGAACTGCTCCACCGCCTCGGGCACGCCCACTGCGTCGAGGCGTGGCGAACGCCGCCAGAGGGGGGGGCACCGGTCCTCGTGGGCGGACTCTACGGCCTGGCCGTCGGCGGCGCGTTCTGCGCCGAGAGCATGTTCTCCCGCCCCGACCTCGGCGGGCGCGACGCCAGCAAGGTCTGCCTCGCCCACCTCGTCGCCCACCTCCTCCGAGGCGGCTTCACGCTGCTCGACACCCAGGCGTGGAGCGAGCACCTGGCCCGGTTCGGGTGCGTCGAAATCCCGCGCGCCGAGTACCGCCGCCGACTGCGGTCCGCGCTCACACACGCGCCCGCGTGGGGCCGCTTCGAGCCGGATCGGACGCTCGATACGCTCACGGGGAGCGCGTGAGCCGCCACGGCTTGCCGCACTCGGGGCAGACGCTCGCCTCCGGCGTGCCGGTCATGTCGTACCCGCACCACTCGCACGAGGTCCGACGCCGCGCGGCACGCCGCTTCGCCAGCAGCGGCAACAGCGCGGCCGGCCCCGCCATGATGAGCGCCACAGACCCCACGCCCACGAGCGCGAAGATCGTCCCTTCGCCGCAGTAGCAACTCGTTTTGCGCCGCACCATCACGTCCAGCGGGATCAACGCCACGAACTCGACGATGCTCCCGCGAAAGAGAACCCGCGCAACGCCCGCGATCACCGACTCGCTTGGCTTGTCGGTCGCGTGCACGTACGCCACCAGCAGCGTCGTGCATCCCGCCCAACTGACGCCCAGCGCTGCCAGCATTACGACCAGCACATGCCCCTCGTCGATCGACGCCGGCAGATAGTGCGCGATCACCGCACCCACGCCACCGACCGCCCCCGCAACGAACACCGCCAGCCCGATCGCCGCCACCGCGAGGCTGAAGTACACCGCCACGCCCCTGCTCCGTCGCGGCCGATCGAACCGGAAGGGGAGCACCAGCACGCTCTGGAGCATCGGCGGCAGAACCGCCAGCAGGAGGCAATACACCAGGCTCGTCCCGCTCTCGAAGACGCCGAGCATGTCCGTCACTGTGGGCCACGCCCAGAGCGTCGGGGGCCTCCCGCCAATCGAAATGCTCTGGCCCCACATGAACGCATGGAACCCGATCAGCACGACCGCCTGGACGGTCCAGAAGACGAGGAGCAGCGGCCATTTCCGGCGGGGCAGTCGCATCGGGCGCTCCGCGATCAGCGGGAGTCTACATCGGCTCGCCGCGTCGTCCCTCGCCGCACGCGACCCGCGCCGATGCCGCCGGTGGTACACTCCCGCGCCCGAGCGTAAGGAGTCTCGCCCTGTTCGCCCTGCCCCGGATCCAGGACCTCTGGGAGCGGCTCGCTTCCTACAACGCCCTCGCGGCCGCGTTCGAGCTGGCCGTCATCTGGGTTGTGGTGCTGCTCATCGTGCGCTTCGTGCAGGGGACGCGGGCGGCGGGCGTGCTGAAGGGGATGCTCGTCCTCATCGTCGTCGCCACGCTGGTCGTCCACATGATCGGCGGCGGGCAGGCCTTCCCGCGGCTCTCGTTCCTGTACGAGCGCTTCCTCGCGGTCGTCGCCATCGGCCTCGTCGTGATCTTCCAGCCCGAACTCCGCCGCGCACTGATCCGGCTCGGCGAGGCCCCGTTCTTCCGCTCTTCGCCCGGCGAGATCGCGCAGGTGGTCGAGCCGATCGTCGAGGCGTGCGCCTACCTCTCCAAGAGCCGCTTCGGCGCGATCATCGTCCTCGAGCGTCAGGTCGGCCTGGCCGCGCTCACGGAGGGCGGCACGCGCCTCGACGCCGCTCTCTCCGCCCGGCTCCTCCAGACGATCTTCTTTCCCGGCACTGCGCTGCACGACCTTGCGGTGGTCATCCGCGGGCGCGTCATCCACGCGGCCAACGTCCAACTCCCGCTCGCCGACCCCGCCGACATGCCCGACCCGACGCTCGGCTCGCGCCACCGGGCCGCGGTCGGCCTCTCGCGCGAGTGCGACGCCATCGTCGTGGTCGTGAGCGAGGAGCGCGGCTCGATCCGCGTCTGCGAGCGCGGGCGATTCACGCCGACGCTCACGCCGGACGAACTGCGCAACCACCTCAAGGAACGCCTCACCCGCATCAGGCAATCGGCGACCGCCTCGCAGGAGCCGGAGCCGACGCCCGAACCGTCTGGAGGCGCGAATGGCACCGACTGACCACGCCGCCGGCGAGGGCAGGCCACGCCTCGCCCGCGACCTCAAGATCTACGGCCTCGTGACCCTGGTCGCGATCCTGATCTGGGTCTTCGCCGAGGGCGAGAGCCTCCAGCGGCAGACCCGGCGGGTGGACCTCGCGCTGCGCGGTGACGCGGCGCCGACGCGCCTCGTCCGCGTGCAATCCGGCGAGACCGACTGGCGCGGACAGGTGAACCTCTCGCTCGAGGGCACGACGGCCGCTCTGGCGGGCATCGACGATGAACTCCGGCGCGCCATCGCGATCGAGCCGGGCATGGAGGGATTCCCGCCCGATCCCGGCGAGCAGGTGGTCGATCTGCGCACGGTGCTGCGCGCCCACGAGGCCTTCCGCAACCGCGGCGTGACGATCGCCCGCGTCGAACCGCCGACGATCACCGTGTATGTCTACGAACTCGTCGAGCGCACGGCGCCGGTGCGGGTCGAGGCGCCCGATGGCGAGGCCGACGGGCAGCCCGTGCCCTCCGTCGAGACCGCGCGTGTGCGCCTGTCGCGCGAGGCCGACGCCGCGCTCGTCGGCACGCCGACGCTCGTCGCACGGCTCACCAGCGCCGACCTGGCCGCTCTCACACCCGGGCGCGCCCAGCAGGTCCGCGGTGTGCCGCTGGTGCCCGGCCCCGCCCTGATCGGCGTCGATCCGCTGCTCATCGCGCCGCAGCGCGTGGACGTGACCGTCACGCTGCGCACGCGCACGGACTCGATCGTGCTTCCGAACGTGCCGGTGCACCTTCGCCTCGGCCCGCTCGAACAGGCCCGCTGGATCGTTGAGATCGCCCCCGAGGACCAGGCCCTGCGCGACGTCCTCGTCACCGGCCCCGCCGAGTTCATCGCCCAACTGCGCTCCGGGCAGCGCACGCTGATCGCGTTCGTCCCGCTCTCGTTCGAGGAACTCGAGCGCGCCATCCCCGCCAAGCAGGCCGAGTTCGCCGACCTGCCCACCACCGTCCGCTTCGAGGCCGGCGACCGCGAGGTGCGCCTCAACATCCGCGCACGCGACGAGTCCACCGACGCCCGACCGGACGCGGGCGGCCCCAACCCGTAGCCCCGACGCCCGAGACAGCCTGATAGACTTGCGGCGATGGCCGACCCAGCCATGCCGCCGAAGCGCGACCTGCTGCTGCCCCTGGCGCGGCTGTACGCGCACCTCGAACTGCCCCGCTACGGCTACTTCCTGCACTTCTGCGGCATGAACTCGCAGGACGCCTGGCGCGACGCCCCGACGGTCGAGTGCCGCGAGCGTTACTTCGGACACCGCATGAGGCTCGACCTCGCCGATTTCTTCCAGCGCATCGCCTGGTTCTTCGGCTGCTACGGCGAGTTGGACGTGCTCTCGACGGTCTCGTGCGTCGTGCGGCCCGGCGACGAGTGCGTGGACGGCGGGGCCAACATCGGCCTCGTGACTCTCCACATGGCAGGGTGCGTGGGGGGGGGGGGGGGTCGTACACGCCTTCGAGCCGGGGCCGAAGCCGCTGGAACGGCTGCGCTGGCACGTCGAGCGGAACCGCCTCACGCACGTGGTCGTCCACGCCGAGGGGCTGTCGGACGAGCCGGCGACCCTCGAATACAAGCGGCCGGGCTTCGACAACCTCGCCAACGGCACGCTGGGCGCGGTGCCGGAGCGCTACGGCGAGGCCGTCTTCGATCGGGAGCAGGTGCCCGTCGTGCGCGGCGACGACCTGATCGACACGCGGAGCGACAGGCCGCTCTTCATCAAACTGGACGTCGAGGGCTTCGAGCACAAGGCGCTCTCGGGCTTCGCGGAGGCCGTCGAGTCGCGCTCGCCCGCCGTGCTGCTCGAGGTCAACGGCGAGATGCTGGGCGCGAACGGCTCCTCCCCCGAGGCCGTCCACGACGAACTCGCGCGGCTCGGCTACGTTGCCTTCGCCCTCGACCGTTCGGGCTTTCGCCGCCGCTACCGCCTGTTCCTGCACCGCCTGACCCGCACGCAGGTCGGTTACGAGAAGGACGTGCTGTGGCTGCGACCGGGAACCACCCACTGGACACGCGCGGAACCGCACATGCGCGACCCGGATCGGCACGTCTACTGGCGGCACGTTGAACTGGAGTCGCGAGGGATTCACGCCGCCTGATCAATGATCCGTCGTCCGCTCCTCATCCGGAATGTGTGGAGTCCCCACGCCGAGGTACCCCGCCACTCCGTGGCGGTTTCGCTGCTACCCCTCCTCCCTCCGCTCTCCCCGTGCAATCGTCTCGAACCATCCACCGACAGCCGCTCGATTGTGCGCGGGCAACTCGGTCCGATCTCTGGCTCACGCCAAGGGCGTGAACCAGCCCGAGCCAGGGGCAACGCCCCTGGATCGCGACGCGCCACCCCAAGAGCCCTGAAGGGGCGCGCCAATCCGGCGCACCCGAAGCGCTCCCGCTCGCCCGCCGCGATGCGGCTCGCACATTGCAGCCCCCGCGCTCCCAGGGGCGTTGCCCCTGGCTCCGGCTATGCCACGCCTTCGGCGTTGCGGGCCGCGCACTGATCCGGAGACATTCGTGCGCCCCCGATGTCCAACCCTCGCGGTGCGGCTTTGCCCATGCCCTTCCTTTGGACGCACGTGAATACCGCCCGATCCGGGTCAGAACTGCCGCCGCAGCCGCGCGCTCTGGATGCCCAGTTGCGCGCGGTACTTCGCCACCGTGCGCCGTGCGATCTCGATGCCGCGCTCCTTCAGGCGGTCCACCAGCGCGTCGTCGGAGAGCGGGTTCGCCTTGTCCTCGGCGTCCACGACCTCCTGGAGGGCGGCCTTGATCGCGTCCCACGAGATCTCCTCGCCGGTCTCCGTCTCCGTGCCGCCCGTGAAGAACCGGCGCAGCGGCACGACGCCCCGCGGCGTCATCACGTGCTTGTCCGCCACCGCGCGGCTGACGGTAGCGACGTGGATGCCGAGTTGCTCGGCCACCTGCGTCATCGGCAGGGGCCGGATCGCCTGCGGGCCGTAGTCGAAGAACTCTCGCTGGTGGTCCACCACCGCGTTCAGCACCCGCTGGAGCGTGCGGCGGCGCTGCTCGACCGCGTCGATCAGCCACTGCGCGTTGTTCAGGTTCGTCCGCAGGAACTCGCGGTCGCGCTTCGGCACCGCCCGGTCGCGGACCATCTCCGCGTATTCCTTGTTGATCCGCAGGTTGGGCAGGCGCGAGTCGTTCAGGAACGCGATGTACCGGTCCTGCTCCTCGTCGTACTCCACGATCGCGTCCGGGATGATCGGCTCCGGCTGCTCGTTCACCAGCCGGCGCGCCGGCGCGAGGCTCAGCCGGCGCAGCAGCTCCAGCCCGGACTTGATCTCCTCGATCGTCAGCCCCGCGCGCTCGGCGATCCGCGGCAGGCGGTTCTGCGTCAGGTCTTCGAGGTGATCCGAGACCAGCGTGCGCGCCACGCGCAGCGTCGCCGCGCGATCCTCGTCCGAGTCCCACCCCTCGCCGTCCTCCATCGCGTCCAGTTGCAGCAGCAGGCACTCGCGCGCGTCGCGGGCCGCGATGCCGGGCGGTTCGAGGAACAACTGCACGGCCGTCAGGGCGCGCTCGAGGTCGCCCCCCCCTGCGCGTGCGCCGTCCGGCCCCTCGGGCGCGTTGGCCGCGATGGTCTCCAGCGGGGTGCGCAGGTAGCCGTCGTCGTCGAGGTACCCGATGATGAGTTCGCCCGGGCGACGGAGCGACTCGTCCACGTCCGCCAGGTGCCACTGGTTCACCAACTGCTCCCCCAGCGAGGCCGCCCGCGCCGGGGCCGCGGCCATCGCGTCCATCTTCCCGTCACGCTCGCCGTCGAGGCGGCGCGACGGCGCACGCTCCGGTCGGTCACGCAACGGCCTTGCGGAGTACTCGTTCTCGGCGGCCTCGGGGTTGGCTCGCTCGTAGCGGTCCAGGCGGTCGAAGCCCTCTTCGGCGGCGCTCGCCTCTCCCGCGCCCTCGCCGCGCACGTCCGCGGCCGGCTCGGGCCGATCCGCGCCGGGCTCGACCAGTTCCAGCGTCGCGTTCCCGGCCAACTCCTGCTCGATGCGCTCCTCCAACTCGGTGAGGGGCATCTGCAGGATCTCCATCGACTGGATCACCCGCGGCGCCAGCTTCATCTGCTGGCCGAGTCGCATGTGCTGGGAGGTTTCGAACCGCATGAATGACCCGATCAATCGTCCCCGACCGCTCCGTCACTTCGTCACTTCGTCACTCCCCACTTCCTCACTCTACCTTCTGCCTCCCCAGGATGGCGTCCGCCAGGACCGCCTTGTTGGCGTACTCCAGTTGCGACCCGCTCGGCAGGCCGCGCGCCAGGCGCGAGACCGCCACGCCGCGCTCGTGCAGTTCCTCCGCGAGATAGAGCGCGGTCCCGTCGCCTTCGAGGGTCGGGTTCAGGCCGAGGACGACCTCGCGGATCGGCACGCCGCCGGGGTTCTTTCCCGGGTCGCGGACGCGAGCCAGCAGGTCGCCGACGGTCAGTTCCTCCGGCCCGATGCCGTCGAGCGGACTGAGCCGCCCCATGAGCACGTGGTACAGCCCCTTGTACATCCCCGTCTGCTCGAGCGCGATCAGGTCCTTCGGCTGCTCGACCACCAGCACCGTGGCTCGATCGCGCGAGGGGTCTGCGCAGATGGCGCACGGGTCGCCCTCGGCGAAGTTCGAGCAGACCGAGCAGTGGCGAACCGTTCGCTTGACGTCGGCGATCGCCCGCGCCAGCGCCATCGCCGCGGCCTCGTCGCTCTTGAGCAGGTGGAACGCCAGCCGCTCGGCCGATCGCCGCCCGATCCCCGGCAGGTCCGCGAGCCGCTCGATGAGCCGATCGACGGCCTCCGGGTATGCGCGCGCCCGCGCCGCCGCGGGCACGGGCCGACCCGCGCCCGTCCCGGCCCCCTCCCTGGCGCCCGAGCGATTCACCATGAACACATGGTAGGGTCTACGATCCCGGCGATGCCTAAGCAACCACGCGGGACCTTCTCCCTCGCACGATTCCTCCGCAACGCCCTCGCCGTCGCCCTGATCGTCACCGGCGGCGTGCTCGCCTACCGCGAGTGGGTGCGCCCCAATCTCATCCCCAAGAACTTCGGCGTCGTTACCGAGGGCGTGCTCTACCGCTCGGGCAAACTCACCCCGGCCGCGACGGAGAAGGTCGTCCGTGAGCACGGCATCCGCACGATCGTCGATCTGGGCGCGTTCGAGCCGGGCACGCGCGAGGAACGGCTCGCCCAGCGCACCGCCGACGCACTGGGCGTCGATCGCGTCCGCATGGACCTCGAGGGCGACGCGACCGGCAACCCGAACTTCTACGCCGAGGCGCTGCGCATCATGACCGACCTCGCCCGCCAGCCCGTGCTCGTGCAGTGCGGCGCGGGCTCCGAGCGCACAGGCTGCGTCGTCGCCATGTACCGCCACCTCGTCGAGGGCGTGCCGATGGACGACGCCTACGCCGAGACCCAGCGCTACAAGCACAGCCCCCGCCGCAACCCCCGCCTGCGCGAGGTCTTCGACGCCTGGACGGAGCCGGTCGGGCGAGCGCTGCGCGAGGGGGGCGAAGTGCGGGGCGCGGAGCCGCTCACGCTCCGGTGATCCATCCTCCCACACCCCCCACCACCGGTGGCACAGGCGTCCCGCCTGTGCCGAGCCGACCCCTCCGCCGTTACTCCTCTTCCTCCCGCGCCGCCAGCGCACCCTCCATCGCGTCGAACACGTCCGGCGGGATTGCATCCCGGTGCACCACCGCGACCGGCCACAGCCGCAGCAGCCAGTCCGACTCAACGTCGATCGGCTGGAGCGGCAGATTCTCCCCGGAGCCGTCCAACGCGAGAATGATGTTCCGCGGCTCCCACCACACCACGCGCACCTCGCGCCTCGCCCGCGTTTCATCCGGGTCCACGACGCCGTCAACGTCCGGATCGTTGCCATACAGCCGCTGATCGTTCAACGCGAGGTAGCGATCCGCGTCCACACGAAGCAGCACTGCGGGCGCATCCTCATCGCTTCCTGCGAAGGACCACGCCCAGTCCGCCGTGCACACGATCTCCGTCACCGCCTCCAGCGTCGGCGCCGGACGAAACGCGTACCACAACCGCATCGGCAGGCTTGACGTGGGCGGCACGCTCAGCAGCACGCCGAGCACGACGATGGTCCCGATCATCAGCCCCGCGCCGGCCGTGCCCGTGTCCCAGCCTGTCGCCCGGCTCAGCGGCAGCGTCCCCACGATGCCGATGATGAGGCTCGCCAGGCACACCAGCCCGGTGTTCAGCACGCACCCGAGACTCTCTGGCTTGTGCATCGACGCGACGAACTCGCGCTCCCGCTCCGTCGCCGGTCGTTCCTGAATGCTGTACATGCAATCGCTCCGGCTATGCGCGAGCTGAGAGGCGTCATACCGGTTCGTCGCCGCTCGTCCGTCGGCCTGCCGACGAGACCATCACGAGCGAGCGGCCCGTCCATCGCCTCCACCCGCCGCGCCGAGCCGTCCGGACTACAGTTCCCCCATGGCGGACTACATCAAGGCGCACTTCGACGGCCGGGTCTTCGTCCCCGACGAACCAGTGAACCTCCGCCCCGGCCAGCCCGTGCAGGTGCAGCCGGAGCCTAAAGCCCATCCGAACGGGGATGCGGCCCCGTCGCCGGACGTCATCGCCGATCGCATCCGCAATATCCGCGAGTACGCCGGGTCCGTGGCCGCGCCCGTCCTGCCGGACGACGCGCTGCGCCGCGAGAACATGTACGAAGAACGCACATGAGGGTCGCACTCGACACGAACGTCGTGCTGCGCGTGAAGAACCGCAACGATCCCATGCGCGACGCGATCCTCCGGACCCTCGAGTCGCTTGCACGAAGGGGTGCCGAGCCCGTCCTGTCTGCGCAATCGCTCTTCGAAATGTGGGCAGTCATGACGCGGCCGGCTGAGGCCAATGGCTGGGGTTTCACTCCCGCCCAAGCACTCGCGCAAACGGAGGAGACACTCGAACGCCTCGCCGTTCTGCCCGACCCGCCCGATCTCGTACCCCGCTGGCTTCAACTCTGCACCAGATACGAAGTCAAGGGGCGAGCGGCCTATGACGCGCGCTTGGCCGCCTTTGCCGTCGGACACGGCATCCGAGACCTGGTCACGCTGAACGAGGCCGACTTCCGGCGCTACGACGAAATCCGCTGCATCGTCCCCGGCGTCGGATGAGCAGGCTGCCGCGTCCCTCGAGCGCTCCGGCTTACAGTCTCTTCCCCACCACCAGCCCCACCACTCCTGCCACCAGCGTCACGCCCGCGCACACGCCGACCCACGTCCAGTGGTTGTTGCCCACCGCGGCGAGCAGGCCCGCCGATGCGCCGGTGATCGCGAAGAGCACGACGGCGAGCGCGAAGGCGCAGGTCGCCACCACGCCGAGCGCCAGGCCGCCGACCAGCCCTGAACCGGGGCCGTCGATCACCTCGGCCACGAAGATGGGCGCGGCGACAGGCGACGCCTCCGTCTCGGCCCCCGTGGACTCGAACAGCGCGGCCGGCTCTCCCCCCACCGCCGACGCTGCGGCCGTCTCCTGCCCCCCGCCGAGCACGTCCTCGAGCAGGTCCGCGCCGAGCGAGGTGTCGTCGCTCTCGCGTGTCAGGTCCAGCAGGCCGGAGCCGGACGCCCCGGCGTCGATCTCGAACCCCGCGCCGAGCGCGGTGTCGGTGATCTGGGTCTGGGCCGAGGGGTCTGCTTCTTCCGCATCGTCGGCGTCGAAGATGCTGATGCCCGTCTGCTCCTTCGGGTTGTCCGCGCCGAGCGAACTGCCCGAACCGGACGAGGTGAGGCTGATCGGCTCCAGGTCGTCGGCGAGGGGGATCGCGTCGTCGCCGCCCGCGAGCAGGTCGACCTGCTCGCGCTTGAAGACCAGTTTGTCGCGGTCGCGGAACTCCTGCAACTGTCCGCTCGCGGCCATCTGCTTGACATCCGCCTCGGACTTGCCGAGTTTCGCAGCGGCTTCTTCGAGCGAGTAGAACATTTTGGCCATGACGACTCTCCGCGTGCCGATCGTTTCGGGTGGGACGGGCCTCACGCCCGCCGACGGTCCATCATACTCGCTCCGCCCGCCCCGCCCAGCGACCCTCCCCATGCCCCACGCCATCCCCGACTCCGCCTACCGCCGACCCGTTCCCCCCTACCCCGTCGAAACCCACGAACTCCGCCTCCCCTCGCTCCCGGCCGCGCTCGACGGTCTCCGCATCCTCCATCTCTCCGACCTGCACGTCCGCCGCCTCAGCCTGGGATCGGGCCTGATGGCCCGCACGCTCGCGGCGCTCCGCGTCACGCCCGCCGACCTCGTGCTGTTGACCGGCGACTACGCGGACGGGCCCGGGCACGAGCACGCCGCGTTCCGCACGCTTGATGCCCTGGCTGGGGCGTGGCGTGCCCGGGCCGGGGCGGCCGCGGTGTTCGGCAACCACGACACGGCCTTGATGCGACGCCTCGCGCGCACCGTCCCCGGCATCCGATGCATCGACACCGGCGTCATCGACCTCCCCGGCCTTCCCCTGCGCATCCTCGGCGCGTCGTACCCCGAGGACCTCTTCGCCGCTGCGCTCTCGCGCTCCGACGATGCCCGCTTCGAAATCGCCCTCGTCCACGACCCGGTCGCCGCGATCGCCGCCGCCGAACTGCGCGTGCCGCTCGTGCTCGCCGGGCACACGCACGGCGGGCAGGTGCGCCTCTCGCCGCGGGCCATCCCGCACACCTCCTCGGACCTGCCGGCGTCGCTGGCGTCGGGGATCCTGCGGATCGACGGCACGCTCTGCTGCATCAGCCGGGGCCTGGGCGACGCGATGCTGCCCCTGCGCCTCAACTGCCCCCCGCATGCACCGCTGTACATTCTGCGCCGATCCACGGAGGATCATGGCCCGTCGCAGCGTGCGCCGCGCAGCCTCCGACCGTGGTAGCCGCTACAACGAACCGATGATCCGATCGACCGCCCCGCGCGCCTCGCGCCCCGATCGCGTCAGACCGTACGCCACCCCCGGCGGCGAGCCGTCCACCACGCGCCGAGAGAGCAGGCCCGCGCCCGCCGCCGACCGCAGCGCGGCCGCGAGGGCTCGATCGGTGATCCCCGGCAGCGCGGCGCGGATCTCGACGAACCGCCCCCCCCCTTCGCCCACCGTCCAGACCGCGGGGAGTGTCCACTTGCGCAGGCCGATTTCCTCCAGGCCGCGCCGTTGCAGCAGCCTCAGGAGCGACACGCACGCCGGCCCGATCCGCGCGCCCCGCGCCGTGAGCACGAGTTCCGGGCGGAGCGGGTGGCCGTAGCCGGGGTTCCGGCGCAGCCAGCCGTGCGCGGTGGCGAACTCGACCGTGTCGCGGAGCGCGGACCGGCCCACGCCGAGCCGGTGCATGAGGCCGACGAACCGCGCCCCGGTCGAGTCGCGGCTCTCGGCCGCCCCGTGGACCTCGGCGATCACGGGTACGCACCATCGGCGATGGAAGAGGCTCACCAGCGCCTCGGGGCAAGGCCTCACTGTCGCTCCAGCCGATGCCATCCGTGGCCTCCCTCGGCCCTCCGGCCTTTGCCCTTCGGCCTTGACTCCAAAGTATAGCCACTATACTTTATGCCAACCGCCCCCGCACCCCGCGGCGGCCCAACCACGGAGCCAGACCATGCCCGGCACGCCCCAGTACGACGGCGGATTGACGATCTCGACCCAGGTCAGCAGCCTCGACAAGGCCATCGACTGGTACACCAACGTCCTCGGCATGAAACTGCTCTACCGCGTCGACCACATCGGATGGGCCGAGGTCGCCAGCCCCGTCGCCCGCGTCAACGTCGGCCTCTCACAGGTCGATCGACCCAAGGTCGGCGCAGGCCCCGTCCCCACCTGGGGCGTCCACGACATCGACAAGGCACGCGCCACGCTCGAATCGCACAAGGTCCGCTTCGACGGCGACACCATCACCATCGAGGGCATGGTCCGCCTCGCCACCTTCTTCGATCCCGACGGCAACGCCTTCATGCTCTACCAGAGCCTCTCGCAGCAGTAGAGGCTATCTTGTGACTTCAGAGAACCAATCTCACCACAGAGACACAGAGAGCACAGAGGCGGGAAACCAGGCTCTTATCTCTGCGCCCTCTGTGTCTCTGTGGTGAATCAGGAGTTTGGGGATAGGCTCTCACCTCCCTCTGTTCATGGGCGGGGCCTTGCAGGCCCCGCGTTCCCGGAGATTCCCATGCCCGCCACGCTCCTCCCCATCCTCCTCTCCTGTCTCTTTGCACCGCAGTCCTCGCCCCCCCCTCCCGACCTTGCGGACTTCGCCTGGCTCACCGGCGAGTGGCGGGCCGAGACGGAGCGCGGGAGCATCGTCGAGACCTGGGGCCGACCGGAGGGCGACGCGCTCCTCGGCATGATGCGGATCACCGAGGACGGCCACGCCCGCCTCTACGAGATCTTCGTCATCGAGCGCGACGGTGACGACCTCGCCCTCCGCGTGCGCCACTTCAACCGCGGCCTCGTGCCGTGGGACGCCGAGCGCGACGGCCCGATGACCTTCCCGCTGCTGCGCGCCGAGAACAATCACGCGATCTTCGAGGACGCCGCCCGCGCCTTCCCCCGCCGGATCGTCTACTCGCGCGACGGGGACCGCCTGGAGGTCCGCCTCGAACCCGCCCCGGACGCCGCCGTCGCTCCGCGCGCCTTCGACTTCCAGCGCGTCCCCTGACCCCTATTCCCTCACTCCCCCCGCATACCATCCCCGAACCCCGGGGAATATCGCCATGTCCAGCCCGAAAGTCCTTGCCTTTGCCGGCAGCACCCGCCGCGACTCGATGAACAAGAAGTTGCTCCGAGTCGCCGCCGCGGGCGCGCAGGAGGCCGGCGCGGCCGTCACGCTCCTCGACCTCGCCGACTACCCGCTCCCGATCTACGACGGCGACCTCGAAGCCGCCGAGGGCATCCCCGACAACGCCCACCGCCTCAAGGACCTCTTCCTGCAGCACCACGCCCTGCTGATCGCCTGCCCCGAGTACAACTCGTCGATCACGCCTCTGCTGAAGAACACGATCGACTGGGTCTCGCGCCCGCGCGACGCCGACGGTGGGCCGCTCGGGTGCTTCAAGGGGAAGACCGCGGGCCTGGTCGCGGCGAGCGGCGGCAACCTCGGCGGTCTCCGCGGCCTCGTGCACGTCCGCGCCATCCTCTCGAACATCGCTGTCCTCGTCGTGCCCGAACAGTTCGCGCTCGCGAAGGGCGATACCGCCTTCGATGAGGCGGGCCGACTGAAGGATCCGGGCGCGGAGAAACTGGCGAAGGCCGTCGGCGCGGCCGCGACCCGCGTCGCCGCCAGCCTCCTCCGCTGACGCCCCCCGCGACAAGCGTGTGCCACCAACGTCGGCTGCTCTGAGCCGACGGTGGTGCTCCCCGCGCCCCCCCTTCAAAGCCTCCCGACCACCCGCAGCACTCGCTCCAGCGCGCCACCCATATCCCACTTCTGCGACGCACGATCCCCTGTCGTGTTGCTGATCGCCCGCACCTCGACGAACGGCACGCCGACACGCCGTGCCGCCAGCCCGGCCGCCGCTCCCTCCATCGCTTCGGCGACGGCCCCCGTCCGGCGCGCCACCTCCGCCGCCAGCGCATCCGTCCCCGAGCATGTCGAGACGGTCGCGATGCGCGCCGCTGCGCCCCCGAGCGTGCGCATCGCCTCGACCAGCGCGTCATCCCCGGGAATCGCCATCCCCGGCAGGTCGCAGGGCGGGAAGCCCAACTCCGACTGCGTCACGAACCCATCCGGCGTGGCCACGCCGTCGTCCGCGAAGATTGACGCCGTCGCCACCACCAGCCCCCCGATCGGGGGTGGGCACGCGCCGGGGAGCGAGCCTGCGACGCCGAGGTTGATGGCCGCGCCGTGGCGCTGGGGGTCGAGGGTGCGAGCGACCGCGCCGGCGGCGTTGGCCTTGCCGACGCCCGACAGGACGAGATCGAACCGTTCGTTCACGGGTGTCAGGGTCCAGGCCGGGGGTGTTTCGCCCGGTCGGCCAAGGCCCGCGAGGACGGCCCTGGCCTCGGCCGGCGCAGCGACGATCAGAAGCGTTCTGCGCCCTGGTCCGATCTGCAGCAGCGCGGTGCCCACGGCCCGATGGTACGAGTTCCGCGTGACCGGACGGCGGCCGTCCGCGGCCTAGGATTGGGCCGGAACTTCCGTCTGACTCGGCGGTAGGTCTTCACGAGGGTTCAATGCCCGTGCGGTTGCGGTTCGCGCACCACGAAGGAGCGGTCGGCATGGCAGTCCAGCAGCAGGGTTCCGCGGCACGCCGCCGGGGCATGAGCATTGTCAAGATTCTGGTCGGGGGGTCCGCGCTCCTGCTGCTCGCGTTCGTGGCAGTCTGGGCGGTGGCCCGTCCGAGCGGCGGCGAGGCCCGCACGGTCTCGGCGGCGGACATTGCCCGCGCCCAGACCATGAGTTTCGAGATCATCACGACCGCGACGGGCGAACTCGAGGCCCGCAACCAGATCGAGGTCCGCTCGGGGCTGGAGACGCAGACCACGATCATGGAGATCGTGCCCGAGGGCAGGCAGGTGCGCAAGGGCGACCTGCTGGTGCGGCTGAACGCCGAGGCGCTGCTCAACCAGATCACCGAGGAGGAGGACCGCGTCGAGCGTGCCAAGGCGGACCTGATCGCGGCCGAGAACGCGCTCAAGATCCAGATCAACGAGAACGACTCGCGGACGCGCGCAGGAAAACTGAAGATCGAGCTTGCGCAGCTCGCGCTGGACCAGTGGCGCGAGGGCGAGGTGATCCGCAGGAAGCAGCAGCTGACGCTCGACATCGCGCAGGCGCAGCGGCAGGTGAACCGGCTGCGCGACAAGTTCGAGAAGTCGGAGGAGCTGCTGTCTCGCGGGTTCATCAGCCAGGACGAGCGCGACCGCGACGAGATCGACAAGATCGACGCCGAGGCCCGGCTCGCGAACGCCAAGCTCGACGAGGACGTCTACCTGACGTACCAGTACCCGCGCGACCAGAAGACGCGCGAGTCCGATCTCGAAGAGGCCAAGGCCGAGCTCGAACGCATCGAGGCCGTCAACGCCATCAATCTCTCGGCCAAGCAGGCCAACCTCGACAGCGCGCTGCGGCAGTTCCGGAACCGGGAGACACGGCTGACCCGGCTGCGCGAGCAGTACGATGCCGCGACGATCCATGCGCCCACCGACGGCCTGGTCGTGTACGCCACCAGCCTGGAACGCAACCAGCGCATGTGGGGCGGTGGCGGCGAAGGCCCGCTCCAGATCGGCCGGCAGGTCCGTCCCAACGAACTCCTCATCATCCTCCCGGACACGACCCAGATGGTCGCCACGGTGCGCGTACACGAGGCGCTGGCCGGACGCATCCGCCCCGGCCAGACAGGGCGTGTCAAGGTCAGCGCGGCCGGCGGCGAGACCTTCGTGGGGCGCGTCGAGTCCATCGGCGTGCTGGCGGAGACGGGCGGCTGGCGCGACCCGAACCGGCGCGAGTATTCGGTGCGCGTCGGACTGGACGTCGACAACACCGCCGGTGAACTCAAGCCCTCCATGCGCGCAGAGGCAGAACTGACGCTCGGCCGGGTCGAGAACGCGATCGCCGTCCCCGTCCAGGCCGTCTTCAGCGATGGGCCGGTTCGATTCGTTTACGTCCCTCGCGGCTCGCGCTATGAGCGCACGCCCGTTCGCGTCGGCCGCGTCTCGGACACGCTCGCGGAAATCTCGGCCGGACTGACCGAGGGCCAGGCCGTGCTGCTGCGCGAGCCATCGCCCGGCGAAGTCCTCGACCGCCCGTGGGACGCCGAGCGGCTCAAGGCGGTCGGGCTTGCCCTGGACGACTCCGGTCGGCCGGTCGCGCCGACCATGCAGTCCGGCAACGGGCAGCCGATGCGGATGGCGATGCCTCCCGAGGGCGTTGGACCGGCACGCGGCCCCGACGGCGCGCCCCGTGCCGAGGGCGCGGCCACGACGGATGCGGCGGATGGCCGTCGGCCGCAGGGCGAGGTTCCCGAGGGGCGCCCGCGGCGTGCGCCGGGCACGGAGACGCCCGCCGCTCCCGCCGCGGGGACGAGCCGCTCGCGCGGGTGAGCCGCGGGCGGGTATGCTCCGCGCCGCGTGAACGGGAACGGCTTCGCGACGCTCGATTGGATCGCGCTCGGCGGGTACTTCGCGCTGCTGCTCGCGAGCGGGGTGTGGTTCGCGCGGCGCGGGCAGCGCACGACCGAGGACTACTTCCTCGGCGGGCGGCGGATGCCCGCGTGGGCGGTCGCGGTTTCGATCGTGGCGACGAGCCTCTCGGCCGCGTCGTTCATCGGCGTGCCGGAGGCGGGGTATCGGTCGGACCTCACCTACCTGACGACCAATCTGGGGCTGGTGATCGCCGCGGTGATCATCGCGGTCTTCTTCATCCCGGCCTTCTACCGCCAGCGGGTGCAGACCGTGTACGAGCTCCTCGGCCGACGATTCGGGCAGCCGGCCACCGTCGCCACGAGCGCGGCGTACCTCGTCGGGCGCGTGATGGCCAGCGGGGCGCGGGTGTACATCGGCGCGATCCCCGCGTCGCTCGTGCTCTTCGGCGACACGCAGGCGCACCACCTGCTCGGCGCGATCGGCGTCGTGTGTGCCGTCGGCATCGCGTACACGTTCGCGGGCGGCGTGGCGAGCGTCATCTGGACCGACGCCATTCAGATGATCGTCTTCATCGGCGCGTGCGCGCTTGCCGTCGTGCTCATCCGCGCCGACATTCCGGCTTCGAACGCCGAGATCATCGCGGCGTGGAGCACGGGCGCGCCGGACGGCGGGTCGAAACTCCGGCTCTTCGACCTCTCCGCCGACCCCTCGAAGCAGTTCACGCTGCTCGCGTCGCTCATCGGGTTCACGCTGCTCGGGCTGGCGTCGTACGGCGCGGACCAGGACCTGGTGCAGCGGATGCTGACGTGCAGGGACGCCAAGCGCGGCTCGTGGTCCGTCATCTCCGGCATCCTCCTCGGCATCCCGTCGGTCGCGCTCTTTCTGCTGGTCGGCCTGCTGCTGTGGGTGTACTACGCGCGGCCGGACCTCATGGGCGAGCACGCGCCCCCCGCCGCGCCGGACGACTCGCGGCAGGTGTTCCTGCGCTACATCATCGACCGGATGCCGCCGGGCGTGACGGGGGTGATGATGGCGGGGCTGTTCGCGGCCGCGTTGAGCAGCCTCAACTCGACCATCAACGCGATGAGCGGGACGTTCATCAACGACATGTACCGGCGGATGATTCGCGGGCGCGAGGAGCGGCACTACCTGAGGGCCGGCCGCGTCGCGGTGGTCGTGACCGGGCTGGTGCTGTGCGCGTTCGCGTCGTTCTGCGTCTTCTGGCAGCGAGCGCACGACGACGCGGGCGGGGGCGGGCTGCTGGGCTTCGCGCTGAGCGTGATGGTCTTTGCTTATGCCGGCATGGCGGCGGTGTTCGTCACCGCGCTCTTCACGCGCCGGGGGAGCAGCGCGAGCGTGATCGCCGCCCTGGCGACCGGATTCCTGGTCGTCGCGCTGGTGCAGCCGAACGTGATGGCGATATGGGCGGCGTGGACCCCGTGGACGGCTTCGCTCGCGGGGGTGTCGCTGGCGTTCCCCTGGCAACTGACGGTGGGGTTTGCGGCCGCGCTGCTCGTGTGCCTCGCGGACGGTCCTCGGAGGTCCGGTCCGTGACGGTCGCGGCCCATTGGGGGATGATCGCGGCTCGTCGGACGGTGACCGCGTGTACGCTCATGCCGTGACGCCGTGCCGTGCCATCGTCGGATGCATGACGGGCACCAGCCTGGACGGGCTGGACGCCGCGCTGGTGCGCGTCGAGGGTCGCGGGCTGGGGATGCGCGTCCGTGTCGAACGCACGGCCCGGAGGCCGCTGGGCGAACTGGGGACGCGGCTTCGTGCCCTGGCCTCGGGGGGCGCGCACGCTGCAAGCGAGATCGCCGCGATGGGGCGCGACCTTGCCCTGCTGCACTCGGACGCGGTGCACGAGGCCGCCGGCGGGGCGCGCATCGACCTCGTGGCCGCCCACGGGCAGACGGTCTTTCACAATCCGCCCCTGAGCTGGCAACTGTTGAACGGGGCTGTGCTGGCGCACGCGGCACGGGCGCCGGTCGTGTTCGACCTTCGGGCGGCGGACCTGGCGGCGGGCGGTCAGGGCGCGCCGATCACGCCGATCGCCGACGCGATCCTGTTCGGCGACCCCGGCGAGCGGCGTTCGGTGGTGAACCTCGGCGGGTTCTGCAACGTGACGCGCCTTCCGCGGGTCGAGTCCGTGCCCGATGCGCTCGAAGAGGTTGAAGCGGCGGACGTGTGCGCGTGCAATCACCTGCTCGACGCGGCGGCTCGGCTGGCGCTGGGCGCCTCGTTCGACGCCGACGGCGCGGCCGCCTCGCGGGGCAGGCCCGTGCCCCGCGTCGTGGATGCGCTGGCCTCCCGCCTTGAAGCGCAGCGGACGAGCGGCCGCTCGCTCGGCACGGGCGACGAGTGCGCCGCGCTGATCGCGGAACTCGGCGCGGGCGCCGCGCCTGACGATCTGTGCCGGTCGGCGTGCGAGGCGCTCGCCGGCGTCATCGGCGGGGCGGTCGGCTCCCGCGATCGCGTGCTGCTGGCGGGCGGCGGCGCGCACAACCGCGCTCTCGTCGGGGCGATCGCCTCGCGCCTGGGCGTGCCCGTCGAGACGACCGCGGCCCACGGCGTCGGCGACCGCGAGGCCGTGGCGATGGCTGTGCTCGGCGCGCTCTGCGACGACCGCGTTCCCATCACGCTGCCGCGCGTCACCGGCTGCGCTCGGCCCGCGCCGATCGCCGGCTGCTGGGTGAGGCCATGACCGCGCCCCCCCCCGACCGCTCGCACCTGGTGACGGAGCAGCGCAACCCGCGCAGCGCTTCGCTCCACCGCATGAGCGTGGCGGAGTGCGTGCGCCTCATCAACGAGGAGGACGCCCGCGTGATCGACGCGCTGCGCGAGGCTGCCCCCGCGCTCGTTGCGCTGATTGAGGCCGCCGAGCCGGGGTTCGTCGCGGGGGGGCGGCTGGTCTACGTCGGCGCGGGCACGTCCGGGCGGCTGGGGGTGCTCGACGCGGCCGAGGCGCCGCCGACGTTCCAGGTCGAGCCTGGGCGCGTGGTGGGCATCATCGCGGGCGGGGCCGCCGCGCTGACGCGCTCGAGCGAGTCGAAGGAGGACGAGCGGAGCGGCGCGCACGCCGAACTCGATGCGCTCGCGCTCACGGCGCGCGACACGGTGATCGGCGTCGCGGCGGGGGGGACGACGCCCTTCGTGCTGGGCGCGCTCGAGCACGCCCGTTCGCTCGCCGACCGCCCGCTCACCGCGCTCATCGTCTGCGCCGACATTCCCCCCCCCGATGTCACGGACCATCTTGTCGTCCTCCGCACCGGCCCGGAGGTGCTCACCGGCTCGACGCGGATGAAGGCGGGGACGGCGACGAAACTCGCCCTGAACACGATCTCCACGACGCTGATGGTGCGGGCCGGGCGCGTCTACGAGAACCTGATGGTCGATCTGCGCGCGACGAACGACAAACTCCGCGACCGCGCCGCACGCATCGTCGCCACCCTCACGGGCCTCGGGCGCGACGGCTCGCTCGCGCTCCTCGACGGCGCGGGCGGATCGGTCAAGACCGCCGTCGTCATGCACCGACTCGGCTTGTCGAGGGAGGCCGCCGAGCGACGGCTGCGCGAGTGCGCGGGTCGCCTCGACAGAGCGCTGGGCGAAGGGGGAGCGCCCGAGTGACGACGGCGGCCCGATGCGGCGCCGACCGAGACTCCGGGCCATTCGCACGCTTCGCGCCCTTCGCGTTCCACGCGCCTCCCTGCCTCGCGACTCGCCCGCGGCTGCGCGGCGGTGCGTTCAGGCCCGGGGGACGGCCACTACACTCTGGCCGTGCCCCCCGCGAGGCGACCATGGACGAGCGAGCAGGCCCGCACCGCGGCGGTGGGCATCGTGCGCGCCCTGCGCGACGCGGGGCACGAGGCCTATCTCGCGGGCGGGTGCGTGCGTGACGAACTGCTGGGCCTGGAGCCGACCGACTACGACGTCGCCACGGACGCGCGGCCCGAGCGGATCGGCACGCTGTTCCGGCGCACCAACGAGGTGGGCGCGAGTTTCGGCGTCGTGCTGGTGAAGGATCGCAACGTCGCGGTCGAGGTCGCCACCTTCCGCGCCGACGGCCCGTACTCCGACCGGCGACGCCCCGACAGCGTGGCGTTCGCCGACGCCACGGCCGACGCGCGGCGGCGCGACTTCACCATCAACGCGCTCTTCCTCGACCCGTTCGCCGAGGACGACACCACGCGCGCGGGCGGCCGCGTCATCGACCTCGTCGGCGGCGTCGCGGACCTTCAGCGCAAGGTCATCCGCGCCGTCGGCGACCCGGAGCAACGTCTCGCGGAGGACCATCTGCGGGCCTTGCGGGCCGTCCGATTCGCCGCGCGGCTCGGGTTCGAGATCGAGGCCGGCACGGCGGGGGCGATCCGCGAGCACGCGGGTGCGCTGGGCGGGGTGAGCCGCGAGCGCATCGGGGACGAGATTCGGAGCATGATGGATCGGCCCTCGCGCGCCCGAGCCGTGGTGCTCCTCCAGTCTCTCGCCCTCGACGCTCCCGCTCTGGACGCCCCTCACCGCGACGCGGAACCCACGGTGCTCGCCCGGCTCGGGCCGGAGGCCGGGCTGGCGGCCTGCCTCGGGGCGTGGGCGATCGACCGGGGGGAGATTGCGAGCGAGGCCCAACTGCCGGCCCTGCTGCGGTCTCGGCGCAAGGCCCTGTGCCTGAGCAACGAGGAGCGTGACGAACTCCGCGACGTGCTGGGAGGAGCGATCGGGCTACCGGGACGATGGGGGGGGCTGGGCGTTGCTGCCCGGAAGCGGACGGCTTCCGGCCGGCACTTTGCCCAGACCCACATGCTGCTGGCGGCGTACAGACCCGATGTGGGGGCCGAGGTGGCCAGAGGTGTCCAGGAACTGGCTGCCACGCCTTCGGGGCTTGCGCCGGAGCCGATTCTGAACGGGGACGACCTAGTCGCCGCCGGCATGACCCCCGGGCCGGCCTTCGCCACGCTGCTCTCGGCGGTCTACGACGCCCAGTTGGAGGACAGAATCCGAACCCGGAGTGAGGGTTTGGCCCTCGCGAGGGAACTTGCGGCGGGGATGCAGGTCTAATATCTGTACGGGGTCGCTACTCAGGGGGCGTCCGAGCGGTGTGCAACGGGCCCGACTCCGAACGTACGGGCTGAAAGGGCAGGCAGACATGGGCAGAGCGCGCGCGCGTGGATGGGTTGTGTCGGTGCTGAGCGCGGTGGTCGCGTGTGCCACGGCGGTCGCCGTCCTGCCGCATCAGGTTCTCGCGGCGTCCACCATGCAGGACGACGTGGCTCCGAAGCGGAACCGGGACGTGCTGATCTTCAGGGACGGTCGCATCGTGGAGGGGCGGGTTCTCGAAGAGACGGCCACCGAGATCCGATTCGAGGTGATGGTTCACAACATCAAGGCGCCGACGGTCTACCGCAAGGCGGACATCCTCGAGATCCAGCGGGGCGCGGTCGCCGACTCGGGCGACACGCCGGCGACGAACGTGCCCGACGAGCGGCGCGCCGCGAATCCTCGCGTGACGGGCGACCCCGGCGCGCCGGGCATCTACGTCATGGAGATGACGGGGCGCATCGGTCGGGACATCTCGGTCACGCCGATCCGGAACGTGCTCGAAGACGCGCGGCAGCACAAGCCCGACGTCCTCATCGTCGTCATCGACAACGCGTGGCAGTTCGGCGACGGGCGCGACGCGCCCGACGACGCGGCCTCGTTCGGCCAGATCTTCATCGCCGAGGACATCGAGCCGATCTTCACGCAGGAGATCCCGCAGAAGTGGGGCTACTCCCCTCGCATCGTCGTCTGGGTGAAGAAGGCCATGGGCGGCGCGTGCTTCATCCCGTTCAACTTCCCCGAGGTCTACTTCCACCCCGACGGCAAGATGGGCGGGATCGGCAACCTCATCTTCCAGTACGGGAATACGGGCGACGAGATGGTCCGCGAGAAACTCTTCTCCGCGGGCATGGGGCACGCCCGCGGCATGGCGAACCACGGCGGGTACGACCCCCGCATCGTCACGGCCATGGCCCGCACCGACTACGTCCTCTCCTACCGCATGGTCGGCGGGCGGGCCGAACTGCTCGAACGCCTCCCCGAAGGCCCCAACGAGTTCCTGCTGACGAACGACGGCACCAAGGACGAGTTCAAGGACACCATCCAGGCGCTCGCGCGCGGCGAGGGCAAGAACACGCTCACGCTGAACGCGAAGGTCGCACGCGATCTCGGCGTCTCCAAGGGCACCGTCAGCAATCTGGACGAGTTGCTCTTCGAGTTGCAGTTGCACCGGCGGCACAACATGATCGAGGGGCGCGCCAAGCAGGTCTGGGAGCGCTGGGGCAAGGACGTCACCGAGGGGGAGCGTGAGATCCGCAGGCTGATGCAGGAGTTCGGGCGCATCCAGGTTCAGGGCGACTACAACCAGCGCTCCGCCGCCCGAGCACAGCAGATCCGCACGCTCCAGCGCATCCAGCAGATCATCAACCGCTTCAAGGAAGTGGCCGAACTCGGGCTGATGGAACTCGACGGCGTCCCGTCGCCGCAGGAGATCGACGTCATCATCGAGCAGATCAGGCAGGAACAGATGAAGGACAAGCGCTGACCCCGCGCCGGGTCGGCCGGTCAGAAGAGGAACACCATGCATCGCATCCGCACACCGTTCATCGCCAGGCTCGCCGCGGTCGCCCTGCTCTCGGTGGCGTGGCTCGGCTTCGGCCCGATTCCGGCCGCTGACGCCGCGGACAGGGTCGTCCTGAAGGACGGCCGCGTCTTTGAGGGCGAGATCATCCGCGAGGCCGCCGGCGCGGTCTGGATCAAGGTCACGGTCGCCGGAATCGAGCGGACCGAGTTCTTCGGCCCCGCCGACATCTCGAGCGTCGAGCGGTCGCCGGACGCGCCTGCCGTCGCCTCCGCCGACCCGGTGCGCATCCCGGACGGTTCGCCGAAGGCCAGCCCGCGCACGCCGGGCGTCAAGCGGGCCGCGGTGCTCACCCTCGAGGGCATGGTCGGGACGCAGTTCTCGCACAAGCCCCTGAAGGAAGCGATCCCCATGCTCGAGGAGGAGGGGGTCGACGTCGTGGTCTTCAAGATCAACTCCGGCGGCGGGCTGCTCTACGAACTCTCGTTCCTGCAGGACGTCATCCACGACGAATACAAGCCCAAGTTCCACGTCGTGGCGTGGATCGAGTCGGCGATCTCGGCGGCCGCGATGACGTCGCACGTGATCGAGGAAATCTACTTCATGCCCCAGGGCAACTACGGCGCGTGCACGGGGTACTCCGGCGCGCTGGTGGCCATGAAGGACCGCGGGCTTGAGGAAGTCCTGTACATGATGGAGAAGGTCTCCGCCAAGGGTCAGCATCACCCGGCGATCATGCGTTCGATGCAGATCGACGACCCGCTCTCCTGCACCATCAAGCCCAACGGCGACGTCGAGTGGTACAACACCGAAGAGGGCGACTTCCTCGTGAACCCGAAGGGCCGCATTCTCACTTTCGATGCGGGCCAGGCCGTCCGGTTCAAGTTCGCCAAGGGGCAGGCCGCGACGATCGATGAACTCGGGAGGCAACTGGGGTACGCGGAACTCGAGTGGGTGGGCGAGACCGTTCCCGGCGTGCCGTTCCCGGTCTCCAAGGCCGAGAAGCACCAGCGCGAGTGGCGCAAGAGCATGAACGAGGCGGAGACCAATCTCCAGGCGAACTTCGCCAAGTACCAGATCTCGATCGCCAACGCCCGGGCGGCGCAGGACGACCGCGAGCGTGGCGCGTTCGTGGGCAAGGCCGCGCGCGAACTGGCGATCATGGAGGCCGCGTTCAAGAAGCACCCGATCCTGGGGTTGTTCACGGGCATCGACGAGCAGTGGTTCTTGGACCAGAAGGAACTGTTGCGCCAGTTGCGACGCCGCTGACGCAGCCGACTCTCGGAACCAGACGAGGGGGAGGCCCCGGACGCAGGTCCGGGGCCTTTCTTGTGCGCCCCGCTATGATGCCGCCCCACCACGACCGACACGGAGGCAGACGCCGATGCAGACCGCTGTTCGCACCGATTTCGTTCCCGCCGACCTGGACGCCACGCGATGGGAGAACGTGGAGCCGTACTTTCGCGCGCTGCTGGAGCGCGCGGTGAAGTCGGCGTCGGACCTCGAGCGGTGGCTGATCGACCGGGGCGAACTGGAGGCGGCGTGCCGCGAGGCCGAGGCGAACCTCTACGTCACCATGACCTGCGACACCGAGAACCGCGAGGCGTCGGAGGCGTTCACGCGGTACATCGAGGCCGTGCCGCCGAGGATCAAGCCCGCGGCGTTCGAACTGGACAAGCGGCAGGTCGAGCTCTTCGGCCGCTTCCCGCTCCCGGCCGAGCGTTACGGGGTGATCGAGCGCGACGTGCGTGCGGAGGTGGAACTGTTCCGCGAGGAGAACGTGCCGATCCAGACCGAACTGGAGAAACTGAGCCAGCGGTACCAGCAGATCACGGGCGCGATGACGGTGGTGTTCGAGGGCGAGGAGCGCACGCTGCCGCAGATGGGCCGGTACCAGGAGTCCACGGACCGGGCGGTGCGCGAGGCGGCGTGGCGTGCGGTCGCTGGGCGGCGGCTGCGCGACCGCGACGCGATCGACGAGACCTACGACGAGATGATCTCGCTGCGCGACCGCATGGCGAAGAACGCGGGCTGCCCGACGTTCGTCGAGTACGCGTTCCGCTCGATGCGGCGCTTCGACTACGCGCCCGAGGACTGCTTCGCCTTCCACCGGGCGTGCGAGGCGATCGTCGTGCCGTTCGCACGCCGCCTGAACGCTGAGCGTCGGGCGTCGCTCGGCGTGGACCGCCTGCGTCCCTGGGACCTGGCGGTGGACGTGAAGGGCCGCGCGCCGCTGCGCCCGTTCGAGGGCGGTCGCGACCTGATGGCCAAGTCCGTGCGCACGTTCGAGCGGCTGGACCCGCGGCTTGCCGCCATGCTCGCCGAACTGGGCGACGGCTCGAACACGCGCGGCGCGGCCGGCGGCGCGTGCCTGGACCTCGACAGCCGTCGCGGGAAGGCGCCCGGCGGGTACCAGTACATGCGCGACCGCACGCGCGTGCCGTTCATTTTCATGAACGCGGCGGGCCTGCACCGCGACGTGGAGACGATGGTGCACGAGGCGGGGCACGCCTTCCACTCGATGCTGACGCGCGACGAGCCGCTGCTGCACTACCGGCATACACCGATCGAGTTCGCCGAGGTGGCGAGCATGTCGATGGAACTGCTGACAATGCCCTACTGGGGCGGCGAGGGGCGTGCGTTCTACCCCGACGACGAGGACGCCGCCCGCGCGCGTCGCCAGCAACTCGAAGGCTCCGTGGTGCTGCTGCCGTGGATCGCTACGATCGACGCCTTCCAGCACTGGATCTACCGCCACCCCACGCACAGCCGCGAGCAGAGGCTGGACCACTGGCTCGAACTCGACGAGCGGTTCGGCCCGGCGGTCTCGTGGGACGGCCTCGAGGACGCGCGGCGCTGGACCTGGCAGCGCCAGCCGCACCTGTTCGGGCACGCGTTCTACTACATCGAGTACGGCATCGCGCAACTCGGCGCGCTCCAGTTGTGGCTGACGTCGGTGGAGCAGGGCGAGCGCGCCGCCATCGACGCCTACACGCGCGCCCTGAGCCTCGGCGGCTCGCGCCCGCTGCCGGAACTCTTCCGGGCCGCGGGGCTGCGCTTCGACTTCGGGCCCGAGACGGTCAAGCGCATCGTCGAGCGCGTCGAGGCGGAACTCGAAAAACTGCCGGAGTAGCGCCCCTTCCCGCGCCCTCGCGGCAGGTTCGCGTGAGTCCCGCTCTGCGCCGTCGCTCCCCGTTCGGGCCGGGAGCGTCCCGCCCGCAACGCACACCTACGCAGCCGACAGGAGCCAGATCATGGCACGTCTCATCGTTCGTCCGCGTTCGTTCGCGCGTCTCGCGCTCGCCGCATCGCTCGCTCTGGGCGTTCTCGCCCCCGCCGCCCTCGCCGGCGTCGAGGTGGAGATCACCGGGGTCAGCGGCGGCGTGCAGGTCAAGAAGGCCGGCTCGGACGAGTGGACCGACCTCAACGAGGGCGACACGCTCGGCGAGGGCGACGTCGTGCGCCTCCCCGGCAGCTACACGTGGGTCAAGTGGAAGCGCACCGACGCCGGCGGCTGCGGCAACGAGGGCGAGGCCGGCACCGGCCTCTCGAAGGTGAAGGAACTCGAGGTCGGCAAGGACATCCGCTCCGCCGCGCCGCCCGCCGGCTACTTCCACATGGTCAACGACGGCGGGCAGGACGCCGGCTCGGCGGAGATCACCGAGACCGGCAACTGCCAGGGCGAGCAGCACTGCGGGATCAGCGCAGAGGTCGCCGTCGCCGCGCCAATGGACTTCACGCCGCAGGGCATGGAAACGCACTTCACCGGCTCGTGGGAGTTCACTCCCGAGGGCATCGTGACCACCTTCGCCAACGCGCCGTGGAGCCCGATCCCGGTCTTCTCGACGCCGCTCTACGGCCCGTTCCTCGACCAGTTGATCCCCGTCTTCCCGGGGCAGGCGATCCACTGGTTCGAGGACGGCACCTTCGCCTTCGGCCAGTGGCAGCACGAGTGCCGCGCCGACTTCAACGGCGACACGGTCGTGAACACGCTCGACGTCCTGGCCTTCCTCAACGCGTACAACGCACGCGACCCGCGCGCCGACTTCAACGGTGACGGCGTGATCAACACGCTCGACGTGCTCGAATTCCTCAACGCCTACAACGCCGGATGCGATTGAATGGTCATCCCTCAGACACCTTCACACCCTCGGGGCGGGGCCTTGCAGGCCCCGCCTTTCTTTTCTCCGCCCCTTCACTCCCCGGCAGGCACTCACCCGCCCCCGTGCGGTTCTCCGAGATCGGCGTGAGTGACGGCCCCGGGCGTCGCTGAACACACGGCCCATACGCAGCACGCCGCGGGCCGCCGACACGAGCGACGAGCCGTCCGATCCCGCGGGCGTTCCGCGGGCGGTTTGCCCGTCGCCTCGCTCGGCCACCCGAAAGGACCACGCCCATGACCACGCAGCGCACCAACCGAACCGTCCGCACCCGCCGTTTCGCCCGCGCCGCCGCGATGCTCGTCGCCGTCGCCGGGATCGCCTTCTCGGCCGCCGCCGGCCCCGAGGACCAGGGGACCAAGTACCCCGTGGGCGTCGGGATCGGGGACACGATGGTCTCCGGCATCGCGGACTGCGGCGGAACGACCACCCTCTCCTTCGAGGACGCCAAGAAACTCGGGCTGCTCGACGAGAACGGCGACCCGAAGAAGCCCGCCGACGGCTCGGTCAACCTCGGGGGCACCGGCGGCGGCTCCGTCAAGTGCCACGTCTTCAACAAGGTCAAGATCAAGGTCCAGCCCAAGAACGCCGACGGCACCAACAACGGCCCCGCCCGAGAGGTCGAGGTCAAGGTCTACGTCCCCAAGAAGCCCTCCGAACAGGACGGCGCGGACGACGCCGCCAAGGCCAGGAAGACCAACTCCGTCGTCACCAAGATCGGCGCGAACGTGTGCGGCGCCACCATCGACGGGCACAAGATCGTGCTCGACGACAAGGCCACCGCCGACCCCAAGAAGAACGAACGCAGCACCGGCTGGGTCCAGGTCCAGCAGCAGGCGCCGCAGAAGGCGCCCGTCCAGCAGGACGACAACTACGAGGACGAGATCATCGAGGAGACCAGTTTCGCCCTCCCGGCCCACCTCAACGGCCAGCCGGTCATGGCACGCATGATCGCCTCGCCCGTCTCGTGCATCTCCCAGCAACTCGCCATGGCCATCGGCATCGTCCCCGTCGGGCAGGCCGAACTGGACTTCGCCAACCACTCCGCACTCTTCACCGGCGGCCTCACCGACATCGTCCCCGACGCCCACCAGCCCGTCGTCTGCAACTACGGGCACGCCTTCGTCGAGATCATGACCGTTGTCGGCCCGCCCATCTGCAACCAGCCCGTCGCCTTCTTCATCCTCCCCGCGTCCTTCCTGCCCGACCAGGGCGCCGTCGTCCTCGGCGGCAACGCCTACATCCCGGAGAACCACTCCGGCTGGCTGGACAACGACACGGGCCTCTTCAACCTGATGCCGCTGATCGTGCCCTGCCCCGCCGATTTCAACGGCGACACCGTCGTCAACACGCTCGACGTGCTCGCCTTCCTCAACGCGTACAACGCACGCGACCCACGGGCCGACTTCAACGGCGACACCGTCATCAACACGCTGGACGTGCTGGCGTTCCTGAACGCCTACACCGCCGGCTGCGACTGACGCCACGCCCCTCCCCGACCCTGCACGCGGCGGTCGCCCCCACGGGTGGCCGCCGATTTTCTTCGCGCTCCGCGTGAGACCCGCCGGTCGGCATCGCTGACCAACCGTGCCCGGGACCGTTCTCGGCACACGCACGCATCCCGAAAACGAGGAGCCTCCCATGTTCACGAAGTCCACCCGAACCGGCCCGTGCCGCCTGCTTGCCGCCTTCGCCGTCGCCGCGGCCGCCCTTGCCGCCCACGCCCAGACCGACGTGCCCCGCGGCGGCGCGGAGGTCAAGGTCGGCGCGGGCAGCGCGCAGGTGATCGTCAAGGTGCGCAACACCACCGGGCAGAAGGCCGAGGACGTCACGATCGGCCTCGAAGGCGTCGGCAAGTCCGGCACGCTCATCAAGGAAGCCGACGTCCTCGACCGCAGCGACGACCGCGTGGACGACAACGGCGACGGCGTGCTCCAGGACGGCGAGAACGACACCGTCGTCGATCCCGCTTCCACCGTGGCCAAGTGCATCTTCAAAAGCCCCGGCTCCGTCGCCGACGGCGAGATCATCGAGATCAAGGTCGTCTTCACGGGCAAGACCCCCGAGGGCACGCAACTGCGCATCAAGTTCTCCACCGAGCGCGACGGCGTCCACTACGACATGCTCTCCGTTCCGGCGATCTTCGGGCCGGACGGCGGCAAGGCGGTGGTGTCGGTCGGCGCGGCCCAGGTCGCCACGGGCGCCCTCAACGCGAGCAAGGACGAGATCACCGGACTCGGCTTCTGGATCGAGCCGTACTTCGACCCCTACATGCCCCCGGAGGTCTCGGTCGATCGCCCCGCCGAGGTCTGGTTCGACGGCTTCGCGATGAACGTCGCCTTCGAGTCGCCCCTCATGCCCGGCGACCAGGCGGAACTCTTCATCATCTTCCCCGCGCCGATCCTGACCGAGGACAGCGCGTTCCACCTCATCATCCGCCCGTGGATGGCGTGGTGCATCGCGGATTTCAACCGCGACGGCGTCGTCAACACGCTCGACGTGCTCGCCTTCCTCAACGCCTACGCCGCGGGCGACGCCTCCGCCGACATCAACCGCGACGGCGTCATCAACACGCTCGACGTGCTCGCCTTCCTCAACGCCTACACCGCGGGCTGCGAATGCCCCGACGGATGCGACTGAACGCTCCCGGCGCCCCCACCGCCCCACGCGCGCGGCCGCCCACGACGGGCGGCCGTCGCCGTGCGCGCCCGATGGCACTCGGGCTATCCTGCTCGCCATGGACGAGTCGGCCACGCCGCGCCCGCCGCACATGACGCCGGACGAGTTCCGCGCGCTGGGCCACCGCATGGTGGACCTCGTCGCCGACTACATGCGGACGGTCGAACGCCTGCCCGTCCTCTCGAAGGACGTTCCCGGCGACGTGCTGGCACGATTGCCCGAGCATCCGCCCGAGCGCGGCCTCGACGCCGGGGCGTGGGACGAGGTCTTCCGCGACGTGCAGGCCGCGATCGTGCCGGGCGTCACGCACTGGCAGCACCCGTCGTTCTTCGGCTACTTCCCGTGCAACGCCAGCGGGCCGGGCATCCTCGGCGAACTCCTCAGCGCGGGCCTCGGCATCCAGGGCATGCTCTGGCAGACAAGCCCCGCCTGCACCGAACTCGAAACCCGGATGCTCGACTGGTGCGCCGAGCTCTTCGGGCTGCCGGACTGCTTCCGCTCGACGGCCGACAACGATGGGCTGGGAGGCGGGGGCGTCATCCAGGGCACGGCGAGCGAGGCCGCGCTCGTCGCACTCGTCGCGGCGCGCCAGAAGTGGCGGCGCCTGCGCGCACAACGCACGCCCCCCGCCCCCGACGCCGAGGTCGGCCTGGCGGAGTCCGCCATTGAGAAGCCCTTCGCAGTCATCGCGTCCGAGGCGGCGCACTCGTCGATCGCCAAGGCCGCGATGGTCGCGGGCCTCGCCGACGGCCCGGAGGACGACGACCGCCTGTGGAGCGTGCCGACCGACGCTCGCGGCGCGATGGACCTCGGCGCACTGCGTGCTGTCCTCGACGAACGGCTCGGTCTTCCGGGAGCGCCCGCGCCGCTCGCCGTCGTCGCCACGGTCGGCACGACGGGCGTGGGCGCGGTCGATCCGATCGCCGACCTTGTGCGCACGCTGGACGAGGCGTGGCTGGCCGCGATGGGTCGGCCCTTCGACGCCTGGCTGCACGTGGACGCCGCGTGGGCGGGCAGCGCGCTCGTCTGCCCCGAGCACCGGGCGATGATCGCAGGCGTCGAGCGGGCCGACTCGATCACCGTCAACCCGCACAAGTGGCTGCTCACGAACTTCGACTGCAACCTCTTCTGGACCCGCGCCCGGCGCGACCTGACCGACGCCATGAGCGTGACGCCCGAGTACCTGCGCAACGCGGCCTCCGAGTCCGGCGGCGTGATCGACTACCGCGACTGGCAGGTGCCGCTGGGCCGGCGCTTCCGCGCCCTGAAACTCTGGTTTGTCATCCGGCACTACGGGGCCGAGGGGCTGCGCGCGCACGTCCGCGAGCACTGCCGCATCGCCGCGCTGTTCGAGCGGTGGCTCGGGCGCGACTCGCGTTTCGAGGTGCCCGTGCCGCGGTCGCTCGGGCTGGTCTGCTTCCGGCTGCGCGGCGACGACCGGGCGACGCGCGACCTGCTCGACCGCGTGAACGCCACCGGCCGCGCCTTCCTCACGCACACGACGTTCGCCGCCCCCGGCTCGCCGGCGCGGCCGCTCGCCCGCATGGCGATCGGGGCGACTGCGACCGAGGAACGCCACGTCCGCGAGGCCTGGCGGCTCATCCAGTCCACGGCGGACGGGATCACGCTACCCTGAACTCGCGCCAGAGCCGCAGGAGTCGATCCGATGCGCACGACGCGGTCCGAGCAAACACTCACACACACCCGCCGCTCTCTGCGTCTCCTCCTCTGTGCCCTCTGTGCCTCTGTGGTGTATCTCCTGCTGCTCCCCGGCTGCGCAACGCCGAAGAGCGACGGCACGTTCACAGTGCCCGCGGGCGCGTACGGCGCGGCGATCGACGCCACGCGCGACGCCCTGCGTGATTACCGTTTCGACCTCGACCGTGTCGACGCTGCGGCGGGCGTCGTGACCACCGCCGGCAAGTGGTCGAGCGGGCTGGCCACGCCGTGGGACGCCGAGCAGTCTTCGATCGGGCAGGAATGGGACGACGCGATGAACCGCCAGCAACGGCGTGTCCGCGTGACGTTCGCGTCGGCGCACGGCGAGGGCGCGGACGATCTCCGCTCGCTCGGGGCGCCGCTGGTGGGGCGCGTCGAGGTCACGGTCTACCGGCTGCACCGGCAGGGGTGGCGGCTGGAGAGCGAGTCGGTGGGCCGCAGCCGCCGGGCGTTCGACCCCGAACTGGGGCGATCGCAGGGTTCGCGGTACTTCGTGCCGATCGCGCGCGACGAGCGGCTTGAGGCGCGCATCGCGGACGCGGTCGCCCGCCGCATCGCCGACGCCGCGCCCGCCGAGTGAGCGTGCGAAAAGGCGGCTGCATGTTCCCATACAGCCGCCCGGAGGGAGAAAGAGAGTCCGTTTGAGCGGCGAGCGTGCGCCGGGTGGTCAGGCTTCCAGGGCGAGGATCGGCGAGCCGCACGCCTCGGGCAGCACGGCCCGGATCGAGTCGAGCGTGTCGTTCGCCAGTTTCAGGTCGGCCAGCGCCCGCGGGTCGATCTCCAGCGACGGCAGGTCCAGCCGGAATGCGCCGTCGAGTTCGCCGGCGATGCGGTCGGCGACGTACACGATGAGCGGCAGCGTCCGCTGCTCGAAGGGCAGGTCGAACGGTTTGTGGTGGTGCCCGGTTACCCGCGCGAACGAGGCGGGGAACTTCCACTTCTCGCAGAGCGCGGCCCCGAAGTGCTGGTGGTTCGCGCCGAAGATGCGTTCCTCGATCTCGAGCATGTCCGCCCGCGGCGCGCCGTCCGCGTCGCGCTGCACGCTCTCGACGACCTCGATGAGCCGTCCGCGGTCCGCCTGCATCTCGACGATGATGCCGATGTCGTGCATCAGGCCGGCGAGGAAGGCCTCGTCGGCCAGCCCGAGTTTGAGCCTGTCGGCGATCATCTTGCTCGCCACCGCCGTCGCGTTCGAGTGGTCCCAGAGGTTGCGGGCCGAGAGGCTGGTGGTGAGTTCGCCGCCCCGGAACAGTTTGGCGAGGCTCGCCGCGATGGCGATGTTCTTTACCGCGTTGAGTCCGAGCAGCACGATCGCCCGGTTGATGGACGCGATCTGGCCCGGCAGCCCGTAGAACGAGGAGTTCACGACCTTCAGGATGCGGCTGCACAGCGCGGGGTCGGTCGAGATCACGCGGTTCAGGTCCTGGGCCGTCGAGTTCCGGTCCTCGACCAGTTGCACGATCTTCAGCGTGACCTCCGGCAGCGTGGCGATGTGGCTGACCTCGCGGATCGCCGACGCCACGGCCTCTTCCCGACTCTGTGTTGCAACGCTCATCCAGAACTCCCTTTCAGCACTCGCCCCGGCGCATCAGGGCCGTTCATCGGCGCACGGGAGGTCCGACTTCGCCCGGCGGCCCGGCTTGAGCGATAACACGGTCGGGACCGGCGGCGCAGACGGAACGCCCGCGCCAGAGCGACCTCAGTAGGTGCAGCGTTTGCGCCGGAGCGTGGCCGATCTCGGGTCCGTCGAGGCCAGCAAGGCCGCGGCACGTTCGCCGGTGCGCCCGTCGCCGTAGGGATGCATCAAGCCCGTCCGGTCCAAGCCCTTCGCCCGCTCTACGGCCCGGCGCACGGCGGGTGCTCCCTCGCCCTCGCAGGCGATGACATTCGGAGGCCGCTCGCGCCCGCCCTGGCGCGCTCCGACGTCAACCGTCGGCAGGCGCAGCGCGGCCGCCTCGATGAGGCCCGCCGAACTGTTCCCGACGAGCACGCCGCCCGACTCCGCGGCGCGCTTCAGCAGCCCGATGAATCGCTCGCGCGGCAGGTGCCCGACGCGCCGCACCGCGCTGCGCGCGGCGGCGGCCTCGATCGCGCGCGACACCCCCCCCCTGCCAGGGTCGTGGTTCGGGTCGAAGGCGGCGACGCGCAGCCCCTCCAGCCCCGCCAGCACGCCGGACGCGGCCGCCTCTTCCTCCTCCGCGTGCCGGCCGATGGGGTGCATCAGGAAGACCGCCTCCGGCACGCCGCCGCAGAGCGAACCGACTTCGGCATCGCTCATCGGTGCGATGGCGTCCAGCCCGTCGATCGCGGGCGACCCGACGACGTGCACGAACTCCGCCCGCTCGCCCATGCGCCGGACGCGCTCGGCCGATTGCTCCGTTGCGGCGAGGTGCAGGTGGGCGAGTTTGGTAATGGCGTGTCGCATCGCCTCGTCGGCGACGCCCTCGGCCCGGTCTCCGGCGTGCAGGTGGGCGACGGCCACGCCGCCGACCGACGCCGCGCACGCCGCCGCGAGGGCCTCGACGCGGTCGCCCAGCACGACCACCCAGTCCGGCCGAAGCCCGGCGATCGTGCGGGCGAAGCGCGCCACGCCGCGCCCCAGCGCCTCGGCGTCGTCGAGGCGCGTCGAGTCGCTCGCCTTCTGCATCGGCACCGAGTCCGCTACCGCGAACGCCGCCCTCACCTCGCGGAAGGTCTCCGCGGGCGGGATGAGGTGTGCCCCCGCCGCCACGACCAGCAACTCCAACTCGGGGTGCCGACGCACCGCCTCCATCACCGGGCGCAGCAGCCCGAACTCAGCCCGCGTCCCCGTGACGACCATCACGCGCCGGCGCGAACCGGACGACGAGTCCTCGTACTCGCCCGGCCGCAACGAAGGCTCGCCGTCCCACCCGTCGCCTATCATGCGGGCACTGTAGCGGCGTGCGGCGATCCCCGGTTGGGCCTTCACCCCCGACGGGAAGGGCCGGGAGCGCGGCGCCGACTATCGCACCCACCACATCCGCGCCAGCACCGGCCGGTGGTCGGAGGCGACCGGCTCGTCGAGCGTCTCCGCCTCCGCGACGAACGCAAACGTCGGACGGTGCATCACGAAATCGATCCTCGTGCGCGGCCGATCCGCCGGAAAGGTCTCCCCCGCGGACCCCGTCGGCTCAGCCGCGATGAACCCGGCATCCTCGAACGCTCGGAGCGTCCGCGATCCCGGCACGTCGTTGAAATCGCCGGCGAGGATGACCGCCCGCACGCCCTCCAGCGCGCCGATGAGCGCCTCCGCCTGCGCGAACCGCTCCGTGTCGTCCTCCAGCCAGTCCAGGTGCAGACACGCGAACGTGACCGCCGGCCCCTCGGCGAGTGCGATCTCGACCGCCAGCGCGGCGCGAGGCTCGTGCCTGCCCGGCGGCAGCGCAATCACGCGAGTCGAGACGATCGGGTGCGCTGAGAGCACAGCCAGCCCGTACTCGCCGCCCTCGAACTCCATGAACGGCGCGAAAGCGTGCGCCATGCCGGTCAACTCGCCGAGCGTCGCCGCCTGATCGACGCCGCCCGTCCGCGCCGCCCGGTTGTCAACCTCCTGTAAGGCGACCACGTCCGGCGCCGCGTCCCGGATCACCCTCGCGACCCGGGCAAGGTCGATCGCGCCGTCCATCCCCTCGCCGTGGCGTATGTTGTACGTGAGCACGCGGAGATCGGGCGGGTCCGTCCGGCCCGCGGGCGCAGGCTCGCGCAGCGATCCGCCGCACCCGCCCGCGAGCAGTGCGCCGCAGGCGATCGCCCATGTCGTGATGCGCCGCATCGCCCGAGTCTATCCGGGGCTGGCTGGCGCGAGGTCGTCCGCGCCCAGCGGCACGTCCGGTTCCACGTCCCGCGCCAGCCGCCGACCCACGACCTCGGCGAGCAGCCACGGCTCCAGTCCGGTCCCCGGCCGTTTGATCGTCAGGTCGTCGGGGGTGAGGGATTGGCCGGTTTCGAGCGCGCGCCGTGTGGTGATTGACTGGCGCGACACCCGCCGCACGTCCGCCTCGCACGCCAATACGCGCTTCTCGGGCGGGCCGATGCGCGGGTCGTCGGGCGTGAACGAAGCCCGCCCGTGTGATCGGGCCGCCTCGGCGTAGCGCGCGAACCCGGCCGGATCCAGCGACGCCGCGTGGTCCGGCCCGCGCGCTGCGCGGTCGTAGGTCAGGTGCTTCTCCAGCACGCACGCCCCGAGCGACGCGGCCAGCGCGCCCGTGTCCTCGCCCGTGGTGTGGTCGCTGTAGCCGACCGGGCCGTCGAACATGCGGCGCAGCGCGCCCATCGCCCCGATCGCCGCGTCCGCGCCGTCCGTCGGGTAGCAACTGACGCAATGCAGCAGCGCGAGCCGATCGAGCGCGCCCCCGAGCCACTCGACGGCGCGTTCCACCTCCCGGGCTTCGCACGCGCCGGTGCTCACGATGAGCGGCCTGCCGGTGGCGGCCATCGCATCGAGCAGCGGCCGGTTCACGGCGTCCGGGCTGGCGCTCTTGTAGGCGTCCCACGCCAGCCGTTCCGCCTCCGGCACGAGGCCGACGCTGAAGACGGTTACGATCGCGTGCATGCCCAGCGCGTGGGCCCGATCGACCACCGCCGCCATGCCGTCGATGCCCAGTTCCAGCCGTCGCAGCATGGACACAGGGTCGGACTCGCCCGCTGCACGCTGGTACGCGGCGAGTTTCGCGGCCCGGCTCATCAGCAGGTCGGTGCGGAAGAACTGGAGTTTGACGGCGTCCGCGCCGGCGTGCGCCGCCGCCTCCGTGAGCGCAACCGCCCGCTCCGCCGAGCCGTCGTGGTTCACGCCGATTTCGGCGATGACGTAGGGCGACAGCCCGAGTGCGACCTGTCGCTCGCCGATCCTCATCGCACGCCGCGCAGCCGCGCCTCCGCCACCGCCAGGTCGATCGCGTCGTCGATGTCCACCACCTCGCCCGGCTCCGTCGCCACGCCGCGGTGGTCGCGCCCGAGAAAGGCGTGCGGCCCGGGCGCGACGCCCTCCTCCAGCAGCAGCGCGCGGCGCGACACGATCAGCGCGCCGCCGTCGGGCACGAATGAGGGCGGGAGTTCCTGCCGCCGGTACACGCCGTTGAAGAGGCGCTCGCCCTCCCACGGCGTGACTCGCCCGTCACCGCCCAGCCGCGCCTGCCACCACGGGTGGAACTTGCCGACCGGCGCATAACTCTGCACCGACGAGCAGCCCGTGCGCCTCAGCAACTCGACGGCCCGGTCGATCAGCCCGGGCGGGCGCACCGGCACGTTGCCGTACAGGATGACGACGCACGCCGAAGGATCGCGCTCGTCGAGCGCGACGGGCGGCTCGAGGCGTGATGCCCGGCGCAGGCAGGCCCGCACCGCGTCGTCCACCGTCGCCGTGTCGCTCGCGTGCTCGGCCTCGCGCTCGACGGGCGTCGCGCCCATCTCACGCCCGATCGCCAACACCTCCTGAGAGTCGCTCGACACCAGCACGGCGTCCACCGTCCGAGCCGTCAGCGCGGCCTCGATTGTCCAGGCCACGCACGGACGGCCCGCGACGAGGGCGACGTTCTTCCCCGGCAGGCCCTTGCTCCCGGCCCGGGCCAGCGCCACGGCGATCGTGCGGCAGCCCTGCGATCCGCCCATCCGCGACGCCTCCCATCCCGCAGACTACGCCACCGCGCGGCGCGGCGCACGCAGACGCCGCGCCCGCGCCAGCGCTCGCCACACTTCCTCGAACGGCTGGCGCGTCAGGTTGCCCGCCCGCTGGCGCGCGTGCAGGTCGGACCCGCTCATCGGCACGCGACCGTCGCACAGCGCGGTCATCGTCGTGCGGTCCAGGCGGTCGCGGGCGGCCACGGGCAGCGGCAGTGGCACGATCCGGTCGCCCGCGATGGGCCTCGCCAGCGGATCGATCACGCACGCCCACGCGTGCATGAGCCAGTGGTCGTAGAACCCCTCGACCTGCTCGTACACAGCGTCGCACCGGGTGACGCGGGGGACGACCCACGGGCTGCCCCACGCCCCCCCCTTGCCCGCCAGCGCGACCAGCCGGCGCACGTTCTCCTGCGCGCCCTCGAAGAGGTTCGCCCCCGCCATGCGCCGGTACGCTTCGGCCTCGGTCGCCAGCAGGTCCACGCTGACGACGTCCGCGCCGGACCGGGCGAGCGCATCAACGACCGATGCCTCACAGAGCAAGTTCGTGCGCAGGTGGACGCCCGCGATGCCGCACTCGCGCGCGATCGCGATGACCTCCTGCCACGCCGGGTGCATGAGCGGGTCGCCCGCGCCGGCGAGCGTGACGGCCGCGTCGCGGCGCAGCCGCCCGAACTGTGCGAGAATGCGCCGGACAACCTCAAGCGAGATGGGCCTGCGCTCCGGCGCCTCGCCCGAGCCCCACAGCGTGCGCGCCCGCAGCCCGCCCGTGCGACGGCCGGTGCAGAGTTCCAGCGTGAGCACCTGCGGCGCTGGGCCGGCCAGCGAGAGCGCCGACGCCTCCGCCGCGCGGCTGAGCGCGGCCGCGTCCGCCCCGTCCGCCGGCACGCCGCAGGAGGCGATCAGGCGTGCGAGCGCGAGCGCCCGCGACGGCTCGTCCGGGATGAACCGCACGCCCGCGTCGCGCACGATCGGCTCCACGTGCACGCACACGTCCTTCGCGATCGGGTCCGGCACGGGCGCGACCGGCACGTAGCCGAGCAGCCCGCCCATCGACGCGATCGGCCCTGCCCCAGACGCCTGCGACGCCAACTCCTCCGCAAGCGTCCGCTCGATGACGCACGGCGCGAGGCCCGGCGGCGACTGCGTGAACGTGAATCGGTGGTCGCTCGGCCGCTCCAGGCAACGATCGACCACCGCGTCCGTCAGCGCGGGGTCGAGCAGCGCCCAGTCCGCGCCGCAGATGACCGCCGCGTCGATCCCCTCGTGGCGCATCGCGCCCGCGAGCGTCTCGGCGTCGAAGGCCTCGTCGTAGCAGGTCTGGTTCGCCAGCCCGCCGCGCCAGCACGAGCGTGCCCACAGCCGCGCCCGCGCCACGGCGTGCCGGCGCTCGCCGAGCGGGTGGCGATCGACCTGCCGAACGACGACCTCCAGCCCGGCCGGGGCGTCTCCCGCGATCGCGCGGACGCGCTGGGCGTCCTGGGCCAGCAGCACGATGCGGCGCACGCGCTCGGTGCGCGCGAGCCTGCGCAGCAGCAGCGCGAGCGCGTTCTGCCCTCCGATGAAGCGGTCCTCGAGGCGGCGCGGCGTGCCCAGCCCGCTCCGATCAGGATCGACCGCGACGACCGCCGCGACGCGGATCGCGTCCCGCGTGACGCGCGTGCCGGCCGACTCGGGCGCGGGGGTGCGCGTCACCTTCGGCCCGCCCTCCATGGCCGCCGCGGTGTCGTCGAGCATCCGCCCCATCGCGTCGGCGGCGTCCGCCAGCCACGTCACGTTCTCGAGGTCGCGCTCGATCTGCTTCCGCTGGCGCTCCAGCGGCGACAGCCCCGCGTCCAGCCCGATCTCGCGGTCGTGGCGGAAGCGGCGGAGCGTGCCCGTCTGATTCAGCCGTTGCACGAGTTCGTACGCCGCGCTCAGCGACTCGACCTCGCGGGCGAGGGCCTGCACGCGCCCGATGAGGCGGTTCACGCGGGCCTGGTCGGCGTGGTGGTCGCGCATCTCCTCGAGCAGCCTCGCCGTCTCGCGGCTGATCTCGCCGACCCGCCAGACGCCGCGGCGCAGCGCCCGCGCCCGCTCGGCGCCGAGGCGTGCCCCGCGCCGAAGCGCGCCCTCGTCGCGCTCCGCGGGCGGCAGCGCGACGCGCGGCGCCCCCACCCCCGCGTGCCGGTCGAGCGCCTCGCCCAGCGGCATCGGCGTCGTGTGCCGCTTGCGCGCCCCCCCCTCGGTCGCGTCGATCGTCGTCAGCCTGCGCCGCGCGTCCTCCTCGAACGCCCGCTCGAACTGCACCAGGTACGCCGCCATCTGGTCGTCGGTGAAGACGGGGCGACCATTGGCTTCCTCGACGCGGTGGAGCAGGCGCCGGTGGCGCACGATCCGCTGCCATTCGAGCATTTCGAGCGTGTTGAACTCGTTGATCTCGCCCGCCCACACGCCGTGGATCGCTGCGCCCGGGCCGTAGTACTGCCCGTCCGTGAACGCAAGGTCCTGCCCGACGAGCATGACCGGGTCGCACCCGAGGTGGCGCGCGAGGTAGTACGCCAGGTGCGCCACCGTCGCGCCCGCGGGCAGCACGCCCGGGTCGTGCCGGTGCACGCTCCCCAGCACGGCGTCGAGCACCGGGTCCGCGGGGCACCGGATCGCGCCGGGGAACGACGCGAGGATCGCCGGGTTCGCCTTCGCGTCGGCGACGAGCGTGACGCCGCGCACGTCGTCGGCGGCCAGTCCCTCGTAGAAGCGTCGCGAGATCTCGTGCCAATCCAGCGCGGTGACGAAGTGCGGGCGGATGCCGCGTTCGAGCAGCTGTTTCAGCACGGTCTGCACGGCGATGATGACGACGCGGTCGCGCACGCCGGGGCGCGCCAGCAGGTCGATGTTCCGCCGCAGGCTTGGCCCCGCGCTCACCACCACCGCGGGTAGCCCTGCGCACGCGCCGGCGAGGTCGCCCACGCCCGGACAGCCCGCGTAGTGGTCGAGGTTCATCAGCAGGTTGCGGAGCGTCGTCTCCATCTGGACGAGGGTCGTGACGACGGTCGTGCGCATGGCGCGCATCGTGCGGGCCAGTTCCTCGCCGAAGCGCGCCGCGTGCGCGCTCAGCCGCGCCTTGCTCGCCGGGTGCTCGACGATCCTCACGCCCAGCGACATGATGCCCTCCGCGCCAGAGACGGCATTGGTGAGGGCGACCGAGTCGCAGTCCGTCAGCACCGCCACCGTGCCCCCCCCGAGCCACGCCGAGCAGTCCACGCGTTCGAGCACGGCCCGGAGCAGCCCGGCGTCCGGCTCGAAACAGACGACGAAGCCGGCCGTGCCCATCCGGCGAACCAGCGATCCGACGTGGTGCCCCACGCCGAACCCGAGCACGGCGACGCCGCCCGAGGCGCGCGGGTCAACGGTCGCCGCGAGACGCTCGGCCTCTTCCAGCGGCCGCCGCCGACTCGCCAGCCAGCGTGCGGAGGGGCCTTGGCCCTCGCACGCCGTGATCGCGCCGTCGTCGGCGACCGCGAAGGTCAGGTCGGTTTTTGGCGTCGCAAGCCGCACCGCCTCCGCCGCTCGCGCCGAGCGCACCGCCAGCGCGCGCAGGTTGCGCTGCAACACTTCCGCGCTGGGCGCGTGCCCAGGCTGTCCCGCGTGCCCTACCGTCATCCGCTCTCCGATCCGTTCACCGGCCTTGGATCGACCCGCCCGACGACGGGGCTGCAAAGATGCCCGACGCCAGAGCCTACCCGAGGAAGAGCGGTTGTACCCGGTTGCCCAGGCGTCCCGCCTGTGCCCTCGCCGTTTGCCTCGCCTCCACTCCGGCCCTCGCCATCCTGACGCCGCCGCCTTCACTCCCATCGCTCCCGCGACCGCCCATCATCCCACACCTCCTCTTCGAATCACCCCTTCCGCTCGCCATCGCGGTGCTCGCCGCGGGCGCGATCGCGGCGATCGCCTTCCATCGTCGGGCTCGCACAAAGCACGCCGGTGTCGCCCTCGGCGCGTCGCTTCTCATCGCGGGCGCGCTGCTCGCCATTGCCTCGCTTGTCGAGACGCAGCGTGAGCGAGTGGTCGAACGCACCCGTCTGCTGGTGGACGCCGTGGCCCGCGCCGACGCCCGCGCCCTCGACGACCTGCTCGCCCCGGACTGCCTGGTCACCTTCGACCGCGCGCCGAGCGGCTGGGAGAAGCCCGAGACCATCAACTGGATCGCCGACAACCTGCGAGGTCGGTACACCGTGTCGCAGCACAAGATCACCGGTGTGCAGGCCCAGATCGGCCCCCAGCGCGGCCTCGCCCGCACCCGGCCCTCCGTCCGCGTGACCCCGGACATCACCGCCCGCCCCCACGGCTTCGTCTGCCTCATCACCTGGCGCGAAGACCCTGACGGCAGGTGGCGCGCCCTGCGCATCGAACCGCTCTGGCTGCAGGGCTACGGCGACCTGACCCCTCGGTGAGCGGAGGGGAGGGGAACAAAGCGAAAAGCGAAAAACGAACATTCAGAGGGTCGTCGGACAGTCCGACACCTGCCCTCGTGCTTCATGTTCAGTTTTCGCTTTTCGCTTTTCGCTGTTCGCTTTGCGACGCTACCTGGCTTCGTCCGGCACCCCCACCAGCGAACTGGGCTGCATCCGCCAGGCTTTCGGATCGTTGGCGGGCACGCCTCGGACGCGCTCGCGGATGCCCTTGCCGTTGAGCAGGTTCAGGGGGTGCCGCTGGCGGGCTTGGCGCAGGGCGAGGCCCTCGAAGCCCGGCGAGTTGACGGGGTCGTAGTCGGTGGTGCCGAAGATGCCGACGGTCACGGTGCTCCGCTCGGGGCCGTGGTAGTAGAAGGCGAGGTCGCCCTCGCGCCGCAACTGGGCCGCGGCCTGCTCCGCGGTGCGCCGGAACTCGGCCAGTTCCTGGGCCGAGGGCCGCTTGTCGTCGCCCTGCCCGTAGATACCCACCTGCAGCGTGTAGAGGGCGGACGGGCCGTAGTACTTCTTCGCGTTGCGCAGGTCGAACTGAGGGATGCTGCCGACGAGGCGGTCCGGGCTTGGCGGGCTGAGCAGGGCGTCGGCGAACGGTCGCTGACCATCGACGACGAGCGTCTGCACCCGGCGCAGGTCGGCCGCGGCCCTCGGATCGTCCGGTCCGGCGTAGTTGCCGAAGGCCAGCACGGCGGCGCGGCCTCGCTCCTCGACGAACGCGCTCTCCAGACCGGCCAGGGACTTCGCCTTCCAGAGCGACTGCGCCGCGCGCTCCGCCTTGTCCGGACCGATGAAGGCCGCGATCACGATGGTCCAGTCGTCCGCCATGGGGACGGCGGTCGGCTGCGGCTGCGTGCCGGGCGCGGGCTGGCCGCGCCGACGCTCCGGCTGTTGCCATCCCCCCCCCTCCGCGACGAGGGGGGCGCACGCCACGGAGACGCACGCCGCGGCCACCCAGCCCAGACGGCTCCGGCCCGTTCCCTTGGTCCCGAGTGCCATGGTCGATACTCCTGCCCCGCTTCCAGCCTACCCGGCGGCGGGGCGTGGGGCCACGCGCGGTAAGTTTGTGTCCGCCAACAGTTTGCGGCAGATCGGGGCACTTTTCTCAGTATTGAAGCCCCGCGAGGCCGCTCGTCGATACTCTGGCCATGACGGTCGGGCGTCCCGCCGGGGCGTCGGCCGATCGGGAGGCCCGGCTCCAAGCCCCCGGGCGGCGTCGGTTGGAGGTTCGTTCGATGTTCAACGTCGCTCCTCTGGGAGGCACGCAGGCGGGCCGATCGGCCGAGGGGGTCGCCTCCACGACCGGAGACCGGGCACGCCCGCCGGTCGAGGTCCAGGCCCCCACTCGGCCAGGCGACCGTGTCGAGGTGTCGCGTCTGTCCGTGCTGATGAGCCGCCTCCGCGACCTACCCGATATCCGCCATGACCTCGTGGACCGCCTCCGGCACGAGATCGAGTCCGGAGCCTATCCGACCGCCGAACGCCTCGACGCGGCACTCGACGCGCTCCTCGACGAGATCAGCCCGGAGTAGGCCCGAGCGACGCCGTCAGGAACTCCACCATCGCAATCTTGGCGTCGTTCGACCAGCGCCCGAACCCGGCGTGCTCCTCCGGTGCGCCGGTTTCGCTGAACGTCACCAGTCGGACCCGCTCCGGGTCCGCTCCCACGGCGGCGTAATGCGCCCGCAGATCGTCGATGAACGCCCGCTGCGTCTCGAAGGCGACCATGCGGTCCCCCGTCGCGTGGATCGCCATGAACGGGATCGGCCTCCAGCCCGCCAGGTGCCGCGACGGATCCAGCCGCTCGACCCGCTCCCTCGGGTGGTCGATCGGCCACGCCTTCCGCCCCGAGCCGGGCGGCGGGAAGTAGAGGTCCGTCAGCCGCCCGCTCGTTCCCTCGACGAACGCCGCCGCGAACGGGTGCGGCTCGCACAGCCTGCGCAGCGTGACCATCCCGCCCGCCGACATTCCGGCGATGGCGAGCCGTGCCGAGTCGAACACGCCGTTGTGCTCGGAGGCGTCAAGCGCGCCGACAACGGTGTCGATCTCGCCCACCGCCTGCTCGACGACGTCGAGCGTGTGCCCCGGGTCGTGCATCCGCGGCCCCTCGCGCTCGCCGTGCCCCGGCAGATCGATCGCGCAGACCGCGATGCCAGCGCGAATCAGCCGCAGATAGCGCCCGGGGTCGAGTTCCTTGCTGACCGTGCGTCCGTGCAGCCAGACGAGCGTCGGCGCGGGGCGCGACCAGTCCGGGTGCACGAGCATCGCCGGGATGCCCGCCGCGCCGAGCCGCGCGGGTCGGGCCTGATCGGCGAGCGCCCTGGGGAACTGTGCGAACCGTGGATGCATGCGGGACCGAGGATATCGCCCCGTGCCACGACCGTCGTGCCTGTCTTCGAACCCGACTACCCCCGTCGTCCCAGGCACGACGGTCGTGCCTCGTCCCACGCACGACCGTCGTGAGAGAACCGGAAGAAGAGGAAGGACAAGAGACACGACGGTCGTGGCACAACTTCCCGACTACCACCGTCGTCCCAGGCACGACGGTCGTGCCTCGGCCACCGCACGACCGTCGTGAGAGAACCGGAAGAAGAGGAAGAACAAGAGACACGACCGTCGTGGCACGTGCTCAACCCCGAACCACTTCCTCAACCCCGCGCCTCGGCGTGGGTTTGGCCTCGGGCGCGTACCCGATGCGCAGGAGGCACTGCGGCACGCCCTGGCGCTCGGTCATCGACGCGAGTCGGGGACGCAGCGTTTCCACCTCGATGGGCTGGTTCAGGAACGACGCCGACAGCCCCACGGCCGTCGCCAGCAGCAGCACGTGCTGCAACGCCTGTCCGGCGCGCATCCATTCGACCGTGGAATCGCCCTGTGTGCCGAGCACGGCGAGCAGCGGGGAGTGCTCCGCCAGGTCGAGATCCTTGGCGGCGACGCCCTTGCCGAGATCGAGGGTGCGGATGACGAACGGCTCGGCGATGGAGACGAGGTCGCTGTAGCCGTGGGCGTAGCCGGGCATGCCGTCGCGGCTGTGGCTTCGGTTCGCGTGGATCCACGCCGCCAACTCGCGCCGGAACCGCTTGTCGGCGAACTGGATTCGGTCGCCCTCGGCCACCAGCCCCGCGATCGCGTGCCTGTCGCGCTTGCGCGTGAAGCACGCGAGCCAGGCTCGCTCCGTCTCCGCCGCGGCCACGAGCCGGGCCTGGAGCCCGTCCTCGACGGCGCGCTGCTCGAAGGGAGCGCGGTTGGTGTGCCGGCGCGGGATCGCGCCGAAGAGCACGTGCATCTCGTGCGGGACCTCTTCGCGCGGGCCGAGCGCGAACGTGGCGAGCAGGTCGCGATCGCCGGGGTCGGGCAGCAGCTCGACGAGGGGCTGGTAGCCGAAGTGCTCGGCGGCGACCCGAAGATTGAAGAGCGCGCACCCGCACGACGTCGTCAGTTTCCGATCGTCGGGATCAACCACCGGCAACGCACGCGACCGATCCGCGTACACCTCGACCCGCCCGCCGCGCAACCGGAAGATCCACGGCTGCGTGTTGTGCCCCGACGGCGCGAGGAGGGCGTAGCCCAGCAGAAAGCGGAGCCTGTCGGTGATGGGAGCGTCGTGGCCCGGGTATGCGGACGCGGAGACGTTCCAGGGTTCCAACTCGGGGGAGCGTTTCATGCTCGGTCTCCCGGCCGCGGTCCTTGTGTCAGCCTCCGGCGGCGAGCACCTCCTCGAACACCGCGCCGATCGCCCGTGCGCGCACCTGCTCGTACCCGTACCCGTCCATGAACTCCCACCGCATGGCCTCGACCTCGGCGCGCTCGCGGCCTTCGCGCACCGCCTTCGAGACCTCGTCCCACAGCCGTTCGAGATAGGTGAGTTGCTTGCGAAGACCGCCCGCGTCCGTCAACGCGCCGTGCCCGGGCACCACCATCGTGCGCTCGTCGCACAGCGCGACAGTCCGCTTCACGCTCTCGATCCAACCCCGGCAGGTGACGCCGCCGGTCGGATCGAAGAACGGGTGCAGGTTGTGGAAGAGCAGGTCGCCCGCGTGCAGCACGTCCAGCGACGGGACGCGCACCACCACGTCGTTGTCCGTGTGGCCCGCCCCGAAGTGGTGCAACTCCACCGCAACACTTCCGATACGCTCCTCGTGCGGGAACCGGTCGATCGGCCTCGTCGGCATGAACTGCTCGGGTGCAAGAGCGTCGGCCCTCTCGGCCAGTTCGGCCGCCTCGCCCGCCACGCGCTCCTGGTCGCCTCGGTCGCGACCCAGTTGGGCCGGTCCGCTCCTCGCCATCTGCCGGAGTCGGTCGATCTGGGCGGCGACTCGCTCCGCCGCTCCGCCGTGCGCCAGCAAGGGCACGTCGCCGGTGAACGCGACGTTGCCGCCGGTGTGGTCGGCGTGATGGTGTGTATTGATGACGAGCGCGACCGTCCCGCCGTGCGACTCCGCCTCGCGCCGCAGGGCGCGCGCGATGCCGGGATACTTCGTGTCCACGAGGAGCAACTCGTCGCCCGCGCGGACCACGAGCGTGTTCCCGCCGTCGCCCATCGCGGCCCACACGCCGTCGCGGAGATGCTCCCAGGTGAAGAACCGGTCGGCCCGCCCGCGCGCCCAGGCCCGCCCCGACAGTGCCATCGGCGTCAGCGCAGCCGCCCCCGTCGCCGCCAGAAACCGCCTTCGTGTCCAGGGCATCGTCGATTCTCCGTGCCCGGCGCGTCCGGGCATTGTATCAGGCTACCATTCGCCCCCTCTCCGCGGCGATCCGCCCTGAGAGAACCCTAACGATCGGGAACGACGCGATGAAGGCGAATGACCTGCGGCCCGGGCTTGGCGTGAAGATGGACGGCAAGTTGTTCGTGGTGACGGAGTTCGAGCACCGCACCCCCGGCAACCTCCGCGCCTTCATCCAGATCAAGATCCGCGACGTGCTGTCGGGCAAGAGCATCGAGAAGCGACTGAGCAGCACCGACGACGTGGAGACGATCGACCTCGACCGCAGGCCCATGGAGTACCTCTTCTCCGACTCCAGCGGCGCGACGTTCATGGACACCGAGACCTTCGACCAGATCGTCATCCCCGAGGACGTGCTGGGGAACGCGATGCAGTTCCTCACGCCGAACGTGCAGATCGTCGTGCTCTGCCACGACGGCAACCCGGTGACGATCGACCTGCCGTCGAGCGTTGAACTGACGGTGACCGACACGCCGCCCGGCATCAAGGGCGCGACGGCGACGAACCAGACCAAGGAAGCGACCTGCGAAACCGGGCTGAAGACAAAGGTGCCCCCGTTCATCTCCGTGGGGGAGAAGATCCGGGTCAGCACGGCCGACGGCTCGTACCAGTCGAGAGCCTGAGTCGGCCTCTCGCGCCCGGGGGAGGGAGCGATGGCGAAACGGAAGACCGTGGCGCTGGGCGCGCTGCTGTGCATTGTTCTGGCTGCGTGCGCCGTGGGCCTCGTATGGACGCTCAAGCAACGCGGGACCATCGCCGCGCTGGGCGAAGACCTCCAGGACTACCTGGGCCGGCAGGTCGTCGGCATCGTCAACGCGTACCTGCACCCGCAACTCGGATTCTCGACGGTGCGGTACGACGCGCCGGGGACGCTCGTGCTCTCGGGCGTCACGCTGACCGCGCCCGACGGAACGCGCGTGCTCGAACTCGAGCGAATGACGCTGACGCTGGCCGAGGTCCCGCGGCTCGGGCAGCCGATCATGGTCGAGCGCGTGGAGTTGGAGTCGCCGACGGTGCGGCTGGTGCGCGGCCCCGTCGGCGCGGACGGCGAGCGGGGGTGGCTCGGGCTGGATCCCATGGTGAAGGCCGTGCCCGGCCGCGACGACGCGGTCGCCCCGGAGTTCCGGCTCTCGAATGTGCTCCGCCTGCGCCACGTCGCCCTGCGCGACGCCTCGCTCCACTATGACGAGGGGGAAGGCTCACCGCCGATGATCCTGCGCGGGATCGAGGCGTCGCTCGACCTCGTGCCGGAGGAGCACAACGGGGAGGCGGTGTGGTACGCGGTGCGGACCGCGTCTCGCGTGGGGCACGCGGCGGAGTTGGAGGTGCGCGGGGCGGTGAGCCTCGACAGGCTCGTCGCGGACGTCGAGCGCCTGTTGCTGACGGCGGAGATCGCCCCGGACGCGATGGACGTGTTGCCGCCGCAGGTGCAATCGCTGCTCATGGAGCGCGATGCGCGGGGCGTGCTGGAGGTGCGCGCGTGGGGGCGTGCGGACCTGAACGACCCCTTTGCAGGCCCGCTGACCGCGCAAGTGACGCTGCGCGAGTTCAACATCGCGGCGGGCCGGATGCGACTTCCGATCGACGAGGCGCGGGCGGAAGCGACCGTCCGCGACGGCGTCGGCACGCTCGCCGCGTTCGAGGCCGTGCTGCTCGACGGGCAGGCTCAGGCGACCGGGACCGCCCAACTTCGCGACGCGACGATGCCGGCCGCGCTGCGCTGGACCGCGGACCGCCTCGACCTCAACGCCCTTCTCCGCTCGCAGGAGGACCGCGCCGACGCCCGACTCGCGGGGCGCCTGCGCGGCGAGGGCACGGTCACGCTCTCGCTCGACGCCATGGCCGAATCGATCGGCGGCGCCGGCTCGATCAACGTCGAGAACGGGCGGCTGCTCATGGTGCCGGGCATCACGCAACTCGCCGACGCGATGAACGTGGCGCGCGGGGCGCGGGAGAGCCGCGAGTCGAGCCACCGCGCCTCGGCCTCGTTCGACCTCGCGCCCTTGGGCTTGAACGTCACTGAGTCGGAGGTCGTGACGAACTTCCTGGCGGCGCGCGGGACGGGCACGGTCGGGTACGACGGCTCGCTGGACCTGGCTGTCAACGCCGGGCCGCTCGAACGGGTGCAGTCGCTGCTCGGCCGAGTTGGCGAGGCGATCGGCTCCGTCACGGACCGCCTGATGAAGTATCTTGTGCGCGGCACGGTCGAGGAGCCGAGCGTCACCGTGGCTCCGCTGGGCATCGGGTGATCGGCGCAATCGCGATGGACGACCCACGGGCGAGCATCCTGCTGATCGGCCTGCGCGGCTCGGGCAAGAGCGCCCTCGGCCCTCGCCTCGCCGAACACCTCGGGCGGCCCTTCATCGACCTCGACGCGGTCACCGTCACCTACCTCGGCGAGGGCACGCTCCGCGAACTCTGGGACCGCCACGGCGAGGCACGCTTCCGACAGGCCGAGTACCGCGCCCTCGTCAACCAGGCCTTCCCCCGCTCCAACCCCGGACCCGTCGTCGCCCTCGGGGGGGGGACGCCCACCGCGCCGGGCGCGGCCGATTTCCTCCGCAACGCCCGCACGCGCGGCATGGGGCGAATCGTCTACCTGCGCGCCGCGCCGGCCACGCTCCGCGCCCGCCTCACCGCCGCGGACAACACCGACCGCCCCTCGCTCACCGGGGCCGACCCGCTCGCCGAGATCGACGCCGTCCACGCCGCCCGCGACCCGCTCTACCGCGAACTGGCGGACGCGGTGGTGGAGGTGGACGGGCTGGACGAGGCGGCGACGCTGGAGGCGGTGGTGCGCTCGCTGCCGGAGACTCGCCCCGCCGGGGCCTGAAGGGCCCCGCCCCGCGATGACCGGCCCGGAAGCGCATCACCTGTCGGAGCGAACGCCGTCCGGGGATGACGATCACGCGTCGGGCTTGCGCATGTACAGGTGCACCGCCGTGTGGTGGTAGACGTGCGTTTCGGGGCCGAGCGCGTTGGGGAGTGTGAGGTCCACGCGGGTTTTCGGGGGCGCGGGGGGGGGGGTCGGTTCGATCTCCGAATCAGCCTCCGGCTCGTCGTGCTCCATCGGCTCCATCCGCCTGCCGCGCCGGCGTGCGGGGCGCGCCGTGCGGGTCGGCTCCGTCGGCGCGGGGGCCGCCTGCGCCGCGTGCAGGAAGGGCCAGGGCGTGCGCAGCACGGCGTAGCCCGTCTCGTCCAGCCGGTCGACCAGGCGCATGAACTGCGAGCGCGCCCGCTGCCACCCGGCCGCGTCCTCGACGAGCGCGTAGGGCGGGTCGAAGAAGACGAGGTGCACGGGCATGGGGCACGCGGCCAGCGCGCCGGCCCCGAGCGCATCGCCGACGACGACCTCGCAGCGGTCTTCCGCGCCGAGTTCACGCACGTTCCGCTCCAGCGTGTCGGCGACGCGCCGGTCGCGCTCGACCATCACGCACCGCGACGCCCCGCGGCTGACGGCTTCGAGTCCGATGGAGCCTGTCCCGGCGAAGGCGTCGAAGACGGCCGCGCCCTCGGTGTGCCCGCGCAGCAGCCCGAAGAGCGACTCGCGCACGCGGTCCGGCATGGGGCGCGTGGGCGACCCCTCGGGGGGGACGTGCAGCCTTCGGCTTCGGAACTCGCCCGCGATGATGCGCACGGGTCCAGCAAACGCGGCCCGGCGCTTCGAGTCAAGGGCGGGCGTGACCGGGGGGCGGGTGGGCGTCGTCTCCTCCGTGCCCGGTGCGGGCGCACCCGGGCTGGGTGTCTCTCGTGCGACGGCCCGCCCGCCTCTCGGTCACTTGTTGAGCAGGTCGATCTGGTAGCGCAGGACGGGGGGCGCATCCAGGCCGGTGACGACTTTCCAGAACGGCTCGCCGTGGCCGTCCGAGTACCAGGTGCGGAACTGTCCGTGGCGGTTCTCGGCGTAGACGTCGAGAAGAGGACCGCCGACGAAGATCGTGCGCTGAATGATGAGGAGTTCGTCGCTGGCGTACTCGGCCTCCGCGGCCACGCCGGCGAGGGCATCCGCCAGGCGACCGAACAGCTTGTGGTTCTCGCGGAGCAGCACGTCCGCGTCGTGCCAGACGAAGTAGCGGTACTTGCTGGCGGAACGGTGCCGGAAGGTGTGACGCGAGCGCAGCAGCGCGGCGATCCCGCTCGAACCGTCGATCCGCCGCTCCAAGGGCACGCCCGGGAGGGCGCGTTCCAACTGATAGCAGAAGCTCTCGAGGTCGGTGACGTAGCGGCCGTAGAAGGCGCAGACCTCGGTGTCGCGCTGCGCCCCGAGGAACTGGCTCAGGGCGGCGGCGAAGTGCACGCGGCGGCGCGGCACGCCGCTCCAGGCGACCAGGTGATGCTCGTCGAGCATCTGGGTCACCATCGGCTCCCAGTCCACAGCGCGGAACGGGGACTCGGTATGGCGGGTCAGCGCACTCATGCCGCCAAGGCACGCCCCGCGGACGGGGCCGCCCGGTTTCCCAACGGGTCAGGCTCACCGGGGGAGGCACACGGGCGCACCCCCGGCCAGCGGCGGCACCCTCCTGCCGTCGCTGCTCGATGTGGAAATGTGCCCCAAGGAACGGCTCGTGCCACCCGCTCCGCCGGTTTGTTTCGCGCAAACCGCAGGAACCGCATAATCGGGCCAGGGGAATACCCTCGCAAACACTACCGCGTGGTCAGACTCTGCCAGTTCGACGCATCCGTCTGCGCCACCAGACCTTGTGCAGTTCCATGACCACGAAGATCGAAAGGGCCAGCCCGGCCATGGCTGCCCAGACACCGAGGGGCAGCGGCCCGGCTCCGAGGACCGAGTTCAGGCCGGGGGTGTGCATCGCCGCCGCGTGCACCAGAAACGCCCCGGCCGTCGCTGCCAGCAGGATCGGGCTTCGCAGGGGGGACATCCGCAGAGCCGAGACCGTCTCGGACCGGCAGTTGCCGACGTGAACGTTCTCGAAGAGCACTATCAGCAGCAGGATCGCGTTGCGGGCGTCTGCCTCCGACCACCCCGAGGCGAGCAGGTGGTTGAAGGCCGCGAAGGCGACGCACCCCATGACCGCCGCCGCCACGAGCGTTCGCTCGATCATCACCCGGTTGAAGATGCGTTCCGTCGGCGGGCGGGGAGCGCGCTTGAGGATGTCCCCCTCGCCCGGCTCGAAGGCCAGCGCGACGTGCTGGATGCCGTTCGTCACCAGGTTCAGCCAGAGCAGTTGCACCGGCAGCAGGGGGAGCGGCGTGCCCGCGGCGACGGCGAGCAGCGCGAGCACGACCTCGGCCGCGCCCGTCGAGATGAGCAGGAAGACGCACTTGCGGACGTTGTCGTAGGCGATGCGGCCTTCTTCGACGCCGGCCGCGATCGTGACGAAGTTGTCGTCCGTGATGACGAGGTCCGCCGCGTCGCGGGCGACATCCGTTCCGGCCCGTCCCATCGCCACGCCGATGTTCGCGACCCGCAGCGCGGGGGCGTCGTTCACGCCGTCGCCCGTGACGGCGACGAAGTGCCCCGCGGCCTGCTCGGCCTTCACCACATCCAGTTTCTGCTCCGGCGCGACGCGGGCGAAGACCCGTGCCCGCCGCACGACCCCCGCCAGCCCTTGGCCGTCCAACCGCGCCAGTTCCGCGCCGGTCACGACCTGCGACTCGTCGTCCGCAAGCCCGAGTTCGCGAGAGATGGCGAGCGCGGTCACGGGGTGGTCGCCGGTGACCATGCTCACGGTGATGCCCGCCGACCGGCACGCGCGGACCGCGTCCGCCACGCCGGGGCGGAGCGGGTCGATCATGCCCACGAACCCGAGCAGGCGCAGCCCCGCCGGCTCGGGCGGGGCTTGCGAGGGGTCGAGCGACGCCGGCGCCGCGCCCTCCGCAATCGCGAGCACGCGCATGCCGCGCCCGGCCATGCCCTCCGCCGTGCGGCGCAGTTCCCCGGTCTCGGCCTGGCCGAGGCCCGCGCACATGTCGAGCACGCGCTCCGGCGCGCCCTTGACGAACACGCGGGCTCCGCCCTGCGCCTCATTGAAGGAGGCGGCGTAGCGTCGTTCCGGCTCGAATGCGATGCGCGTGATCTCGGGGTGGCGGTCGAGGAGGTCGCCGCGGGATGCGCCGAGTTTGTGCGCGAGCGCGAGCAGCGCGACATCCGTCGGGTCGCCGCGCCAGGCCCAGCGTCCGTCGTCGCGGTGCAGGTCGCCCTCGTTGCAGAGCGCGGCGGCCCGGGCCAGCGCGTCGAGTTCCTCCCGGTCCACGGGCGGCGATCCCTCGACGGGCGACGCCCCGCCCTCGGGCGAGAAGCCCTCGCCCGAGACGGCCAGCGCGGCGCCCGAGGCGAGCCGAACCTCGCGCACGGTCAGTTCGTTGCATGTCAGCGTCCCGGTCTTGTCGCTGGCGATGAGCGTGCACGAGCCGAGGCCCTCGACCGCGCCGAGCCTGCGGACCAGCACGCCGCGCGTCGCCATGCGCCGGCTTGCGACCGTGAGCGCGACGGTGATCGCCACAGGCAGACCCTCGGGGATCGCCGACACCGCGAGCGCGACCGCGAAGAACACCATCTCCGTCGGCGCCCGGTCCTGCCCGACGACGCCGATGATCGCGACCGCGAACGCCGCGATGATGACCGCGACGCCGACGACCTTGCTGAAGCGGTCCAGCCGCACGAGCAGCGGGGGCCTGCCCGCCTCGGCGCCGAGCATCTCGCTCGCCACGCGACCGACGGCGGAGTCGGCCCCGGTCGCCACCACCACGCCCCGCCCGCGCCCGCGCACGATGGTCGAGCCGGCGTTGGCGACGTTGCGCCGGTCGGCGACCGGCGTTCCCGGCTCGCCCAGCCACGCCGCGTCCTTGTGCACCGCCACCGACTCGCCGGTCAGCAGCGATTCGTCCGCCTCCAACCCCGACGCGCGGAAAAGCCGCAGGTCCGCCGGCACGCGGTTGCCCGACTCGAGCGCAACCACGTCGCCCGGCACGACCTCCGCCGCGTCGATCTCGCGCACCTCGCCGTCGCGCACCACGGCGGCCCGCAGCGAGAGCAGCCGCTGGAGCGCCTGCGTGCTGCGCTCCGCCCGCCACTCCTGGATCGTGCCGATGACGGCGTTCAGCAGGACGACCGCGAAGATGAAGCCCGCGTCGGTGTGCTCGCCGATCGCGATCGACAGGACGCCCGCGGCGATCAGCAGGTAGATGAGCGGGCTGGCGAACTGGCGTCCGATGATGCGCCACCACGCCGCTGCCCCGGCGAGCGGCACCTCGTTGCGCCCGAACTCGCCGAGCCGGCGCGTCGCCTCGCCGCTCGTCAGCCCCTCGGGCGACGCGCCCAGCGCCTCGAACGCCCGCTCGGCCGGCATGGCGTGCCACGCGCGCTCGACCGCCGCTGCGGCATCCGAGGACGGAACGCGCCCGTGCCCTGCCATCGCGTCCTCCCAGCGTCAGCCGTCGCGGCTCGTCACGCCCAACTCCTCCTCAGAGCGCGAGGCCTCCTCGCGGTCGCCCGCGTCCGCGACGGGCTTCGGCTCGGCCAGCCGCTTCTCGCCGGAGCCGGCGTGCGCTGGGCGCTCGTGCATCGCGGCCTCGCGCCCGTCGTCGGTGGTCGCGTAGACGAGGCCGATCGTCGTCTCCGGCTCGCCGAGCAGCAGCCGGTTCACGACCTCGACGCCCTGCATGAGCGTGTGGTCGGTGTTGCTCACCTCGTACTTCCACATGCCGAAGCGGCCGCGGGAATAGATGCCGTGCGCCTCGAGCCACGGGATGACGACGCTCAGGGCGTCATCGCGGTCCACGGTGGGCGTGGGGTACGAGTACTCGACGCGCCGGTGCCAGACGCTCACGATGTCGTCCCGCTCACCCGGCTCCAGCAGCCCGGCGTTCTCCAGGCCGCGGATCGTCTCCTCGACGATCGTGGCCTCGTTCACGGGCTTGAACTCGCTGAAACTCGTCTCGCAGAGCAGCGAGTAGAACCCGTCCTTGTCGGGTGTCATGTGGGGGGAGTAGTTCGAGAGGTACGTGACGCGGTAGAACGGGCAGTTGTCCTCGGGGAAGTACATCCAGCTCTTCGTGCTCGGGCACGGTCGCCGGATGCCGACGCCGACCATGTGCCCGCCCGAGTGGCGCAGGCGGGACGCGGCCTCGCGCACGCGTGCCGGCGCGCCGCGCACCACGTCGCGCACCAGCACGTCGAGCGGGATGGCGGAGATGAGGGCGTCGTAGCGTTCTTCGCTGCCGTCGTCGAACCGCGCCACGCGCGACTCCGGGTCGATCGAGACCAGCGAGCGTCCGTAGCGCGCGTGCCCGTCGAGGGTCGCCCCGATGCGCCGGTAGAACTCGCCCGTGCCCCCGCGGAGCGGGTACTTGAAGCGGTTGTTCGGCCCCCAGCCGTAGTCGTCTTGTTCGAGGACGACGTTGCGCAGGGCGCGGTCCACGTCGAGGACGGCGACGCGTTCGCCGATCCAGGTCTTGTTCATCATCTCCGGCGCGTGCGCCCAGACCTTGAAGTTGTACGGGCGCATGAAGTGCCGGGCGATCCCCTCGCCGAAGACGGCGTCGATGAACTCGCCGAAGTTGCGGGCCTGCGAGTGGTGCGCCACCCCGCCGCGCCCGGTCTGGGCCTTGATCAGCCCGCTCAGGCACTCGAACGCCACCTCCTTGGGCAGGTAGCGCACGTTGTTCTGGAACGGGTACGGCACCCACCGCCCCATCATCCGCACCCACGACTCCCGGTCGTTGAGCGTGTACTCGTCGCCCATCATGGCGTCGAAGCAGGCGTCGTAGTAGGCGTAGTGGCTGAACATCACGTGCCCGCCGACGTCCCACGTGAAGCCCGCCTCATCGACATGACTGCTGGCCAGGCCCCCCCCGTGCGCGTCGCGCTCGACGATCACAAAGTTGCGGTGCCCGAGTTCGCGCAGGCGGTAGCCCGCGCCCAGCCCGGTCGGCCCCGCGCCGATGATGACAACGCGGGCGTCGGTGTCGAGCGTCCCAGGTCGTGCCGGTCTCTCGGTCCCGCTCATGCCGCGTGATCCCCCTGATCGGGTGGCCTTCCTCAACGTCGGGGGTGTCCCGCGACGACGGACGGGAAGGATATGCGCGTGATTGCGCGCGGGGAATCGGCGCTGGTGTGGTCCATACTTCTGTGCGAGCGGCGGCGAACGGGGCGCGGATCGTGCCACAAAAACATGGGGATTGCGGGCAAACGCGAGCAGCGGCGCTCGCGATTCGGACGGCCGGAGCCGAGCGTGAGCGGCCTGGATCGCGAGAAGTTTCGGCGTTCATTCGTTCGGGAACTTGCCGATACACTCTGTTGGTGCGGAGCGCCTGATATCGACCCCCTCTTTCCGGGAGGCCAGGGATGCATTCGACCGCACAATCAGCCACGCCGATGCTGACCGCCGTCGCGCGGATCGCGCAGGAGATCGAGCGCCTGCCGGCGGTCGCGACGCCGGACTGGTGCGAGCGGGCGGCGTGCGTGCTCGTTGCGCTGGGCGACTGCGCGACGTGCGGTGTCGTGAACATCGATCCCGTGGGTCGGGTGGTCGCGCACGAGGCGGCGGGCGCATGGGTGACTGAGGAGGGCGAACGCGGCCTGCCCGCCGTCCTGCGATCGAACCTGCTCTCGCTCGCGGGCGTGGGCATCGACATTCGGCCGGCGTGGGACGGCCGCGCGGTGTGCGGGACGGCGGGGGAACTCGCGGGCGGCGAGGCGTGGCGCAGCGGACCGATCGGCGCGGTCTGGCAGAGCGTGGAGGTGGGCGAGCCGGTCGTCGGCCTCGCTCCGATCCTCGCGCCGCGCGGCAACGGCGCTCCTCTCGCCTCGATCTACACCCTCATCGCGCGCCGTGGGGTTCTGCCGCCGCGACCGGAATCCACCGCGATCCTGCGCGCCGCCCTGCCCCTTCTGGCCGAGCGCGCTCGCGTCGCGCTCACGCCGGGCGGCTCGTGGCTCACCGCCAAGGAGCAGGAGGTGCTCGATGCGCTGACGCACGGCCTCAGCGTGCGCGAGATCGCCAAAGCCCTGTCGCGCAGCCCGCACACCGTCCACGACCACGTGAAGAGCCTGCACCGCAAACTCCAGGCCCACACCCGCGGCGAGCTCGTGGCGCGCGCGCTCGGCATGCCCGTCACGGTCCGGGTGGTCCGGCCACCGGCGATCGACGAGGAATCGCCGCTCAGCAGTCGCGAAGGCTGAAGAACCGCTCGACACGGCAGACGCGCATCCAGTCGCGAACGACCCGGCCGCACCGGACCTCCACGGGGATGCCGGCGCGTCGCGCCCGCTGCGCCACGGCGGAGAGCATGGCGACCGCCCTGCTGTCCGCTCTCGTCGCGCCGCTCAGGTCGATCAGCAACTCGTCCGCGCCGAGGTCGATGGCCCGACGGCATCGCGTGTAGACGCCTTGGAGGGCGTCGTCCCGCGTCAGGTCGCCGGACGCCGCCACGACGGCGCACCGTGACGAGTTCGCTCGCTCCGGCCGGGCCTTGCCGCGGCGCGCGCGCGGGTGTGATTCCCTCTCGAAGAGTCTCAACCCCGATCCGGTGTCGCCCACGCTGTTGAGACCGATCGCCGCGCTCATGCTGCCACCCCTTTGCGCGTGCCCGACTGGCGCCCCGGGTGCCACGCGTTCCACCGTGATACGCATTCGGGGCTTGTAGATAGCGGATGGCAGGCCCGCCGAGGGCCACGAAACGGCGGGTTGCTCGCATGTAAGCGGCCGCTTGCGCCCGCTCGGGCCTCTTTCGACAGCGGCCGGTTACACTGCCCGCGATGAAGATTCGCCATCTTGTCATGGGCGTGCTTGTCCTGCTCGCGTTCGTGCCGGGGTGCGAGGCCGTCGCGCCCCGCCAGCCCGCGCCGGGGAGCGAGTTCCGGGGCCTGTGGGTGACGCGGTGGGACTACCGGACGCGCGAGGACGTTCGGCAGATCATGGCGAACGCGGCCGCGATCGCGACCACCGACGTGTTCCTCCAGGTGCGCGGCCAGGGCGACGCGTTCTACGAGAGCCGCCTCGAAGTGTGGGGGCACGAACTGCTCGCCGACCTGCCCGCCGGCTCGACTTCGCCGGGGTTCGATCCGCTGGCGGAGGCCGTGCGGGAAGCGCACCGGCGCGGGATGCGGATCCATGCCTGGATCAACGTCTTCCCGGTGTGGAAGGGGACGGCGCCGCCGGAGAACCCGCGCCACCTGTACCACGCGCGTCCGCAGTGGCGGCTGCACGACGCCGAGGGGAGGCCGCAGCCGCTGAACGACCATTACGTGATTCTCAATCCCGTGTTGCCGGAGGTTCAGGACCACATCGTCGAGGTGGCGCGGGACGTCGTGCGCCGCTACGCCGTGGACGGCCTGCACCTCGACTACGTCCGCTTCGTCGCCGACACGATGGACGGCAGGACGCTCTACCCCGGCGACCCTCGCTCGATCCAGATGTTCCGGGCGGCGACGGGTCGGCGCGGCGTGGACTCGGCGGAGGACCGCGCCGCGTACCGGGAGTGGATCGCGTCGCGCATCACGGACCTTGTGCGCCGCCTCGCCGCCGAGGGCGCGCTCGCCCGGCCGGGTGTCGCGCTCACGGCGGCGGTGTGGCGTCGCCCGGACCTGGCGCGCGATCAGCAGTTGCAGCAGTCGGAGGTCTGGCTGCGTGAGCGGACGCTCGCGCGGGCGATCCCGATGGTGTACACGACGGACGACCGCCAGTTCGCCGACGACCTGCGCGCGTGGCGAGAGGCCGCGCCGGGGAGGCCGATCGCGCCGGGCATCGGCTCCTTCCGTCATGCCCCGGGGCAGACGCCGCGCCAGATCGAACTGGCGGGGCTGGAACGCGGGTACTGCCTCTTCGCGTACCACGCCTTCTTCGAGAGCGCGAACCCGGAGGAGCCGAAGGACGCGGCGTCGGTCGCGAAGCGCAAGGCCCTGCGGGAGGACCTCGTCGCGTACCTGCGTCAACGCGGCGTCATCACCGAAGGCGGACGATGATCGCGCTCGGCCTGGACATCGGCGGTTCGAGCGTCAAGGCCGCGCTGCTGCGGGACGGGGCGACCGTTGCGCTCGCGCGCAGCGCGATGTACGAACGCCCCGGCCCCGAGCGGATCGCCGCCGCGCTGCGCGAGGCTGTTGATGCGCTCGGGCTGCCGCCGAACGAGCCTCCCGAGGCTGTGGGCCTGTGCGCGCCGGGCGTGCGCGAACCCGGCTCGACGGTGGTGCTGGCTTCGCTGAATCTGCCGGGGCTGGTCGGCGCGGACCTGCGAGTCCTCGCGGCGCGCGCGCTCGGCGTCGCGCCGGGTTCGCTGCGGCTGACGGTCACCACCGACGCGCACGCCGCCGCCATCGACGTGCAGCGGTCGCGCGGCATCACCGGACGATTGCTGGCGATCTCGCTCGGCACGGGCGTCGGCGCGTGCGTGCTCGACGACGGGCAACCGCTGCGCGTCACGGGCGACGGTCCCGGTCACTTCGGGCAGCTCGACGTCTCGCTCGGAGACGACGCCCCGCGAGGCCCCGACGGCGCGCGCGGCACGCTCGAGGCCTACATCGGCCTGCCCGCGCTCGCACGCCGCCTCGGCCGGGACCCGGACGCCATCGCCGCGTCGCTCACGCCCGACGACCCCGCCGTGCGCGCGCTCATCCGCGCCGTGCGTATCGGCCACGCGATCTACCGCCCCGACGAGGTCTGCCTGCTCGGCGGCGTCGGCATCGCCCTTCGCCCGCTGCTGCCGATCCTCCGCGAACGCATCCACGACGGACTCACCTCGCTCGCCCGTCCCGGCTGGCGGCTCACCACCGTGGACGATCAGCACCACGCGGCGCGAGGTGCGTCAAGGTTGGCGGTTGAGTGTGATTGAGAGACGAAGCGAAGCAGCGGCACGCTTCACCAGTCCACGCTCGCTAAGCGTCACTGCTTCCTGGCCACCGCCAACCCCTCCCTGTTCGCAATGCACGCCGCGAGAAAACCGCTCTTCGGCCCCGCGAGCCACCGGTTGAACCCGTCCATCGCCGCGCGGTCGCGCTCGGCTTCCGCATCCGGGTCCGGCGCGTCCGTGATCCACCAGCGCGAGCCGAGGCAGTTATCCGCAACGAGCAGCCCGCCCGTACGCAGGAGGTGCGACGCGAGCACGGCGTAGGTCGCGTACTCGCTCTTCACCGCGTCCAGAAACACGAAGTCGAACGAACCCGGGCCGTGCTCGGAGAGCAGCCGGGCGAGCGTTTCCGCCCCCAGGTTCCGGCGCAGTTCGATGCGAATCGCCATCCCCGCCCGCTCGAACTCACCCTGCGCAAAGTCGGCGTGCTTCGGCTCCGGTTCGACCGTGATGAGCCGCCCGCCCGGCGCGAGGCCGCGCGCGATCCACAGCGCGGAGTAGCCCCCGAGCGTGCCGAGTTCCGCGGCCAGCCGCGCCCCACCCCCGTCCGGCCCGGCCATCGACGCCAGCAGCATCAGCAGCCTCCCCACGTCCGGCGAGATCGCGATGTCCGGCAGCCCCGCCGCCACCGCGCGCTGCCGCAGCGTCGCCAGTTGGTCATCGATCGGCTCGCCCAGCGGGCCGAAGACCTCGCCGAGGTATGCGCACGTCGCCCGCCAACGCTCAGGGCTCATGTCCATGCCGCACTGCTCCCGATCGCTCAGCCCAGCGCCTCGTGCAGCAGCACGATGGCCACCGCGAAGTAGATCAGCATCCCGGAGGTGTCCATCAGCGTCGCCACCAGCGGCGTCGAGGCCACGCCGGGGTCGAAACCCGCCCGCTTGAGGATCAGCGGCAGGAGCGAGCCGACGATCGTCCCCCATGTCACGACGCCCGTCACCGCCAGCGCGATCGTCATCGCGATCAGGTGCATCGGGGCGGCATCGTCTCCCGCGCCCACCGACCGCCGGTAGGTGTTCCAGATCAGCACCGTGACCAGCCCCAGCGCGCCGAGCGTCGCTCCGAGCAGCACGCCGCTGAACAACTCGCGGCGCACGATCCGCGCCCAGTCGCCCGGCGTGACCTCGTCGAGCGCGAGAGCGCGGGTCACCAGCGTCGCCGCCTGCGATCCGGAGTTTCCGCCGCACGAGATCACCAGCGGGATGAAGACCGCCAGCGCGGTCAGGGCGTGGATCTGGTTCTCGAAGATGCTCAGCACCGCGACCGTGAACGTCTGGCCGATGAAGAGGGCGGCCAGCCACCCGCCCCGCTTGCGGAACATCTCCGCCGCGCCGGTCTCCATGTAGGGCTGGTCCAGCGCGGCCACGCCGCCGAGTTGCTGGATGTCCTCGGTCGCCTCTTCCTCCGCCACGTCCGCGACGTCGTCGAAGGTGACGATGCCGAGCAACTTGTCCTCCGCGTCCACGACCGGCAGCGCGGTGCGGTCGTAGCGGCCCATGACGCGCACCGCCTCCTCGCGGTCGTCGCTCGCCCGCAGCGCGGGGGGACGCTTCTCGCAGAGTGTGTCGATCGGCGTCTCGAGGTCGGCCAGCAGCAGGCGGCGGATGTGCAGGTCGCCCACCAGCCGGCCGTCCGGCCCGATCGCGTAGATCCAGTGGATCGTCTCCGCGTCGCGCCCGTGCTTGCGGACGTGCTCGATGGCGTGCGCCGCCGTCCACGCCGCGTCGACGCGGACATAGTCGGGCGTCATCATGCGCCCGACGCTCTCGGGCGGGTAGCCGAGCATCGCCTGCGTGACGCGCCGGTTCTCCGGGCTGAGGGCGTTGATGAGGCGCGTCGCCACCTCGGCCGGCAGTTCGTCGAGGAACGCCACGCGGTCGTCCGGGTCCATGTCCTCCAGCAGGCGCATGGAGCGCTCCGCGCCCAACTCCTCGATCAGTCGCTCCTGCAAATCGCCTTCGAGATACGTGAACGCCTCAGCCGCCACGTCGCGCTTCAGCACGCGGAAGGCCAGCGCGGCGTCCTCCGGCTCCATCTCCGTGAGGATGTCCGCCACGTCGGCCGGGTCGAGTTCGCGCAGCGCGGCCCGCAGATCGACGAACCGCCGTTCGACGATCAGTTCCTTCAGGTCCGGCGCCAGCAGGTGACCCGTGCCGCTCATCGCGGGGATGGTACCCCGGGGTTTCAGGCCGGTCGGCCCTTACGCCCCGGCCGCGACGGGGGCGTGAGCCATTGTCGGGTTGGTCCGCGCGATGATGTCGCTCACGCCCTTCTGATTGAAGCCCTTGAACCCGTCCTCGCGCTGGAGGTTCTCCAGGTGCGACCCCATCGCCCCGTGCTTGCGGAAGTTCTCCGCCTGCGCCGTGGTGATCGAGCCGTCCGCCACGAGGCCCGCGAGCCGACGCTCCTCCACCGGCCACATCTCCGCCTCGGTGAACGCCTGCCGCAGGTAGGGGAGCGTCGTGAAGGGATCCATCGTCCTGACCCCCCCCTCCCTCTCCAACTGCTCCTTCAGGGCGTGCCAGTCGAACTGGGCCTCGAGGTGGTGCATCCCCGCTTGCAGCATGGACTCGCCGTGCAGACGCACCCACAGGCCGATCGTCCCCGCGCCCTCGCGCCGCGGCAGCGGCTGGTGCGCGAAGTCGCCCGCGATCTCCTCCGGCCCGAGGTCCACGTCGGCGAAGACCGTGATGCCGGTGACCGGGTGCTCCAGCACCTGCGCCCCCCAACCGGCCTCCTCGCCCGCGTAGAACCGCTCGCGGCAGCGCAGGCCGACCTTCTCGAGCGCCGCGATCGAGAGCGTGTACGCCGCACGCCCGCAGCGGTAGGTGTGGTGGTCGTGGTTCGCCCAGCCGAGTCCCAGCGCGTCCTGCCGGAACTTCTGGAAGCGGCCCGCCCTGTTGCGCCGCATCCAGTAGTCGCGCTCGGCGGCGAAGAAGACGTCGCAGGCCCAGTCCGTGCCGAGGTCGGCGATCGCCTCGTCGAGCAGGGCGTGCAGGTGCACGAAGCCGTCCTCGTCGCGCTCAAAGTCCCGTTCGCGCCGGCAGAGCCGGTCGAAGTGCCGCAGCGACGCGAGGCGCACCGGGGCGTCGTCCTCCGTCGGCGCGAAGCCCTGGTACCCGTGCCGCTCCACCGCCCACAACTCCGCTCCCGGCGACGCGAACGCCCGCGCCCACCGGAACCGCGACAGCGGCTCGCCCTCGATCTCCACACGCCCGCTCACGCCCTGCGCGGCCAGGAAGTCCTCGACGCGCTCGACCTTGATGCCGACGCGCAACCCCGGCCCGTCCCCGAGCAGCACCGCCGGGAAGAGGCCGCCCTCGTGGACGAGCTGGTTCGGCGCGCCCGGCTGCGGCCGCGCGACGAACCCGGTCGCTTCGAGCCGCCCGCGCAGGCCGCCGGCGTCGGGGGCCTCGATGAAGTCGATCCAGTCGCGGAATCGAGTGCCCGTCTGGGTCCGCATCCGCTCGGCCAGCCCCCGGGCATGGGGGCAGGCGGCCAGGAACGCCGCGACCAACTCGTCCACCAGAGCCTGCGCCCGCGGTTGCGGCTCCCAGTGAAACGCCTGCCCAGTCGCCACCCCGCCAGTCTGCATCGCCATCGCGCTGCTCTCCATCTCCCCGGAATGGTCAATCCTTGGCAGGCCAATCGAGCGCGGGAAGTCGCCGGCCGGATTCTGGTATCTTCGAGCAATGACACGACACGCCCTCCTGATCGCCGGGTGCTGCGGGATGATCACGTTTACCGCCTGCTCGACCGCCCCCTCCGGCTCGCGGGACGGCCAGGCCGCCCCTCGCACGGCCGCCTTTCTGTTCGACGGCTCCTCGACCGAAGCCTGGGTCATGGCCCGCGACGGCTCGCCCTGTCGGTGGGAGATCGACGCCGAGGGGGCGATGGCGGTGAGCGTCGGGGCCGGCTCGATCCGCACGCGCGAGGTCTTCTCCGATTTCCTGCTGCACCTCGAGTTCGCCGTGCCGAACAACCCGCCGGAGTTCACCGGGCAGGCCCGGGGCAACAGCGGCGTGTATCTCCAGGGCCGCTACGAGGTGCAGATCCACGACTCTCACGGGCTGCCCCCGGCGGACAACCTGTGCGGGGCGATCTACTCGAAGGCCGCCCCGCTGGTGAACGCCGCCTGCCCGGCGGAAGAGTGGCAGACCTACCTGATCGACTTCACCACCCCGCGCTGGGGCGAGGACGGCGTGAAACTCGCCAACGCCCGCGTCAGCGTCTGGCACAACGGCACGCTGATCCACGACGACTTCGAGATCGACGGCACCACCGGCGGCGGCGCGCCCGAGGGCCGATCGCCCGGCCCGATCCTGCTCCAGGACCACGGCGACAGCCGCGTCCGGTTCCGGAACATCTGGATCGTCCCCCGCTGAGGCCCTCGACGCCCCCGCCGCGACAACCCTTGGCCGGGCCACCCCGGGCAGTAGAATGCTCCCATGTTGTGGAGGTTCCGGGGCCGCGACCGCCTGCTCACCCATGCCGAGATCGCCCGGCGCGAGCACGAGCGCTGGCTGAACCGCGCCATTGCGTCCGGGACGCCGTACCCCCGCATCCCCACGCGGCTCGTCCGTCGCGGCGGGTTCTCGGGGCTGATGGCTCGCCCGGGTGGGCCTGAGCGGGCTGCACAATGGTGGCAGGCGGCCCTCGCGCGGGTCGATGATCTGGGCGGATGAAGGCGCGGCGCTTGGGTCGCCGATGGTCTAGGGTCGCGGCACAGGCCGCACACGGGAGGGGCGATGTCGGAGTCCAACGTGCCGCAGGCCCAGACCGGGACACCAGCGCCGACGCCCACGCGCACGACGCTCGCGCGCCGGTGGCTCATCCGCGTCGTGCTCATCACCGTGGCGCTGTGGGCCTTCGGCGCGTGGGGCCTGTACGACGCGCTCGTCGCCTACCCCAAGCGCGGCGCGGCTTACGCAGAACTCATGCAACTCGAGTACCTCCGCACCGCCAACGACCGCGGCGTGCTGGGACAGGCGAGCATCGACGACCCCGTCGGCGAACTCGCGCGACTCCGCGCCAAGGACGTGACCCAGCGGTCCGCGGTCGAGCAGCAGCGGCTCCTCTGGCTCGAAGCCCTCGCCACGCCGGGCCTGAACACGCTCGACCCCCAGCACACGCGGATGGAAAACCCCGGCGCGACGCTCGCCCGCCTCCAGAGCGAGTGGGCGCAGCGGCCTGCCCCGAAACCGCTCAGTTGGTTCGACCTTCCCAGCCAGTGGCTCATCCTCGTTGTCTGCTGGGGCTTCGGCACATGGATGCTGATCCTCTTCGGCATGGTCGCCTCGAAGCGGTACACGTGGGACCCGGAGGCCCAGCGGCTCACGCTCCCAGGCGGCGCGACGCTCGTGCCCGCCGACCTCGACGACGTGGACAAACGCAAGTGGCACAAGTTCATCGTCTTCCTGAAGATCAAGCCGGTGCACGCCACGCTTGGCGGGCGCGAACTGCGCCTGGACCTCTTCCGCTACGACCACCTCGAATCGTGGGTGCTGGCGATGGAGAAAACCGCCTTCCCCGACCGCCAAGAAGAGGAAGAGAAAGCGGCCGAGGAGAGCACGCCCGAGCCGGGCGACGGGCCGCGGACGGAGCCGGATGGCGCAGGGGCTTGACCTTGTCGCGGTGGTGATCGTGGCGTTGGCGTCGCTGGTCGGCGTCGTGCTCACCCTGCTGACGCTCTCGGGCGCCTGGCTGATCATCCTCGTCGCGCTCCTCTGCGCGTGGTGGCGCGGGGGCCTCTACGAGTGGTGGACCTTCGCCGTCTGCGTGGCGCTCGCGCTCGTCGGCGAGATCGTCGAGTTCGCCTGGTCGGCACGCGGCGCGAAACGCACCGGCGGCACGCGCCCGGGCATGGTCGGATCCGTCGTCGGCGGCCTGATCGGCGCGGTCGTTGGGACGTTCGCCATCCCGATCCCCCTGGTCGGCACGCTCATCGGCGCGACCGCCGGGGCCGGGCTGGGCGCGGTCGCGGGCGAGCGGGGGATGTCGGAGCGGACGTGGCGCGAGTCGGCCGCCGTGGGCCGGGGGGCCGCCGTCGGACGCCTCACCGCCGTCGCCATCAAGACCGCTATCGCCGGTGTCATCGGGCTTGTGCTGACCACGGGCGCACTGCTCGCCTGAACGCCGGTATGCTCACCACGGACCCGCGACGGAGCGCAGCGTGACCGCACGGAAGAAGGACCAGAAGCCAACCCCCGGCCAGCCCGACGGCGTGAAGCACTTCGTGCTCGACACGAACGTGCTGCTCCACAACCCCAATGCGCTCTTCGTCTTCCAGGAGAACCACGTCATCATCCCGTTCCCGGTCATCGAGGAACTGGACAAACTCAAGCGCCGCGACGACGACATCGGACGCAACGCCCGCGAGTGCATCCGGCACCTCGACCGCCTCCGCGTCGCCGGCAGCCTCACCGAGGGCGTGGACTGGGGCTCGGTCAAGCCGACCACCGGGGCGGCCGCCAGCACCGGACGCAACGGCGTGACCGGCACCGTCCGCATCGACGCCGCCGACCACCAGCGGCCCGACCTGCTGCACGAGGACATTCCCGACAACCGCATCATCGCCGTCGCCCTCGACCTGCACCGCGAGGGCAAGCGCACCGTCTTCGTCTCGAAGGACCTGAGCGCGCGCATCAAGAGCGACACCCTCGGCGTCCACACCGAGGACTTCGAGAACCAGAAGGTGGACGCCGAGCGGCTCTACACCGGCTACCTGTCGCTCACCGTCGAGGGCACGCTCATCGACGAACTCTACGAGCAGCGCGCCCTGCCGCTGGAACGCCTCGTCGGCGTGCTCGACGGCGAGGAGGAGGGCGGCGAGCCGTGGCCCGTCGAACTCCGTGCCAACCAGTTCCTCCTCCTCCGCGACGCCGAGGACGAGCACCACACCGGCATCGCACGCCGACCCGGCGACACCGACCACGTCATCCCCATCACCGGCCCGCGCAAGCCCGTCTTCGGCATCATGTCCCGCAACCTCCAGCAGATCATGGCTCTCGACCTGCTGCTGGACGACCAGGTGAAACTCGTCACGCTGCTCGGCTCCGCGGGCACGGGCAAGACCCTGCTCGCCCTGGCCGCCGGCATGTCGAAGGTGCTCACCGAGGAGCGCTACGAGCGGATGCTGTGCGCCCGCCCGATCATGCCCATGGGACGCGACATCGGCTACCTCCCCGGCGACAAGGACGAGAAACTCACCGCCTGGATGCAGCCCATCTTCGACAACCTCACCTACCTGCTGAGCACGCGCGGCTCGCCGGGCCAGTCCGCCGAGAGCCAGAGCACCGAGCAGCGCATCCAGAAACTCATGGCCGACGGCGTGCTCGTGCTCGAACCCCTCACCTACATCCGCGGCCGCTCCATCCCGCATCAGTTCATGGTCGTGGACGAGGCCCAGAACCTCACGCCGCACGAGGTCCGCACCATCGCCAGCCGCGTCGGCGAGGGGACGAAACTGGTCCTCACCGGCGACATCGGCCAGATCGACAACCCCTACCTCGACCAGTCCAGCAACGGCCTCTCGTACACGGTCGAGAAGATGAAGGGCCTGCCCATCGTCGGCCACGTCACCCTCGCCAAGAGCGAACGCAGCGAACTCGCCAGCCTCGCGGCCGAACGGCTCTGAACATCAGTGAACACACGCGGGTTCCAGAGGGCAGTGAAAGTGAAGAGGATCGAAGACATTTGCTGCCTGCTAAGTGTGCAGTCGCACGCCCAGTGCACGCCTATGGCACAATCAAAGTAGAACCACGGCCTCGACGTGGGCCTTTAGCTTGGCGGCCGTCGAGGACGCGTTAGCCAACAGCCGGCGGCAAGGCTTGTTGCGCATCGATGCCGGGTGGGCCACACGAGACTCGACCGAGAATCTCGCTACACGCCTGAAGAAACTCGTCTATGGCAACCTGGAGATCAATAGGTTTCGATTTGGAGAAGTCGTACGCAAGGATTCTTCCGTCAACACGCTCGACGTAAACGGTTGACCCGCCGAACGACACCCGCCCGTGCTTGATGTTCTTCGGGCTTCGATGCACCGAAGGGCGGGCCCCATCGAGTCGCAACGATACCTTGACGCCTTGAGATGATGAAATCCTAATCGGCTTGCCGGGTTTCGACGCCACGAGAGTGACCCGGGTGTCCGATTCACAACTTGGGAGCGGTTGCCCGTGTAGGTCCATGTTTCGCACGTTCTCAACAATTTCAAGGTGGGGGATTCCCTTGATGGTAACGTGCAACGACGGATCTCCGTTTTCGGAGTCAACGGCCTGATACAACGACTCCTTCAAAGATTGACAAGCATGCACTGCGATCGCAAGAAAGTGGCTACGTTCGTTCGCCGATGTCTCTTCTTTCCGAGCGCAACGAAGCGCGAGGGAAGCGCGGTCGTAGTACCGGAATGCGGCGTCCCAGCGGGTCGACCTGAAAGGCGGGACCGGCCCAAGATCTGTAGAATCGGACCGCGATGCGCTATACGAGTTGTCCATACTCCAGATTCCCGAGATGGAGGGTCACGCTCGCGCAGGAAGAGCCGATCCGAACTCACCTGCCGATCCTGCTCTACGCCCCCGGCGTCTCTGCCGACAAGCCGCGCACGCTGGCGGCGCGGCGTTGCCAGGCCGGGGCGGCGGTCTGGCGGGTCTCCTCGGCCTCAGTGAAGTTCTCGCCGAAGCGGAAGAGGCGGAAGGAGTTGGCGAGCACGAAGATTTCGCCGGCGAAGTGGTAGAGGCCCGCGAGCCAGACCTCGAGCCTGCCGGTGGCGGCGAGGGCGAGGCCGATGAGCACGATCACGATCGACGCGGCGATGTTCTGGGCGATGATGACGCGGGTCTTGCGGGCGAGTTCGATGAGGAAGGGGACGCGGTTGAGTTCGTCGGTCATCAGGGCGACGCCGGCGGAGTTGGTGGCGATGTCCGAGCCGGAGAGGCCCATGGCGACGCCGACGTCCGCGGCGGCGAGCGACGGGCCGTCGTTGATGCCGTCGCCGACCATCATGGTGCGCACGCCGGAGGCGACCATCTGGCGGATCTGCTCGTGCTTCTCCTCGGGGTGGCACTCGGCCTCGATGGCGTCCACGCCGACCGCCTGGCCGACGCGCTTGGCGACCGAGAGCCGGTCGCCGGTGAAGATGGCGACGGTGCGCACGCCCAGTTCGCGGAGTTTGCTGACGACGCCGGCGGTGCCGGGCTTGATCTTGTCCTCCAGCCCGACCGCGCCAAGGTACCTGCCGTCGCGCATGACGTGGACGCCGGTCATGCCCTCGATGCGCTGCTCGACGGCCTCGACCTGCGGGGCGATGGCGGGGTTGAGTTCGCGCAGCCAACTGGAGCGCCCGACGCAGAGTTCGCCGAGGGTGGTGCGTGCCCGCACGCCGCGGCCGTGGATTTCTTCGTAGTCCTGCGAGCCGTCGGGCGTGATCTTGGCGGCGCGGGCGGTGCGCAGGATGGACTGGGCGAGGGGGTGATTCGAGTGCTGCTCGCCGTTGGCGGCGGCGGCGAGCAGGTCCGCGCCCTCGACGCCCTGAGCGGGGGCGAGTCGCGCGACCTCGAAGCGGCCGGTGGTGATCGTGCCGGTCTTGTCCATGACGACCGCGTCGACGTTCGACGACGCTTCGAGGAACGAGGGCTGCTTGATCATGACGCCGAGGCGCGCCGCCGCCGCGAACGCCGCCACCATCGCGCTGGGGCTGGAGAGCAGCAGGGCGGCGGGGCAGCAGACGATGAGGACGGTGATCGCGGTGCGCGTCGCGTCCGGGCGCAGGTCCGGGTTCTGGCTCATGACGAACCAGACGACGAAGGCGACCGAGATCGCGACGGGAACGAAGAAGCGGGCGACCTGCTCGATGAGCGCCTGGCGCGGCGAGCGGGTCTCCTCGGCGGCGCGGATCAACTGGCTCACCTTGCCGATGGCCGTTTCTTCGCCGACCTGCGTCACGCGCAGGTCGATGATGCCGGTGAGGTTGGTGGTGCCGGCGTAGACCGGCTCGCCGGCCTGCACCTCGACGGGGACGGCCTCGCCGGTGAGCGAGGCCTGGTTGATCGTGGATCGCCCGCTGGCGACGACGCCGTCCACCGGCAGGTTCTCGCCGGGGCGAACGCGGACCACGTCGCCGACCTTCACCTGGCCGAGCGAGACCTCGCGCTCCTCGCCGTCCTCGATGATGCGGGCGACGTCCGGCGTCAGGGCGACGAGTTCGGCGATGGCCCGCTGCGCGCCGAAGGCCGTGCGCCGCAGGATCGCGTCCGCGACGAGCAGGATGAACGCCAGCCCGCCCGCCGTCACGAAGTCGCCTACCGCGATGGCGGCCAGGATCGCAATCGACGCCAGTGTGGACGACGACGCCCGCCGCTCGCTGATCTCGCGCCAGCCCTCGCGGCAGAGCGGGTACGCCAGCATGAGCGACGCGATCACCGCCGGGATCTGGGCCACGGCCGGGTCGGTCACTTCCATCCACTTGGCGAGAAGGGTCGCGACGAGCAGCATCCCGCCGACCAGGTACAGCAGGATGTTCCGCTCGCTGGTCTCTTCGCCGTGCGAGCAGGCGACCATGCGGCCGCGCTTGTCGTCGTCGTGGTGGTGATGGTGGTGCCCGTGATCGTGGTCGTGGGCGTGCGTCTGTGCGGTCGAGGCCATGCGCCGTGCTCCCGGATGGTCGGGTCGTGAACGGGTGGTCGGCTGCCGCCAGAAACGGCGGTCAGCCCCGCGAAGGGGCCAATCCTACCCCTCCCCCCCGCGCGCGGTCGGATAGGGTACGGGCACCACGCCCCGAGGGTTCAGCCCCGGCGACGGAGACCCCCGTGCCCAGCCCCGCCCGAGTTACGGTCCTCGGCCTCGGACAGATGGGGCTGGTGTGCGCGGGCATCCTCTCGACGCCGGACGCCGCGTCGCGCTCGGCGAGGGCTGAGGTGCGGCTCTGGGGCCACAGCACGGACGAGGCGGGCGCGCTGACGCAGACCCGGCGTTCGTACCGCCTGCCGGGCTTCACGCTGCCGGACTCGGTCCGCGTCTGCCTGCGCGACGACGAGGCCTTGGAGGGCGCGGACCTGATCGTCTCGGCGATCCCGGTGCAGTTCACGAGATCGGTGTGGGAGCGGCTGCGCCGGCACGTGCCCCGCGGCGCGGCGGCGGTGTCGGTCGCCAAGGGGATCGAGAACGAGACGCTGCTGCGGCCGACGCAGATTCTGGCGGATGCGCTGCGCGACGATCCGGACTCGCGCCCGCGCCGGCTGGCGGTGCTGAGCGGGCCGACGATCGCGCCGGAACTGGCCCGCTGCCTGCCGGCGACGATGATCGCGGCGAGCGACGACGCCGACTTCGCCGCGGAGGTGCAGCGCCTGTTCTCGACGAGTTGGCTGCGCGTGTACACGAACCCGGACGTGCTGGGGGTCGAACTCGCCGGCGCGACGAAGAACGTCATCGCGATCGCGGCGGGCATCCTCGACGGGCTGCAAGCGGGCTACAACGCCAAGAGCGCGCTGCTCGCCCGCGGCCTGGCCGAGATCGCCCGGCTCGGCGCGGCCATGGGCGCGACGCCCGACACCTTCTTCGGCATCGCAGGCGTCGGCGACCTCGCCACCAGTTGCTTCAGCCCGGAAGGACGCAACCGCTCCTGCGGCGAGGCGCTCGGACGCGGCCAGCGGCTGGACGCCTACCTCGCCTCGCAGCCTTTCGTCGTCGAGGGCGTGGCGACCACGCGGTCCGTGATGGACCTGGCCCGCAAGTACCGCGTGGACATGCCCATCACGGCGAGCGTCCACGCCGTCCTCTTCGAGGGCATGGACCCGATCGAGGCCATCGGCCGCCTGATGAGCCGGGAACTGAAGAGCGAGCGGATCGCCTGACCGGTTGGGTACCCCGCCTCTCCGAGGCGGGTGTTTCCTCCTCTATCTTGTCATTCGCAGACCCCAGAAGCGGTCTTTGCCTTCTTCCCCGTAGAGCCCGCATCCCTCGATGCCGTGCGCGCGTATGTTGTTTACACGCCTTTCGAGGAAGGATGCCCCATGTTCTCATCCCTTGCCCTTGCCGTCCTGTGCCTGCCGACCGCGTTCGCCGATGACGGGCTTCTGCCCCGAGCGCCGCTGGTGAAGGAGCCTGTGCTTGCGCTGCCGACCGAGCCTTCGCGGCTGGTGGTGAAGTTCCGGGATGACCTGCTGGTTCGGGCCACTCCGGCGGGGCTGGTGAGCCTGGCCGGCGTCGAACCCGCGGCCGCGCTGCCGCTGACCGGTGCGGCCGCCTCGTTCACGCAACTCCTCGCTCTGCCCGACGAGACCATCGCCTTTCTCGAGGCCCGTGCCGCGCTCGCCAGCGGGCGCGCGCAGCCGGACCTCGCGGGCATGGTCGTCGTCGATGCGCCGGACGGGCTGCTGCTGCCGATCGCTCTGGAACTCAACGCCAGCCCGCTCGTCGAGTGGGTGCAGTTCCAGGAACTGTTGCCCCCCCCTCCGTGCGACGACCTGCTGCCGGTCACGCCGCAGTACTACCCGAATCTCCAGGGCTACCACGCGGCAAACCCGGGCCTGAACATGGCCGCGGCGTGGGCGCTCGGCGGGCGCGGGGCGGGCATCCGCGTCGCCGACTGCGAGTACGGTGTGGTCTCGAACCACGAAGACCTCTGCAACGTCTGGCTCGAACCGGGCCAGACGCCGCACCCCTTCGTCCAGCAATACGAGTGGGACGAGCACGGCACGGCCGTCTTCGGCGAACTGATGGGCCTCGACAACGGGTACGGCTGCACGGGCCTCGTCCCCGACGCTGCGGGTCTGTTCTTCCCGGAGTGGACCGTCGAGGAGGGGCCGCGCCGCGTCACGTGCATCGCCAACGCCATCGCCACCGTCGGCGCGGGCGACGTCGTGCTCCTCGAAATGCAGACCAACGGCGCGGGCGGAAGTTACGGCCCGGCCGAACTCGACCTCGCCGTCTGGACCGTCGTGAAGAACGGCACCGACGCCGGCGTCGTCGTCGTCGGCGCGGCCGGCAACGGCGACCAGAACCTCGACTCCTCGCCGTACGTCCCCTACATGAACCGAGGCGACAGCGGCGCGATCATCGTCGGCGCCGGCTCCTCCACCACGGCGCACAACAAGCTCTCCTTCAGCACCTACGGCTCGCGCGTCAACGTCCAGGGGTGGGGTCAGAACGTCTTCACCCTCGGCTACGGCTCCTACGCCCAGCACGGCGGGGACAAGAAGCAGCGCTACACATCCACGTTCGGCGGCACCAGTTCCGCCTCGCCCTTCATCGCCGCCGCCGCCGCGTCCCTGCAGAGCATCGCCGAACAGCATCGCAACCGCCGACTCACTCCGCTCGAAGTCCGCGCCGTCCTGATCGACACGGGCATCCCCCAAGGCTCCGGCGGTCACATCGGCCCGTTCCCGGACATGGCCGCCGCGGCCGCCCGCGTCGCCTGCCTCGCCGACTTCAACCTCGACGGCCAGACCAACACCGTCGATTTCGTTGACTTCCTGAACGCATGGGGCGCGGCGGAACCAGCCGCGGATACCAACGGCGACGGCGTCATCAACACGCTCGACGTGTTCGTCTTCCTGAACGCCTACGTCGCCGGCTGCCCGTGATCACGCCATATACTCGGGCATGGGCGTCACCATCACCTATCTCGGACACTCGGCCTTCGTGCTCGACGACGGGACGCACCGCGTCGCCATCGATCCCTTCATCACGGGCAACCCTCTCGCGCCGAACAAACCCGGCCTGCGCGCCGACGACCTGAAGGTCAACGCGATCTGCCTCACCCACGGCCACGCCGACCACCTCGGCGACGCAGCGGCCATCGCCAAGCGCACCGGCGCGACCGTCTACTGCTCGTGGGAGATCCACGAACTCCTGACCGAGCAGGGCGTGAAGCACACGGAGCCGGGCAACGCGGGCGGCCGCATCGACGCGAAGTGGGGCTGGGTCGCCTTCACGCAGGCCTTCCACTCCTCCTCGGTCAACGGCCGCTACCTCGGGCAGCCGATGGGCGTCGTCGTCAGCCTCGGCGGCAAGACCGTCTACCACTGCGGCGACACCGGCCTCTTCTCCGACATGAAACTCCTCGGCGAGATCTACAAGCCCGACGCCGCCATGATCCCCGTCGGCGATCGCTTCACCATGGGGCCGGAACTCGCCACGCGCGCCGCGGAACTCATCGGCGCACCCGTCGCGATCCCGATCCACTACAAGACCTTCGGCCTGCTGCGCCAGGACTGCAAGGGCTTCGCGCCAATGGGCGTCACCGTGCGCGAACTCATCCCAGGCGAACCCTGGCGGCTTGAGTAGTCCAGCGCTCGACCGGGTGTTCGCCGGCGGGGCTGCCTCCTCCCGCGGCTATCATCGATTCAGTCCCGCAGGAGCCGACCATGACCACCCTCGCCGCGCACGCGAACACCGACCTCCGCGCCCTTCTCGGCCCGGACGCCAACGACCTCCTCACCCACCGCTGCGGCACGATTCCGGCCTCCGCCCTGCACTTGCCGGGGCCGGACTTCCTCGACCGTGTCGTCGTCCACACCGACCGCAAGCCCGCCACGCTCCGCAACTACGCCCTCATCCTGAACACCGGGCGCCTCGCGGGCACGGGGTTCGTTTCCATCCTGCCGGTCGATCAGGGCGTCGAGCACTCGGCGGGCGCGTCCTTCGCCCCCAACCCCGAGTACTTCGACCCCGAGAACATCGTCCGCCTCGCCGTCGAGGGCGGGTGCAACGCCGTCGCCAGCACCTTCGGCGTGCTCGGCGCGGTCGCCCGCAAGTACGCCCACAAGATCCCGTTCCTCGTCAAGGTCAACCACAACGAACTGCTCACCTACCCGAACCAGTTCAACCAACTCCCCTTCGGCACCATCCGCCAGTGCTTCGAGATGGGCGCGGCCGCGGTCGGCGCCACCATCTACTTCGGCTCACCCGAGTCCGGCGAGCAGATCCAGTACGTCGCCGACATGTTCGCGGAGGCCCACGACTACGGCCTCGTCACCGTCCTCTGGTGCTACACCCGCAACCCCGCCTTCAAGGTCGGCTCCACCGACTACCACGCCGCGGCCGACCTCACCGGGCAGGCCAACCACCTCGGTGTGACCATCCAGGCCGACATCATCAAGCAGAAACTCCCCACCAACAACGGCGGCTACGCAGCCCTCAACACCGGCGACTCCGCCTACGGCAAGTTCCGCAAGGAGGTCTACACCAGACTCAGCGGCTCCGACGAGTCCGGCCGCGGCGGGCACCCCATCGACCTCTGCCGATACCAGGTCATCAACAACTACATGGGCCGCATCCCCCTGATCAACTCCGGCGGCGACAGCAAGGGCGCGAGCGACCTCGCCGACGCCGTCCGCACCGCCGTCATCAACAAACGCGCCGGCGGCATGGGCCTCATCTCCGGCCGAAAGGCCTTCCAACGCCCCATGAAGGACGGCGTGAAACTCCTCAACGCGATCCAGGACGTCTACCTCGACGAGACCGTCACGGTGGCGTGACTCGCGGCAGGCTCGAAACAGAGCACGAAGCGCAAGCGAGTGCCCGACGCCGGCAGACAAGACCCCCCGCCCCCGCGAGCCGAACCCGATGAAACGCACGATCAAGGTCATCATCGAGAAGCACGCCGACGGGTACGTGGCCTATCCCGTCGGCCTCAAGGGCGTCGTCGTCGGTCAGGGCGACACCTACGAGGCCGCCCTCGCGGACGTCAAATCCGCAATCCGCTTTCACCTCGACACATTCGGGGACGAGGGCGGCGCGATCGAGGACGCGGTTCTCGATGTCTTCCTCGGCGAGGCTGAGGTGGCCTGATTGTCGAAGTTCCCCGTCGATGCTCCGAAGCAGCGTGTGGTGAAAGCGCTCGAGGCGCTGGGGTTCGGCGTGATCCGCGAGCGGGAGCACGTCGCCATGGTGCGTGAGAGCCCGGACGGCACGCGCACCCCCCTGACGATGCCGAACCATCCACGCATCAAAGGCTCGACGCTGCGCGCCATCTGTACGCAGGCGGGCATACCGCGAGACGATTTCCTGCGGGCGTACGAACGGTCTTGAGCGTCGGCCGCACGCTCCGTGTCTGCGGCAGGGTTGTTGCCGTCATCGTGTGCTACCGACGCCAGATGGTTTCAGCAGTTTGTCCATCGGCACGATGAACTCTCCCGCCCAGTAGCGGTCACAATCCACCCACCGCAGCGAAGCGTTCGCGTCGCCGCGGATGCGCACGGACCAGCGCGACGGATCCTCGCTGATCGTCGGGCCGTCGTGACGGATGATCGTGCTGCCTCCGAAAGCCAGTTGCCGGGCCACCAGCAACGGCCTGTCGTCGAGCGTGAACGACGCAACGGCGACGCCGTCGCACAGCAGGTCCGCAACGAAGCCAAACGCCACGCCACGATGAGGACCGAGCACGCTCAGGTCGGCAACGCACGTCAACCGCACCTGCTGCTCCTCCGGCTCGATCCAATCTCGCACGCTGACGCGGACCTGCATGGCCTGCATTGCAGCCTTTTCCAGACTCTCACCGCGAGCCGCCCGCAACGCCTCCGCGGCGCTGCTCACGCGCACGATCGGATATCGAAACGTGCCGTCCCACGCCGTCTCCACCGGGGGCATCGGCCAGTCGACGAACGGCTGTACGCGCAGGTTCACTCGTAGCGTGTGCCGACGGGCATCGGACAACGGAACGGTCATTTCGTGCCACGGCAGGGCAGAGCGGCTCCAGGGAGCCTGCATCGGCGACAAAGCGTCAGTCCAGATCGGCGCAACGCGCTCATCTTCGATGTGTGCTCGCAACCGGAGTTCGGTCCCTAGCCACCTCGGCCGCGAAACCCGCACGAGCGCAGGCTCACCCTTGGGCAATCGTCGCCGAACCTGCACGACTCGTGTTCTCGACAACGCCCAGCGCCACTGCCAGTCGGGCAGGTCCCCGTTTCGAACCCGCTGCCCCATCTCGGCCGACCACGGTGACTCCACGAATTGTCCGGTCGCCGGGTCAATCGACATCTCCTCTCCCGCTCGCGGCAGCATCGCGATCACCAGCGTCGTCGGCGCAACACCCGTCCACCCGACCCGGTTCGCACGCTGCACGACGACCGCGCCGAACGCCATGACGCCGAGCGCTCCCGCCACCACCACCCACCCCCACCTCCTCCGCGTCCTCCTCAGCCCCCTCTCCCGGCGCGTGAACCGGCCGCACTCCGGGCACCGCAACCCCTCTCGCCCGCGTTCGTCAACCCCCCGCGGCACGCCCGCCACGTCGTACCAGCACTTCGGACACCGCAGCCGCACGCGCCCGCCGCGGCGCGAGCGATCCCAGAGCAGCGACCACGCCCCCAGCACCACCGTCGCCGCGCCGAGCACGCCCGCGGTCAGCCACCAGACCCAATCCGGCCCGCCTGGAGGGTTCATGGCGTGATCTTCCATCCGGGCGGCGCGCCGCCCGCGGCACGCCCTCGACAACCTCACCCGCCGGACTGTTCGTACTCCACCAGCCGCTGTTCCATCTCGGCCCTGTACCGCTCGCCGTGCGGCGGGATGAGCGAGACGGCCTCGCGCTGGGCCGCGGCTGCGCCCGCCGGGTCGCCGGTCGCGTGCATCGCCTTCGCCAGCGTGTCGAGGTACATCCAGAGGCTCGCGCCCCCGGCGTTGCGTTCGATGCGGCAGGCCCGCTCCGCGGCGCGCAGGGCCGCGGCGGGGTCGCGCGCGCCGGCCGGCTCTACCGTCAGCATGTACCACGAGCACGAGTTCAGCTGGTCCGCGTTCGCGTCGGGCCGCTGGGCGAAGCGGGCCATCACCTCGAGCGTCCGCTCGGCCTCGGTCCGGGAGCGCTCGGGCCAGCCGAGCGATTCGTAGAGCATGAGGAGGTTCATCGCGGTCGTGAGTGTGGCGGGGTGCGCATCGCCCAGCACGCGCCGCGCCGCCGCCAGGCTCCGCTTGTAGAGCGTCTCGGCCTCCTCGACCCGCTCGGTGCGCGAGAGGACGAACCCGAGGTTCGAGGCCGCGCCGAGCGTGTCCGGGTGCGCCTCACCGAGGACGCGCTCGCGTGCCGCGACGACGCGCCGCAGCATCTCTTCCGCTTCGGGCACGCGCCCCATCGCGAGCAGCGTCATCCCGAGTTCGTGCTCGGCGAAGAGCGTGCCGGGGTGGTCGTCCCCGTGCGCCGAGCGCCAACGGGAGAGCGCCTCTTCCAGCAGCGGAACGGCCTCCGAGTGGCGTCGGAGGTCGCCGAGCAGCGCGCCCAGGTTCGTCAGCGAGCCGAGCGTCTCCGGGTGTGTCGGCCCGAGGGCGCGCTGCTGCCCCTCGTGGGTCCGCCGCAGGATCGCCTCGGCCTCGGCCCGCCGGTCCGTGTGCCGAAGCGCCATGGCAAGGTTGTTCATCGCGCCGAGCGTGGCGCGGTGGTCCTCGCCGAACGCCCGGCGCATCCCTTCGGCGGCTCGCTCGCCGAGCGTGGCGGCGTCGCCGTACCGACCCTGCTCCATGCGCAGGCCGGCGAGATTCGCGAGCGCGCGCAGCGTTTCTCCGTGCTCGTCGCCGAGTGTCGCGCGGCGCATCTCGTGGACGCGGGTCAGGTGCTCGTCGGCCTCGGGCAGCCTTCCGAGCGCTCGGAACGAGTTGGCGATGACGTGCCGCAGGCGGGCCTCGATCATCGGCCGATCCGCGAACCGCTCCGGGAGCGTCAGCGACGCCTCGTCCAGGACGTCGCGCACGGTCACGTCGCGCCCGCGCTCCTCGGGGTCCACCGAGGCGAGCATGTCGCCCAGGAACGCGACCACGGCGTCGGACTCGTCGCGAGCCTCGCGCTCAGAGCCGGCGAGTTCGCGGGCGACGTCCCGCTCGCGCAGCGCCCACACGAACCCGGCCGTCGTCCCCGCGACGCCGAGCAGCAGCGCGAGCGCCACCGCCGCGCCCGCCGCCACGCCGCCGCGGTGCCGGCGCAGGAACTTCGACAGCCGGTACGCGGCCGTCGGCGGCCCCGCTTCGACCGGCTCGTCGCGCAGGTACCGCTCGAGATCGCGTGCCAGCGCGCTCGCGCCGTCGTAGCGCCGCACGCGGTCCTTTTCGAGGCTCTTCATGACGATCCAGTCGAGGTCGCCGCGAAGCCGCCTCGCCACCGTCGTCGGGTCCTTGTCGAGCCTTGGCAGCACGGTTGTCGCTCCGCGCGTCAGCCGCTCGCTCGGGCGCACCGGCTCCAGCTCGTTGATCGCTCGCGACACGCCCGCGTACCCGCCCGCGCGCAGTTTCGTCGATTCGAGCGGCGGCCCGCCCGTCAGCAGTTCATAGAGGATCGCCCCGAGCGAGTAGACGTCCGCCCGCGTGTCCACATCCGAGCCGCCGCGGGCCTGCTCGGGGCTCATGTACTCCGGTGTGCCGATCAGTTGGCCGACCTCGGTGTAGACGGTCGAGTCGGTGAGCCGCTGCGAGACCGCCTTGGCGACGCCGAAGTCGATGACCTTCGGCGCGGGCCGCCCGTCCACCAGCGACACGAGCACGTTCCCCGGTTTGAGGTCGCGGTGGATGACGCCCTTCATGTGCGCGTGCTGCACCGCCTCGCAGACCTGGATCATCAGGCGGACGCGATCGTCCACGCCGAGCCGCTCGTGCTCGCAGAAGACGTTGATCGGCTCGCCGCGCACGTACTCCATGGCGAAGTACGGCCTGCCCTCCGGCGTCGTGCCCGCGTCGTAGACCTTCGCCACGCCGGGGTGGTCCATCAGCGCGAGCGCCTGCCGCTCGGCCTCGAACCGCGCGATCACGGACTTCGAGTCCATCCCCGGCTTGAGGACCTTGAGCGCGACCCGCCGACGGACCGGCTCCTCCTGCTCGGCCAGGTAGACCGTTCCGAACCCGCCCTCGCCCAGCGCCTGGAGCATCCGGTACGGCCCGACCGCCCTCGGCGCGTCCGCCGGCAGCGCGGCCGAGGCGCTCGCGGGAGCGGTCGCGTCGAGCGTCGGATCGTCCGTACCCATGCGCGCGGAGTGTAGGGAGGCTGATTCTGGCCAAACATCCCACGGGAGAACCCCCAAACCGGCACAACTCGCCCGGTTCTTGCTGGCATCCGGCCCCCTCTCCGAGGACAATCGCCCCGGAGGCCGGGGTCGCCCACGCCGACGGTCGATGTGTTTCCACGCGGCGGGCACGCTCGCCACAGCCGCACTTCCGGGAGGTCAGCCATGCGTCTCGTCCGTACCACCGCCGTTCTCGCCGCCCTCGCCCCGCTCGGCCTCTGGGTCGGATCTGCCGGCGCACAACTCACGCTTACGTCGGAGCGCATCGTCACCGGCCTGGCGCGGCCCGTGCTCGTCACGCACGCCCCGGGCGACCGCACCCGCGTCTTCATCGTCGAGCAGCGCACCGGCTCCACCGGGCGCGTGCGCATCTACGACCTCACCACCAACACGCTTCTCGCCACGCCCTTCCTCTCCGTCACCGGCGTCGCCACCGGAAGCGAGCAGGGCCTGCTCGGCCTCGCCTTCCACCCCGACTACGCGAACAACGGGCACTTCTACGTGAACTACACCGCGTCGGGCACCAACGCGACCTGGGTCGTGCGCTACACCGTCTCCGGCGACCCGAACGTCGCCGACCCCGGATCGGCACAGCCCGTGATCACCTTCTCCCAGCCGCAGGCCAACCACAACGGCGGCTGGATCGGCTTCGGTCCGGACGGCTACCTCTACATCCCCACCGGCGACGGCGGGGGCGCGAACGACTCGGGCACCGGACACAGCCCCGGCGGCAACGCCCAGGACATCACCGACAACCGGCTGGGCAAGTGCCTCCGCCTCGACGTCGACGCCGACGACTTCCCCGCCGACCCCAACCGCAACTACGCCATCCCGCCCGACAACCCCTTCGTCGGCATCACCGGCGACGACGAGATCTGGGCCTACGGCCTGCGCAACCCGTGGCGGTGCTCCTTCGACCGCGACACCGGCGACTTCTGGATCGCCGACGTCGGCCAGAACGCCTGGGAGGAGATCAACGTCCAGCCCGCCGACAGCACGGGCGGAGAGAACTACGGCTGGCGCTGCATGGAAGGCTTCGCCTGCACCGGCCTCGACGGATGCACCTGCAACCACGAGTCCCTCACGCTCCCCATCCACGCCTATTCGCACGGCCTGGGGTGCTCCGTCACCGGCGGCTACGTCTACCGCGGCGCCACCATGCCCCACCTCCGCGGCACGTACTTCTTCGCCGACTACTGCTCCAACCGCATCTGGACCCTGCGCTACGAGGACGGGCAGGTCGTGGACCTGACCGAACGCCAGGCCGAACTCGTCCCCGACGTCGGCTCGATCGCTTCGGTCTCGTCGTTCGGCGAGGACGCCCGCGGCGAACTCTACATCTGCGACCTCAGCGGCGGCGAGATCTTCCGCGTCAAGCCACGCTGCCCCGTTGACCTCAACGGCGACGGCCTGGTCAACACCATCGACGTGCTCGACTTCCTGAACGCATACAACAGCGGCGATCCCGCCGCCGACTTCAACAACGACGGCTCGATCAACAGCCTGGACTTCATCTTCTTCCTCAACACCTGGAACATCGGCTGCCCGTGAACGGCGCCGACAGGCGCGGCCCGATCACGCCGCCCGCGGGAACGCGATCCCGCGGTCGCCGTCCGCCTCGCCGGGGTTCATCACCCGCCGGATCTCGACGAACGACTCCAACGACTCCAGGAACGCGTCCACCACCATCGGGTCGAAGTGCCTGCCCCGACCCTCCACAATCATCCGCACGCACTCCTCGTGCGGCACGGCGTCCTTGTACACCCGCTTCGAGGTGACCGCGTCGTAGAAGTCCGCCAGCGCCACGATCCGCGCGGCCAGCGCGATCTCCTCCCCGGCCAGCCCGAGCGGATAGCCCGAGCCGTCCCACCGCTCGTGGTGCTGGAGCGTGACCTGGATGCTCATGTTCAGCAGGTCGTCATCCCCCATGCGACGCCGGACGGAGATCAGCGTGTCCGCCCCGATCACCGGGTGCGTCTCCATCACCTTCCGCTCGGCGGGGGTGAACCGTCCGGGCTTGAGCAGGATCGCGTCGGGCAGCCCCACCTTCCCGATGTCGTGCATGCTCGACGCGATCTCCAGAGTCGCGATCCACGCGTCGTCGATCTCCGGGCGCTGCCCGCGCAGCCGCTCCGCCAGCGCCCGGCTGTACAACTGGATGCGCTCCAGGTGCAGCCCGGTGTCGCAGTCGCGGCAGTCGGCCAGCTTCGCCAGCCCGAAGATGAGCGCGTTCCGGGTCGCCAGCCCTTGCGCCGTCCGGCGTTCGATCTCTTCCTCGAGCCCCTTGTTCACGCCTTCGAGATGGCACTCATAGCGCCGAATGATCACGATCGAGCACGCCGCGGTCAGCGCGAGCACGGTGCCGATCCGCAGCGCGCCGCCGAGCACGATCGGCACGATCGTCGCGGAGAGCAGACTCACCATCCCCGACTCGGGTTGGTGCACGATCAGCCGCGCCCCGAGGCTCTGGACCTGTCGCGTCGCCACATAGTGCGTCCCGTCGAAGGGCACGCTCATCTGCCCCGCGAGCGCCTCCGCGCGCGGAGCGTCGCCCAGCCGGAGTGAATCGCCGTCCGCCAGCGTCACGCGCCGATTCGACAGGTTTGTCCGTCGGAGTGTCGGGTTCCGCCGCATCTCGGGATGGCAGAGCACGTACCCCTCGGCGTCAAGCAGGCACACGTACCCGCCGCCCGGAAGTTCGAGCGTCTCGACGCGATCCTGCACCCGCTGCCACGCCGCCGAGCCGTACTCCAGCGGGACGTCGCTCATGTGCTCCAGTTCGTGCGCAAATCGCTCCGCGAACGCGACGTTGGTGTCGAGCACGACGCGCTGCAGCGCCCGGGCCGTCATGTGCCGAACCTGCACGAACGTCACCACCAGGCCCGCCGACATCACCGCCGCCTGCACGACGAGAATCGCCAGCAGCATCGATCGCCGCGTCCTGAACCGCGGCATCAGCCTCGACCCGATCGCCTGCGCATCCATTCGTCCGATCTATCGGACACCGCCCGAAGTCGGGTGATGCGCCGGGCGTCCCTCGGATCCCGCCCCCGGCGAGCGAGCCTGCCTCACCAGAACGACCCGCCCCACCGCGCGAGCGGCCAAGCTTCTCGGACCACGCCGTCACCCGCCACCGAGCACGCGCCGGCACACGTCCATCGTCACGGCGTCCACGTCGGCGACCGCCCCGTAGTCCACGACCCACGGCGACGGCACCTCGAACCGGGGGTACGCCGCCGCGAGGCCCGGGCGAAGCGGGATGTTGCCGGAGTCGCTCTCGGCGAGGATGCGCTCGCCCCGCTCGCTGAGCAGGAACTCGACCAGACGGCGCCGCGCCTCGGGGCTGCCCGGCCCTCCACGAACCAGCGCAACCGTGTTCGGCATGAGGAGCGGCCCGAAACTCGGCAGCCCGTCGACAGGCTCGCCCGCCTCGTCGGGCCGCTCGTACACCAGGCCGACCGGCCAGCCGTTGCGCTGCGCGACCCAGACGTCGTCGGTGTCGGTGAGGCAGACGTCGATCTCGCCGTCCGCGACGCCGCGCACGGCGGAGGCGTTGCCGCTGTAGAAGCGCACGCCGTTGTCCTTCATCGCCGTCAGCCACGCCTCGAACACCTCGACGCCGCACGCCTCGACCAGCGCGCCGAAGTGCCCGCGCGTGGTGCCGAACTCGGGTCGCGCGATGCCGACGCGGCCGCGCCACCGCGGGTCGGTCAGGTCGCGCAGCGTACGGGGCGCATCCTCCTCCTTCACGCGGCCGGTGTGGTAGGCGATCACGCGCGCCCGGGCCGCGAAGCCGAGCCACAGGGCGTCGTTCGAGACCAGCGGCCACCCGCCCTCGACGCCGGTCTCGACGCCCGTCGCCGGCTCGAAGAGCCCCTCGCGCGCCAGGCGGATCGTGCCGAACGGCTCGCTGGACCACCAGACGTCCGCCCTCGGATTGTCCTTCTCGGAGAGCAACCGCTGCACGAGGCCGGTCGTCTTGGTCGCCTCCGTGTCGCCCAGCAAGCGCACGCGCACGCCCGTCTCGGACTCGAACGCCCCGACCATCTCCCGCAGCACGAAGTCGTCGGCGGATGAGTAGAGCACGACGGACCCGTCGTCCGCGCTCTCGGCGCTCTCGCGCGAGCACGCGCACAGCAGCCCCGTCATCAACCCGAGCAGCACGAACAGGCCGGCACGGCGCGGGGCGGGCGACCTACTTGCCCCCATCACCCGCCGCCTCCTTCTTCGCACGCTCGGCCTTCACCCGCTCCTCGAGCGTGCCGAAGTAGTGCTTCACCGCGCTGTGGTACTCGCGCGGTACCTGCATGGTCTGGAGCGCCTCGGCCGCCTCCTGCGACGAGACCTCGACCGCGGTGGCGAACTCAGCAAGCGCTTCGCCCTTCACCGAATCGCCCTCGACCAGCCGCGAGCCAATGATCGGCCCCGCCGTCGTTTGGACCTTCGCCTTCACGCGGTTCACCATGAAGTCCGCGGCCTCTTCCTCCGGCCCGTCGCCGTTGCCCTGCCCCGGACCCCCCGAACCCATGCCCTGCCCCATGTTCGATCCGGGCCGCCACTGCCCGGTCATGCCGGCCATGCCGGTGCCGGAGCACTGGCCCCACTCGCACTCGCCGAGCGACTGGCCGAGTTTGTTGAGTTGCGCCATCGCCTCCTGCATCACGGCGTTCACGCCGCCCATCTCCTGCGAGAGCATTTCGAGTTCGCTGAGTTGCCCGGCGAGCGAGTCCATGCCCGACATGCCGTCCTGGCTCATGCCGCTCTGGCCCATGCCCTGGGCCATCTTCGACATCGCCTCGCCGAGGCCGCTGCACGACTCGCACGCCTTGCTGACGGCCTCGGCCATCTGCTGCAACTGCTGCTTCTGCTCGGGCGTGAGGTTCTGCATGTTCTCGAGGGCCTGCGGGTTCGCGGCCGCTTCCTTGGCCTGCTCGCCGCTCATCCCCGCCTGCCGCAGCGCCTGCTCGAGCGAGGTCTTCTGCTCGGCCAGTTGCTCCATCTGCTTGGCGAGGTTCTCGAGTTGGGCCTTGAGTTGCTCGCGCTCTTCGGGAGACATGCTGCCGTCGCCCATCTTCTGCGCCAGTTCGTCGAGCATCTGGCGGGCCTTGTCGAAGTTTCCCTTCGCCAGTTCGCGCGAGAGTTCGGTCATCGGCCCGCGCCCGGGCGTGCGCAACTGGCGCAGCATCTCCTGCATCGCGTCCAGTTTCTGCCCCTTCTCGCCGGACTGCTCCGCCGCGAGGCGCTCCGTCAGGCTCGTCAGTTTGCGGATCGCAGCTCGCCGGACTTCCTCCGCCGTCTGCGGCTTCTCGACCTCGGCCTCCCGGTCGCCGAGCGCGTCGCCCAGCCCGTCGCCAAGGTTTGACTTCGCCAGCATCTCGCGGATCTTCTGCTCGCTCTGGAGCGATTCCGCCTCGGCGGTCGCCTTCTCGGCGGCCTGCTCTTCGCGCTGCCGTTCCGCCGCCAGCGCGCCGCGCAGATCGAACTGCGGCATCACGAACCACACCACCACAAGCACAAGCCCCACCACCGCCGGCGCGGGCCACGTCCGCGGCCCGGCGATCGGCACCGCGTCGCGCACCACCACCCGGCGCGCCGTTTCCCCCGCGCTCTCCACGACCGCCCGCGACCACGGATCGTCGCTCCGCTCGACGCACAGCGCGGTGCTGAGCGTCTGCCGCAGGCCCCCGGACTCGTCCACCACCCGCGCGACCGCGAGGCTGCCCAGCGGCCGAACCACGCTCCACACCAGCGCGATCACCACCGCCGACCCGATCGCCGCCACGAACACCCACAGCCACGGCAGCCCGAGGATCACCAGTTTGTCCGCGACCCGCAGCAGGAGGAGCGCGCCCAGCGCGGCCGTCAGCGTCATCGTCAGCGACGCCAACAGCCGAACCAGGAACAACCTCCGCCCCGCCGCCGCCAAGACCCGCCGGACTTCGTCCATGGCTGCCGCTCCTTCGTCCGATCCACCAGCCTACTCCATCGGACTGCCGTACCGCTCCAATTGTTCGCTTTCACCCCCCGATGGTTGCCCCGAATCCCCCCAAACCCCCCGCCCGGCTTGCCGATCGGCCCGCCCGGCACCAAGATGGCTCCCACATGGCCCCCGACCCCCGCCTCCGGCGATCGCCCCTCCGCTGGCTCGACGCCCCATGGATCCATCCCGCCTGGGCCGTCCGCCCCTTCGCCAGGCAGCGGGCCATCGACCCCAGCGGCCTGGGGGTCCACACCGCCATGGCCGTGCTGTGGTGCCTCTGCCTCGGCGGACCGATCAGCGTCTCGGAACTCGCGGGCATCCCGCTCGCCCTCGCTTTCCTCATCCGCATCCACCGCCATGTCGGCACGCTGCCGCGCCTGCTCGTGCAGCCCCCGGTCATCCTCATCCTGGTCTGGGCCGCGTGGGGCGCGCTCTCGCTGCTCTGGAGCGATGACCCCGCCAGGGGCTTCGACCAGTACAGCCACGCCCGATGGTTCGGCGCGATCGTCTGCCTGTGGCCAGTCGTCGAGCGGCGGTCGCTGCTGCTCGGCGCGATCGCGCTCGGCATCGCGCTCGGACAACTCTCGCAGGTCGGGCACGCCGTCGGCAGCGCGCTGGGCGTTGAGTGGCTCACCTGGCCGCGCCTGTCCGGGCGCAACTCCGGGTGGTGGGATCCGGTCGTCGGCGGGTCGATCCTGACGGCCGCGCTCGGACTGCACCTGCCCGCCGCGGCGTGGGGGCGCGGGAAGTGGCGTGCCCTCGGCATTGCCGGCTCGCTCGCCTCACTCGCCGGCATCGCGGCGACGGGGACGCGAGGCGCGTGGATCGCCGCGGCCGCGCTCGTCGTGCTGGTCGCGCTCGCGGCCGGGTGGCGCGCCGCGCGGTGGCGCGGGCTTGCGCTCGCTGGCGCCGCCGCGGGCGTGCTCGTGGTCGCCGCGTGCGCCGGGGCGTGGACGCTCGGCGGTCAGGCGCTGCGCGACCGCATCGTGACCGCGCGGGCCGAGGTCACGGCTGCGCTGCGCGACGGGGAGTACAACTCGGACACCGGCGCGCGCATCGCCATGGCCGGGTGGGCGGCGGCCGCGTTCGCCGAGCGACCGCTCACGGGCACTGGCGCGGGCGGGTACAGGCCGTGGGTCGAGCGACGCCTGGCGTCGCAGGGCGTCGATCCGGCATCTCGCTCGGTGCACGACCACGCCCACAACGCCCTGCTGCACACCGCCGCGACGGCCGGTCTGCCGGGGCTGCTGGTCGCGCTGGCGTTCGTGGCCGCGGTGCTTCGCGGGGCGGTGCGGCGGCTGCCCGGCGACGGCCCCGCGGGCTACGCCGACGGCCCGTTCTGGTCGCTGGCGGGCCTGCTGCTCGTGAGCGCGTTCGACGTGGTACACATGAATGCGCAGACCGGTGCGATCCTCGCCGCACTGACGCTGCTGTCGATGCCGTGGCGTCCCCCACCTCCCGAGCGTGCCGCGTGAAGTGTCTTCTCCTCGCCGACTACGCCGAGCGCCACCCGTGGTCGCCGACCGCGTGGGCCGTCGATCTTGCGCACGCGCTCCACGCGGGCGGGCATGACGTTGTGGTCGCGTGCGACGGTGCGGACGACCCAGGCGACTTCGCTCCGTTGCGCGTGCTGGTGCGCGACGAGCGGCGTACGGCGCGCCACGCCCACCCGCTGCGCTTCGCTCGCTGGGCGGGTGCGGTGCGTGCCCGGCACGCGGACCGCGCGTGCGTCTCGCTCACGCACTTCGCGCCCGGCGACCTGTGGATCCCGCTCGGCCCGCCGACGGTCGCCGCCCTGCGCGCGAACCTGCTGCTGCGTCGATCGTCGCCCGGCTCGATGGCGGCGTACCTCGCCGACCGCCCCTGGCTGGCGCACGCGGCGTTCGCCGAGCGGCAGGCCCGCACCGCCGCAGCACGCTCCGGCACGATCCGCGGCGCGCTGAACGCCCCCGCCGGCCCACTGCCCAACGGACGCACGGGCCTGGGCTTCGCCAGCCGTCTGCCCTCCCCCGACGCGGAGCGCGACGCGGGCCTGCGCGCGCACACCCGGCGCACACTCGCCCTGCACGAGCACGACCGCGTGATCCTGCTCTCGGGCATCCACCTCGACCGGCCCGGGCTGGACGAGTTCCTCGCGGGCGCGGCCGCCGCCGAGTCACGGCCCGTCATCGTTGCGCCCGCCTACCGCGGCTACCGCCTGCACCGGGCGGCCGAGCGGGCCGGGATGGGCGAACGCGTCCGGCTGGTCGGCGCGACGGCCCGCATGGACGCGCTCTTCGCGGCCGCCGATCTTGCCGCCGCGCCCTTCGCCGCGCCGGCGGGCATCACCACCGGTCGCTTCGTCTGCGACGCGATCCGCGCGGCGCGCTCCGTGCTCGCCCGATCCGACGCGCCCGGCGCGGAACTGGTTGCCCTTGCTCCCGAGTCCCGTCCCGGCGCGCTCGTATCCGAACCCACGCCCGAGGGCTGGCGGCGCGCGATCGACGCCGCGCTCAAACATCAATCGCTCGCGGGCGCGCGTCAGGCGGCCGAATCGCTCGCACCCGAACTCGGCCTGGATGCGCTCATGGATCGTCTCGCAGCGTGTCTGGAAGCACGCGCGGTTGAGCGCGCGGTCAATCCCGCGTGATCGTGCGCGGCCCCTTGCCGGCGCGCTTCTCGTACACGCCGTCGCCCGAGCGCTGGTACTTCGTGAACCCCAGCCGGCCGAGGTTCGCGTCGCTCAGCTTGCCCTTGCCCGGCCCGCCCGACCATTTGCCCGCGATCATCGGCGCCTGCGGCACGCGGCGCACCGGCTCGCCCGTCTCCGGGTGCTTCGTGAGCGCGGCGGCCGACATCGGCTGCACCCACTCGAACGTGCGCCCGGTGCCGTTGCCCTTCGCGTCCATGACTTCGTAGACGTAGGTGGGCATCGTGCCTCGCTCCTCAGAAGAACGACCGCCCGGAGTCGGGATCGACCATGCGCCACCCGAGCGTCTTGCACATCCGCGAGAGCACGGGCCACGCCGTATCGGCGTCGCCGATCGAGACCATGACCTGCGACAGTTCGTCCTGCCCGGTGGGCATCTCGACGACGAAGCCCGGGCCGTAGAGCCGGTCCGTGCCGAAGGCGACCGCCTTGCCCGAGCCGTCGCTATGCGTGTTGAAGCGTCCGAGCGAGTCGACGATCTCGGCACGCCGTCCCAGGGGCGCCGACTCGCCCGGCGCGCCGCCCTTCGAGTTCATCAGCACCACCATGCGAGGCGTGGACACCGCTGCGCTCCCGTCGCCCCGGGTGCGTCCCCGTTCGGCGGCGACGCCCACTCTACCCGCGCCACCGCCCCCGGTGCGGAACGAGCGTTCAGTCGTCCTCCTCCGCGTCCCGGGCGTCGATGAGCGCGACGGCCGCGTCCAGCAGCTTCTCGAGCGGCACGGGCTTGAGCAGGTAGCCGTCCACGCCGAGGCTCTCGGCGTAGGCCTGGTGGCGCTTGCCCTCGTTGGCCGTCACCATGATGACCAGCGGGCTGTCCTCGCGCCCCTTGATGCGCTCCAACGCGAGGAACCCCGACCGCCCCGGCAGCATCATGTCGAGCACGACCAGGTCGGGCGGGTCGTCGCGGCAGAGGTCCACGGCCTTGTTCCCGTCCGAGGCGAGCAGGGTCTGCGCGCCCTCGGCCCGGAACGCCGCGTCGATCGACTCCAGCACGTCGCGGTCGTCGTCCACGATCAGCACGCGCACGTCGTCGAGCCGATGCCGGGTACTGGTCATCATCCAACGCTCCTTCCGTCCCGCCCGTCCTTCATCCGTCCCACCCGCCGCGCGGGTTGCGGCCTGTGTGTCATTGAATCACCCCGGCCCTCCCAACGCAAGTGAAAAACGCCCGGTCAGGGGAGGCGATCCAGCCCGTTCTGCGCCAAAAAGGCCGTGTCGCGGGCCGACTGCTCCTCGATCCGCGCAGCCTCGTCCTCCGTCATCCAGGGCAGGGCGCGGAGTTTCTCGCGCAGGACGGGCGGGAAGTGCCTGCCCTCGCGCTCGTGTCGTGGTCGGCTCTTCCAGATGCGGTGCATCCACAGGTATTGCTCGGGCGCGGAGCGGACCATCGTCTCGATCGCGCGCCGGTACCGCGCCGTCAGGTAGAAGAGCGGGTCGGGCTGCGACTCCCACTCCTCGGGCATGATCTCGTCCACCATCTCGATGCGATATCGGACGCCGCAGTCGTCGCGGGCGCGCTCGCCCGCGCTGAAGCCGTGCTCGACGGGCCGGTCGTGCACGTCGTTCCACCCGAGCCGGCGCGCCTGCCCCACCACCACCGGCGTGCGGAACTGGATCGCCAGCAGGCCGATGGACTTGTAGGTCGAGGCCAGCCGCCCGAAGAACGGGACGAACATGCCGCGGTCGCCCGCGTTCTGGTCGGCGACGATGCCCATCGGCGCGCCCTGCTGCAGAATCCGCGGCATCGCGTGCATCGCGCCGAACTTGTCCACCAGCGTCATGCCGCGCCGCTCCCGGCTCTGGCGCAGCCACCGGTCGAGCGGGCGCATGTCCAGCGGGCGGTAGAGCGCGTGCACCGGGTAGCCCAGCAACGCGACCACGTAGCCCAGCAACTCCCAGTTGCCGCAGTGCCCGGTGATCATCACCGTGGGCCGGCCGCACATGAGCGCGCGGAGCGCCCCGTCCACCCGGTCGAGTTCGACGTGGCGGAGCCAGCCCTCCTCGTTCATCAGCCGGGGCGTGAGCGCGACCTCGACGCCCAGCATGAACAGGTGCTCGTAGGCCCGAACCGCCAGCGAGAGCCGTCGCTCCTCGTCCCAGTCCGGGTAGACGAACGCGAGGTTCGCGGCGGCGCGGCGGAGGCGCGCCCGGTTCATCGGCGCGCCGGCCCAGCGCCGGCCGAGGTCGCGGGCGCACCGGATGCTCTCTCGCGGCGGGAGGATCAGCGGCAACGCGGCCGCGGTGCGGATCGCGTAGTACGCGGGCGGGTGCAGGAACGCGGGCAGGCCGCCCATGCCACGCTCAACGCTCTCCGAGCAATGTCCGCAGGCGGTTCTCGTTCAGCACCGGGATCGAGGTCGCCGTCGCCTGCGCGAACAACTGCTCGTAGCGCAGCAGCGCGCCCTGCAACTCCGTGTATTGCAGCACGACTGCGATCGGCGCCTGCGTGCCCGGCGCGGGCGGCAGAACCGGCGCCTGCCCGAGCACCAGGAAGTCCACGTCGCCGCTCAGGTCGTCGATCACCATGCCGCCCCAGGCTTCGATCTTCGCGCGGATGGCGGCCTGCTCGGACTCGGTGGCGATGCCGTCGTTGTTCGCGTCGAAGTTGCCCGCGACCACCATCTTGTAGACCTTGTTCGGGTCGTAGACCGGGTTGGCGATCACGTCGCCGCGCACGATCGGGTTGCCCTGCACCTCGAAGAGCACGCGGCAGAGCGAGGTGGTCTCGTCCACGCGGATCACCTCGATCGACGCCTTCCCGCGCGGGTAATCGCCCGTCTCGGAATCGGGGCGGATGGCCGACGCGCTCGAATAGACGGAGAAGGACATGCCCAGCGGCACCTTGTTGCGCCGCCCGACGCTGATCGTCACCTGCTTCTCGGTCGCGTTCGTCCCGACGATCTGCCCGTCCACCAGGGCGTACTCGTCGGTCACGCGGAAGAGGTCCTTGGTGCGCTCGCCGCGCAGCACGTCCAACTGGTTCTGGAGCCGCGCCCGCTCGTCCTCGAGCGCGCTGATGCGGTCGAGCAGCTGCCCCTCGCGGTCGCGCGAGTCGCCGCGGATGCGCTCGACCCGGGCGTCCATGTCGGCCCGCGCCCGGTCGGTGCCGGCCCGGTACGAGTTCAGTTCGTCGCGGTAGCGGTCCAGTTGCTCCTCGATCGCGGCCAGTGTCGCCTGGTGGCGGGACTGGATCGCCGCCACGCGCTCGGTCTCGTTGCGCAGGTCGTTCTCCGCGACAACCCGCGCCCGCTCCGCATCCGCGAGGTTCGAGGCCAGCCGTATCGCGTGCGCGTCCACGTCGCGGAGCAGTTGCAGCATGTTCGAGCCGGCGACCAGGTCCTGCATCGAAGGCGGCTGTGCGCCCTCCTGCGCGGGCGTCCAACCGGTCGCGGCCGCGACGCCCGCGAGGCGCACGTTCCCGAGGCGCTCCATCATCGCCTCGTAGGTGTCGCGCCCGGAGCCGGAGAGCCGCTCCATCGTCTGGCGGTGCGAGGACTGGAGATAGCCCACGACGCTCTGCCCCGACCGCCCGGCGAGCTGGGCCATCGAGACGATCTGCGGGTCCTGCTGCTCTTCCTGCCGGACGAACTCTCGCAGGGCCTGCTCGGCCATCTGCTTCTCGCTCTGCGTCCGGCTGAACTTGCCGTAGAAGACGATCGTCGCCACAAACAGCCCGAGGCTCAGCAGGCTGAGGATCGTGATCGTCACCAATGTCCCGACGCTCGCGCCGCTGCGTGCCGCCATGACCATGCTCCGCCAGAGGCCCGCCCCGCGACGCACGCCGCGAGCCGGGCCGGTTGTTCCGTTCAGGCCGCGTGGCTCGGCACGCCGCCCGCCTGCCGCCGCCCGGGCCAACCCGGCCCGGCCGCGCCCCCCCGCCCCGAGAGCCTAGCCCCCCGGCCGGGGCCATACGCCCCCGCCCCCCGCTGGGATGCGGGCCGTGAGTCTCCCGACCGAGGGCGGCCGCGTCAAGCCCGACGCCGGATCTCGGCCAGAAGCGACACGACCGACGGGGTCTGGCCTGCCGCAAGCGGCCATGCCTCGACCCGTGGCTCGGGATCCGGTCGGATTCCCGCGATCTCGCCCACCACCCTACAGTCCGCGGTCCCTCCTCGGCGTGACGGGCAATCACACGAATGGAGGTGCCACATGCAGGACAGGTTCGAGAACCAGGACCGCTTTTGAGCGGACAAGCAAACGCCGACGGGGCTACCCGTCGGAGAACCGGGTGAAGCGCGGCGACCGGGGCGTCTCCACGCCCTTCGGCGACAAGGAGTTCCTCGAGAAGCTCGGCCGCAACGACCCCTGCCCCTGCGGCAGCGGCAAGCGGTTTCAAACGCTGCTGCCTCGCCCGCGGCCGGTTTCGACGGGAGCAACCGCAACGACTACAGACGCGATTGACGGGCCGCGGCCCGCCGTTCCTGACCGGGACGGCGGGCCGTTGGCTGCTGTCGGCCGGGAACTTCGCTCACTCCACGTTGAGGTCACGCACGGTGCTCAGGATCGCCTGCAACGTTCGTCCCGGAACATGGCCGCCTTCCGTCACCGCCTCGCTTGGTCGGAACGAGACGAGCCAGTCGCAGACCGCCGCGCTCCTTCGGCGCAGCCCCGTCGCGGGATGCCCTCGCTCACTCCACGGCAGCGTAACGCAGTTCGTCGGCGGCGGCTCGGGGTAGGTTGTCGTCACGGCGACTCCGACCACGGGTCCGTCGAGCAGGATGTCCTCGGTTGCCATGACCACGACCACCGGGCGACGCTTCCTGTTCCCCCGGGGATCAGGAACCTCGATCCACACGATTGACCCTTGCCTGAGTTGGCTTCCATCCCCCGACACAGCGGCTCATCGTCCGGGTTCGGGAGCGAACGGATCGTCCGTCTCGTCCCACCACGATTGCGGGGGTTGGTTCTTCGGCCGCGCCGCCCACCGCAACAACTGCTCGTTGGTCGGGGTCAAATCGCGCACGAGTCGATCCGGCTCGCCGGGTGGCCACGTCATCACGACGCACGTGGGCCTCCAAGTGATCCCCGAGCTTTCCGTCCGGGCGTGTCCCTCTCCACCGGAGGATCGCCACTGCCTGATCGTGTCGGGGTCAACTCGCATCTGAGCCTCGCTTCCCTTCGGACGGCTGCGCGTTCAGTTGCACGACGAACGGCCGTTGCTGGAGAATTGTCTCCCCGCTCCGGAGGGTGATCCAGTACTTCCCCTCTTCCGGGAACTCGATCCCTCGAAGTTCAACGTTCACGTCTGTGATCAGCAGCGGGTCGCGAACTTCGAGCGGCCCGCTGATCCGAACGATCTCGTTCCCCGTCCGCTCATGCTCCACGGCGAGCGACAGGTCGTACTGCCCGTTCCCGTTCGTCAGCGAGAACAGAACGCACATCTTCGGGTGCGGCGCGGGCAAACTCTGCACGCCGACTCTGTTGAACGTCCCGACGATGACCATCTTCTTGGTCATCTCATCCCGATAGACGTCATCGCACAGGATGATCGAGATGCACGAGAGTTCTTCGCGGTCTCTCTTGCTCACGGGCCTGGAACCTCCGCGGGGGAATGGTAGCCCCGTCCCTGCATTGCTCATCGGCTACACCCGCGGCCCGCTCTCGCCCAGCCGGGCGATCGCCTCGGCGTACTGCTCCCGCAGCGGCTCGACCACCTCGCGGATGAACCGCTCGGTCTGCTCGACGCTCCGCCCGACATACTTCATCGGGTCCATCAGCCCGTCCCAGTCGATCTCGCCGTCGAGCATCCCGCCGCGGGACTTGCTCTGGAACGCCGGGTCGGCCCGCAGGCGGTCGAGCAGGTCGTTGTCGAGGCCCTGCTGCTTGACGCGCATTCCCGCGGCCTGAGCGTGCACGCGGATGCGCTCGTGGTAGTCCTGCCGGTCGCCCCCGAGCCGCACGCACGCCATCAGGATGTTCTCCGTGGCGAGGAAGGGCAGTTCGGCCATGAGGTTGCGCCGGACCATCGCCTCGTGAACGATCAGCCCCGAGGCGACGTTGTGCATCAGGTCCAGCGCGCCGTCGAGGGCCAGGAACGCCTCGGGTAGCGACAGGCGGCGGTTCGAGGAGTCGTCCAGCGTGCGCTCGAGCCACTGCGTCGCGGCCGTGTCGTAGGCGTTGCCGACGAGGTTCATCACGAAGCGCGTCAGGCCGCAGATGCGCTCGCAGCGCATGGGGTTGCGCTTGTACGGCATCGCCGACGAACCGACCTGCTTTTCTTCAAAGGGTTCGTCGATCTCCTTGCGGTTGGCGAGGAGGCGAATGTCGGTGGCGATCTTGTGGAGGACGGCGGCGACCGAACTGACCGCCGAGAGGATCATCTGATCCACGATCCGCGGGTACGTCTGCCCAACAGGCCCATGAACATCCGGCTCGGTACCCTCATCGTCGAAGAAGAACCCGGAATCGCGATACAGCCCCGCCGTCATCTTGGCCAGCGCCAGGCGCTCCAAGCGATCGACGAGGTCGCTCCGCCCGTCGAACAACTCCAAGTAGGAAGCCTGGGTGCCCGTGGCGCCGCGGAGTCCCTTCAGACGAAGGAACTCGTTGAACGTGTACGAGAACCCTTGGGCGATGGACAGATCCCACGCCCACGACGCAGCCCGACGCCCCACGGTCAGCGGCTGGGCGGGCTGAAAGTGAGTAAACCCCAACGCCGGGAGCAACTTGTGCCGCTCCGCGAATCGCCCCAACCCGTCGATCGCGCGGGCCGCCTTGGCTTCCACGAGACTCATCGCCTCGAACAGCGTGAGCAGGTCGGCGTTGCACACCACGTCCTGGCTCGTCATTCCCAAATGAATGATCGGGCGGGCCTTCGGGCACGAGTCCCCCAGCGCGTGCACGTGCGCCATCACGTCGTGCCGCAGTTCGCGCTCGTACTCCTCGGCCTTGCGGATTTCCCCGTCGGTGATCCCGTGTGGGGGTCGCTCGACGACCGCCCGCAGTTCCTCGACCTGCTCCTTCGTGACCAGCGGCGAGGCGTCGCCCCGTGTCACCTCGTGCATCGCCTCCGCCACCGCCAGCCAGATCCGCCGCCACGTGTTGAACTTGTGCCGCGCCGACCACAGCCGCAGCATCTCCGGGCTGGCGTTCCGGGTGGCGAGCGGCGAGGTATAGGTGTCGTAGGGGCTGGGCACGGTGTTGTTCCGTCGGCGGGGGAGAAGTCATCCCTCTTGCCCCTTGACATCGGGGGCGACCTATCCGATACTACCCGTGGAGGCTCAGCCTCGGGGCTGCCACGGTGGCCCCAACGGCGTTGCCTCCTTCTTTATTTTTTGGCGGCGTCATGCCCTTCTGCCGCCACGGGCCTCGTAGGGGTCGGGCACAAAGAACACGCTGTGCGTCCTGAACGTCTCGTCGTCACGCGAGATGGTCGCGTGCCACTCGATGCGTTCGAGCAGATTCGCATAGTCACGGATCTCCTCCCGGACGGGACCGTCCATCGCCCCGAATCGACGCCCCCAGTTCACGACGTAGATGCACACGTCCGCGACCTGCACGCCGTAAGCCATGTCCGACTCGACAAAGAATGGCGCCGGGACAACTCGCTGGGCGCGCTGGATGCCGCGCCTCGTGTCGGTAAAGTACCGCTCCATGCGCCCCGCAAACTCCCGGTCTGACGGCTTCTCCGTGCGGTCCATGACGAGAAGGCCGGTCTCGTCCTGCGCATCAAGAAAGTAGTAGTAGCGCTCCATGAGAAACACGATGTCCTTGCGGGGAAGGTCGGACGTGATGCCCGGAGGTCTTGCGACAGGAGGAATCATGGCAGCAAAGAGACGCGCGCCGTGCTCACTGAGCAGGTCGATAAGCCCGTCCACGAAGGCAAGGCACGCCTGTCCGTAGGCGGTGAACTCGTCCCGCCTGGGGATCCGTCCCTGCGCCGAGGCGTTCAAGAAGTTGAGCGCGTGCTTTCGGCGAGCCTGCGAATCCATCGGCCGCGACTGCTTCGCCCACTCGAACCGCTCGCGCTGAAGCAGCTTGCTCCCCTTGATCTCGGAGCCGTATTCGTTCAGATGCGCGCCAAACACCGCTTGTTCAAGCGACCGCACCGACTGGATGAAGGACCAGAGCCTCGAGGCACGCAGTGCAATCCCGCCTCTCACTTCATAGGGCATTTGCTTGTGGTCATGCCCGCTTTCATCGAGAAAGAGAAGCCAGCTCACTCGAACCCCGCAGCACATTCGCCCAAACCGGACAGCCAGACCCGCCGCCACGTGTTGAACTTGTGCCGCGCCGACCACAGCCGCAGCATCTCCGGGCTGGCGTTCCGGGTGGCGAGCGGCGAGGTATAGGTGTCGTAGGGGCTGGGCACGGGCAACTCTATTCACGAAAGGACCTCACAACCGGAGCACGCCAAAACGGAGCACGAAGCGCAAGCGAGTGCCAGCCTCCGCCAACCCGATGTGTCCGCCCCGTCACGGACACCCGACCGGAGGGACGTCGTGTCGGCCAGCGCGATCGGCATCCGGAGACCGGCACTCGCTTGCGCTTCGTGCTCTGCTTTGCTCCGTGCTCTGCTTTGTGTCGCATTCCGTCAGATGTCCGCCCCCTGGCCGTCGCGGACGTAGCGGCAGGCCCTGGCGACCGAGTCCTCGTCCCACAGGTAGCGGGTGCTGCCGCCCTCCGACCAGATGCGCTGCTCGCGCGATGCCGCCCCGGCCTCGCGCAGCCTCCGCGTGCACCACGCTTTGAACTGGGACATCGCGTCGTCCGGCCCCACATGCACGGCAACAACCACGTGGACGTGGTTCGTCCGTACGTTCAGTTCCAGCAGTTCCCACTGCCGCACCTCGCAGTGCTTCACGATCGTTTCATGGACGATCGCGCGAGCGTCGGCGTCCAACACGAACGCGTGGGAGCGGAGTCGGGCGGTGCGCGCCGCGCGGCGACGCTCGCTCGGTTCAAGGAGCGGCCGGCCGTACACATTGTGCCTGTAGTCCACGGAGCCGCGTTCGTCGCCATGGTGCCACGCGCCGTACGTCGTCCAGGTCAGGAAGAGGGCCCGGGGCATCGGCGCAGTGTACGACGTCGCCAGCAGTCTCAGCGCGTGGCCTTCGGGGGTTGACGACGCAGAATCGTCGGGCGAAACGGGCGGTCGGGCGCTGGCACTCGCTTGCGCTTCGTGCTCCGTTCCGGTGCGTGCCTTGCTTGTGTGATCCCGTACCATCCACCCGTGACGCGATCTGATCCCACGCCCGCCATCCCCGCCGACACCCGGCCCGACGAGGACGCCGCGGATCGTGTGCTCGTTCGTGCCATCCGCGCCGGCCGTGCCGAGGCCTGGAACGAACTCGTCCGCCGGTATCAGGACCGGGTGTTTACCCTCTGCCTCCGCATGGTCAACAACGACCGCGACCTCGCGGCCGACCTCTCGCAGGACGCCTTCCTCCGCATCATCCGCGGCCTGGACTCCTTCGACGACAGGGCACGCCTCTCCACATGGGTCTACCGCGTCACGGTCAACTCCTGCCTCTCCCGGCTGCGGCAGGAGAAACTCCGCCGGCACCCGAGCCTCAATGCCCCACAAAGTACGAACGACGGCCCGCCCGCCTCGTCCAGACGCCAGACCCGGGAACCGCCGCCCGGCTCGCGTGTCCAAACAGTCGATGAGCGCGAGCGGCTGCTCGGCGCCTTGGGGGTTCTGTCCGACGAGCACCGCGCCATCCTGATCCTGCGAGATTCGCGCGGGCTGGAGTACGAGCAGATCGCGGAAACGCTGGACATCCCGGTCGGCACGGTGCGGAGCCGGCTCTTCCGCGCCCGGGCCGCCCTGCGGAACGAACTCGAATCACCTCGTGGCGGGAAAGAACAGACGTGACCAGCATCAACCCCAACGTTGACCCCCCCCTGACGCCGGAGGAGTCCGACCTCCTCGACCTGATCGAGGGTCGGCTCCCGGAAGCGAAGGCCGCCGCCGTGCGCGCCCGGCTCGCCCGCGATCCAACGCGTGCGGCGTGGGTCGCTTCGGTCGTGCGCGACAAGGCCGTCTTCCGCTCGATCGACGACGTGCCCGCGCCGCACGCGCTCGCCGAATCGGTCGAGACCGCGCTCGAGCGTGAGACGCTGCTCGGCCTTTCGACGGGGCGCGAGGTGCCCGCGCCGACGCTGGTCACGCGGGTCTATACGCAGCCTCGCTGGCCGAAGCGGGTCGGCGTCGGGCTTGCCGCGGCCGCCGGGCTGGCGCTCGCCGCCACGGGCCTGTTCCTCGTGATTTCGCGCCCGAACCTGCCGGACACTCCCGACCTCACGGTCGCGACGAACGACGAGGGCGCGACGCCGGACTCGACCGCGATCGCCCCTGTTGACAACTCGCCGCCCATCGTCGAGGCCGACCCGAGCGAGACACCGGGCGCGGACACGACGATGCTGGCCGACGCAGCGCCGACGCGCGCCGGACCCGTCTTCTTCACGAGCGCGGAGCGTGCGGCGGAGTTGCTCGCCGAGGGCCGGCTGCTCATCCGAGTGCGTGCCGCCGACGCGGCGCTTGCGACGGAACGCGTCGAGCGTCTGGCGCACGGCTCGCAGGGAGCACGTGCGTGGCGACTCCTGTCCGATTCTCCCGAGAGCGTGCGTCTCGCCGTTGCGGATGCGCTCCGCGGCCCGGTCGATCCCACGCCGCTCTTCGGCCCGGACGGCGTGGCGTTCGAGCGCGTCGATCGCAGCGCGCCCCACCTGGCCGCCGCGCGTGGCGCGCAGCCCCCGCCGCTGGTGCTGTATCTCGCCGAGACGCGGACCGACCGTGTGTCGCTCGCCGTGCTGCTGGCCACGCTCTCGGCTGGCGACCGCCAGCAGGCCGTCTTCGAGGAACTGCCCGAGGCGTTGCAGACGCCGCCGGTGGTGACGGCCGAGGCCGTGCTCTGGTGGGCGCAGCCGCCCTCGGCGTGGACGCCGCGGGCGCACGTGCCGATCGTCGTCGAACACGTCGGGCGCGACTGAAGCCGTCTCACACGCTCAACGGGAGAGCAGCGACGACCGCAGGCGGCCGATGACCGTCCGCACCGTCACCTCGCGCGGCTCGCCGTCCGTCCGGGCCGAAGGCAGCGCGGCCAGCGCGACCGCAGCCGACTCGAACCCGCCCGACGGGTCGAGGCCCGCCTCGAGCCATTCGTCCCAGGCGCGCGGCAGCCTGCGGTTCAATCGGCCCGCCGCGATGCGAGGCTCGTCCGCGCTCAGACCCGTGACCAGCCGGTACGCGAGTTGCGCCACCGAGCCGATCTCATCGCGGATCAGTTCCGTGTTGCCGCGCTCCAGCCCCTCCAGCCGGCGTGCCAGCCCGAACAGTTCGATCATCACCCGCCCGTGCCGGTCGACCAGCACCTCCTCGATCGAGAGCGGCCCGTGGTGCAGCCCGACCGCGTGCGCCGCCCCGAACGCTTCGAGCAGGTGCGCCACGGCGCGCTCGGCCTCGTACGGCCCCAACTGCCCGCCCTTCGCCTCAAGAACGTCCGCGAGCGTTACCAGCCCCTCCTGGTTGCCCGTGTACGGCGTGACCAGCCAGCCTCGACCGTCGCCCGCGAACGAGAACTCGCCGATCGGCAGCACGTGTGCGTGCCGGAACGCGCTGAGCGTCTCGAACGCCTCCAGCAGCCGCCGCTGCTCCGCCTTGTCGTGGCAGGGCGCGAATCGGTGCAGCGTGTGGCTGGTCTGGCTGCGCTCGTGCAGCGCGAGCCATCGCTCTCCGAGTCGCCCGTCCGTCAACTGACGGATCAGCACGTACGGGCCGAGAGAGACGCGGACAGGTTGCGGACTCATGCAGGTTCGCCCCCGCGGGTCGCCATGCCGGATACGCCCGGCCCGTGCCGACCCGCGACACCCCATCTCGCCCGCGCCCGGCCGTGCGGCAGGGGGGGGCGGTCCAAGGCCCGGATGATACCGCCGGATCGGCACAGAGTCTTCGGCTCCCGGAACCGCGCCGGGCGAGAACTCGGCTGTTTCCGCACAAACGCCGTACATCGTGCCCCGGACTCGCGCACGCCCCTACCATCCCGTGTCCGGGCGCACCGGGGGCGCCCCGAGCCAGCCAAGGAGGATGCCATGACTTCCGCCGCCGCAGCCAGCCCGAGCCAGACCGCCCGCGGCTCCGACCCCCTCGCGCTGATCGACGTCGATCACGTCCGCTTCTACGTCGGCAACGCCAAGCAGGCGGCGTTCTTCTACGCCCACACCTTCGGCTTCCGCATCGACCAGATCGCCGACCTCACCACCGGCTCGCGCGACGAGGCCGACTACCTGCTCACGCAGGGCAACATCCGCCTCATGCTCACCACGCCCCTCACGAAGGAGCACCCCGCCGCGGAGGAGATCAAGCGGTTCGGCGACGGCGTCAAGGACGTCGCCTTCACCGTCCACGACGCCGAGGCCGCCTGGAAGCAGGCCGTGAAGAACGGCGCGAAATCCGCCCGCGAGCCGCGCGTCATCTCGGACAAGAACGGTACGGTCACCGTCGCCAGCATCCACACCTACGGACGCGTCATCCACTCGTTCGTCAGCCGCACCGGGCGCTACGCCCTGCCCGAGGTCAAGCGCGGCGCGGCGTTCATGCCCGTCTTCCGCACGATCGACTCGCCGGTGAACGCGCACAACGAGCGCCACCCCTGCGGCCTCAAGTACGTCGATCACCTCGTCGGCAACGTCGAGGACGGCAGGATGAACGAGTGGGTCCGCTGGTACGAGGACGTCCTCGGCTTCACTATGTTCAAGCACTTCGACGAGAAGGACATCTCCACCGAGTACTCCGCCCTCATGTCCAAGGTCATGGCCAGCGGGAACAACCTCATCAAGATGCCCATCAACGAGCCGGCCGAGGGCAAGCGGAAGAGCCAGATCCAGGAGTACCTCGACTGGCACGACGACACCCCCGGCGTCCAGCACCTCGCCCTGCGAACCGACGACGAACTCGCCAGCGTCGCCGAACTGCGCCGGCGCGGCGTGGACTTCCTGAGCCTCCCCGACACCTACTACGACGTCGTCTGGGAGCGAGTGAACAAGACCCTCCGCCAGCACGGGCACGAAGGCGTCCGCGAGGACTTCGACCGCATCCGCGACCTCGGCATCCTCATCGACGCCGACGACGAGGGCTACCTCCTCCAACTCTTCACCAAGCCCCTCCAGGACCGCCCCACCCTCTTCTTCGAGATCATCTGCCGCCGCGGCAGCCAGTCCTTCGGCAAGGGCAACTTCAAGGCCCTCTTCGAGGCGCTGGAGATCGAGCAGGAGAAGCGGGGGAACCTGTGAGATATGGCCAGTTCAGAGTTTGAGCAGAATGCTGAGCGTGCGATGGTGGCGTGTGCCCGTCACTGCTGCGTCTGTCGGCGATTCAGACCGACGGCACTCCAAGTGCATCACGTCGACGAAAAGGCCCAGGGAGGGACCGACGACTACGACAACCTGATCCCAGTGTGTCTCACGTGTCATAGCGACGTCCACACGCGCCGACCGTTCGCTCGCCGATTCACCCAGAACGAGTTGCGGCAGCATCGGGATCAGGTTTATCGAATGGTGGCGGAAGGGGTGCTAGTGCCGCCGGAGGAGCCCTCTCCGAGGCCACCTCTGTCGGTCTCTCGCGTACAAGAAACCGTCTACGAGTCTGCTACGAGAATAGGCGGGGATCTGGAGAAACTCTCTCTGGACGCCATACGCATACTAGTTTCAATGGCTCGCGGAGACGGGCACCTGATCTTCAGTTCTCACATGGGCGGACGCGATTTGCGTGCGGGGACGCTCGAAGAGGAAGTGCCTCACACAAATCACCGACGTGGCAAGGAGATAGACGCAGCGATCGATGAGTTGGAGCGCTCGAGGCTCATTACGCGAACCGACCACGATCGGTACGCGAGACTCTATGAGCTGACGATCCTCGGCTACACGGTGGCGGATGATCTGGATACGGCTACTGACTGAGTCGTCTTGAAGTACGCGGTCACCTACAAGCCTGCGGACGACGGCGGGTGCGGCGCGTACGTCCCCGATCTTCCCGACTGCGTCGTCGCCGGCGCAACGATCGAGGAGTCCCGAGCCTTCATCGCGAGGTCGTCGAACTCCACCTCGCCGGCATGCGCAAGGACGGCACGCCGATCCCGCCACCAGCGACGCAGACCGACGGCAGGTGAGCCCATGTCGCCACGCTTCCACCGCTCTATACTCGACCCGAGGATTCCGCCATGACCATCGAACGTCTCCGAGCCGCGGCCGCCGCCCAGCCGTTCAAGCCCTTTACCCTCCACACCGCCGATGGCCGGGCGTACACCGTCACACATCCTGAGTTCCTGCTCCTCTCGCCGAAGGCCGAGCGGACCTTCGTGATCTACGACGAGCAGAGCGGCGACCCCGAGGACTACGTCATCCTCGACCTGCTCCTGGTGGCGGCCATCGAGTTCTCCAACGGCCGCAAGAAGCGACGCAGCGCCTGACTCCCGCCGACGCAATGGCCCGTGGTCGTGGGGCTGCGTGCACGGGATCCTCCCGAAGTCGTCTCCAAGCCGTGGGCTTCGCAGGAGCGGTGCTTTTCCCCTCCCCTTCCCCTGCGGCGCGCACCCTCGTACAGTTCCTCGCGGCCATTCCCGCCGCCGATCCCGATGGACGACGCCCCGACATCCCAGCCCGAGCCTCCGCGAAGTCTGAACCGGCCCCCGGCATGGGCCGTTGCTCCGGTCGGGGTTGCGCCCCTCCCTCCGCCACGGCCAGCGTCGGTCCCGATGCTCACCCGACTCTCAGAGAACCCGGTTCAGAAAGTGGTGGCAGGTCACCGCATCCGAACCTCACGCGCGCCGGTAGAAGGGCACGCAGCGTGCCGCCGCGGCCGGTGACCGGAGTTGTTTCCCGGCTCGGCCCATGCTCGCACGCCTGTCCACGCGCACCGCACGACGCGGCCGCGAAGGACAGGGACCGACGCGGCACGCCCAACGGAAGGGAGACGACACGATGATGCGAACGGTTATCGGTGCAACGGTCCTCGCGGCGGCGGCAACCGGCGCGGCGGCACAACTCATGGGCCACTCCGTCCAGGCCCAGTGGTTCTTCCCCGACGACTCCTCCGTGCTCGAGTCCCACGTCGTTGTCGTCAGCGACGAGGTCGAACTCACGGCCGAGAAGATCTTCAACGACTCCAAGCACAGCATCGACCTCGGCGACGACTTCGTCCTCTTCACATTCAACGCCGTGGCCCACTGGCAGGACGTGGACTTCAACGGCTGGCGGTTCACCGACGTCTTCGGCACGATCCCCGACGTCATCGACTACAAGGTCCACTCCTACAGCGCGGGCATCAGCAACGCCGACGCCATCGTCGTCGGGCACGCCGCGGATGCCTTCTGGGCCAACTTCGCGGGCGTGTCGTCCGCGGGCGACGGCGAATGGATCAGGCTCTCCGTCGCCTTCGTCCCCGCCCCCGGCGCCCTCGCCCTTGCGGCGCTCGGCACGCTGCCCGTCCTCCGCCGCCAGCGCAGGGGCTGACACGGCTCTCAGTCGTGCATGCGGTCGCACCGTTGCAGGCAGATGGCATCGAGCCCCTCGGGGTATCGGTGACTTCGTGCCGGGTGGTGCCCGAAGCAACTGCTCCCACGTGCCTCGCCCGGCTCGTGTCCCGGGCTCCCGTGCCCGGCGGGCGTGGGCTTCGGGCTTGCGGTGCCTTTCCGGCTCTGCTTCCCCCCCGCCCCTCGCCCCCGTACAGTTCCCTCGGCCATTCCCGCCGCCGATCCCGATGGACGACGCCCCGACATCCCAGCCCGAGCCTCCGCGAAGTCTGAACCGGCCCCCCGGCCTGGGCGTCGATGTCGTGGACGCGACCGGCCGCCTCGGGGCGGACCGGCTCGCCTGGCTCATCGACCGCGCCCGGCAGGCCCTGGCCCCGCTGGAGGCGGCGGGTGAGGTTCGCGTCCGGGTCGTGGACGACGCCGAGATGGCCGCAGCCCACGCCCGGTGGGCGGGGGTCGAGGGGACGACCGACGTGCTGACGTTCGACCTGCGCGACGACCCGGCCGGGCCGCTGGACGCCGACGTGCTGGCGTGCCTCGACGAGGCGGAGCGGCAGGCGGCCGCCCACGGGCACGCGCCCGAGCGGGAACTGCTGCTCTACGTCGTGCACGCCGCGCTGCACTGCTGCGGGCACGACGACCACGACGAGGCCGACGCCGCCCGGATGCACGCGCTGGAGGACGATCTGCTGGAGCGGGCGGGGGTGGGGGCGACGTTCGACCCGTCGCGCCCGCGGGCCGGGAGCGGGAGGGGGCAGGCGTGACAGGGCCAGGGGCATTCTGGGTCGCGCTGGGCGCGCTGCTGCTGTCGGCGTTCTTCTCGACGCTGCACATGTCGCTGCGGGCCGCGCCGCGTGGCGCGCTGGCGGACCTGGCGCAGCGGCGCTCGCCCCGCGCCGCCGCGCGCATCGATCGCATCCTCGACGACGCGGACGCCCACCTGCTCGCCATCAACCTGCCGCGCATCCTCTGCACGCTCATCGTCGCGGTCGAGTCGGTCTTCTGGATCGTCTCGTTCCGCTCGGCGGAGCACGGGAACCCGGACGCCCCCCCCTCCGCGCTGGAACTGACGCTGGGGCTGGGCATGGCGTCGCTCTTTATCTGGCTTGTCGGGTTCGCCGTGCCGCACAGCATCGCCAAGCACGCGGGCGAGCGGATCACGGTCGCCTTCGCCCCGCTGCTGCGGGCGGCGCACGCGCTGGTGCGCCCGGTCGGTCCGATCGTTCGCTTCCTCGACGAGATCGTGCGCCGGCTCGCGGGCGAGGACGACGAGACCGAGAACGAGGCCCGCGAGGCGGAACTACTCTCGGTGGTCGAGGAGGGCCGGCAGGAGGGACAGTTTGACGAGACCGAGCGCGACATGATCGAGGCCGTCGTCGAGTTCCGAACCACCACCGTCGAGCAGATCATGACCCCGCGCACCGAGATCGACGCCCTTGAATGCACCGACGACCTCGCCGAGGTGAAGGCGTACGTCCGCGACCGGGGGCATTCGCGCGTGCCGGTCTACGAGGACGACCTCGACCACATCCTCGGCGTCCTGTACGCCAAGGACCTGCTGCGGTGGATGGCCTCCGAGGCCGCCGAGCGCGGCGAGCCGTTCAGCCTCCGCGCCATCCTCCGCCCCGCCCTCTTCGTTCCCGAGACCAAGACCGTCCGCCAACTCATGCGCGAACTGCTGGAGAAAAAGGTTCACATCGCCATCGTCGCCGACGAGTACGGCGGCACGGCCGGGCTGGTGACCATCGAGGACATCGTCGAGGAGATCTTCGGCGACATCCAGGACGAGTACGAGACCGCCGAGGACGAGGCCCCCGAGGTCGTCATCCTCGAGGGCGCGGCGGAGATCGACGGGCGCGTCCACGTCGCCGACGCCAACGACGAACTCGAGCCTCTCGGCATCGAACTCCCCGAGAGCGAGGACTACGACACCGTCGGCGGCCTGGTCACCGTCACCCTCGGTCGCATCCCGGACGAGGGTGAACGCCTGCGCCACGACGGCGTCGTCATCACCGTGCTCCAGGCCGAGCCGACCCGCGTCAGCCGCGTCCGAGTCGAACTCGCCGACGAGACCGCCCCCGCGGACGCCACCGTGCCGCCGGAGGACGAGCGGCCTCACGCCGACAGCCGCGCCACAACCGACGACGCCTGACCGGAACTTCCTCCCCACGCCGCCACTTCGCCACTTTTCCTCCCCCCCTACCCTCCCCCCATGCCTCTGCGTCTCTACAACACGCTCGCCAAGCGCGTCGAGCCGTTCGTGCCCGCGGACCCCGCGCGCATCACCTTCTACTCCTGCGGCCCGACGGTCTACGACGACGCGCACATCGGCAACTTCCGCTCGTTCCTCGCCGCGGACCTGCTGCGCCGCTGGCTCGAATCGCCCCTCTGCCGCGTGTCGCGCACGCCCGACGACGCCGAGGGCCTGCCCGGCCCGCGCGAGGTCGTGCAGGTGATGAACATCACGGACGTGGGGCACATGACCGACGACGCCTCGGCCGACGGCGGGGGCGAGGACAAGATGCAGGCCGCGGCGCGCCGGCTCGTCGAAGCCAAGAAGGCCGGCCGACTCCCGCCCGACGCGTCCGTCGATCCGAACGATCCCTCCGCCATCGCGGCCTTCTACGCCGAGCGCTTCAAGGAGGACGCGCACCGGCTCGGCCTGCGCGTCGTGCAGGACGCGGACCGCGACCCGACGCTCATGCCCCGCGCCACGCGCTCCGTCCCCGGCATGATCGCCATGATCGAGCGCCTCATCGCCAAGGGGCACGCCTACGCCGTCGGCCCGCCCGGCCGGCAGACCGTCTACTTCAGCGTGCCGTCGTTCCCCGAGTACGGGCGGCTGAGCGGAAACACGCTGGACCGGCTGCGCGAGGGGGCAGGCGAGCGCATCGACGCCGCGCATCAGGCGGAGAAGCGGCACCCGGCGGACTTCCTGCTCTGGAAGTCCGACCCCACGCACGTCATGAAGTGGCCCAGCCCGTGGGGCGAGGGCTACCCCGGATGGCACGTCGAGTGCTCCGTCATGGCGCTCGCCCGACTCGACCCCGACCACGCCCGCGGCGAGATCGACCTGCACTCCGGCGGCGAGGACAACATCTTCCCCCACCACGAGTGCGAGATCGCCCAGTCGTGCGCCTTCACCGGCAACCCGCTCTACGCGCGGGCGTGGTTCCACCCGCGGTTCCTGCTCGTCGAGGGCGAGAAGATGTCCAAGAGCAAGGGCAACTTCTTCACGGCCCGCGACCTCTTCGCGCGCGGGCACGAGCCGGCCGCGGTGCGCCTCGAACTCATCAAGACGCACTACCGCTCGAACGCGAACTTCACGGAGCAGGGGCTGAAGGACTCGGCGCGCATCGTCGAGCGTTGGCGCCGCTTCGCGGACGAAGCGGCGGCCTCGACCGAGACGGGCGCGCCCGAAGGGCGCATCGAGCACGACTTCGCCGCCGCCCTGCACGACGACCTGAACATCGCCGGCGCGATAGGGGCGGTGAACGAGTGGATCGGCCGCACGCCGCGCCCCACCCGCGCCGACGCCGACACCATGCGCACGCTCGACGCCGTGCTGGGCCTGCTCGCCCTCGAACGGGCCGAGGCGCACGCGACCGACCTCGGCGTGTTCGTCGGCGTCGATCCGTCGCCCGAGGTCGAGTCGCTCCTCCGCGAGCGTGCCGAGGCCAGGCGCTCCAAGGACTTCGCCCGCGCGGACGCGATCCGCGACCGCCTGTCCGCCATGGGCTACGCCATCAAGGACGCCCCCGGCGGCAAGGTCGAAGTCCGGCTCGCGTGATCCGGCGGCGTCACTCGAGCGCGGCCGCGCCGGAGATGATCTCGGTGAGTTCCGTCGTGATCTGGGCCTGCCGGGCGCGGTTGAAGCGCCGCGTGAGGGCCTTGCCCATCTTGCCGGCGTTGTCGGTCGCGGCCTTCATCGCGACCATGCGCGCGACGTGCTCGCTCACGATCGCGTCATTGAACGCCTGGAAGAGCAGGGCGTTGACAGCGGCGGGGAGGAGGGCGTCGAGCAGTTCGGTGCCTTCGGGGCTGAACTCGTAGTTGATGCGCGGACCGGTGGACTCGGCCGCGCTCTCGGGCGGGCGCAGGGGGAGGAGTTGCATGATCTCCGGGGCCTGCCGCCCGGCGGAGACGTACCGCATGGAGACGACGCGAACGCGCCGCACCTCGCCGGCGAGGAATCGCGAGACGTAGTCGGAGGCGAGGCGGGCGACCTGCTCGAACTCGGGCTTGTCGCCGAACTCGGTGTGGTGCCTGGCGACGGGGATGCCGTTGAACTTGAAGAAGGCGACGCCCTTCCTTCCCACGAGTTCGATAAGCCCGCCCATGGAGGCGGGATCGCCGCGGAGGTGGGCGAGGGCGGTGCGAAGGACGGAGCCGTTGTACGGACCGCACAGCCCCCGGTCGCTGGTGAGGACGAGCGTGAGTTCCTGCCCGGTGCGCTCGGCGTCGAAGAGGGGATGGGCGCGGGCGTCCTCGGACTGGGCGAGTTCGCCGATGATGTCGAAGACGGCCTTCGTGTAGGGCTTGCCGGCCAGGGCGCGGCTCTGGGACGCGCTGAACCTGGCGGTCGCGATCATCTGCATCGTGCGGGTGATCCGCTTGATGTTGCCGACCGCCTTGATGCGCTTCTTGATCTCGCGGGTCTTGGCCATAGGGCGGGATGGTAGACCGGGGGTGGGACGGGGTGAAGGCTTCCGGGCCGGGGCCGGTCCGGCGAGCCGCTAGTGTTGGGTGAACGACCGGGAAAACGGAGTCCGCCGATCCCCAACGAACTGCGGGGGAGCAGGCACAAAGGAGCGTGGCATGGTCTGGGGACGCGGCGTTGTCGGGCGGGGAGCGGTGTTGGCGGCGTGCGTGACGGCTTGCGCGGCCGGGCCGGCGGCCATGGGGCAGCCCCAGCAGCCCACCCCGCAGCAGCGGCTGGACTGGATCGCCGACCGGCTGGAGGAGCAGCGCGTCGAGCACCACGTCCCCGGCATGGCCGTCGCCGTGATCGCGGGCGGGCGCGTCGCGCTGCTGCGCGGGTTCGGTGTGGCGGACGTCGAGACCGGGCGCGAGGCCACGGAGGAGACGAGGTTCGCCGTCGGCTCGACGACGAAGGCGATGACCGCCACGCTGGCGGCGATGCTCGCCGACGAGGGGAAACTGGGCTTCGACGATCTCGTGGTCGATCGTGTGCCTGGGTTCCGCTTCGCGGACGAGGACCTGAACGCGCGAGCGACGATCCGCGACCTGCTCAGCCACCGCTCGGGGCTTGCCGCGATGGAGCCGCTGTGGTACGGGCTGGACACGACGAGCGAGGAGATCCTGGCCGCGGCGTCGCTGGCCGAGCCGCTGAACCCGCTGCGTGAGAAGTTCGTCTATTGCAACGTGGCGTATCTGATGGCGGGGGTGGCGGCGGCGCACGCCGCGGGCACGGGCTGGGACACGCTCATCGCCGAGCGACTCTTCGGACCGCTGGGGATGGTGACGGCGAACTCGACCTACGCGGCGGCGCAGGCCGACCCGGAGATGGCCCTCGGGTACATGTGGGACGCGGAGAAGGGCGAACTGGTGCACCAACCGATGCGCAGCGCGGACGGGGTCGGGCCGGCAGGCTCGGTGAACGCGAGCGTGCTGGACATGAGCCGCTGGGTGCTGTTCCAACTGGGGCGCGGCCAGATCGACGGCGCGCGCCTGCTCAGCGAGGAGCGGCACGCGGAGACGTGGCACAAGCACAGCGAGATGTCGCCGGGACTCGGCTACGGCCTCGGGTGGATGCTGCGCGACTGGGAGGGCGTCCCCGTCGTCGAGCACGCGGGCGGCATCGACGGCTTCACCGCCCAAGTCTCCATGATCCCCACGCGCAACGCGGGCTACGTGCTGCTCATGAACCTCTTCGGCAGCCCGTTGCAGGAGTCGTCGCGGCAGGTCGTGTACCGCGGGCTGTTCGGTGACATCTCGGAGTCGGCCGAGGCGGAGGAGGGCGCGGAGCGCTTCGTGGGCCGGTACGTGGCGAACTTCGGCCCGTTCAAGGACGCGCGCTTCACCGTCTCGCTCAAGGGCGGCAAACTGTTCGTGGACGTGCCCGGGCAGATGAACTACGAACTCGCCACGCCCGACGCCGAGGGCAAGCGAAAGTTCACCATCACCGACCAGATCGCCGTGCGGTTTGATGATCGAGACGGCGAGGTCGTCGGCATGACGCTCTTCCAAAGCGGGATGACCTTCGAGACCCCGCGCGAGGGCGTCGAGAATCCGCCGGAGATGACGCCGGCCGAGGCCGAGGAGTTCGCGGGGGAGTACCGCTTCGACCAGGCGAACACGACGATCCGTGTGCTGCTGCACAACGGCCGGCTCGCGCTGGAGGTTCCGGACCAGGGAACGATCGAACTCCGCCCGCCGGACGAGGAGGGCTTCCGCGCCACGCGCATGACCGACACCATCAAGGTCCGCTTCAACCGCGATGAGACGGGCCGGGTCGAGACCATGACGCACCTGCAGAACGGCCGGCAGTTCGACCTGCCGCGCCAGAGCGAACCGGGCGGGGGCGAGCGGCTGCCGACGGTGGACGAGGCGCTCGCGCTGGTGGAGCGCGGCGGGTCGATCGACACCGAGGGGCGGCTGCGCACGGTGCGCGTCGAGGGCACGATGCGGTTTGCCAACATCGGGATCGAGGGGCGCGAGAGCACGACCGCCGCTGCCGACGGGCGCTTCCGGATGGCGCTGGACTTCGGCCGCTTCGGACGGAGCGAGTCGATCATCGGCCGCGAGCGCGGCCTGGCGGACTCGACCGCGGTCCCCGACCGCGAACTGACCGGCGAGCAGCTCGCGCAGGCCCGGATGCAAAGCCCCCTCTCGCTCGCGCGCGACTGGCGGGAGGCGTTCGACCGCGTCGTCGTCGATTCACGCGGCGAGGTGGACGGACGCGCCGTCATCGCCGTTCGGCTCGAGCGAGACGGCGCGAGGCCGGCGACGGTCCGGGTGGACGCCGAGACCGGCCTGCCAGTCTCGGTGGAGACGCAGCAGTTCGGCACGTTCGGGCAGGCGTTCCCGCTGACGTACCGCTTCGACGACTGGCGCGACGTGGGAGGCGTGCTGCTCCCGCACCGCGTGTGGATGGACATCCCGTTGGTCGGCCGGATCGAGAGCGCGTGCGAGCGCATCGAGGCGAACGTGGCGGTGGACGATTCTCTCTTCGAGCCGCCCGCCCGCTGATCACCCGAGCGTCAGGCCGTCGTGGGCGAGGGCCATGCCCTCCGGCAGGTCCGCGTTGGTGTCCGCGTGGGCGAGGTCGTGGCTCATGTGGACGAAGTACGTCCGCTCGGCGGCCAGTTCGTGCGCCACGGAGACGGCCTGGCCGAGCGTGAAGTGGGTCGGGTGGTGGCGGTGGCGCAGTGCGTCGAGGACCAGCGTGCGCAGGCCGCGCAGGGGGGGCCAGGTCTCGGGCGGGATCGCCGAGACGTCGGTGCACCACGCGAGCGGCAGGAACGGGGCGCCGAGGGGCGCGAGCGCGTCGATCCGGTAGCCGAGCACGGGCAGCCGGCCGTGCAGCAGGCGCAGGGGCGTGATGCGCAGGCCGTGCAGGTCGAACGGCTCGGCGGGGCCGACGGCGTGCGGGATGAGCGAGGCCACGAACGACCGCTGCACGTTGCGCTCCGGCTCGAAGATGTGCCGGTAGACGCGGCGCAGGTCGTCGAGCACGCGTGGCTCGGCGTGCACGTCGATCGGGGCGTTCATCACGGCGTTGAAGCGGCGCACCTCGTCAAGCCCGAAGACGTGGTCCACGTGGTTGTGCGTGATGAGGATCGCGTCGAGCCGGTCGAGGCGCTCGCGCAGGGCCTGCTGGCGCAGGTCCGGGCCGGCGTCGAGCAGGAGCGTGCGCGGACCACCCCCGGCGTCGGTCCAGCGCAGGCACGCGCTGGTGCGCAGCCGCCGGTCGCGCGGGTCGGCAGATGTGCACACGGCGCACGCGCACCCGATCGCGGGCACGCCCGCCGAGGTGCCGGTGCCGAGGAAGGTGAAACGCACGCCCGGAGCGTAGCGTTCGGCGTGGCGTGAGGGCCGGCGCGGCCGCCGCCGGAGACGACACCGAAGCGAGGAGACCGCGGATGCCCTACGTGAACGTGCGGATCACCAAGGACGGCGTGACCCGCGAGCAGAAGGCGCAGATAGTTTCCGAGATCACGGCGACGCTCGGGCGCGTGCTGGGCAAGAAGCCCGAGCACACCCACGTCGTCATCGACGAGGTGGAGTTGGAGAACTGGGGCTTCGCGGGCCTGCTCACGGCGGAGTGGCGGGCGCGTGGGGCCGGTTGAAGGACGCCGCGGACGGGGCCTGCGAGGCCCGCCCCGGGGATTGGAAGAAGTTGAAAGGATGAGGAAGAAACGGAGACGGGGCCTGGACAGGCCCCGCTCCGGCGTGATCGTTCACCGGATTCAGTCGCAGCCGGCGGTGTAGGCGTTGAGGAAGGCGAGCACGTCGAGCGTGTTGATGATCGTGTCGCCATTGAAGTCGGCGCTCGGGTCAAGCGCGACGTAGGCGTTCAGGAACGCGAGCACGTCGAGCGTGTTCACGACGGTGTCGCCGTTGAAGTCGGCGGGGCAGCCGTGGTCGTCCGGCTCGGCGGGCACGACAGTGAGGAGCAGCGTGGCGGGCATGGAGGCGGGGATCGTGAAGCCCGCCGTTGCGGCGACGAGGTCGCCCTCTGGCACGATGGCGATGCCCGGGCCGACGGTCTCCATCCACTGGTCATCGGAGAGTCCGACGCCCGCGAGGTTCACGCTCGTGAAGTCGCCCATGAACGCGGACGCGTCCGGGTCCTCCGCGCCGCCGTCGGCGATGGAGAGGTGCAGGAAAGGGGCGTACAAGGCGGCGCCGTCGGACCTGTGATCGCTGACGATGAGCCTGCCGAGGGCGCCCTCGAGACCGAGGCCGTCGTGCCCGCCCAGGAGGCAGAACGGGCGGATGGGGACGAAGACCCAGCCGACCTCGGGCTGGTGGCCGACGAGTTGGAGCTGGAGTATCTCGATCGGGACGTTGAGGATCGGGTCGTCGAGGTACATCGGATCGACGGCGAGCGTGCGGCCGCCCTCGCGGTCGAGGATGTCGAATCGCGTGGTGACGACCGTGAGCATGTTGATGAACGGATCGAAGAAGGCGACGGTGCCCGCGTTCGGCGACGCGCCGGCTGTGAGCCAGCCGCTCGGGGGTTCGATGTCCGCGGCCCGGCCGGAGTGCTTGGCGCGAACGAGCGTCTCGCCGGAGACCCGTCGCGGCGCCTCGGTGGCCTTGACCTCGGAGACCACGCCGTAGCCGTCCCAGTGCGTGGCCTTGCCGGCCTCGTGCTCGGTGGCGCCCCAGACGGCGAGTTTCTTGGCGGCGCCGTACTTGATGTTGCGCGAGACGACCGCGGTGATGGCGGGCAGGTCGTTGGGGTCTTCGTCGTCGTCGTGCGGACCGTCGAGGTGCTTGCCCTTGAGGCCGATCTGGGCGGCCTTCGCGCCGTCCTCGGCCTCGGTGTCGTCGCCGTCGCTGTCCAGGTCCCACCCGGCGACGACGTGGTAGAGGTTGAAGGTCCAGTTGACGCCGGCGACGGGAAGCGTGACGCCGCCCGCGCCGTCCGGGCCTTCCTTGTTGATGCCGTCCTTGGGAACGTCGGTGTCGTTGGAGCGGAACTCGCCCTTCGCGCTGAACTGGTCCTTCTTGTCCACGAGGATCTTGACCGCCGAGCCGGCCGTGGTGTCGGCGTTCGCGGTGTGCGCGATGGCCAGCCCTGCCGCAAGCGCGAGCATGGCGGCGGTTGTGGCGCGGCGTGCGCGCGTCCGTGCATGAGCGAACATGGTGGGACTCCCTCCGGGCGCGGAGGAAGACTCCGGCCCGGCAATGCGCGGGCCGACGTTCGGGAACGCCCCGGCAGGCTCGGCCCGGCGTGGCGTGTAACGCCTGCGCAGCGACAGCGCGTCGCCCCGCTCACGCGATTTCGATGGAACGCCGTGCCGGATCCCCGAGGTCAGTCGCAGCCCGCCGTGTAGGCGTTCAGGAACGCGAGCACGTCGAGCGTGTTGATGACGGTGTCGCCGTTGAAGTCGGCTTCGGGTTCGCCCGCGGTGTAGGCGTTCAGGAACGCGAGCACGTCGAGCGTGTTCACGACCGTGTCGCCGTTGAAGTCGGCGGGGCAGGGCTGGGCCAGCGCGGCGAGGACCGCGGCGTGGGCGTTGATCCGCCCGTGGCCGAAGGTCTCGTCCCAGCCGGGCGCGCCCTTGTCGTCCGCGGTGGACTCGATGATGTCGCGGACTTCGACGTTCGTCAGGGCGGGGTTCACGCTCAGCACCAGGGCGGCCAGGCCCGAAACATGCGGGCACGCCATCGATGTCCCCGACAGGTACGAGTACGTGTTGGGATTGAACAGCGTGTCCCAGGTCGAGTAGACGTCCACGCCCGGCGCGGTGACGGACATCTCCGGGCCGGTGGTGGTGAACGAGGCGATCTGGTCGCGGTTGTCGGTCGCGCCGACGGCCATCGCCTCCGGGGCGGCCGCGGGCGAGCCGATCGTCCCCCCCGCCGTGTTGCCGCTCGCCGCCACGACGACGACGCCGGAGTTGTGCGCATACGCGACCGCGTTGTCGACGACCGTGCTGCGACCCGGGAATCCGAGGCTGAGCGAGGCGACGTGCGCACCGTTGTCCGCGGCCCAGATGATGCCCGCGGCGACCTGCGCCTCCGTGCCCGCGCCGAAATCATTGAGGACGCGCACGGGCATGATGCTGACGACCCAGTTGACGCCCGAGACGCCGATGCCGTTGTTGCCGCGTGCGCCGATGATGCCCGCGCAGTGCGTGCCGTGGGAGATGAGCCAGCTGTCGTCCGCGCTCGAGTTGTTGTCGAGCACGTCCCAGCCGGGGACGCGGTTGGGTGTGATGTCCGGGTGGCTGAACGAGACGCCGGTGTCGATCACCGCGACCACGACGCTCGCGCTGCCCACCGTGTAGTCCCAGGCTTCGGGCGCGTCGATGTCGGCGTCGGCGATGCCGGCCTGGCCGTTGATCGTCTGGCCCGTGTTGTGCAGGCCGTATTGGAGGTTGAAGGAGGGGTCGTTCGGGAACGTGGCCAGAATGCCGCCGAGGCCGTTGAGTTCCGCTCGCTCGATGGCTCCGGCACGGGCCGCGTCGGCGTTGAGCCGGGCAACGAGGTCGGCGGGGTCGTGGCCCGCGGGAAGCGTGAGAATCCAGCCCCGGTCGAGTTCAAAGCGGGCGGCGAGGTCGGCGTTCGCGGGCGTTACAGCAAACAGCGGACGCAGGCTCTCGGCGTCGAGGCCGGGAACGAACGCGGCAAGTTGGGCAAGGGCATCGTCCGTGGTCGCGCCGGGGGCGAGCCGGAGGATGACCTCGGACTCGTGCCACCCGCCCATGACGCCGGGCGCCTCGACCGGACCGCGGTAGGGCACGACGGGGTCCGGCCAGAGCGATTGCGCTCCGGCCGCGGCGGTGATGAGGATAGATGCAAGAAGACTCACGCGAACGGTACGGCGGCTGAACATGCGGGTTCTCCCTCGATTCCTGGTGCGTGCCTGGGCCGACGGTCGGCACGATGACTGACTACTGGTACCGGATCGAGCGTGACAAGTCCAGCGCGATGCGGGGATTCCGGTGGGGGCCGAGCCTCCCCTGCCGGAGCCGCAACTGAGGTAAGTACGAATTGTTGGCGGGTGGACGCATCCGTCTGAAGGTCGGCTCCGTCTAACACTGTGTATGGACCGTGCGGCCGGGCAACCGAGCGACGAATCGCTGCTCGCGGACTTCGGCGCGGGAGAGCGCGACGCGCTCGGTGCGCTCGCGTCGCGCCACGAGCGGGCGTTGCTGGGGCTGGCGCTCGGGCTGCTCGGCTCGCGAGAGTTGGCGGAGGAAGCGGTGCAGGAGGCGTGGGTCCAGGTCGTGCGGAAGGCGGCGGCGTTCGACGGCCGGTGCGCGGTGCGAACGTGGCTGTACCGGATCGTCATCAACCGATGCCGCGACGTGGCCGCGTCGGAGCAGGCTCGACGGACGCGGGAGCGTGCTGCTGCGAGCGGCAGGCCGGTGGCGAGCGGGCCGTTCTCTCCGGGCGATGACGTACGTTCGGAAGTGCGACGTGCGGTCGCGCGCCTCGCGCCCTCGGAGCGAGAGGCCGTGCTGCTCTGCCACCACGCCGACCTGACGCACGCGCAGGCCGCGGAGGTGCTGGGCGTGCCGCCCGGAACGCTCAAGTCGCGCGTTCGTCGGGCGATGTCGAGGTTGGAGAGTGGGCTGCGGCGGGAGGTGGCGCGATGAACGCCGAGGAACGGACGGAGACCGAGCGCGAACTGCGGGCCATGACGGAGTGGGGTGAGCCTGCGCCGGGCTTGTGGCGGGCCGCGATGGAACGTGCCGAGGCGCGCGGGACGACGGACGCCGCGCCGGCGGTGAAGACAGCCAATGCCGGCGGCTGGTTGCAGCGTCCGCTGCCGTTCTGGGCGATGGCGGTGACGTCCGCGGCGGCCGTGCTGCTGATCGCGTTCATTGTGACAGCGCCGCACCTTGGTCGGGCGCGATCGTCTGCTCGCTCGATCCCCGGCGAGGCGTACTCCGCGTTTGACGCCGGACAGACGCCGGGCACCGTATCGGAGCCCGGGATTGACCTGCGGAGCGTGCTCGACTCCGGGGGGGGAGGCGGCTCGGAACCGTCGCCGTCCAGAACCACTCGGGAGCGCGATTCCTTGAATGGTGTGACGCCATGGCTGGTCGAGGGGCGGTCACAGGGCGAGACAGCGGTTCGCTCCGTCGCCCGGCGCGCGACGGTCGAGTTGCGCGTCGCCGACGTCCGCACCACGGTCCTGAAGGCTCGCCAACTCGTCTCCGAGGCGCGGGGCGAGTACGTCGAGACGGCGAACGTGCATTCGTCCTCCGGTTCGCCCCAGGCTGAACTCGTGCTGCGCGTCGAGGCGTCGCGGCTGGAATCCGTCCTGAGCGACCTGCGCGAACTCGGTGAAGTCCTCTCGGAGCGCATCGACGCCGAGGACGTCACGGACCGTATCGTGGACCTCGACGCCCGCCTCGCCAACGACCGGCGCGTCGAGCAGGAACTGCTCAACCTGCTCTCGAACCGCGAGAATGACAAACTGGACGACATCCTGGCCGTGCGGAGGGAACTGGCATCCGTGCGCCAGCAGATCGAGCGCCTGACGGCCCAACGCGACCAGATCGGCGCGCTGGTGCATCTGTCGCGCATCGCTGTCGCCATGACCGGCTCCGACTCGCCGGAGCCGCAGGGCGGGCTGTGGTCCGGGTTCGTCGATGACCTCGGGCGCGCGCTGGGCGACGGCCTCACCGTGCTGCTCGCAACCGTGACGGGCCTGGTGCGAGTGCTCGTCGGCGGCCTGCCGTGGTTCGCGCTCGCGACCATCGCGGGCCTCGCGGCGTGGCGGTCGTGGCGACGCACCCATCCGAGATCGCTGCCGGAGTAGCGCCGACCATCGGCACAGCCGACCGGCGGCAGATGGGGAAGGTACGCCGGTTATGAGGCCGAGCGATCGCTCCGGGGGCGACGTTCGTGGCACCGCGCCCCCGAGTCGGCCGCATGAGAGGGGCGTGGTTCCGGCGAGGGGCGCCCCGCCGGGGCGCCGTTCAACGGCAGGATCGCGGTGTGCCGATAACGGCTGCGTGGCGCGGCGCTGAGACCGAGCCAGCGGGAGACAAGCCGATGCGCCATGGAAGAGAAACACGGTGCGTTCACGCCGATCGGGCCGGGGCGCCGTGCGCGGAGCCCCTGGAGTCGCGGGTTCTTCTGGCGGTGCTGTACGACGGGACCGTCACGCCGGCGGGCGAGCAGCCTGTCGGGGTCGCGGTCGCGGACTTCGACGGCGACGGCGTGCTCGACGCGGCCGTCGTCGATCAGACCGGCGATGCCGTGATCGTGCTGCTGGGGCGCGGCGATGGGACGTTCGACCCCGCCCAGACTCTCGAGACCGCGCCGGGACCAGCGGCGATCGTCGCCGGCGACGTGAACGGGGACGGCGTGCCGGACCTCGCCGTCAGCGAGATGCTGAGCAACCGGGTGGCCGTGTTCCTCGGCCGCGGCGACGGGACGTTCGACGATGGGCTGCGCGCGATCGCGATCGGCGCGCCGGCGGGGCTGGACCTCGCGGACTTCGACGGCGACGGGCGCCTCGACGTCGTCGTCGCGCTGTCGACGACGACGGAGGTGTGGGTGCTCCCGGGCAACGGCGACGGGACCTTCGGCCCCGAGATCGTGCTGAACGCGGGCCTCGGACCGAGCGCGGTGCGGGCGGCGGACCTGAACGGTGACGGCGCACCCGAGATCGTCGCCGCGAACACCCAGGACGACACCATCTCGGTGTTCGTCAATGACGGGAGCGGCGCGTTCGGCGCGGCGGTCGCGTACGCGACGGGGGCGCGCCCGGTCGGGGTTGCGATCGGGGACGTGGACGGCGACGGCACGCTCGACGTGGTGACGGCCAACGCGTGGGCCAACTCGGTGTCGATCTTCGCCGGCGACGGGCAGGGCGCGCTCGGCGCCGGCGTCGAGGCGGGCGCGCCCGGCGAGCCGCGGTCGGTCGAGACGCTCGACCTCGACGGCGACGGGCGAACCGACATCGTGGGAACGTCCTGGGCCACCGGACGGCTGTTCACGCTCATCCAGCTGGAGGAAGGCGGCTTCAGCATCGGCGAGTACCGGGTCTCGCGCTCGCCCGCGCAACTCGTGATGGCGGACATGAACGGCGACGGCGTGACCGACGCCGTCGTGCCCCACGCCGCCGGCGGAACGCTCGGCGTCTTCCTCCGCGGCGACAGCGGGAGCTTCCTGACCCGGAACGAGGAGTTCGCCGACGGCGGCGCCCTGGCTCACGCGGACGTCAACGGCGACGGCATCGCGGAACTCGCGGTCGCGGACCCGGACGAGGGGGCCGTCCGCCTGTACAACGTCCACTTCGGCGTGACGCTCTCCGAGCGCGAGTCGATCGTGCTCCCGGCGCCCGCCTCGCACCTGGCCTTCGGCGACCTGAACGGCGACGGCGCTCCGGACCTCGTGGCGATGCTGCCGGACGCCAACCTGCTCGTGTGGCTGCTCAACGACGGGACGGGGTCGTTCGCGGGTCCGGTCAACAGCATCGCGCTCGACGGCGGAACGAGCGAGGTCCGGCTCGGGGACCTGAACGGCAACGGCCTCCTGGACGCCGTGGTGCGCGCCGCCGACTCGGGCCGGCTGCACGTGGCGCTCAACAACGGGTCCGGGGGCCTCGCCCTCGACGCCTCGTACGGCGTGGATTACGACGAGAACGACGCCAACGACCGGCCGGTCTCCATCGCGCTGGGCGACCTCGACGGCGACGGGTTCCTGGACATCGGCGTCCTCATGCGGGGCAACGACGCGGACTTCCAGTGGCTGCGAAACGATGGGTCGGGCCGGTTCGGGGCCGCGGCCCTCGCGCCGGGCGCGCCCGGGAACGGTCGGGCGCTCGCGCTGGCCGACGTCAACGGCGACGGGCGGCTCGACGCCGTCGCCGTCAACGACCTGGGGCAGGTCGTGACGTGGCTGAACTCCGGCAACGGGCAACTCGCGCTCGGGCCGACTTCGGAGGCCTCGCCGGGCGCGACGCTGCTCGTCATGGCCGACATCAACGCCGACGGCCGTCCCGACGCGGTCGTCGTGGACCCGGACGCCGACAGTGTGATCGTCCTCGAAGGGAACGGGGCCGGCGCGTTCGGGCAGGGCGCGGCGCGGACGGGCTACGCGATCGGGGGAGGCGCGGCCGACCTGGCGGTGTTCGACACGGACCAGAACGTGTACGCCGATCTCGTCGTGTCGTCGAGCGCAGGGCCGAGCGTCGCGATGCTCCGTGACAGAAAGGTGAGGCCCTCGATCTTCGGATTCGACGCCCAACCGTCCGTCATCGCCCGCGACGAAGCGCTCACGCTCTCGCTCGAGGGCGTCGACACCGACATCCCGGAGTCGATCCGGCGGGTGGCGTTCTTCGTGGACCTCAACGGCGACGGAATCCCCGACGCGGACGAACTCATCGGCGAGGACACCGACGGGAGCGACGGCTGGTCCGCGACGCTGACGCTCGGCGCGGGGGTCCCGCTCGGCAACGGGCTGAGCGTGCTCGCGTTCGCGGAGGATTACGCCGGCGTTCGCTCGTCGGTGTGGGCGCGACAGTTGAACGTCGTCTTCTCGGTGTTCGCCGCGCCGGACGGGCTGGTCAGCGGCGTGGCGGACGCTTCGGGACGGTACTTCGTGGGCGGCCGCAACGCCTTCGACCGTCCGGTCGTCTTCCACCAGTTCAGCGCGGGCCACGAGTTCTGGTGGGCCACCGACATCCTCGAGGCGACCGGAGCCCAGGACATCATCGGCGAACTCCATCTGTTCCTGGACGAGAAGGACGGCCTCGTGTACGCGGCCGCGGCGTCGGGCGACGGGCTCCTGCTCTTCCGCTTCGACGGCGAGGCGTGGTCCGTGCGCAACCTCCGAAGCGAAACGGGCTTCGCCGATCGGATCACCAGCAGCGTGACCGTGCTCAAGGACACGGACGGGGGTGTGCAGGTCGCGGGACTCACGGCGGGCGGCGATCTCGTGATGTACTTCCAGTCGGGGGCCGTGAACGAGGACGGCTCGTACGCGTGGGCGGCGTCGAACATCACCGAGGAGCACCTCACGCCGCAGGGCATGGCGACGCCGGCGTTCGTCGGGCGGCTGACGAGCTACACGACGAACTGGAACGCGCGGAACGTCGTCGGGCTGGACGCGGCGGGACGCCTGCACACCATCTGGATCGCGGGATTCCCGCTCTGGCGGGTGGACGACCTCAGCGCAATCACCGGCGCACCGGCGCTCGTCGGCGACGTGACCATCTACCTGACGACATGGGACGGGATCAACATCGCGGGGACAGACGGCGCGGGGAACCTGCGGGTCACGTGGTGGGTGCCGCAGTTCGGCGGGGTGTGGGAGCTCTCCGATCTGACGGACATGTTCGCCGGCCCGACGCTCTCGGGGCTGGCGAGCTACGTGACGCCCTGGGGCGGGCTGAACGTCGCCGGGATCGACGGCGGCGGGGAACTCGTCATCTACTGGTGGGTGCCGCAGTTCGCGGGCGAGTGGGTCGTCAGTTCGATCACCGACGTGCTGCCCGCGGGTCATCCCACGCCGTCGGGGGGGGGGTTGACGAGTTTCGCGGCCACGGACGGGCGGCTGAACATCTTCGGCCGCGGCCCCGGTGCGGAGTTCGTGCGAACCACCTGGGACATGGCCGCGGACGTGTGGAGCGCCGAGGACCTCACGGACACCGGGGCGAGGGCGTGAGCGGCGCATCGAGCCGGCTGGCCGGCGGCGACGGCGCGCGGTACGGTTGGCCATGCCGATGCACGAGGCGCTCATCGTCGGGGCCGGACCCATCGGGCTGGAGGTCGCGGCGGGGCTGAAGCGCGCGGGGGTGACGTACGCCCACCTCGAGGCCGGGCAGGTCGGCGCGACGTTCGACTGGTGGGCGCCGAACACGCGGTTCTTCTCCAGCCCCGAGCGGCTCGCCCTCTGCGGCGTGCCCATCCCCAGCGTCGATCAGGCCAAGATCACCGGCGAGGAGTACCAGGCCTACCTGCGCGAGATCGTGCGCCAGTTCGGGCTGGCCATCCGGCCGTACCGGCGCGTGGTCGGCGTGCGGCGCGAGGGAGGGGCGTTCGTCGTGCGCACCGAGCGAAGCACGCACGGCGTCGGGGGGATGGAGGAACTGGAGCGAGAACGGAGCCTGCAAGGCCCCGCCCCAGGAGCGCAAGGCCCCGCCCCACAAGGCGTGGAGGAGTACCGAGCGCGGCGGGTCGTGCTGGCGATCGGCAACATGCACCGCCCGAGGATGCTCGGCGTGCCGGGCGAGGGGCTGGCGCACGCGAGCCACTACTTCGAGGGGCCGCACAAGTACTTCGGCACGCGCGTGCTGATCGTGGGCGGGAAGAACTCGGCCGTCGAGGCCGCGCTCCGGTGCTGGCGGGCGGGGGCGAAGGTCGCCGTCTCCTACCGCGGCGGGCGGTTCGACGAGAAGCGCGTGAAATACTGGCTGCGCCCCGAGATCGAGTGGCTCATTGAGAAGGGCGAGATCGGCTGGCTGCCGCGGACCGTCGTGCGCGAGATCCGCCCCGGCTCGGTGGTGCTCGGCGACGCGGGCGGGCGCGGCGTGCCGACCGAGGTCCAGACCGACTTCGTGCTGCTGATGACCGGGTACGTGCAGGACCCGTCGCTCTTCAAGGCGTTCGGCGTCGCGCTCGAAGGCCCGGAACAGCGGCCGGCGCACGACTCACGCACCGTGGAGACGAGCGTGCGAGGCGTGTACGTCGCTGGGACGGCGTGCGGCGGGTCGCAGGAACGGACGCGGTACTTCATCGAGAACACGCACGTCCACGCCGACCGCATCGTGCGGGCCATCACGGGTACGGGCGGCGCGACCGAAGAGCCGGAGTTCGGCACGCTGGAAGAGGCCTGACGGTCGCGCCGGCGGGCGTTACGCCTGATCCGAGGCCGTGAGCGTGTCGTTCATCAGCGTGCGGAAGGTGCCGAGGGCGGCGGGCGAGTCGGGCGGCGCATCCGGGGGGGGGACGTGTTGCGTGTACGAGCCGTCTGGGTTGAGCGACCAGGCCCGGCGGCGGTCGGCGAGCATGACCTCGCGGATGCGGTTCAGGCGTCGCCGGGCGTCGGCGTCGCGCACCGGGATGACGGCCTCGACGCGGTTGTTGAGGTTGCGGTACATCCAGTCGGCCGAGCCGATGTACCAGTCGCCTTCGAGGGGGTTTTCGCGCGCGTTGGCGAAGTGGAAGACGCGCGAGTGCTCGAGGAAACGCCCGACGACGGAGAGGACGCGCACGTTCTCGGAGAGTCCCGCCACGCCCGGCCGCAGGCAGCAGAAGCCGCGCACGACGAGATCGACCCGTACGCCTGCCCGCGAGGCCTCGTAGATGAGTTCGGTCATCTTGCGGTCTTCGAGGGAGTTGACCTTGGCGAAGATGCGCGCGGGCAGGCCGCGCCGGGCGTTCTCGGTCTCGCGTCGGATGAGTTCGGAGAACTGGCGGCGGAGGTTGGCGGGGGCGATGAGGAGTTCGTTGTAGTCGGTCTGCTGACTGCGGCCGGTGAGGAGATTGAAGAGAGCGACGACGTCGTCGGTGATGCGCGGGTTTGAGGTGAGCAGGCCGATGTCGGTGTAGAGCTGGGCGGTGTGCGGGTTGTAGTTGCCGGTGCCGAGGTGGGCGTAGGAGCGCAGGCCGCCGCTCTCGCGCCGGACGACGAGCGAGCACTTGCAGTGCGTCTTCAGGCCCACGACCCCGTAGGCGACGTGGACGCCGTGCTTCTCGAGTTGCCGCGCGAAGCGAAGGTTCTTCTGCTCGTCGAATCTCGCCCGCAGTTCCACGAGGCACGCGACCTGCTTGCCGCTCTCGGCGGCCCGGATCAGCGAGGCCACGAACGGCGAGTCGCGGCTCGTGCGGTAGATCGTCTGCTTGATGGCGAGCACGTCCGGGTCGCGTGCGGCGGCGGCGATGAACCGCTCGACCGACGCCTTGAAGGACTCGTAGGGGTGGTGGAGCAGCACGTCGCGCTCGCGCACGATGGCGAAGAGGTCCGAGTCCGAAGACGAGGCGTGCGCGATCGCCGGCGGGATCACCGGAATCCACGGCTCGAACCTGAGGTGCGGCAGGGCGAGGTCCGCGATCTGGAACAGGTCGGCGTACTCGAGCGGGCCGGGCCGCTGGTAGACGTCCTCGTCGGCCAGGCCCAGTTCGTCGGTCACGAACGCGAGCACGCCGGGCGAAGGGTTCGGGCCGGTCTCGATGCGCACCGCGCTGGCGAAACGCCGCATGTGCAGTTCGGCCTCGACGTGCTCGAGCAGGTCCTCGACCTCATCGTCCTCGCGCTCGACCGCCGCGTTGCGCGTGAGGCGGAAGGGCGTGACGTCGTGTGTCTCCATCCCGGGGAAGAGATCGTCGAGGTTGTTGATGATCAACTCCTCCAGCGGGAGCAGGCGCAGCGGCGCATCGGGAGAAACGCTGATCTTCGAGAGGTCGCCGGGCTGCATGGGCGCATCCGCCCCCACCGGGACGAACCGCGGCAGCACGTCCGGCACCTTGATGCGGGCGAAGTGCCGCTCCGGGCTGCCCGGCGCGCAGACGAGAACCCCCAGATTCTCCGAGAGGTTCGAGATGAACGGGAAACGGTGCCCCGGATCGACCGCCAGCGGCGTGAGCACCGGAAAGACGTTCGCACGGTACCAGGCGTCGATCGACGTGCGCTCCGCGGCGTCCAGGTCGGCGTAGCGGAGGATGTGCACGCCCTCGGCCGCGAGCGCGGGCCGGAGCGTGCGCTCCCACAGGTCGGCCTGCGTGCGCTGCAACTCGATCACGCGCTCGCACAGGGCCGCGAGCACCTGCCGCCCGCGCAGGCCGTCCGGCCCCGGCGCGTCGATCCCGGCGAGCACCGAGCGCTTCAGCTGGCCGATGCGCTTCATGAAGAACTCGTCGAGGTTGTTCGAGAAGATGGCGAGGAACTTCACCCGCTCGAGCAGCGGGAAGTCCGCGTCGGCGGCCTGCGCCAGCACGCGCCGGTTGAACTCCAGCCACGACAGGTCGCGGTTGAAGAAGTGCGACGCCTCGGGCTGCGGCTCCGGCTCGCGGGTCACGGGGTTGGCACGGTGGGTCCGGGTCACGGCTCAGGACGGTAGGTCGCGGCGCACCCGGGGGCTTCGGTGACGCGCACGGCCGAGACGCGGGCGCCCCGGGCGAGCGACGGCGCGAGACGCCGGGCGAGTTCGTCCGCGACGTGCCGGGCAACAAGCTCCGCCGTCGGGTTGCGACGGTTGAACGGGGGCGCGTCGTGCAGGGTCGCGTTGGCGAAGGGGGCGACGACCTCGCGCAGCGCGGCCTCGACGGCGTGAAAGTCGCAGAGCAGGCCGTCGTCGTCGAGTGTGTCGCCCGAAATGGTCGCCGTCACCCTCCAGTTGTGCCCGTGCAGCGGCTCGCGCACGCCGCCGATCACGATCGCGTGCGCGGCACAGAACTCGGTCTCGACGGAAATGGAGTACATGGAGCCGAGAGTATAGAGGCAGCCGCCGTGCCACGACCGTTGCGTCTCCCACCCCTCCACCCCTTCCATCTCTCCCGCGACGGTCGTGCTTCCCACGCGCCACCGCGCTCTCCGCTCCGAGCACGACCGTCGTGCCGGGGGCGTCCGGGAGTGTCCGGGACGCCAGACAGGCACGACGGTCGTGGCACGGTGGGCACGGCGGCGCGCGGCGTGTACGCTGGTACTGCCGGGCCACGGGAGGAACGATGACTGATGCGCCGCTGATGGTCGGAGTAAGCGGGATGCGCGGGATCGTCGGCGCGAGCCTCACGCCCGAGGTCGCGGCACGGTTCGCCGGGGCGTTCGGGTCGTGGCTGCCGCGCACGAACGGCAGGCCGACGGTCGTTGTCGGACGCGACGGGCGCGCGGGGTGCGATCCCATCCACGCCGCGGCCGTGGCGGGCCTCACCGGCGCGGGGTGCGATGTGATCGACCTCGGCGTCGAGATGACCCCCACCGTCGGCGTGATGGCCGACGAACTCGAAGCGGCGGGCGGCCTCGTCGTCACCGCCAGCCACAACGGCCAGGAATGGAACGGCCTCAAGTGCCTCGTCCCCGGGGGCGAGGGCGTCGCCAAGGGCGTGCGCGCCTGCGCCCCGCCGCCGCGCGCCGACGACGAGATCGCCGCCATCTTCCGCGAGGGGCGCGTCGTGTGGCGGAACTGGTCGGAGGCCGGGCGCGTGCGCCACAGGCACGACGCGGGCTGGGACCACGCCTCCCTCGTCCTCCGCAGGCTCGGCGATGAACTCGTCGCTCTCATCCGAGAGCGACGCTACTCCGTCGTGCTGGACTCGGTGAACGCGGCCGGGGTCGAGGGTGGGCGCCGGCTGCTCGAATCGCTCGGCTGCCGCGTGACGCACATCGGCGACGACGAGTCGGGCGTCTTTCCGCACCCGCCGGAGCCGACGCGCGAGAACCTCGGCGCCCTCTGCGACGCCGTGCGCGAGGCCCGGGCGGATGTCGGCTTCGCGCAGGACCCGGACGGCGACCGCCTCGCAATCATCGACGCCCAGGGACGCTACGTCGGCGAGGAATGGACGCTCGTGCTCGCCGCACGCAGCGTGCTCGAGGCGTGCGATGCGCTCGGCGCGCGAGCGCACGAGGGCCGCAGCGGCATCGTCCTGTGCGCGAACCTCTCGACCAGCCGCATGATTGATGACCTCGCCCGCGAGCACGGGGCGCGCGTCGTCCGCACCCCCGTCGGCGAGGCCCACGTCGCCGGGGCGATGAAACGCGAAACCTCCGAGATCGGCGGCGAAGGGAACGGCGGCGTCATCTGGCCGGGCGTCACCTGCGTGCGCGACTCGCTCGGCGCGATGGCCCTCGTGCTGGCGCTGATGGCCCGGCACGGACGCGCGCTCGCCGACCTCGTGGCCGACATGCCCGCCTACGCGATCGAGAAACGCAAGGTCGAAATCCCCTCGCGCGACGCGGCGTCGCCGGCCGTCGAACGCGTCGCCGCCTGGGCGGGCAAGGCCGGCGCACGCGCCGACCTCCAGGACGGCGTCCGCGTGGACTGGGACGACTGCCCCCACGCCGGCGGCGGACCCGCCTGGGTCCACGTGCGGGCGAGCAACACAGAGCCGATCATGCGCCTCATCGCCGAGGCGCGCACGAAGGATGGCGCCGACCGACTGCTGGCCGAGGTCGAACGTGTCATCGGCCGGTGAGGCGGCGCGTATACTCACACCCATGCCGCTTCAGACCAACACCTTCGAGCCAGGCGCCCGCGTCCGCGTGACCTCGGAAGTGCCCCGCCTTTCGGGCGCGATGACCACCACCTTTGAGGGCACGGTGGTGCGGGCCGGGCGCGAGAAGACCGGCTCGTGGTACGCGCACGGCGAGGACAACAAACTCTGGCTCGACCGCCTCACCATCCGCAAGGACGACGGCGAGGAGGTCGTCTGCAACCTCGACCGCTCGACGCGCGTCGAGATCCTCGGGCCGGAGGAAGCGGCCTAGCGCGCGTACGCCCGCACCGCGTACTCGGCCACCATCCGCTCGGCCGTGAAGTACGACCCGTTCACCGCGATGCAGTTGAGCATCACCCGCGCCCAGGCCGGCCTGTCGCCGTGGAAGAGCGGGGCGACGGCACGCTCCAGTTTGTCGTACAGGTCCGAGGCGTGGCGGGGGTCCATGCTCTCGGAGCCTTCCGAGCGGCAGTCGTCCGACGCCGACCCGATCGACCAGCCCGTCACGCCTTCGACGCACCCCTCGATCCACCAGCCGTCGAGCGTCGAGAGGCCGGGCACGCCGTTGAGCGCGGCCTTCATGCCGCTGGTCCCGGATGCCTCCATTGGAGGGCGCGGGACGTTCAGCCAGACGTCCGCACCGGCGACGAGCGAGTGCGCGAGGGCGAGGTCGTAGCCGTTGATGAAGACGACCGGCACCGAGCCTTCGAGCGACTTGGCGACGGCGTGGATGCGCCGGACGATCTCCTGCCCCGCGCCGTCGTGCGCGTGGGCCTTGCCGGCGAAGACGATCTGGATCGGGCCGACGCGGTCGGCGATGGCGCGCAGCCGCGCGGGGTCCGCCAGCGCGAGCGTCGGCCGTTTGTAGTCCGTCATCCGCCTCGCGAAGACGATCGTCAGGGCGTCCGGGTCCAGCGAGCGCCCCGTCGCGGAGGCGACCGTCGCGAGCATCTCGCCCTTGGCCTTCGCGTGCGCCGCGAGGATCGCCTCCGACGGGATGCGCTGCGCCAGGCGCAGATCGGCGTTGTGGCGTCGCCAGTTCGGGACGTGCTCGTCGAACAGGGCGGCCATGTGCGGACTCGTCCACCGCCCCGCGTGCACGCCGTTCGTCACCGACTCGATCCGGTAGCCAGGGAACATCGCCCGCGACACCTCCGCGTGCCGCCGCGAGACCGCGTTGGTGAACCCGCTCAGGTTCATCGCCAGCCGCGTCGTGTTCAACTCCCCCTCGCCGTGCAGGTCCGGGCGGTGCAGGGCCGGGTGGTCCCCCACGATCCGGCGCACCGTGTCGATGTCGAACCGGTCGTGCCCCGCGGGCAGTGGCGTGTGCGTGGTGAAGACGAAGCGATCGCGCACCCTGGCGATGGTCGCCGGCTCAAGGGCTTCGTGCGCTGAGCCGCCGTGCTCCGCTCGACGCGCGATGCACGCGCTCAGCGCCTCGAGCGTGGCGAAGGAGGCATGACCCTCGTTCATGTGGAAGAGTCGCACGTCGTGGCCGATGGCGCGAAGCATTCGCGGGCCGCCGATGCCGAGGACCGTTTCCTGGCGGATGCGGTGCTGGTGGTCGCCGGCGTAGAGGCGGCGCGTGATGATCCGCGCGTCCGGGTCGTTCTCCGGCAGTTCCGCGTCCAGGAAATAGACGGGAACCACGTGCCCGCCGACGCCGACCGCGTCGTGACGCCACGCCCGAAGCATGACAGGCCGCCCGTCGATCGGAACCACCACGCGCGGCAGCATCGGCCGCAGCACGCGCTCCGGCTCCCACGGCTGCGGGATGTCGCGCTGGTTGCCGCCGCTCGGCTCCTGCGTGAAGTACCCCTCGCGGTACAGGAGCGTCACCCCCACCATCGGGATCCCGAGGTCCGCGGCCGCCCGCATCGTGTCGCCCGCCAGCACGCCAAGACCCCCCGCGTAGGTCGGGATGCGCGAGTCGATCCCGATCTCCAGCGACAGATAGGCAATGTCGAAATCGAGGCGCATCTTCAACTCCGGAGGGTGGTGCGGTCGCGCGAGGCCCCTGCAAGCATCGACACGGCGTCTCCCCGCCGTGAGCCGGCGCGGCGGGCACGCCCCGGGATCGTCCGAGAAGCAAGCGGTGGGGGCGGGATTCGAACCCGCGAGACCCTGACGGGTCTACCGGTTTTCAAGACCGGCGCCTTCGACCACTCGGCCACCCCACCGGCAGGGGATCGTAGGGGGTGGCGGGAGTCCTGAGTCTTGAGTCCTGAGTCTTGAGTCCTGAGTCTTGAGTCCTGAGTCTTGAGTCCTGAGTCTTGAGTCCTGAGTCTTGAGTCCTGAGTCTTGAGTCCTGAGTCTTGAGTCCTGAGTCTTGAGTCGTGAGGTGTCAACTTGACAGTCCTCCTGGCCCGCTTTGCCTCCGCGACAGACCCCCCGCTCGCCCCCGCCGAGCCGTGGACGCGGTGCGTGCTGGCACGCCGGTTGCCCTCCCGTCTGGGCCGCCGGCGTGTGGGAACCGGCGGCCGAAGAGCAACGATCGAAAGGAGGCGACCCATGCGTGGCACACTGATCCTGACCCCCAGAATCGACGGCCTTTCGAGGCAGTTCGGGCGGGTGTTCGACGCGATGACCCGCCAGATGGACGAGGCCTTCGGCGTCACCCCGTCGCAGCCCGCCGCGTGGCCCGCTGTCAACCTCTGGCACGACGAGAGCGCGTTCCACCTCGAAGCCGAACTCCCCGGCTTCTCGCTCGACGAGGTCGAGGTGACCGCGACCGAGAACCTCGTCACCGTGCGCGGCCGGCGCGAGCGCTCTACGCCCGAGGGTGCGGAGATCCTGCGCTTCGAGCGCGAACTGACCCACTTCGAGCGCACCGTCGGCCTGCCGCTGCCGATCGACCCGTCGCGCGTCGAAGCGACGCTGACCAACGGTGTCCTTCGGGTGAACATGCCCAAGGCCGAATCGGCCCGCCCGCGCAAGATCGAGGTGCGCGCCCTGAGCGCCCCGGAGACGACGCAAGCGAAGTCGCTCCCCGCGAACGCCTCGTGAGGCCGCGCCGCTCGACCGAACACGAAACGGAGGACTCCATCATGAACGAGACGACCGTGATCGAACGCAACGGATCGGCGCACGACGCCGCGGGCGAGCGCAGGTTCTACAGGCCGCCGAGCGACTTCTTCGCCTTCGATGACCGCTTCGAGATTCACGCCGACGTCCCCGGGGCGACGCCCGAGGGCATCTCGCTGACGATCGACGACGGCGTGCTGACCGTCGAGGCCCGCGTCGAGCAGCGTTACCCCGAGAACGCCCGCTGGGTGCAGGGCGAGTTCGGCGTCGGCGACTACCGCCGCGCCTTCCGCCTCGGCGAGGACGTGGATCAGGAAGCCGTCACCGCCACCTGTCGCGACGGCGTGCTGACCATCGTCCTGCCCAAGCGCACCGCCAGGCGCGCCCAGCGCGTCCAGGTCCGCGCCGGCTGACTAACGATTCCAACCCGTCCCCCATCCGAGCCGCCCGTGCGCCGTGTGCCCACGGGCGGCTCCTCGCTTCTGCGCCGCCTCGCCGCAGCCCAAGGATTCCCATTGCATCGCGCGGACGTTGCGGTATGATGGTGGCGTTGGCCGCTACCGGGCGCGCGATGCTCACACGCACCACCACACGACTGATCGAGGGCCTGCGCGACCCGGCCAACGCCGAGGCGTGGTCGGGGTTCGACGCGCGCTACCGGCCCGTGCTGATCGCCTTCGCGTCCCGGCTCGGCTTCTCGCACGATGACGCGGCCGAGATTGCCCAGCAGTCGCTCGCCGAGTTCTCGCGTGCCTACCGCGAGGGGCGCTACGAGCGCGAGCGCGGGCGCCTGAGTTCGTGGCTCATCGGCATCGCGCGCAACGTCGCCTCCGGGATGCGGCGCGGGCGCGGCGCGCACCGCGTCGGCGGCGACACCATGCTCGGCGAGATGCCCGACGAGCCGGAACTCACTCGCATCTGGTCGCAGGAGCGCGAGCGGGCCATCTTCGCCGAGGCGATGGCCATCCTGCACACCACGAGCCAGGCCAACGAGTCCACGCTCCGGGCGTTCGAACTCTTCGCCATCCGCGGCGTGCCCGCCGAGGAGGCCGCGGCCGAGTGCGGCATCTCGGTCGATGCCGTCTACCTCGCCAAGAGCCGGCTGACCAAGCGCCTGCGCGAGATCGTGCGCGAGTTGACCGACGCCTACGACGAGGGCGAGTGAGTGCGCCAGCCCTGCCCACCGCCCGCGACGCTGGAACGCTTCGCGCTGCACGGCGAGGGCGCGAGCGGCGTCGCGGCCCACGTCGGCCGGTGCCCGGCGTGCCGCGAGTACGTCGAGGACGCCCGCGAGAACGAGGCCTTCCTCGGCAGGGCCGCACCGGCGATCCTGGAGGCGAAGCCCGCGCCGCGCGAGCCGCTCGACCCGCGCGCGGTCGAGGGCTTTGAACTCGTCGAGGAGATCAGCCGCGGCGGGCAGGGCGTCGTCTTCCGCGCCGTGCAGGCCGCGACCCATCGCCCTGCGGCCGTGAAGATGCTCCTCGCGGGCGCGTTCGCATCGGATCGCCAGCGGCGGCGTTTCGAGCGTGAGGTCGAGATCGCCGCCGGGCTTCGCCACCCCAACATCGTCACCGTCTTCGAATCCGGCGAGACCGCCGACGGGCGTCCGTTCGTGGCCATGGAGTTCGTCAACGGCGTGCCCATCGATCGGTACGTGCGCGATCGGCTCCCCGAGCCGGGGCGCGAGCGGACCGACGCCGTGCTGCGCCTCTTCCACGCGATCACCTCTGGCGTGGCGGCGGCCCACGCTGCGGGCGTGATCCACCGCGACCTGAAGCCCTCCAACATCCTCGTCGACGCGGAGGGCGTGCCGCGCGTGCTGGACTTCGGCCTCGCCCGCCCGATCGTCGGCCAACCGGACGCGACGATCACGCACGAGTTCGCCGGTACCCCCGCCTACGCCGCCCCCGAGCAGTTCGCCGGCGACGCGGCCGCCATCGGCACGGCGACGGACGTCTACGCCCTCGGCGTCATGCTCTACAACGCGCTGACCGGTCGCCACCCGTACCCGCGCGACGGCTCGCTGGCGGAACTGGCGCAGCACGCCGCCTCGACCGACCCCCCGCCGCCATCGCGGTATGTGCACCGCCTCCCGAGCGACGCCGAGACGATCGTGCTCAAGTCGCTCGCGAAGGACCCCGCGAGGCGCTACCGCAGCGCAGGCTCGCTCGCCTCCGACATCGGCGACTGCCTCGCCGGGCTGCCCATCTCCGCCCGGCGCGACAGCGCGGCGTACGTGCTCCACAGGCTGGCGAAGCGGCACCAGGGGATCGCCGCCGCCGCGCTCGTCGTGCTGCTGACCATCGTCGGCGCGGTGGTGGGCCTCGCGCTGCTGGCGTCGGACCTCGACCTCGAACGCCGCGCCGCGCTCGACGCCCTGCGCGACAGCCGCATCCACCGCGCCCGCCTCATGGCCGCTGCGGGCGAACTCGACCAGGCCGAGGAACTCCTGTGGCGCGAGGCCGTGCTGGCCGGCGTGCGGGCGCACGACCCGAACTTCGGCGTCGAGCACGACGCGACCCGGCGCCGCGTCGCGTGGGGGCTGATCGAGTACTACAGCCGCGTCCCCCGCGCGGCGCGCGTCCGCCTGGGCACGGCCGTGGACCGGGTCGAAGTCGCCGCGGACGGCACGGAGATCGGCGCCCGCGACGTACACGGCGCGTCTGCCCTCTGGTCGCGCGACGGGCGTCTGCTGCGCTCGACGCCGCCGCTGCGTACCCTGCCGCCGAATCTCCATGCCACGCAGCACTTCTCGCGGGACTACGACCGGCACGTGCGGTACGCCGATGGCGCGCTCCGGATCGTGGACCCGCGCTCGGGGGCGACGCTCGCCGGCCCGATCGCGATCGAGCCGCCGCCACGCCAGTTCTCGATGACGGCCGACGGTAACCACGTCGTCGTCTGGGACGCCGATCGTTCCGTGCGCGTGCTGGACGGGCACACCCTCGACGAACGGGGAGTGCTGCTCGGGCCTGAAGCGATCGCCTTCACCATGCGGCTCTTCGACGAGCACGGGATGCTCGCCGTCGTGTGCGTGGCCCCCCCCGCCGCGTGCGTCAGGTCCTGGCGGCTCGACACGCTGCGCGAGTCGCCCTTCCGCGCCACCGACCCCTCCGCGCCGATCGGCCTCGACGCCGCCTCGAACTCCTTCAACGTGCTCAGCGTTCCCGCCGTCAGCCCGGACGCCATGTGGCACGCCGCAGGCTCCGGCGGCAGCATCCTGGTCTGGCACTCGGATCATCCCGACCGCCCGGCCCGACTGGGCGGGCACCCCGCGTCGATCGCGCAACTGACCTTCAGCGCGGACGCTTCGCGCCTCGTCTCGGTCAGCACCGACGGCGTGACCTGCGTCTGGAGCCTGCCCTCGGGCAACCTCCTCCACCGCTGGGCCAACGGGTCGCGCGCCCTCGCGACCGACATCCGAACCGACCTCGGCCTGCTCGCCGTTGGCGACGTTCGCGGCTTCGTCACGCTCTACGAACTGGGCGACAGGCTCTGGCTGCACACCGTCCCCGCGCCGCCGATGGGCATCATGGCGCTGGCCGCGTCGCCCGACGACGGGACCTACGCCTGGGGGGGTCAGACCGGGTCGATCACGATCCACGATGCCGCGTCGAACCGCACGATGCACCAGATCGACGCCCACAGCGCCCTCGTCACCGGGCTTTGCTTCTCGCCGGACGGCGCGACGCTCTACAGCGGCGGCACGGACGGCGCGATGCACGCCTGGAACGCAGCGACCGGAACGCTCACGCGCACGATCATCGAGGGCCTGCCCGCGGTCTGGACCGTCGCGGCCAGCCCCGACGGACGCTCGCTCGCGGCGGGCGGCGTCGGCGGCTTCGTCTGCGCCTGGGACACGACCACCTGGGAAGCACGACCGTTCATGGGCATCGAGTCGATCCGCGTGCCCAACCTCGCCTTCAGCCCCGACGGTTCACTCCTCGCCGCGGTCTCCGCCCACCCCGGCGTGCAGCCCTGCGTCTGGAACGCCCGAACGGGCGACCTGCTCTTCCGACTCCGGGGCCACACCCGCGAGGTCCGCACCCTCGCCTTCAGCCCGGACGGCGCCACCATCGCCACAGGCTCCGACGACCTGACCATCCGCATCTGGGACGCGCACACCGGCTCGCTCCTGCGCACCATCACCGGCCTGGCGCGCGACCCCTTCGAACTCGCCTTCGACCCTACAGGACGCATCCTCTACTGCGTCGGCCGCAGCCCGGCACTCGGCGTCTACGACCCCATCGCCGGCATCGAACTCGCCTCCATCGCCGTCCACGAGGGGCTGGTGTTCGGACTCGCCTTCTCGCCGGACGGGCGGACGCTCGTCACCGGCGGCGAGGACGACTTCATCGCGTTCTGGAACCTCGACCACCTGCGCTCCTACGTCCGCGGCAACGCCTCCCGCTGGGAAACCCAACTCGCGGGCGAGCCGGACGAGAACGGCCCCCGGAGCATGGGCACGCCCCGAGTGCCGAACGAGTAGGCGCGGGCTTGAGCCCCGCCGCCCGTCATCGCCGCGTGCGGTCGCGGCACGCCGTGAGCCTCCACGCGATCACCAGCACCGCGATCGAGTGCGCCGCGAAGACGCCGATCAGGATCGGGCTGGGCCGCCCGTTCGCCACGCCGATCATCACGCCCACCCCGACGCCGGCAAGCACGACCAGCGCGGCGGCGAGGAGCAGGAAGATCACGAACGGCTTCATGCACGCACCTGCCTGTTGATCCGAATGCGGGATTCCGAGCCATCTCTCGGACGAGCGGGAACACCCCGCCGGCTGAGGACGCGGCGGGGCTTCTCGCGAATGCGGGTGTTGAGAGCGCCCTTGCGATCAACGACTGTGGTCGGCTCGCCGACGCCGCCGGAGAGCGACCGCGCCACCGATGCCGAGCAGCGCGACCGAACCGGGTGAAGGCACGTAGAGGGCGTCGAAGGGCGCGAGGGTCTGAAAGGCGTGCAGGAGCGAGTTCGGATCCCCGAGCGCGAACCACGACAAGTCGTGACCGGGCAAGAGAGCGCCGATCTCGCCCAGGAGAATCGACGTCTGGAAATGCGAGGTGAACATCTGACCGTCACTGCTCCAGATTGTCTCGCCCGACATCGGCGTCAGTTCGGGGTCGGACGGATCGAACCCGGACAGAGAAGGCAGATGAGAATCAGAGGTGAGGTCAAGCCCGTACACGGTCGTAACGAGCACCAGATCCTCAGGGATGCCGAACGCCCCAGACGTGAAGAACGCAACGCCGCCGGCATGGAACGGATTGAAGCCGTGATTCTGGCGGACGGCGTGGTACTGCACGCTATCGGTCATGTAGAACACCTCATCGACGAGCGTCTCGCAGTGCCACGGGTCAGGGTTGCCCACAAAGTACCTCCAATCCGCGCCGGCGTAGATCACGATGCGCGCCTGCGCCAACGCAGGCAGCGCGGCCGTACCTGCCAGCGCGAGAAGAGCGAGCGAACGAGTCTTGCGTGCCATGATCGTGCCTCCTGATTCAGAACGTCGAGCGTTCCAGCCCGACATTCGGGCCGGTCAGGAGGAATCAGCGCAGCGGGGCGATCTCTGTCATGGCGAGAAGAAAAAAGCGGATCGGCGGTCACGCCCGTGAGCGCAACGCGGCCCACCCAACGACAACGCCGCGCCCCTCGGGTCGCGGCGTCGTGCGGGAAGTGGAGGCGAAGGGACTCGAACCCTCGACCTCTTCCATGCCATGGAAGCGCTCTACCAAAGCTGAGCTACGCCCCCGCACACGGATTGTCGGCCGGCCTCCGGGGGCCGGGGCGACATCCTAGCCACCGTCTCCGCCCGCCGGTCGATCTCCGGTCGTGCCGCCTGTACGGAGTGGGAGGAGTCTGCCGTGCTCGCGGGTCGGGCAGGGGATGCGGGTCGCGACGCCTGGGCCGCGCACGCCGTCCGTACCGGTTCGGAAAGCCTCGCGGGCTGGACGGACCCGGGCAGCGAGACCGACGCGAACTTCGGGGGGATGCGCTCGCCCGCACACGCGGCACAACCGATCCCGACAGTCCGGGACGGAATAACCCGCCCGATCGGCCCCGCCACCGGAGGAGCACCATGGACCGATTCCATTACACCAACATCGGCCACAGCACGGACGCAGGCCCGGTCGTCGCCTGGTGGATCGACCGACGCGACCGGTTGCACAGCCGCGAGTGCAGGCCGGCCGAACTGCTCCGAGTTCAGCCCGGCCGGGCATCCCGGACCGCCACCCGCCTGCAAGCCCGTGCCGTCGGCCGCATCGAACTCGACCGCTCCGTCGGCTCCGTCCACCTCTCCCCCGACGCGACCGGCGACGACCTCGCACGAACACTCGACCGGCTCGAGAGGCGTTATCCGGGCGTGCGATGGTTCGTCTTCGGAGAAACGGGCGCGAAGGAACCCGCCAAGGCCGCGGCATGACTCCGACGCTCGGGGAGAAGCCCGCGCCACCCTCCGCCCGAACGCCACGACGCGCTCCGCCCGACGCACATCGAGCCAGTGTCACTCGCCGAGCGCACCACGCCAGCGTTCGAGGTCCACGTGGCGCGTCAGGTCGTACTGCAGTGGCGTGACGGTGATCTTGCGGTCGAAGAGGCTGTGGACGTCGGTGCCCGGGTCGGTGGCGTGGAAGTCGAGTCCGTCGCCCGAGGCCCAGTAGTAGACTCCCCCCGAGGGGCTGACGCGGCGCTCGTAGGCATCGACAAGCCCGTGCGTGTTCATCGGGCAGACGACGACGGGGAGCGGTCGATCGCGTACCGGGTTGTCGAGTTCGATCGGTGGGATGTTGACGTTCAGGCACTCGTGCCGGCGCAGGGGAGCAGCCGCGAGAATCTGCTCGACGACGCGCCGGGCGTGGATCGCGGCGGTGTCGAAGTCCGGCTCGCCGGCGCGGATCATCAGGCTGAGCGCGATCGACGGCACGCCGAGGAACGCGCCCTCGAGCGCGGCCGCGACCGTGCCCGAATAGATGACGTTGACGCCGCAGTTCGCGCCGGAGTTGAGGCCGCTGATGACGAGGTCGGGACGCGAGGGCCCGCCGCCGTCGTCCGTCACGTACCGCTCCGGCCAGATGCTGCTGATCGCGAGTTTCACGCAGTCCGCGGGGCGAGCGTCCACGGCCACGCCGCGCATCCCCTCCGCGGCCTCGACCTCGCGGACCATGATCGGCTCGTGGAACGTGACGCCGTGGCTCGTCGCGGACTGGACCGTGAGCGGCGCGACGGGGAAGACCTCCGCCGGCACGCCGTCAGGCCCCCGGACCGGCCCGCCCAGCGTGCCGCGGGCATCGGTCAGGGCCTGGAAGAGCGCGACGATGCCCGGCGCCCGGATGCCGTCGTCGTTGGTGAGCAGGATGCGCATGGGGAGAGACGGTAGGGAGCGCGCCACACCCCACGACGACCCCGACCGGAAGGGCCGGGCCGCGCCGGCATCCGCGCTCGGCGCGGTACACTCCCGGGCGGAGCCCCGCATGACCCGCAACCCCTACGAGTTCTTCCGCGGACGCGATCTGTCGCTCAACGACCATCTCGCGATCGACCGCACCGTCCTCTCCAACGAGCGGACGCTGCTCGCGTACGGGCGCACGGCGCTCGCCATGCTCATCATCGGCGGCTCGTGCATCAAGTTCTTCGATTCCCTCTGGATGCAGGCGCTCGGCGTCCCCTTCGTCGCGGGGGGCGTGGTCGTGATGGCCTGGGGATGGCGGCGCTACGAGCGAACCCGCCGCTTCCTCGCGGCCGCGCTCCAGCACCAGACCGGCTCGCCCGAGCACCCGCTGAAAGAGGAGGCCCGCAAGGCAAAGCCCGCGCCGGCGGACCCCGCTACATCGGCCAGATCAGGAGAATCATCGGCACACTGACCGCCAGCACGATGACGGAAACCGGCAGCCCCAGCCGCCAGTAGTCGCCGAACCGGTAGCCGCCCGGCCCCATGACCAGCGTGTTGGACTGGTGGCCGATCGGCGTGAGGAACGCGCTCGACGCCGAGACCGCCACACCCATCAGGAACGGATCGACCGACGCCTCGACGCCGGACGCGAGGCGCACGGCGATCGGCGCCATGAGGACCGCGGCCGCGGCGTTGTTGATGATGTTTGAGAGCAGCATCGTCACGACCATCAGCCCGAGCAGCAGCCCCCACGCCGGGAGCGACGACGACGCCCCGAGCAGCCCGCCCGCGATGCGACCCGCCGCGCCCGTCGTCTCCATCGCCTCCCCGACGGGGATCATGGCGCCGAGGAGCACGATGACGGGCCAGTCGATCGCCTCGTAGGCCTCTCGGAGCGAGAGCAGGCGAGCGAGCAGCATGGCGCACGCGCTGGCCGCGAACGCGACCTCGACGGGCGCAAACCCGAAGACCGTGGCGAGAATGCCCGCGGCGAAGATGGCGACGGCGACCAGCGCCCGTCGCGGCTTGCCGACGCCCAGGTCGCGCTGGGCGAGCGGGAGCAGGCCGAGCGTCTCGAACGCCTGCTGGAGCGCGCTCTGGTTCCCCTGGAGGAGCAGGACGTCCCCGCCCCGAAGCCGGATATTGCGCAGCCGTCGCCGGATGCGCCTGCCCTCGCGGGCCACTCCCAGGATGTTGATGCCGGAGCGGCGTCGCAGGTCGATCTGCGCCGCCGACCGGCCCTCGATGGTGCCGCCGGGCGAAACGATCGCCTCGACGACCGTGATCTCGCCCTCCGCGCCGAGCATCTCCTCACGCAACTCACGGTCGCCGTCCAGTTCGAGGCCGAGGGCATCGGTGAGCGTCTTGATCGTGTCGGTGTCCGCCTCGACGACGAGCACGTCGCCCGCGCTCACGCGCTCGCGCCGCGAGGGCATGGCCATGTGGCGGTCGCCGTGAGCGATGCCGACGATGACGGCGTCGCCCTCCGCGGCCTGGGCGACCTCGCCGATCGTCATGCCGTCGGCCTTCGATCCCTTCGGCACGCGCAACTCGACGACATAGGCGTCGATGTCGAAGAGCGCGTCGGCGGACCGGGCCGGATCGCGCCATGCGAGCCAACGCCACCCGAGCAGGCCGCAGAACGCACACCCCGCCAGGGCGACGGCCGCGCCCACCGGCGTGAATGAGAACATGCCGTAGGGCGCCTCCGCGACCTCGGCCCGGTACGCCGCGATGATGATGTTCGGGGGCGTGCCGATGAGCGTGGTCATGCCGCCGAGCAGCGAACCGAACGCGATCGGCATGAGCACGAACGAGGGCGACCGCCCGCCCGACCGGGCCATCTGCACCGCAACGGGCATGATGATCGCCAGCGCGCCGACGTTGTTCATGAACCCCGAGCAGACCGCCGTCACGAGCGTCAGCGTCGCCGCCTGACCCGTTGCGCTCTCACCGGCGAGCCGCATCGCGCGCCCGAGGACGTTCACCGCGCCCGAGTTTCGCAGGCCGCGCGACACCACCAGCACCGCGGCGACCGTCATCACCGCCGGATGCCCGAAGCCTGAGAACGTCCGGTCGGCCGCCACCACGCCCGCGAGCACGAGCGCGAGGAGCGTGACCATCGCGACGAGGTCATACCGCCATCGCCCCCAGACGAACAGGCCCAGAGCCAGCGCCAGCCCGACGCCGAGAATGATCTGGTGCTGCACCATGGCACGCCGTTCTCCCCGCGAGCGTTGCCCACGAGTCTACCGCTCGTCGGCTATCCTCACGCGGACGCCGCACCATGCCACGGAGCCTGCCATGAAGCGCCTCGACTCGATCCTCGACGCCATCGGGCATACGCCGCTGGTGCGCCTGCGGCGGGTCGTCCCCCACGGCGCGGCCGAGGTGCTGGTCAAGTGCGAGTACCTCAATCCCGCCGGCTCCATCAAGGACCGCATGGCCCTGCACATCGTCGAGGAGGCCGAGCGTTCGGGGCAACTGCGCCCGGGCGGCACCATCGTCGAGAACACGAGCGGGAACACGGGCCTCGGCCTGGCGATGGCGGCGGCGGTGAAGGGGTACAAGTGCATCTTCACCATGCCGGACAAGATGAGCCTCGAGAAGGTGAACATGCTCAAGGCCTTCGGCGCGGAGGTCGTCATCACGCCCACCGACGTGCCGGGCGACTCGCCCGAGCACTACGTCAACGTGGCCAAGCGGCTTGCCCGCGAGACGCCGGGCGGGTTCTACGTCAACCAGTACCACTCTCCGGCGAACATCGACGCGCACTACCGGCGGACGGGGCCTGAGATCTGGGAGGAGACGGGCGGCGAGTTCGACGCGTTCGTGGCCGGCGTCGGCACGGGCGGCACGATCTCGGGCATCGGGCGCTTCATCAAGGAGAAGAACCGCGGGACGGGCAGGAGCGTGCGCGTCGTCGGCGTCGATCCGCTCGGCTCGGTGCACTACAGCCTGTTCTACACCGGGACGCCGGGCGAGGCCCACGTGTACAAGGTCGAGGGGCTTGGCGACGACATCGTCTGCGAAGCCTTCGACATGAAGGCCGTCGACGAGATGCGCCAGGTCGACGACCGACAGTGCTTCGTGATGGCGCGCCGGCTCGTGCGCGAGGAGGGGCTGTTCTGCGGCGGCTCGTCGGGCGGGAACGTCCACGTCGCGGTCGAGTTGGCGAAGGAACTCGGGCCGGGCAAGCGCGTGGTCACGGTGCTGCCGGACTCGGGGACGCGGTACATCACGAAGTTCCTGTCGGACGCGTGGATGAAGGACCACGGGTTCCTGGAGCCGGCGCGGCAGATGGGCGTGGTGGAGGACGTGCTGCGCCAGCCGCACGGCGAAGTCGTGACAGCGGACGAAGGGGCGACGGTGGCGCGCGTGGCGGACCTGATGCGGACTCGCGGCATCTCGCAGGTGCCGCTGACGAACGGGGAGGGACGGCCGAAGGGGATCGTGCACGAGATCGACCTGCTGCGGGGGTTGCAGACCGGTCGGGTGGGGCCGGACTCGCCGGTGCGCGAGGTGGCGAACCCACTGGACGGGGTGGTGTACCCCAAGGCGCGGGTCGAGGAGTTGTTCCCCATCTTCGAGAAGGACCGCGTAGCCGTGGTCGTGGACCACGGACGGATCGTGGGGATCGTGTCGCAGATCGACGTAATCGACTACCTGAGCCGACGGGCGCAGGGGTGAAGGAAACAGGATTCACCACAGAGGCACAGAGGGCACAGAGTAGAGACTTTGCCACGGATGGACACGGATGGACACAGATGATTCAAGACAAGGGGCCTGAGAGTCTCCATCAGTGTGCATCTGTGTTCATCTGCGGCTCATTCGCGTTGTGCCCTCTGTGCCCTCTGTGCCTCTGTGGTGAATCCCATCGAGGGACCGCGAGAGCATGAGCAGCGAGCAACGGTTCGGGACGCGCGCCATCCACGCCGGCCAGCGGCCGGACCCGACGACGGGCGCGATCATGACGCCGATCTACCAGACGGCCACATACGTGCAGGAAAGCCCGGGCGTCATCAAAGGCGACTACGACTACTCCCGGTCCAGCAACCCGACCCGCAAGGCCCTCGAAGCCAACCTCGCCTCGCTCGAAGGCGGCCGGTACGGGCTGTGCTTCGCCAGCGGGTGCGCGGCCATGGAGTGCGTCCTCCACCTCCTCGAGCCGGGCGACCACGTCCTGCTCTGCGACGACGTCTACGGCGGGACGAACCGGCTCTTCAACCGCGTCTTCACCCGCCACGGCCTCAAGGTCTCCCTCGTGGACATGACGGACGAGTCGGCGACGCGCGACGCCATGACCGAGCGAACGCGCCTCGTCTGGCTCGAAACGCCCACGAACCCCATGCTGAAGGTGATCGACCTCCAACGGACCGCGGCGATCGCGCACGAGCGCGGCGCGCTGCTCGCCGTCGACAACACCTTCGCGTCGCCCTTCCTCCAGAACCCGCTCTCGCTGGGGGCGGACATCGTGTGCCACTCCTCGACGAAGTACCTGGGCGGGCACTCGGACGTGGTGGGCGGCGCGCTGATCGTGAACGACCCGGACCTGCACGAGCGGCTGAAGTTCGTGCAGAACGCCGTCGGAGCGGTGCCGTCCCCCTTCGACTGCTTCCTGCTGCTGCGATCGACGAAGACGCTGCACGTGCGGATGGAGCGGCACTGCATGAACGCCTGCCGCCTGGCCGCGTGGCTGGAGCGGCACCCGAAGGTCAAGCGCGTCATCTACCCCGGCCTCTCGTCCCACCCGCAGCACGACCTGGCGACGCGGCAGATGCGCGGCTTCGGCGGCATGATCACCGCGGAACTCAAGGGCGGGATCGACGACGCGCGCCGCTTCCTCGAACGCCTGACGATCTTCAGCCTCGCCGAGTCGCTCGGCGGCGTCGAGTCGCTCGTCGAGCACCCCGGCATCATGACGCACGCGAGCGTGCCGCCCGAGCAGCGCGCCCGCCTCGGCATCTCCGACGGCCTCGTGCGCTTCAGCGTGGGCATCGAGGACGGCGACGACCTGCTCGCCGACGTCGAGCACGCGCTCGACTGACCGCCGCATCCGCCGTCACGCCGACTTGCGCCGCGCTTCCATCCGGTTCAGCGCGGGGAACGCCGCGGCGGGCATCGGCCTGCCGAGGAACGGGCAGAGTTTCTCCCAGCCCTCGCCGTTGCAGACGTCGAGGATGAGCAACTCGGCCGGGCGGCCGGCGAAGTGGGCGCGGACGCCCGCGGCGTGGCGGCGGTAAGCCTCGACGAAAAGGTCCGCGTCCCAGACGCGCGTGCCGTAGAGACGCAGGCGGACCTCGCCGCGCGGCTCGCCGGTGTGCATGGACTCCGGCGGGCGGCGCGCCATGTGCTCGCCCACGGAGCGCAGCCACGCGCCGAGCGAGCGCACGGTGAGGATGAACTTCGAGCCGGGGTAGGCCGCGTCGAGTTCGCGGAAGAACGCGGCGACGGAGATGTCCGTGGCGGCGTCGTGCCCGCGGAGGGCGTCGTCATACCGGCCCGCGAGCATGAGGGCGCAGTCGGGGTAGTGCAGGGAGCGGTAGCCGAGGATGCACAGGGCCTCGTTGAGGCTGTTGGTGCCCGTCTTGCTGAGGCCGATGCCGAAGACCATGCCGCCCATGCGCACCCCCTGCGTCGAGGCCTGTCCCGTCGGACCCATCGGCCGGTTCGGAGGTGCGGGTTCACTTTCGAGATGCATCTGACGCGCGAAGAGGGGCGGATACGCTGTGGGCGTGCCGCGCTACAAACTGACCATCGCGTACGAGGGGACGGCGTTCCACGGGTGGCAGAAGCAGGAGCCGCCCGACCCGGCGGTGAACCCGGGTGCCGCGCCGGTGCCGCCGGGGTCGGAGGTGCGCGAGGGCCGGGCGGTGCTGCGGACGGTGCAGGAGATCGTCGAGCGGGCGGTGCGGGAGGTGGTGCGCGAGCCGGTGCGGCTGACCGGGGCGTCGCGGACCGATGCGGGCGTGCACGCGCGCGGGCAGGTCGCCGCGTTCACGTGCTCGGGCGACGAGGGGGGGGGCGGAGACGCCGGGATCGACGATGGCGCGGCCGGGTCGCGGGCGCACTCGGGCTGGCCCGCGGCGCGCGGGCTGGACCGGCTGCGCCTCGCGGTGAACGCGCGCCTGCCGGAGGACGTGCTGGTGACGGGCGTCGAGGTCGTGCCGGAGTCGTTCGACCCGATCGCGGATGCGCGGGCGAAGGCGTACTCCTACACGATCCTGTGCTCGGAGGATCGGCCGCTGTGGGAGCGGCGGCGGGTCTTCCACTCGTGGCGCGCCCTGGACGCCGAGGCGATGGACCGGGCGGCGCGCCTGCTGACGGGCGAGCACGACTTCGCCGCGTTCGCGGCCGCGGGGCACGGGCGGCAGACGACGGTGCGGACGGTCTTCGATTGCCGTGTGCGCGTGGTGGACGGGCCGGCGGACGAGCCGGCGTGCGGCACGCTGATCCGCATCGACGTGTCCGGCAGCGGCTTCCTCTACAACATGGTCCGGATCATCGCGGGCACGCTGCACGAGGTCGGACGCGCCAAGTTGGACACGGCGTCGATGCCCGAGATCCTGGCGTCGCGCAACCGCCGCCGCGCCGGGCCGACACTGCCGCCGGAGGGGCTGTGCCTGGAGTGGGTGCGGTACGATGAAGCACGGAGGTGACCGATGCGGCACCGCGTGTGGTTCAGACGCTTTGCCGTGGTCACGCTGCTCTTCGTAGGCGTGATCGTGGCGTCTAGATGGTACAACGTCACATCAGCACGCACACAAGTTTGCGGCACAGCCATTGTCGTGCAAGTAGGTGGGGGAGGAATAGCGGTTCAAGTGGGAAGTCTGAGGGGGTGGGAAGGCGTTTGGTCCAGATTCGATCGGTTTACGTTCGAGAAGCGAAGTGCGCCTGGCTGGCAGTGGAAATGGACGGGTGCTCACATACGGGCATACCGCGGTAGAGGAGCGCTTGCCATATATCTTGCTCCCCTCTGGCCGCTCCCGGCTCTGACGAGTCTGTGCTTGGTGACGACGCTGGTCATTGGGCTGCGCCCCAGGCCAGGCTGCTGTGCTTCGTGCGGCTATTCGCTCGCCGGGCTGGTGTCGAGCGTGTGCCCGGAGTGCGGGCGGCCGTGTCCTTCGAGTGAACAGGGGCGGGATTCTGAGGCGCAGGTGGGAGAGAGCCGATAGAGAGGTATGCCGATGCGGTGGCGGGGACGCATCTTGGGGAGATTCGTGCTGCCTACCTTCGCTGTCGTGTGCATCGGTGTGTGGATCGTGAGCGGGTTTCTGGATGTGACGATAGGTGGTCTTGATCGGAGTCGGCCGCGGTTCTTTGGTGTCCTCCGCGGGGCTTTCGTCCTTTCGGAATTGCCGCCTCGCGGCTGGTGTAGTGCGGCGACAGACTCCACTGCGGTAATCCCGGAGGACGATCCGATCTGGAAACGAGCGTGGGTCATCTGGGAGATCAGCGAGGCGCAGTACCTCTTCAGGCCTCATGTCTCGGCCAAGGCGGGTCGCATCACAATGCTCGTCATGCCACTCTGGACGCTTGCGTTGGCATCGAGTCTGCTTGCGAGTGCGGCCTTGTGGATGACGCGCGAGCCCAAGCAGGGCCATTGCCGAGCGTGCGGCTATTCGCTCGTCGGGCTCGTGTCGAGCGTATGCCCGGAGTGCGGGCGGCCGTGTCCCGCGCGCGAGCCGGGGAGCTGAGTGATACAGCCCCGAATTGCGAGTGTTCGGCGACGGCTGCGTTGGTGTCTGTGGACCACCGGCGCCGCAACTGCGCTGTGCTTCGTGTTGATGTTGTCGTGCGTCTGGTGCAGTATGCGAGGCGTTGTCTGGATTGATTACGAGCGGTCATGTGGCGCCCAGGTCCACTGGGGGCGGGTAGGAGTGTTCTATGTTGATCGCAACCATGGGCCGTTCTATCTGGTGCGCGAGAGCCGCGAGAATGGCTTGACAGTTGATCGAACGGTGCATCGGGGATGGGCGTGGTGGCCCGGCGTCAACTGGTCGAGCCGCCAGTAATCGATTGAGATTCCCCTTTGGATTCCGGGAGTCATTGGCGTGGTCGTCATGGCGAGAACGACTCGTCGTCTCGCTGGATTGCGCGGTTCCGTGTGTGCGCACTGCGGCTATTCGCTCGCCGGGCTGGTGTCGAGCGTGTGCCCGGAGTGTGGGAAAGCGATCGGCGATCGAGGAATGAAGGGGAGGTAGAGACGGAGCCGCCACGGAGTGGCGGGGTACCCGGGCGGGGTACCCGCACTGTTATTCCTCGTCGAGCGTGCGCTTGCGGCGCAGGACGTGGTGGTAGAGTTGGGCGAAGCGGTGGGCCTCGTCCCGTACGGCCTGGCAGAGGCGCAGGCCGGGGTTGTCGCGGCCGAGGCGGATCGGCTCGCTGCAGGCCTGCACGTAGAGAAGTTCTTCCTTCTTGGCGAGGCTCACGACCATCGGCGGGCGCACGTTCAGCCCCTCGAACGCTTCCAGCGCGGCGTGCAACTGGCCGAGGCCGCCGTCGATGAGGATGACGTCCGGGTAGAGTTCGTGCCCCTCGCCGGCCTCTCGGTATCGGCGGGAGACGACCTCGCGGATGCTGGCGTAGTCGTCGTTGCCGCCCTCGACCGAGCGGATGCGGTAGCGCCGGTACTCGTTGCGGAACGGTCGGCCGTCGACGAAGCAGACCTTGGAGCCGACGGTCTCGCCGCCGTGCAGGTGCGCGATGTCGATGCCCTCGATGCACCGCACCGGCTGGTCGAGGCCGAGCGTGCGCTGGAGGCTGCGCGTGGCCTTGCGCGGGTCGAGGTAGCCGATCTCGGTCTCGGGCTGCCAGCCGGCCTTGCGCGTCGAGCGCTCGTCGAGCCGGCGCAGGGCGTCGATCTGGTCGCGCAGGACGGCGGCCTTCTCGAAGTCGAGCGACGCGGCCGCGGCGTGCATCTCGGCGGTCAGTTCGCGCAGCATCACGCTGCGTTTGGACTCGAGGAAGCGGACGAAGCGGTCGACGTCGGCCCGGTAGGCGTCGCGCGGGATGCGGTCCGCGCACGGCCCCGAGCACTGGCCGATCGCGTAGAGCAGGCAGGGGCGGAAGTGCCGGTTGCGCGGGTCGCCGTCCACGATGTCGAGCGAGCAGGTGCGGAAGCGGAAGATGCGCTGGAGCATCTGCACGGCCTCGCGCAGCGCGCCGGGGCTGACGAACGGGCCGAGCACCTTCGCCCCGCGCACCAGCGGGTCCTCCGTGCCGTCGTCGCGCACGCCGGAGGGGTTGCGCGTGACGTAGACGCGCGGGAAGCCCTCGCGCTGGGTGACGACCAGGTAGGGGAAGGACTTGCCGTCGGTCAGCATCGCGTTGTAGCGCGGCCGGATGTCCTTGATGAGCCGGTTCTCCGCGAGCAGGGCCTCCCACTCGGTCTCGCACTCGAGCACGTCGAAATCGTGCACGGCTTCCAGCATCAGTTCCTTCTTCGGCCCGAGGTCCGCCGATGGAACGAAGTACGACGAGACCCTCGCCGGCAGCCGCGCAGCCTTGCCGACGTAGAGCACGACGCCGCGGTGGTCCTTCATCAGGTACACGCCCGGCACCGCCGGCAGCCCCCGAGACTTGGCAAGCAGCCGCGCGAGCCGCTCGTCGCGCGTCTCGGAGCCCCAGGAGGGAGGAGTGTGTGGCGCGGAGTCGGGCACGGGGGATGGTAGGGGACGGCTGCGGTCGTACCGACGCCGGGTTTCCCTGCATCGTGTCATCCGTGCCTTTCTCGAACTGTGCGATCGTCGGCTCGTACGTCTTCGCCCGGTAGGCACGCGCCCTTCGATCGGAAACGATCCGAGCGCGTGTGCTGCGACGCACGGACGATGATCCGACGATCTGCTGCGGCGCGCGGTGGATCAAGTATGCTGACGCGAAGCGAGAGGCGCCTGTCGGGAGTGCTGACTGTGGCCGAGAAGATTCGGTGGAATCAGGAGGGTCGAGTGTACCTCTGGCGCTTTCGCGCGCGGGCGAAGGATCCTGGGTGGAACCTGACGGCTGATGAAGGAGGGTGCCGGTCGCTGCTGGCATTGCTCGACCGCTTCATCGCTGCCCGGTATTCGTGCAGCCAGACGATCGTACAGACGAAGCCCGATCGGCGGGTTCAGGCGATGCCGAACTTTCACGCGGAGTTTCGGGACTGGAGTTCGCGCGCGGAGTGGTTGCTGCGGTATCGGCCGGACATTGAGCCGGGGACGTGGGAGTTATCCGCTGATGAGCGTGTGGTCCAACTGCTGGTTGGCTTGAGGAAACTGGCTGAGCTGCGCGATGGAGTGCTTTCGATCGCGGAGAGCATCGGGGATTACGCGATCGGACCCGATGACGAAGCGGTGTTCGATGAACAGCGCATTTTCCTGTGGGGACGCCTTTGGGGCCTCGGCCGTGACGCCTGACTCTCGGATCAGTGCGCTGGCGCAGTGGGAATGACGCGAGACCCAGGGGCGGCGGTTCCGATCGTGACTGTCCAGCGTCGCTCTCGGCCGTCGACATGCATGATGACTTCGCCCGGCCCTGGAGGTATCGTTGCCGGCTCTCGAAGAACGACGTCGTCGGGGCCGATCTGGGCGAGGGGGATGAAGTCGCCGTTGATGCGGAGGTGCAAGCGCACATCCGCCGAGTAGCCGCCGGAGGAAGGTGTCTTCATGGGGTCGTACTCCGGTGACACGGATGCTCAAGTCGTGCAATACACGAAGTCGCGAGGCATCCTCGTCGAGGGTCGCCTCGGCTACGGCAAGGATGGTAGCGTCTGGTCCACGAGCCGAACAACCGCGGTCAAGGCCCACGAGCGGGCGCCCACGTTTGAGCGGGAGTTGGCCGCGTACCAGAGGCTGCGGGAGCACGGGGTCGAGTCGGTGCTGGGGCTGGCCGTGCCGCGGCTGATGGACTGGGATGCCGGGCTGCGGGTGGTGGAGATGACGATCGTTCAGCCGCCGTTCGTGCTGGACTTCGGGAGCGCGTGGCTGGATTCTTCGCCGGAGTTTCCTGAGGGCGTGATGGCGGACTGGCTGGCGGAGAAGGAGGAGCAGTTCGAGGCGGATTGGCCGCGGGTGGCGGCCGTGCTCGGCGAGCTGCGCCGGCGGTGAGGCGTATACCTTCTCGACGTTCATCCGGGCAACGTGATGTTGCGGGGTCGCGAGTAGCGCGAAGGGTTGTTCACGCGAGCGGACGCTCGCGGCTCGTACTTCCGGGCTTGCGCTCCAGGCTCCCTTCGTCCGCCGGCGGCTTCTTCGGGTTACGACGCGGCCGGCTCGTTCTTGGGGCGTCCGACGGGCTTCGGGGGGGACTTCGGTTTGCCGGGCTTGGCGATGGCGGCGATGGCGAGGCCTGCGAGGGTCCAGCCGACGACCAGGTCGGCGGCGACGGTGATCGAGTAGCGCATCGGGAGGTAGAACCAGTTCCACTGCATGGCGTGGGATGTAAGCGAGGCGAAGAGGGCGACGCCGAGGATGAGGGCGACGCGCTTGGCGTAGGGCACACCGCGCTGAGCCGCCCCGGCGGAGACCGCGGCGAGCAGCAACGACGCGAGCAGGGCGATGAGGAAGCCGCGGGCGAAGGTGAGCGGGTCTTCGGTGTCGATGCCGTCCTGGTTGTAGAAGAGGAGGGCGACCGGACCCATCTCGTGCTTGCCCTTCCAGATGTCCATGGCGGCCTTCTGCTCGGCGTCGGTCATGCCCTCGCGGTGGTCGGGCATCGGGAGGGCGTACGCGCCGCTCGCCCCGACGTGCTGGCGGAGCGACTCGGCGAGCGCGCCCTCGTCCGCGGCGCGGGAGATCGCCTGATCCGAGAACGGCAGCACGGTCCAGAAGACGAAGCCCCACATGAACGCGATCACCGCGCCAACCAACGCGCCACCGAGGACTCGAACAGCCATGGGTGTCTCCAGGCATGCCCACCCGCAGCCGCGCCCGACGCGGGCGGGGCGGGGGGAACGGGGAGTATCGCACGCCCGGGGCCTGAACGCCAGCGGGCGGGCCGGGCGGGCGTCGTGCGGGCTACTCGGCGTCGGGGAGGCGGAAGACGGCGCGGAGCGGGCCGGCCTTGACGAGCGTTTCGCGCCACTCCGCCTCCGGGTCGGAGTCGGCCACGATGCCCGCGCCGACGGCGTACTCGACGCCCGCGTCGGTGAAGAGGCCGGGCGCGTCGGCGCGCCCCGCGACGACGGCGGTGCGGATGGCCACGCCGAGCGCGACGCGGCCGGCGTCGTCGATGACGGCGGTGGCGCCGCAGTACGGCCCGCGCCGGAAGCCTTCGAGCGAGTCGATGATGCGCATGGCGCGCACCTTCGGTGCGCCGGTGACCGAGCCGGGCGGGAAGGTCGCGGCCAGCAGCCCGCCCAGCGTGACCCCCCCCCTGAGCGTGCCGGAGACGGTGGCGGTGGCCTGCAGCACGCCGGCCGCGCCGGCCGCGTGGCGCTCGATGCGCCGCGGCACGTCCACGCGGATGGAGCCGAACTCGCAGACGCGGCCGAGGTCGTTGCGCATCAGGTCCACGATCATGGCGAGTTCGGCGCGGTCCTTGGGGGCGTGCATGAGTTCGTCGGGGTCGGCGTGGGCGGGACGCGTGCCCTTCATCGGGCGCGTGAAGACGCGCCGCGTCGCGGGATCGAACGAGAGGAAGAGTTCGGGACTGAGCGACAGGACGGCCCACCGCGTCGGACCCGGCGCGGACTCGACGTACACGCCGTGCTCGGGCCGGGCGGCCGCGGCGAGCGCGGCGTACAGGTCGCGCGTCGAGCCGGCGAACCGTCCGCGCAGCACGTGTGCGAGGTTGACCTGATAGGCGTCGCCGGCCCGGATGTGCTCGAGGGCACGCTCGACGGCGGCGACGTAGGCGGCGCGGCCGGTGGAGGATCGGAATGCACCGAGCAGACCACTCCCTGACGGTCGCGGCTCGTTGATGGCGAACAAGCCGCTCCCCGACGGTCGCGGCTCGCCGGTGAAGCGGTGGAGTTCAATCAGGGGGGGGCGATCGGGACCGTTCGTCCGCCCCCCCCCTCCGTCGGCAGCCGGCTCGATCCAGCGGCCGAGGTCGTAGGAGAGCCAGCCGATCCAGCCGGAGGAGAAGGGTTCGGCACGCTGCGCATCGGCGTGCGCCGCCAGCAGCCGGTCAAGGTCGGTGAGCGGGTCGTGCGTGAGGGCGACCGGCGCAGGCCTGTCATCGCCTGTCTCCGCGTCAAGCCAGCGCGAGCGAGGGCGGCCTGAGTCGTCGAGCGCAACGCGGAAGGTGGACTCCGCGACGGCGTGCACCGTGCCGCGGTCGGGGAGATTGTGCGCGCACGCCAGCGGGCGGGCGCACCGTGCGATCTGCGGCGCTGATGGAGCGGTCTGGAGAGGCACGGCCGATGATAGAGAGGCGCCGATGGGGCTTGTGCCCGGGGGCGTGAGCGTGACGGGGCGGAAGGCCGGGCCTGCAAGCCCCGCCCCGGGAGGACGGAGGGCGTGCGCCACGGGAGCAGAGCATCGCGCGCGGGCGCGAGGCACGGATCGCCGAAGTTTCCCGGAGTTTTCGCGGCGATTGGCCTTCGGCGGTCGGCGCGAACTACACTGTTCGCCCCATCCGGCTTGGCACGAGGGATGGTGAACTCGCCGGAAGGCGGCACCGGCGGGACGCCCGTGCCACCGGCTGGAGAAGAGTTGCCGGCACCGCATCGCGGCGCGACCGCCGCTGAGGATGTTTCCGACCATGGCGAAGAAGAAGTCGAAGGCAAAGCCCACCCGCGCCGTGGCGGGCGGGAAATCAGCGTCCGCACCCCGTTCGACGCCGACGGCCAAGAAGCACGTCGCCGACAAGGGCCGCGCCCCGGCCCGAGCGGCCGCCCGCAAGCCGCTGCGGCGGGGCGCGAAGGCGGGCAAGATGGTGTACTTCTTCGGTTCGCGCCGCACCGAGGGGAACGCCTCCATGAGAGGGCTGCTGGGCGGCAAGGGCGCGAACCTCGCGGACATGACCTCGATCGGGCTGCCGGTGCCGCCCGGGTTCACCATCACCACCGAGACGTGCGCGAAGTACTACGAGCACGGCAAACGCTTCCCCCACGGCCTGATGAACGAGGTCCACCAGTACGTCGCGCTCCTGGAGCGTGAGACGGGCAAGAAGTTCGGCGACGACGCGAACCCGCTGCTGGTCTCGGTGCGGTCCGGGGCGGCCGTCTCCATGCCCGGCATGATGGACACGATCCTGAACCTGGGCCTGAACGACCTGGCGGTGGAGGGGCTGGCCCGCTCGACGGGGAACCGCCGTTTCGCCTACGACGCCTACCGCCGGCTCATCAACATGTTCGGCGATGTCGTGATGGGCGTGGGGCACGAGCAGTTCGAGCACGCCTTCGACGACGTGAAGCGCCGCCACCAGGCCCGCGAGGACAACGACGTGCCCGAGGCCGGCATCGTCGAACTCTGCGTGCTCTACAAGGAGATCGTGCGCCGGCACACCGGGCACGACTTCCCGCAGAATCCGTTCAAGCAACTCGAACTGGCGGTCGAGGCCGTCTTCCGCAGCTGGAACGCCGACCGCGCCATCTCCTACCGGCGCCTCTCGGGCATCGCGGGCCTGAAGGGCACGGCCGTCAACGTGCAGGCCATGGTCTTCGGCAACATGGGCGACGACTCGGGCACGGGCGTCGCCTTCACCCGCGACCCGAGCACCGGGCGCAACGTCTTCTACGGCGAGTTTCTCGTGAACGCGCAGGGCGAGGACGTCGTCGCGGGCATCCGCACGCCGCAGCCGGTGGCGCAGATGGCGAAGTGGAACAAGAAGGTCCACGAGCAGTTGCTCAAGATCAAGGACCGGCTGGAGAAGCACTACCGCGAGATGCAGGACATCGAGTTCACCATCGAGCGCGGCACGCTCTACATGCTCCAGACGCGAACGGGCAAGCGCACCGGCGCGGCCGCCGTCAAGATCGCCTGCGACATGGTGAAGGAGAGACTCATCACGGAGAAGGAGGCGCTGCTGCGGATTCCCGCCGGCGACCTGACGCAGTTGCTGCTCCCGAGTTTCGACCCGAAGGCCAAGGCGATCGCGAAGGTGATCGCGCGCGGCCTCCCGGCATCGCCCGGTGCGGCCGTGGGCCGCCCCGCCTTTACCGCCGACGAGGCCGTCCAGCGCGCCCGCGCGGGCGAGAGCGTCATCCTGGTCCGCAAGGAAACCAGCCCCGAAGACGTGGACGGAATGCACTCGGCAGCGGGCATCCTGACGAGCACCGGCGGCATGACGAGCCACGCGGCGGTGGTCGCGCGCGGGTGGGGCAAGTGCTGCGTCGCCGGCGCGGGGATGATCCAGATCGACGCCGCCTCGGGCACCTTCACCGTGGGCGGGCAGGTCTACGGGCGGCAGGACCTCATCTCGCTGGACGGCTCGTCGGGCGAAGTCGTGGCGGGCGCGATCTCGACGGTCGAGCCGACGCTCTCGGGCGACTTCGCCAGGGTGATGCGCTGGGCCGACAAGCACCGCACGATGGGCGTGCGCGCCAACGCCGACACGCCCGCCGACGCCGACCGCGCACGCTCCTTCGGGGCGGAGGGCATCGGGCTGTGCCGCACCGAGCACATGTTCTTCGAGGGCCACCGCATCGCGGCGATGCGCGAGATGATCCTGGCGGAGACGGTCGAGGAGCGCGAAGCCGCTCTCGAAAAACTCCTCCCGTACCAGCGCGACGACTTCATCGGCATCTTCCTCGCGATGAAGGGGCTGCCCGTGACCGTGCGCCTCCTCGACCCGCCGCTGCACGAGTTCCTTCCCAACGACGACAAGTCGCAGGAGGAGATGGCGTCCACGATGCGCGTTCCGGTCTCCAAGGTGCGCGCCCGCGTCACCCAGCTGCACGAGATGAACCCGATGCTCGGGCACCGCGGGTGCCGCCTCGCCGTCACCTTCCCCGAGGTGCTGCGGATGCAGGTCCGCGCCATCGTCGAGGCCGCCATCGCCTGCGCCCGCGAGAAGGTCCGGGCCATCCCCGAGATCATGGTGCCGCTCGTGGGCACGCGCCGGGAACTGGAACTGCTGCGCGGCGAGATCGAGGAAACCATCGAGCGCACCCGCGCCGCAGAGGGCTTCACCGGCCGCCTCGACATCCGCATCGGCACGATGATCGAGATCCCGAGGGCGTGCGTGGTTGCCGGGGACGTGGCCGAGGTCGCCGACTTCTTCTCCTTCGGCACCAACGACCTGACGCAACTGACCTTCGGCTACTCGCGCGACGACTCCAACTCCTTCCTGCCCGATTACCTCGACCGCGACATCCTCGCGAACGATCCCTTCCAGTCCCTCGACCAGACGGGCGTCGGCGAACTCGTCCGCATGGGCACCGACCGCGGACGCGAACGACGCCCGGACCTGAAGGTCGGCGTCTGCGGCGAGCACGGCGGCGACCCGTCAAGCGTCCACTTCTTCCACCGCGTCGGCCTCGACTACGTCTCCTGCTCGCCCTTCCGCGTGCCCATCGCCCGGCTGGCGGCGGCGCAGGCGGCGATCCGCGGCGGGAACTGACCCTCACGCGTTCGAGCCGGCGCTCAGTCCGGCTTGTCGTCGTCACCCGCCGGGCGCGGCAGGATGCGCAGCGGCGACCCTTCGACCGGACGGGCCGTCGGCGCCGGAGCCTGCCCCGGCCGCGCCGCGCCGGGCTGAGGCGGACGCTCGCCCGCGAGCGCGGCGTCGATGGCCTTGCGCATCTCCACGAACATCGTGTCGAAGGAGCCGTTCTCGGGTCGGCCGGACTCGTACACGATCTCCGACGCCTTCCCGAGCACGATGAACGCCGGGTAGAAGCGAACCTCGTACAACTTCGCCACCTCATCCGCCCCGACGATCTGCGGCCAGTCGTACCCCGCCTCCGCGGCGTGGCGCACGGCCGCCGCCGCATCGCGCTCGCGGCACGCCATGCCGACGATCTCGACGCCCTTACCCTCGTAGTCGCGGTGCAGGTCGATGAGCAGCGGCGCGGCGCGCTTGCACGGGATGCACCACGTCCCCCAGAAGTAGAGCACCGTGACCTTGTCGCGCAGCGCGCTGGGCGAGAGCGCCTTGCCATCGGTCGCTTTGAGTTCCCATTCGGGGCTGATGCGGGCCGGGGGCGCGGTGTTGGGGGCGGGACGCACGGCGGGAGTCCGTCGCTCGGCGGGGGCGGCGGCGACCTTCCGCTCGTAGCCCTCCGGCACGGGGATGGTCCAGGTCCGGCCGGCGAGCGCGGACGCGTCGGTGGTGGGCGACGCGAACTCGGTGATGATGCTCACGCTGATGCCCGCGCCGCCCGCGATCAGTTCCGCCCGGCGGGGCAGACCGTCGTTCAGGCCGAAGTGCCACCGCTGCCGGCCCGTCTTGTCGGTGAACAGCACCACGCCGCACTCGACGCCGTCGGCCAGCTCGTGCGCCTCGAAGGCCATGTCGGTCGCGGCGAGAGCGTCGGCGAACGGTCTGGCCGAGGCCACCTGGGCCGCGGCGAGGCGGAGCGAATCGCTCACGCGCAGCGGCGCGCTCGAGACCCCTCGCGCCGCCACCGGCTGTTCGTAATACACCCGCGCCTCGTGGTCGATCCACGCGACGCGCGCGCCGTGCCACATCGAATCAAATCGCACTGCCGCGGCCTGCGCCGTGAGCGTGCCCTCGCCCGTCAGGCGCATCCGCCATGTGTCGGGCCTGTCGTCGTCGCGCTGCGAAACGAAGTCGCCCTCGGCGCGACCGAAGTTGTCGGCCAGGCCCGGCGAGCCTGTCGCGTAGGTCTTCAACCTCGCCGCGAAGACGCCCCGCTCCGCCACCGCGTCGCGCGCCCGCTCGAGCAACGCCACGACCTCGGGAGGGCGCGAGACAACGGGAGCAGCCTCCTGCTCGACGACTTGTCCCGCCGCAGGCCATACGAGGCACGCACCGGCGACCACCACAACAGTGAAGCGGAATCGGAACATGACCGACCTCCCTGCGACCACCCGCACCGGATACCGGCATCGTAGGGGCCGGTTCAGGCCGACCGGTCACTCGCGGCCGAGCAGCGCCGCGAGCGCCCTGCCGGGTTCGCCCTGGCGCATCAGGTGCTCGCCGACCAGCACGATCCGCACGCCGGCGCGGCGCAGACGCGAGAGGTCGTCCGGCGTGCGAATGCCCGACTCGCTCACCAGCACCTTCGGGTCGTCCACCAGGTCCACCAGCCGCAGCGTGTGGTTCAGGTCCACCGTCATCGTGCCCAGGTCGCGGTTGTTGATGCCCAGCAGGCAGTACGCCCGGTGCGGGAACCCGACGTGCGGGCGGACCCGCAGCAGGTTCTCCATCGAGTGCACCTCCAGCAGCACCGTCAGTTGCAACTGCTGGGCGAGGATCAGCATGTCCACGATCTGCGACTCGGTCAGGCACTCGGCGATAAGGAGCACGGCGTCCGCCCCGTGGGCGCGGCTCTCCCACAACTGCCACGGGTCGATGATGAAGTCCTTGCGGAGCACGGGCAGGGGCACGGCGTCCTTGATCCGCTGGATGAACTCAAGCCGACCGCCGAAGAACTTTTCGTCGGTCAGGCACGAAATCGCCGATGCACCGTTCAGGAAATAGGCTTCTGCGATGGCCTCAGGGCGGAAACCATCTCCCTCGTACTCGGGGCGCAGCAGCCCCGCGCTCGGGCTGCGCCGCTTCACCTCCGCGATCACCGCCGTCGGGCTGATCCGACCCGGACGAGTCACCGCCGCGAAGAAGTTGCGGGGGGGGTCCGCGGCGGCGACCATGCCCTCGAGTTCGCGCAGCGGCGTGGCCGCCATCGCCCGCTCGACCTCGCCACGCTTGTGCTCGACGATCTCGCCCAGCACGCCCGACGGCTGCCCGGGCAGGTCCTGCCCCGGCACGTCCGGGCCTTCGGGTTGCGTCTCGTCGCGTTCGTTCACGGGGGTCATTGTTGCAGGGCTTGGGCTGGCTGTCGCCGCCGGGTCCGCTTTCGGGCAATCGAGCGTCCGAAAGCAGGGCAAGGCCGAAGAAGGGCTGGAATCGCTCACCGTCTCCGAACTGGTCCGCGTCATGGCGGACTGGCGCGTGGGGCTGCTGGCCGTCGCGTCTGTTCTTGTGCTGGTGATGCTGTGGGCGGGCGATGCGATCCGCCCCGGCTCGCTGCAACGATCCGGCGAGCGCGACCTCAAGCCGTTCCCCTGGCCGATCTGGCTCTTCCCGGGGCTGCTGACGTTCGCCGCTCTCGTCCTGACGGCGAGCGCGGCGTCGGCGTGGCCCTGGCTGGTGGGGCCTGAAGCGGGGTCGCTCCGGGGCCAGGCCGCGGTGATGGGGGCGACGTACCTCGTCGGAGGAGTTGTCGCGCTCGGCCTGATCTACATGATGGCCCACGCCGCCCCGAACGCCGGCCTCAAGCCGCTGTGGAGCGACCTGCCCATCGGACTCGGGCTCTTCGTTCTCGCCCTGCCCGTCGTCCTGCTGAGCGGCGAACTGGCGGCGCGGATGCACGCGGGCATCGGCGGCGAACTCCCCGCCGACGGCGTGGCGCACCCGACGCTCACGCTCGTGCTCCAGGGCACGCAGGGGGGGGGATCGGCGTGGGTCTGGGCGCTCATCGCCGCGGCGATCGTCGGCGCGCCGCTGGTCGAGGAACTGATCTACCGAGTCTTCCTGCAGTCATCGATCTCCCGCGCGACGGGGCTGCCCTGGGGTGGGATTCTCGTCGCGGCGATCGTGTTCGCCGTCGCCCACGCCGTCGGCCCGGCCGAGCAGCGCGTCCCGTGGTACGCGGCGGTCCCGATCGGCGTGCTGGGCCTGGCCTGCGGGCTGGCCTACGAGCGCACGAAGCGCCTGCTGGTGCCGATCACGATGCACGCGTGCTTCAACGCGATGAACGTGGCGATGGCCGTGTGGGCGACGGGGACGACCACCTCGTGACGACGGCCGGCTCGCAGCCCCAACCTGCCCAAGAGCGCAGGAATCGGCTTGCAAACCCTGCCAAAGATGGTATATACTCCGATGTATATCAGCCGATAGGAGGCCCCATGCGAATGGCCAAACTGTTCATCAACGGGCGGAGCCAGGCGGTGCGTCTGCCGCGCGAGTTCCGGTTTGAGGGCGACGAAGTCTGCATCAAGAGGATCGGCTCTGCGGTCCTGCTGTTCCCGAAGGACTCGGCCTGGGATCTGTTCCGAGAGTCCCTCGGCACTGCGGACGCCGACTTTCTGCCTGAGCGCGGTCAGCCCGCGCGCGCGGAGGAGCGCACGCCGCTGTGATCCGCGCGATGCTCGACACCTGCACGTGCATCGACCTGCTCCGCGCCGGATCGGAGACGATCGCGAGCCGTGCTCGGACCTTCGCGCTCGACGAGATCGCCATCTCGAGCGTGACGCTCGCGGAACTCTGGCACGGCGTGTTCCGATCCGCCCGCAGGCAGCATCACGAAGCCCTTCTCGTCCGGTTCTGCGCGCCGCTCGCGGTTGTCCCGTTCGACTCGTTCGCGGCCGAGGTCTACGGCAGGCTGCGCGGCACGCTTGAGCGAGCCGGAACACCCATCGGTCCCCTCGACACACTCATCGCGTCTCACGCGATCGCGGTGGGCGCCACTCTGATCACGTCGAACGAACGCGAGTTCCGCCGCGTTCCGGGCCTGAGGGTTGAGAACTGGGCACGGGACTGACCGCCCGTCCGCGAGTGTGCCGCACCCGACTACACTCCTCCCCCATGCCACTCCCCCGCATCCTCACCGGCGACACGCCCACCGGGCGCCTCCACCTCGGCCACTGGGTCGGCTCGCTCGAAAACCGCGTGCGCCTCCAGCAGGACCACGAGTGCTACTTCCTGCTCGCCAACATGCACGCCTTCACGACGCGCTCCAGGCAGAGCGCGGACATCCGCCGCGACACCATCGAGATCGTCAAGGACTGGCTCGCCGCCGGGATCGACCCCGACCGCTCGACGATCGTGCTGCAGACCGAGGTTCCCGCCATCGCCGAACTCACCTGGTTCTTCGCCATGCTCCTGCCCTTCAACCGCGTGATGCGAAACCCGACCCTCAAGACCGAGATCGAGACCAAGGAACTCGGCGACACCTACTCCTTCGGCTTCCCCATGTACACCGTGGGCCAATGCGCCGACATCCTCGCCTTCCGCCCCGTCTCCGTCCCCGTCGGCGAGGACCAGGATGCGCACATCGAGATGTGCCGCGAGGTGGCGCGCCGCTTCGACCAGGTGTACTGCGGTGTGGACCCGCAGGCCGAAGACGCGGACTACGAGCGCCTCGGCGGGGTCTTCCCCATCCCCGCCGCGCTGATCGGCCGCGTCGGCCGCCTCGTGGGAACGGACGGGAAGAACAAGATGTCCAAGAGCCTGAACAACGCCATCTTCCTGAGCGACACGCCCAAGAAAGTGAAGACGCGCGTCGGGGAGATCTTCACCGGACGCCAGAGCATGACCGAGCCGGGCGACGTGAACAACGCCCTCTTCCAGTACGTGCGCGCGTTCATCAAGGACCGGGAGCGCGTCAAGGAACTGGAGAGCCGCTACGCCGGGGGCGACAACATCGGCGACGGGCACGTGAAGGCCGAGGTCGCGGACGCGATCAACGCGCTGTTGGAGCCGATGCGGGCGCGGCGGGCGCAGTACGAGAAGCCCGGCGGGGACGACCTCGTGATTGACATCATCCGTCGCGGGACGCGCCGGGCGAACGAGGTCGCCGAGGAAACGCTCGCGATGGCCAAGAAGGCGATGAGCCTCGACTTCGGCCCGCGCCGCGACCTGCTGCCGATGTAGCGGACACGCCGCCACTTCGTCACCTCGTCACTCTGCCACTCTGCCACTTCAAGGCAGCGAGTCCTCTTCGGCGGCCGCCAGCAGCCCGCTCCGCCAATGCCAACGCTTGAGAAGCAGATGCTGCTCGTAGGCGAGCCGGACGAGCGCGGCGGCGTGCGGGCCGAACGCGGCCTCCGCGGGCAGGTCGGCAAGGCCGCGGAACGAAACCTCCAGCCGCTCGGCCGTCGCCCGCTCGCGCCGCACGAACTGGCGCGAGTACTCGACCTCCTCCGCGCTCGCCACGTCGCGCCCGAACATCGCCACGGCGCATTCCGGCGCGGCCCGCGCAAAGCCCCACGCCGCGTGCCCCAGCCGGTGCTCCCGCCGCAGGTAGTCGTCCGGGTCCATGCGGTGGTCGTGGACCGCGACGGCCTCGGGGCGGTAGAGCACCCGCGTGCCGAATCGCCGGCTCAGTCGCCACGCCAGTTCGTCGTCCTCGTAGCCGTAGGTGTCCGGAAACTCCGCGATCCCGCCCGCTTCGCGCACCAGCGACGCAGGGGCCGAGAGGTTCAGCATCCACGCGTGCCGGAAGCCCCAGTCGTGGTCGCGCCCGGCCTCGCCCGAGTGCAGCATCGCGTCCATGCGGTCGTAGAAGAAGACCATCGACGTCTCGCGGATCAGGCGGTCGAACAGGCGATCCGGCTCGTGCTCCCGCCACGGCGCGGCCCCGACCACGAGCGCCGGCCGGCCCGCCGCACGCGCTTCGCGCTGGGCCGCGAGATGCGCCGCGAGCAACCCCGCGTCCGGCACAACGTCGTCGTTCAGGAAGACGATGGTCTCGCCGCGCGCGCGCGACAGCAGCGCATTGCGCACCGCCGCCTGCCCGCGGCGTGCCAGCGGCAGAGCCGCGAGCCGGTCGGCTCGACCCTCCGGCCACGCGCGGCGCAGCGTGGCGTGCACCGCCTCGGCAGCCCGTTCGTCGTTGGCGCCGCCGTCGATGCCGACGAGAATCTCGAACCGATCGGCGTCGGGGGTCTGCCCCGCGAGGGCGCGCACGCACGCGGCCAGTTTGTCGGGCCGGCCGCGGGTCGGGATGACGACGCTCACCTCCATCGTGCACGCTCTCCGGGCCGCTCCGGCAAGGTCCGGTTCTGCTTATCGGCCGGAAACGGGTGAAGCCTTGCCGGGTGTGCGGCGAAGTGGCCCGGGAATCTGTCCGATAGGCGATGCAGAGGGGCATCCGCCCCGGAACGGAGCGACCCATGGCCGAGACCCCACGCACCAGCCTCGAACGAACCGGCCCGCCGTTGGAGGTGAAGGCGAGCGACCGCCGGCGGCACCCGAGGTACGCCGTGACGCGCCCGTGCAAACTCATCCACCGCGACAGCCGGCGCTTCGTCCTCGCCGGAACCTACGACCTCTCGGCGGGCGGCGCGAAACTGCTCGTCGAGTCGCCGCGACCGTTCCTGGCCGGCGACGCCGTGGACGTCGCCATCGGCTGGGGCGGCGAGATCGTGCTGGCCCGACAGCGGATGGTCGCCGCGCGGATCGTGCGGGCCGAGGCAGGCTTCGACGGCCGCCAGCGAATCGCCATCGAGTTCGACAGCGCGCAGTCCGTCGGAGCCGCCGCGGCTTGAGCGGGACGGTCGATCCGTCACAGGCGGGACGCCTGTGCCACCGCATATAGTTCATGCGGGAGGCACCGGATGCTCTGGCAGCCGTCGCTCAGCGACCACTATCTCCGCATGGCGCCGGACGAGTTGGCCCGGCAGATCGCCGATCGGCGTGCGCGCCTCGGGGATTCGCTGGTCATCCTCGGCCACCACTACCAGACGGACGACGTCATCCGGCACGCGGATTTCACCGGCGATTCGCTCAAACTCAGCCAGATCGCTGCCCGCGTCGCCACGGAGCGGCCCGTCCGTCACGTCGTCTTCTGCGGCGTGCACTTCATGGCCGAGACCGCCGACATGCTCACGCCCGAGCACGTCGAGGTCATCCTGCCAGATCTTTCCGCCGGCTGCTCGATGGCCGACATGGCCGACTACGACGACGTGTGCGAGGCGTGGGAGATGATCCACGCCGCCCTGAGCGACCAGGGCTGGCGCGGACGAATCATCCCCGTGACCTATGTGAACTCGACCGCTGCGATCAAGGCGCTCGTGGGCGAGCGCGGCGGGGCGTGCTGCACCAGTTCCAACGCCGACCGTGTCTTCGAGTGGGCGCTGGCGGGGGGCGACGAGCCGGGCACGGGCGATGAGGTGAAAGTGCTCTTCCTGCCCGACCAGCACCTCGGGCGCAACACCGCCGCCAAGTTCGGCGTCGACGTGGCGACCGAGTCGTGCCTCTACGACCCGCGAAAGACCCGGCAGGGGCACCCGCTCGGCGGGTCGTCGCCGGGCGCGCTGCTCGGGGCGCGCGTGATCCTCTGGGCCGGCCACTGCTCCGTGCACAAACTCTTCCGCCCCGAGCACTGCGATGAGATTCGCGACGAGAACGAACGCCGCCGCGAGCGAGGCGAGGAGCCTGTCCGCATCCTCGTCCATCCCGAGTGCTGCAAGGAGGTGGTGGACCGGGCGGACCTCTCCGGCTCGACGGAGTTCATCATTCAGACGATCCGGCGCGCCCCGCGCGGCAGCCGCTGGTCCGTGGGCACGGAGGTGCACCTGGTCGGTCGGCTGTCGCGCGAGGCCGCGGAGCACGGCGTCGAGGTCCGAATCCTCTCCGACTGCCAGTGCCTCTGCACGACGATGTACCGCATCGACGAGCCGCACCTGCTGTGGACGCTGGACAATCTCTGCGGCGTTGGCACGCCGCGCGGCGAGCCGCGGAGCGTGAACGTGATCCGCGTGCACCCCGAGGTGCGCACGCACGCGCTGGCCGCGCTGGAGCGGATGCTCCGACTCGCGAGCGCAAAGCCCGTCGGCAGTTGCGTGGATTGACCTCGCGTTCAGCCCTTCGGCGCGCGGCCGTCGTCGGAGGACGCGACGCGCCCGCCGCCCGCGCGGACGTGAACCTCCGGCTTGCGGGCGCGCTTGCCGGTCGGGCGGACCTCGACGATGCGGGCGTTCCCGTTCTCGATGCTGTCGCGCATCTGTCGTCCGGGCTTGAAGCGGACGGTCGGCCGGCCCGGCACCTGCACGGGCTGGAGGGTCTTAGGGTTCTGGGCGGTCCTGGGGGCGCGCTGCCGGACCTCGAAGACGCCGAAGTCACGGAACTCGATCCGGTTGCCCGCAGCCAGATCGTCGCCGATCTGCTCGAGGAACTCCTGCACGATGCGTTTCACCGACGCACGCTTCTCGCCTGTCTTGGCGGTGATGCGGTCGATCAGGTCTTTCTTGGTGATCGTCTTCATCGCCGCCCGCTCCCCCTGCACGTTCCGTTCGACCCGGCGGGCCGACGGGAGCGTCCTCACCACCCGCGATCCGGGCCTCGTCCCCCGACGAGTGAGTCTCCGTTCACGGGGCACCCTGACTCTTCCGAGGCAGAGTGTCGCACATCGGCCGCGTGCGGTCAACACCGGCGTTCAGGACCCGCCCGGCAGGCCGCCGGAAGGGGGTCAGCGAGGCGTTCGCGGCTCAGAATCGCAGGACGGCCCCGGCGTACAGCCCCGCCACGCCGCCACGCCACTCGAACTGCTCGGGGTCATCCCCATCCTTCAGGCCGACGATGAGTTGCCGGTACCCGACCTGCACGCCGACGTTCTCAACCGGCCGCCAGGTGAACCCGGCGAGAATGTCCGCCGACCACGACGACTGGTCACCCCAGCCGAACGCGCCGGCCGCGCCGACCACGTCGATCGTGAACCGCTCGTGAATGTCGAGTTCCCAGCGCAGCCCGACGATCGGCTCGGCGAAGAGGCTGTCCGAGGAGACCGACGCGCCGCCCGGCGTCTGCAACGACGCGTCGAAATCCACGTCGTGGAAGCGGGCGCCCGCGAACCCGACGAGGCGCGACCGCACCTGCACCCCGCCGTCGTCCGTCGTGCCCCGCTCGGCCGTCAGAAACTCGTAGCCGCCCCTGGCGGCGAACGTGGCGTAGTCCATCGAGAGGTCGAGCAGGTCGCCGGCGTCGTAGGCGATGGGACCGAGTTGGCCGGGGCCTTCGGGGGCGAAGTCGCGGCCGCCGCTGGAAAAGGCGAGCGCGGAGAGCGAGATCCGCCAGGGGCCTCGCTTCAGGTGGAGTTCGCCGAAGGGGCTGGCCCGCGGGCTGTCCAGGTTCAGATCACCGATGTCCAGTTTCTGGCCGTTCCCCGAGGCTTCCGTGCCCGGCAGCCGCAGATCGCCCGAGGCCCCCACGAACCAGACCGCCGGCTCGAAGCGAATCGTCCACGAGTCCGTGCCGCCGAGGGGCGTCTCGTCCTGCCCGAGGGCGGGCACAGCGGCCAGAACGGCTCCGGCGAGGGCGGCGGGAAGCAACGGGAGGTGGGCGATGGTCATGGCGAAATCCGGCATCTCGGGAGCCGGGAGCGTAGCGTGCCCTCTCGCCCCTGACGACGGCAACCGATGAGACCACGGGATGACCGACCGACCAGCCCACGACGACGCCGCGAACGAGCGGGCGGAGACGGCGAACCTTGTGCGCCTCGCCCCGGGGGTTGCGGTTCGGCCCGAGGCGCTTCGGTTCACCTTCGTCTCCAGTTCCGGCCCCGGCGGGCAGAACGTGAACAAGCGTGCGACGCGGGCCGTCCTGCGCGTCCGTCTCGACGACCTGCCGCTGCCGCCGGGCGCGCGGGGACGGCTGCGCAGGCTGGCCTCACGCCACCTCGCGGGGGAGAAGGGCGAACTCGTCATCGCCGCGGACGAATACCGGTCGCAGTCCCGCAACCGCGCGGCGTGCCTGGAGCGGCTGGCGGACCTCGTGGAGCGATCGCTGCACGCCCCCAAGCCGCGCCGGGCGACAAAGCCGACGAAGGGGTCGGTCGAGCGCAGGATCGCGGCGAAGAAGCGGCGGGGGGAGACGAAACGAACACGCGGGCGAACCGACGAATAGGCCGCTGCGCGGCTGAGGGTCAGGTCGCTTAGAATCGCCATATGCCACCCCTTGATGACATTCTGGCCCGGCTCCGCGACGCCTTGCCCGTACTCTCGCGCGAGTGCGGCGTTCGTTCGCTCGCTGTCTTCGGGTCCGCTGCCAGAGGCGATGCGCGCGATTCGAGCGACGTGGACGTGCTCGTGGGCTTCGATCCGGGCGCGCGGGTATCACTTTTCACGCTCGCCCATATCCAGACCGTTCTCGAAGACTCGCTCGGACTGGAGGTCGACGTCGTGCACGACCATCCCGGGCTTCGGCCCGCGTTCCGCGACCGAATCGAGAGGGAGTTGGTCCGTGTCGCCTGAGCCGTGGCTGGACCGTGTTCGGCACATGGTCGCCGACATCGACCTGATCCGGTCGTTCATGGCAGGGATGAGCAGGGAGGCGTTCCTTTCCGACGCCAAGACAATGTACGCGGTCACGAACGCTTTCATGCGGATCGGCGAAGCCGCTCGCCGAATTCCCGATGAAGTGCGCGACGCGCACCCCAAAATCGAGTGGCGAGACATTCGGCACTTCCGCAACTTCGTCGTTCATGTGTACGACAAGATCGACGGGACGCATCTCTGGGAAGCCGCTGTCAACGACCTTCCGCCGTTGCGCGAGAAACTCGCGGAAGTACTCCGGGGAGCGGACGAAGATGCCACGAACCCTGAGTGACCGCTGAGGGCAGGACGCTCATCGATGCAGGCACACCACGCCCTCGCCATCGAGACCAGCAACCCGTCCGCCTGCCCGGCCGAGGTCGGCCTCGGCCCGGTCGGCGGCGAGGCGACCGCCGTCGAGCGCCTCTCACCCGCGCACCGCCACGACGACGACCTGATGCCCGCGATCGACCGGCTCTGCGCGCGCGCAGGCCTGCGACCCGCCGACCTGCGGGCCGTTGTCGTCTCGCTGGGGCCGGGCGGCTACACGGGCCTTCGCATCGCCGTCACCACCGCCCGCTTCATCGCCGAGGCGACCGGCGCGCCGTGCATCGGCGTGCCGACCGCCGAGATCGCAGCGTGCGCCGCTTCCCGCGACGGCCGGCCCTTCGCCGTTGCCCTCGCCTCCAAGGGCGAGCACGCCTTCGTCACCCCGTTCGACCCGCACGCCGCTCCCTCCGCCGAAGGGCGAGCGCTCGACGCCGAGGGCGTGGCCGCGCTGGGCCTGCCGCGCCTGATCGGAGACGGCTTCCTGCCAGAGCCCATCCGGCGCATCGCGTCGGCATCCGGCATGGCGATCGAGCCGCTCGTCCTCGGCGCATCGTGGCTCCTTCGTGCCGCGGCCGGGCGGGAGAGCGTCGATCCCGCACGGCTGCTGCCGATCTATGCCCGCGAGCCGGAGGCGGTGCGGCTGTGGCGCGCTCGAGGGGGGGTTGGCAGGTAATCGGACCTTGGCCCGGTATCGGGGAGCACGCCGCTCCGCTGACGGTCGCGGGTCGTGGCGGCCGAACCGGTCCGTCCGACGCCTTGTCGAGGGGCTGGTTATGGGTTGCCGTGAAGTTGGGGGGTCTGCACGCCGATGCACCGGCAGCGCAGGGCCGGCGCGCGGCGTTTCGCGCGTCGGCGGCCATGGACGGCCCACCCGCGCCCAGGGCAGGGACGGCATCCATGAGCACCGACAACGGCCAGCAGACCTGGGCGGAGAAGAAGATCTTCACGACCGGCGAGGCCGCCGAGGTCTGCAAGGTCAGCCAGCAGACCATCATCCGCTGCTTCGACTCGGGACGGCTCTCCGGGTTCCGCGTCCCCGGCTCGAAGTTCCGGCGCATCCCCCGCGACGAACTGATCCGCTTCATGCGGGCCAACAACATCCCGACCGACGCCCTCGAGGGCGCCCGCAAGCGCGTGCTCGTCGTGGACGACGACGAGCGCATCCTCGAACTCTTCCGCGACGTCATGGGCGGGGACGAACGCTTCGAACTGCGCACCGCCGCCACGGGCTACGACGCGGGCATGCTCACCGAGAGCTTCCGCCCGCACGTCCTCATCCTCGACTACATGCTCCCGGACGTGAACGGCAACGTCGTCTGCAAGCGCATCCGCGAGAAGCCCGAACTCGAAGGGACGCGGATCATCTGCGTGAGCGGGGTGGTGAACCAGGACGAGGTGGCCGCGCTGCGGCGTGCCGGCGCGGACGAGTTCGTCAAGAAACCGTTCGACGTCGGCGCGCTGATGGAGCGCGTCGCGTCGCTGCTCGGCCTCGAGCAAACCGACGCGTAGCCCCGTGATTGACCAGGCAGCCGATCCAACCCGCGCCCGCCACGCCGAACTGGTGCTCCAGCAGGTGGACGCCCTCCCCACGCTCTCGCCCGTCGCCACGCGCCTCCTCGCGGTCGGCAGCGCGGACGACGCCGACCTCGACGAGATCGTCACCCTCCTCGAATCCGACCCCGCGCTGACCGCCCGCATCCTCGGCCTCTGCCGCAAGGCCGCCCACGGGCTTGGCGACCGCGTCACCACGGTCCGCCGCGCCATCATCATGCTCGGCCTCGAGGCCGTTCAGTCCTCCGTCCTCAGCGTGAGCGTCTACGACCTGATGAGCAGCCGCGCCGGGCAGCGCCGCGAGCCGACCGCCCAAGGCTCGGCCGCCTTCGACCGCGAGGGCTTCTGGAGGCACGCCCTCGGCGTCGCCTGCGCCGCCGAACTCTTCGCCCACCGATACCGCAAACTCGGCGTGCGACCCGACGAGGCCTTCACCGCCGGCCTGCTGCACGGCGTCGGCAAACTCGCCCTCGACCTCGTCCTCCCCGAGGCCTACCAGCGCGTCGTGATGGTCGCCCAGCAGCGGGGCTGCGACAGCGCGGCCGTCGAGCGCACCGTCATCGGCATCGACCACCACACCGCGGGGCGGCGCATCGCGGAACGCTGGGGCCTGCCCGACGAACTGCGCGACGTGATGTGGCTGCACGCCCAGCCGCTCTCGTCGCTCCCCGCCGATTCGCCCCGCGACCTCATCGCGTTGGTCACGCTCGCCAAGGCGCTCTGCCGCGAGATGCACATCGGCTGGTCGGGCGACTTCGGCCCGCCCCCCCCCTCGCTCTCCGTCTGCGAGCAGGCCGGCCTCGACCCCGCCGCCATCGACCACGTCGCCACGCACCTGCACGACTCGGCCGCGCAGCGCTTCCAGGTCCTCGGGCTCGACGCACGCCCCACCCCGCAACTCCTGCTCCAGTCCATCGCCAACGCCAACCGGCGCCTCGGCGACCTCTACGCCGCCGCCGACCGTCGCGCCAGGCAGGCGAAACGCTCCGCCGGCGCGCTCGAATCCATCGAAGCCTTCCTCGCCGACCACGACGCCGCCCGCGGCACCATCGAGACCATCGGCGCGATCGCACGCTCCGCCGCACGCACGCTCGGCCCGAACCGCTGGAGCGCGCTCCTGCGCCGCCACGAGGGCGAACCCTGGCTCGCCGTCCGCTTCGGCCCCGAGGGACGCGTCGAGCACGCCGCCGCCGTGCCCCGCGACTCCTCGTCCAGACTCAGCGCGGCCATCGCATCCGGCGGACGCAACGTGCCGACGCTCCCGTCCGGCGCGCTCGACGCGACCGGCCTGCGCGCCCAGCCGAGCACCGCCTTCCCGGTGCAGCGCGGCACGGGCGCATCGCAGGTCTGCCTGCTGCTCTCGGACGATCCGCCCGCCGCCAACGACCTGACGCCTGCCGATGCCTTGCTCGCCACCTGGGCCGCCGCGCTCGACGCCGCCGCCCGCCACGAGCAGGCCCAGCGCATCAGCGAGCAACTCGCCGAAGTGAACCGCTCGCTCGTCGAGGCCCGCGACCGCCTCGCCGAGACCGAAGCCCTCGTGCGGCTCGGCGAAGTGACCGCGGGCGCGGCCCACGAGATGAACAACCCGCTCACCGTCATCAGCGGACGCAGCCAGTTGCTCGCGCGCCGCCTGAAGGACGACGCCGACCGGGCTTCCGCCCAGGCGATCGCGCAGGCCGCGGCTGAACTGAGCGACATGATCACCGCGCTGCACCTGCTCGCCTCGCCTCCCAAGCCTGCGATCGAGCGCGTCCGCCTCAGCGGCGTGATCGACGCCGCGATCGACGAGGCCCACCGCCGAACGGGCGTTCGGCCCGAAACGGAGATCGACCTGGGCGACGCGCCGGAGGAGATCGACGCCGACCGAGAACTGCTCGTGCGCGCCCTGTCCGAGGTGATCTGCAACGCCGTCGAGGCCGCGCCGGGCGGCCGCATCCGCGTTCTGGCTCAAACCGACCCCGTGGATAGCCGACTGTTGGTTCGGATCGTCGATCAGGGGCCAGGCATGTCGGCAAAGGCTGCGCGTCACGCATTCGACCCGTTCTTCAGCGAGAAGCCCGCCGGGCGACAGACCGGCCTCGGGCTGACCCGCGCACGCCGCATCGTCGAGATTCACGGCGGCGAGATCGCCCTCCAGAGCGAACCCGACCACGGGACGACAGCCACGATCGCCCTCCCCCTGCCTCGCACCTCATCCGGGGAAGGGAGCCTGGCCGCGTGAGCGCAACCCCAGACCAGCCCGGACGATCGGACACCCCCGGGCACGCCCGGCGCGCCCAGCGGCTCCCGACCACGCCCATCGGCACGGGCGCGGAAGCAAGCCTCGCCAACGCCAACGCCCGACTTCTCATCGTCTCCATCGACGCCGCCGAGCGGCAGCGGCTCGCCTCGGCCCTCGCCTGCGGCACCACGGCGTGCGAGCAGGCGGACTCGATCGCGGATGCGCTGGCCGCCGCCTCGACCAGCCGGTTCGATCTGGCGATCATCCCGGCCGACCTTCCGGGGGGCGCGGGGTACGAACTCTCGCGCGCCCTGACCGAGATCGACGAGTCGCTCGGCACGGTGATGCTGGCCGGGTCGGCGTCGCTCGACGACGCCGTGCGGGCCATGCGCGCCGGTGCGCTCGACCTCATCGTCGGCAACCTCGGCCCGGCCGAACTGCGCGATCGCATCGCCACCTCGCTCCGCCGCGCGCGAGCCGCCCGTGAGCGCGCCGACCGCCTCCGCCGCCTCGCCAACGCCTGCCGCGAACTGAACGACGCCCGCGAGGGCATGGCCTCGCAGGTCGGCTCGCTCTGCGACGATCTCGCAGGCGCGTACCAGGAACTGAGCGAGCAGATCACCCACGTCGGCGAGGCCGCCGAGTTCAACAGCCTCGTCCGCCAGGAACTCGACCTCGAGACCCTGCTGCGCACCGTGCTCGAGTTCATCCTCGCCAAGATCGGCCCGACCAACGCGGCCGTCTATCTGCCCTCGACCAGCGGCGACTACTCGCTCGGCGCCTACGTCAACTACGACTGCCCCCGCGACTCGACGGAGGTCCTGCTCGAACACCTGGCGGGCGTGATCGCCCCGCGCTTCGAGCGCAGCGAGGCCGTCGAACTCATGCCGAGCGAGGACGACCTGCACGCCCGACTCGGCGACGACGCCGACTGGATCGCAGGCAACGCGCTCGCCTGCATCTCCTGCCGACAGGACGGCGAGTGCCTCGCGGTCGTCGCCCTCTTCCGCGAACGCCGCACCGGCTTCAACGCAGACGCCGTCCGCCTGCTCGGCACGATCGCCGAACTCTTCGGCCGCCAACTCGCCCGCGTCATCCACGTCCACCACCGGCACCTGCCGAAGGACTCGTGGGGCCTGCCCGGGGCTGCGGACGACGACGACATCGACCTCGCGGCGTAGGTGATGCCGGACTATCCCTCCGTCTCGGCGATGCGCTCGATCTCCTCTCTGATGAGCCGGCTGACGCGCGATCGCGCCTGACGGACGCCCGCTTCCGTCATGCTCAGACGCTCGGACGCCGCGTCCGTCGGAACGCCGCGGATCGCCGTCAACTCGAATGCCTCGAACGTTCGCGGCTCGACCCGATCCGCCGCAAACCGCAGCGCGCGGGCGAGCACCGACCTGCCCCACTCGCTCTCCCAGACGCTGCCGATCGCCTCGGCGGGCTCCGTCCCGCGCCGACCGTCGGCGTCGCGCCGGGCGTGAGCGGAGCAGAGGCGATGGATGGCCCTCGCCGTCGCGGCCTTCAGGTAGCCGCGGAACCTGCCCTTGGCCGGATCGTACTCGAACTCCGGCGACGCGCGGAAGAACCCGAGCATCACCTCCTGCACGACGTCGTCCGCGTCGTCGTCCCGAACGCCCAGCCGCCGGCAGACGGCCG
>JBDIVY010000005.1:0-266143 GCA_039794165.1 Phycisphaerales bacterium
AGCGTCGCCGAGCAGGCCGTCGAGCCAGGCGGCCTGGGTGTCGGCGCGGTCGATGCCTTCGAGCGTCTCGGCCATGGACTCGCGCACGAGGGCGCGCCGGCAGGCCGCGTCGGTGAGCGAGCCGATCAGGGCTTCGAGCACGCCCCAGGCGCCCAGGGTCTGCTCCGCCTCCGCGCACCGGACAGCGGGCGGCATGGCCCGGGCGAGCGCGACGGCCCGCGACGAGGTCTGATCGTCGGCGAGCCAGGGCGACCAGGCGGCCCGGAGCGCGCCGTCCGACTCCTGGAGGAGCATCGGAACGAAGCGCTCCTGGGCGCGCAGGTGGCGCGAGAAGCGGACGGCCGCGGCGAACCACTCGACGGACTCGCCGGGGAGGACGCCTTCGCCCATCTCGCGCGCGGCGAGGCGTTCGAGCACGTCCTCGACGCGATCGGCGGGCAGGCTCAGTGAGGCGACGCCGAAGGCTCGCAGCGCGAAGCCCGATTCCTCGCTCTCGTGCCCGACCGCGTGGGCCAGGCGCGGGCTTGGCTCGGGCAGGCCGTCGAGCGAGGGAAGCAGGATTCGGAGCGGCTCTCGTTCGAAGGTCGGCAGCAGGCCGACGAGTTCACCGGCGGGCGCAGCGAACGGGTGGACGGAGTCCGACGCGGCGGCGCGGCGCGACCACAGCGCGGCCGACTCCGCCCACAGCCGAACCGACCCACCCGCCCACACTCCATGAACGATCAGCATCTTTTGGGCTTGAGGCTTGAGGCGTGAGGCTTGGGGGTTCGGGTCATCGACGCACTTGCCGGAAGCATGTTCGCTCTCGTTTCCCCATCGGCCACCGTCATGGCTCGAGCCTCAAGTCGCGGGACTCAAGCCGCCTCCAATGAGGGCGCAGGGACTCGAACCCTGGACCCGCGGATTAAAAGTCCGCTGCTCTACCAACTGAGCTACGCCCTCGGGTGCCGCGGCGGGGTTCGCCCGCGCGGCCAAGCCGGAATCCTAGACCCCGACCGCCGCCGCGACCAACCCGGCATTCCGACGGCTCGCGCCGCGGTTGGCCTCGACGCAGGCGAGGGCGCGGCGGCCGAGTTCGGCGCGGCGCTCGGCGTCGTTGAGGAGGGCGGCCAGGTCCGTGCCGAGCCGCTCGCGGTCGGTGCGCACGATCGCCCCGGCGTGTTCGAGCGTCTCGACCACGGAGCGGAAGTCGTCCACACGCGGGCCGATGAGCACGGGCCTGCCGAGGGCGGCCGGTTCGAGTGGGTCCGAGCCGTAGAGGTCGAAGAAGGAGCGGCCGACCACGACGAGGTCCGCCAGGGCGTAGGCCGAGCGCAGTTCGCCGATGGTGTCGAGCAGGAACCAGCGCGGGGGCGTCGGCGGGCGCGCGCCGGGTTGGGAACGGCGGACGCAGCCGGGGAGTGCGGCGGCGGCCTCGTCGAAGCGCTCGGGCTTGCGCGGCGCGCACAGGAGTTGGACGTGATCGCCGTGGAACGCTCGCTCGCAGGCCGAGCGCAGCAGGGCCTCCTCTCCTGGGCCGGTGCTGCCGGCGACGATGAGGGGTCGGGCGCGGTCGATGCCCATCTCGCGGGCGAGGGCGTCCGCGCCTTCCGGCTCGCCGACGCGGGCGGAATCGAACTTCATCGCGCCGGTGACGTGCACGCGATCGGGCGGCGTGCCCATGGCACGGAACCGCTCGGCGTAGGTCTCGTCCTGCACGCCCGCGAAGGCGAGGGAGCGGAAGCACGGGCCGATGAACGGGCGGATGCGCCGGTAGCCGCGGAAGGAGCGGTCGCTCAGGCGGCCGTTGACGACGCCGATCGGGATGGAGCGCCGGGCGCACTCACGCACGAAGTTCGGCCAGAGTTCGAGTTCGACGAGGGCGACGGCGTTCGGGCGCACGGCGTCGAGGAACCGGCGGACCGCGCCGGAGGCGTCCAGCGGGTAGCGGACGACGGGGTGGCGGTCGGCGAAGAGTTCGCGGGCGCGGGCGATGCCGGTGTCGGTCGAGGCCGCGACGACGACTTCGGCCCGCTCGGCGAGCAGGGGGAGGAACTCGCGGACGGCGTTGACCTCGCCGACGGAGACGGCGTGGACGAGCACGCGGGGGCGCGGGGCGTTGGGCGGTGGGGGGGGGAGATCGAGGGCGAAGCGCTCGCGCCAGCCGCCCCTGGTCTTGCGTGCCCACCACGGGGCGGTCGCGCCGGCGACGAGGAGATAGGCGAGGTCGATGGCGTTCAGCGGCGGCCTCCGCGCTTGGTGACGGGTGAATGGGCGGGCCGGGACTCGAACCCGGGACCCTTCGCGTGTAAGGCGAATGCTCTGGCCAACTGAGCTACCCGCCCGGGCGGGGAAGGGTAGGTGGGAATGCCGCGGGGCCGGGCGTGGGCGCCGCGGGTGGGGGCCGCGGGTGGGGGCCGCGTCGATCTCCGTGCCGGGGTTGCCGGGAACGGACCCGTTGTCTATAATGTACATAATGGTCTTATTGGACAGGAGGCTCCCGTGAACGTCAGCGTGGCGGAGATTCGGGCGAGACTGGCGGATGTGCTGAACCGCGTCGCGTACCGCGGCGAGCGCATTGTGCTGGAACGGCGCGGGAAGGGTGTCGCCGCGATCGTCCCGCTCGAGGACCTGGCCCGCCTCGAGGCGATGGAGGAGGCCGCGGACTTGCGCGCCGCGCGCCGGTCGCGGCGCGAGCGCGGCGGAGTGTCCCTCGACTCGCTGAAAGACGAACTGGGGCTGTGAGCGATGGCCTACGAGGTCATCCTCAAGCCGTCGGCGGCCAAGGCCCTCCGCTCCCTGGAGCGAGACATGCAGCGCCGAGTCGTCCGGTTGCTCGAACGCCTCGCCGATCAGCCGCGAATGACGGGTGTCGTCAAGATGTCGGGCGAGGAGAACCTGTGGCGGGCACGCGCGGGCGACGTTCGTGTCATCTACGAGATCCACGACGGAAGGCTCGTCGTGCTGGTGCTCCGCATCGGGCACCGGCGGGAGGTCTACCGGGGCACGGACTGATCGACGCTACACCGTCCGGGCGGGCACGCGGTGGGCGTAGGCCTCGCCCCACTCGCCCATCGATCGCAGCACAGGCTCGAGACTGCGCCCGAGCGGGGTGAGCGAGTACTCGACGCGCGGCGGGACTTCGGCGTGGACCTTGCGGCGGATGATGCCGTCGCGCTCGAGTTCGCGCAGTTGCTTGGTCAACGTGCGCGGCGAGATGCCTTGCAGCAGGCGGTGCAGTTCGTTGAAGCGGCGCGCGTCCTCGAGCAGGTAGTAGATGACCAGCGCCTTCCATCGCCCCGCGACGACGCGCAGGGTCGTTTCGACCGGGCAACTCACGGACTTCCTGGGCCTCGCCACGGGCACGCTATCCTTTGTGATAGTACAGGGCGTTAATGTGCGTACATGACGAGTGTATCATGGTCCGATCCCGGAGCAAACGCGGATCGGAGCAAGCCATGCACACGAGCGCGAAACAGGTCGAGACCGTTCTCCCCAGCCCGCCCGGGCACTGGGTCGGCGACGGGTTTCCCGTCCGATCCGTCATCTCGCCGCAGGCTGTCGGGTCGCGGCTCAGCCCGTTCGTGCTCATGGACTACGCCGCGCCCGCGCGGTTCGAGCCGGTGAGCGAGCCGCGCGGCGTGGACACGCATCCGCACCGCGGCTTCGAGACCGTCACGGTCGTCTTCCAGGGCGAGCTCGAGCACCGCGACTCGGCCGGCAACAGCGGACGCATCGGCCCCGGCGACGTGCAGTGGATGACCGCCGGCGCGGGCGTGCTGCACGAGGAGAAGCACTCGCGCGAGTTCACGCGGCGCGGCGGGACGTTCGAGGTCGCCCAACTCTGGGTGAACCTGCCCGCGAAGCACAAGATGACCCCGCCGCGATACCAGGAGTTGCCCGCCGACGCGATCCCGAGCGTGCCGCTGCCCGGCGACGCGGGGACGGCGCGCGTCATCGCGGGCGAGTTCGGCGGCGTGCGCGGCCCGGCGGCGACGGTGACGCCCGTCGTCCTCTGGGATGTGCGACTGCGCGCCGGCGCGCGCACGGGACTGCCCATTCCCGACGGGCACAACGCGGCCGTCTTCGTGCGAAGCGGCTCGGTGCGCGTGGCGGGGGAGCGCGAGGCGTCGGCTGGGGAACTGGCCGTACTCTCGCGGGCCGGCGGCGGGGCGGCGGTGGAGTCCGACGCGGGCGCGGACCTGCTCGTCCTCGCCGGCGAGCCGATCGACGAGCCGGTCGTGACCCACGGCCCGTTCGTGATGAACACGCCGGAGGAGATCAGGCAGGCCGTCGAGGACGTGCGCGCGGGGCGGTTCGGGAGGCTGTGAATGTCGTCGGCGCGTTTCCGGCAGCCGCCGCCGGACGCGACGTTTCCCTGGGGGCGGGTGTCGATACCGAAAAGGAGCGACCATGCCGTTCACATACCGTCGTCTTGACAAGAACGAGGCCGCCGTGCTGCTCGTGGACCACCAGTCCGGGCTGTGCAACATCGTGCACGACTGGTCCACGGACGAGTTCCGCAACAACGTGCTCGCGCTGGCGGCGTGCGCGAAGTACTTCCGCCTGCCGACGATCCTGACGACCAGTTTCGAGGACGGCCCCAACGGGCCGCTGATGCCGGAACTCAAGGAGATGTTCCCCGATGCGCCGTACATCGCGCGCCCGGGCAACATCAACGCCTGGGACAACGAGGACTTCGTCCGTGCCGTGCGGGCGACCGGGCGGAAGCAACTGGTCATCGCGGGCGTGGTGACGGAAGTGTGCGTCGCGTTCCCCGCGCTCTCGGCGGTGGAGGAGGGGTACGAGGTCTTCGTCGTGGCCGACGCCTCCGGGACGTTCAACGCGGTGACCCGCGACGCCGCCTGGATGCGCATGCAGGCCGCGGGCGTGCAGATGATGACGTGGTTCGGCGTGGCGTGCGAGTTGCACCGCGACTGGCGCAACGACGTCGAGGGCCTCGCCCGGCTCTTCTCGAACCACCTGCCCGCCTACCGCAACCTGATGACGAGCCACGGCGGCGGGCGCTAGCGCCGGTGGAGCGATTCGCGGCGAGTGATCGTTGTGGGCAAGTGCCGCGACGATGCGGCGTGGCGCCGACCCGTGCAGTGCCGACCCGTGCCGCCGACCTTCGCTTTGGGAGGTCGGTGCATCGAGCACGCACGAGGCTAGCACAGGATGGCGGCGCCGCTCCGCCGACCCACCGCCTGGCGATCCGCTCGTCCGGGCCGCGTGGAGGGGACGCACGTGCGGCGGGGCATGACGGGATCGGAACACCGACCTCCCAAAGCGGAGGTTGGTGGCACGGCCGAAGCGCACGGTCGAAGCGGAGAGGTCAGCGCCACCCCGCTGGGGGAGGCACGGGGTCACAAGAACCCCGGCGCCTCGTCCGCGAGCACCGGGTTCTCGTCGAGGGGCGCGGGCTTTCGCCGCAGCAGCCCCTTCGCGGGTTTGTAGCGCATGAAGAAGATGAACCCGGACTGCCCCGCGTCCTGGGCTTCGACATAGATCGCGTCCGAACGGCCTTCCTTCGTCGTCACGTAGCCGTCGAACGCCAGCACCGCACGCTCCGGGCGCGGGGAGAGCGAGGCCAACTGCCCACGCCCGGCCTCGATCCCGGCCTCGAAGGTATCGGCGACGAACCGCATCAGCGATCGCTCGCCCGCAGTCTCGGTGATGGCGAACGGGATGAGTGTGTCGCCGCCCTCGATGGAGCCGAAGGCGTGCTCGAAGGCCGTGCAGACGAGATCGACCAGGTCGTCGGAAGGCTCTGGGGAGGTCGTCATGGAGGCAGGATACCAGACCGGTGCGGGCGTCGAGGGCACGGGGCCGACGGCGATCGGAATGTCGGCGCGATAGACTCGAACCGGATCGCGGGACGGGAGGCACGACCATGCGAACTGGCATCATCGGACTGGCGCTGGGCTTCTTCGCGTGCTGCGCGGCGTCGGGCGGCCCTCCGGCCGTCTCGCTCGGCTCGCTCCTGAACGAGATGGTCGATCGCGACGCCATCGCACGCCTGCCGCACCCGTGGTACACCTGCGCCCAGGCGAGCAGTTACGACCGTCGCTCCCTGTCGTCCGATGACGCCGAGGGCTGGTTCGCCAACCACGACGCGAGCCAGTTCGTCCGCGTCGAGGAGCGCGCGGGGCGGCGCGAGTTCGTCATGATGGACGCACACGGCCCGGGCGCGATCGTCCGCATCTGGTCCGCCAACCCGAAGGGCATCATCCGCATCTACCTCGACGGCCGCGAAACCCCCGCCCTCGAAGCGCCAATGGAGGCGCTCCTCGGCGGGACGTGGTCGCCAGGTTCCTTCGTCGTCGGCGCCCCGCTCGCGGCCACGCGCGCCCGCGGATGGAACCTCTACCTGCCGATCCCGTACGCGAGCCGGTGCGTCGTGACCAGCGACGCCGACGGCTTCTACTACCAGGTCAACCACCGCACCTACGAGCCGGGCACGCAAGTCGAGCCGTTCACGATGGACGCCCTCCGCTCGGCCGGCAACGCCGTCGCCCGCGTGCAGCGCGCCCTCGCCGAGCCGATGCGCGGCTTCGGCCCGCGCGGCATCCGCGGCGACACCGTCGTCTCGCCGGGCCAGACCGTCCCCTTCGACCTCACCGCCGGCCCCGCGTGCGTGTACGAGTTGTCCGTCTGGGTCGAGGCCGACGACGTCGCCGAGGCCTTGCGCACACTCGTCATCGAAGGGGAGTTTGACGGCGCGCGCACGATCTGGTGCCCCCTCGGCGACTTCTTCGGCTCCGGTGTCGGCGGGAACAACTTCGAGGACTGGTGGCGCACCGTCTCCGACGACGGCCGAACGCTCCACGCGCGCTGGCCCATGCCCTACGAACGCAGCGGCCGCCTCTCCATCACCAACCTCGGTACGCAGCGCGTCACACTCAGCGTCGTCGTTCGCGCCCGCGGCTGGGAGTGGGACGAACGATCCATGCACTTCCACACCACCTGGCGGCAGGAGCACCCCATCCCCACCCGACCCATGCGCGACTGGAACTACGCCGAGATCGCGGGGCGCGGCGTCTACGTCGGCGACACGCTCGCCGTCGTCAACCCCGTGCCCGACTGGTGGGGCGAGGGCGACGAGAAGATCTACGTCGACGGCGAGGCCTTCCCCTCACACTTCGGCACCGGGACCGAGGACTACTACGGGTACGCCTGGTGCTCGCCGGAACTCTTCACCGGCCCCTTCCACGCCCAGCCGCGCTGCGATGGCCCCGGCAACTACGGGCACACCACGGTCTCACGCGTACGCCTGCTCGACGGCGTCCCGTTCGAGCACTCGCTGAAGTTCGACATGGAAATCTGGCACTGGAAGGAGTGCGAGGTCGGCTACGCGGCGACGACGCACTTCTACGCCCGACCGGGCGCGAGCACGAACGTCGGCCCCGGCGAGGCCGAGGTCAGGCGCGGCATCATCGACCCGCCGCCCTTGCCCCCGCCGTTCACCATCGAGGGCGCGGTCGAGGTAGAAGGCATGCGAATCGCCGCGGGCACGCCCGGCATGTCCATCGTCAAGCAGGACATGAGCGGGTTCGGGCGCGACCGCTGGAGCGGCAACGCCCACCTCTGGGTGCAGGGCCGCGGACCGGGCGACTTCGTCGAGGTCGAGATTCCCGTCGAAGACGAACGGGCGCGCAAGGTCACGCTCCACGCCACTCGAAGTTGGGACTACGGCATCGTTCAGGTCAGCGTGAACGGCACGCCCGCCGGCGAGCCTGTCGACCTCTTCTCCGGTCGCGCCGGCCTGTGCGAACCTACAGGCCCTATCGAGTTGCCCGGCTGGCACAAGCCCCGGGACGGCAGACTCACGCTGCGCGTGGAAGTCGTCGGCGGCAACCCGGCAGCCCTCGGCACCCGTGCGTTCTTTGGGCTTGACGCCGTGGTTCTCGCGCCGATCTGGTGAAGTCGAACGGAACCTGCCTCGGACCGGGTACCCCGCCACTCCGTGGCGGCTACCAAATCTGCTCCCCCTTCAACGCTCGATCGTTGTCCCACTCGCCCGGAATCCGGCAACGCCGCACGAAGGGCAACAGTGAAGAACAACGCCGCCACGGAGTGGCGGGGTAGCCGTCAGTCTGCCGCTTCGATGACGTCCACGATTCCGATGTCGATGTACTGCCCCCCCGTCGTCTGCCGGCAGTGCACCGCGATCGTCACCGGCCCCGAGATCAACGCCTCCCGCGCCGCCCCGCTCATCCGCCGCACCACGTACCCCGTCGTGTACCCCTTCAGTTCCGCCGCGAGCACGCCGTTGACGTAGACCTCCGCGTCCTCGTCGTGGTGCACGAGGAGCCGCGGGTCGCTGACCAGGATTCGAGGCAGGATGAACTGCCGCCGGATCCAGACCTCCCCCGTGTGCCACGGCGTGCGCACCACCGCGCCCGGCGTCCCCTCGCGCCCGAACCCGCCCGGCCCGCGCTGCCACGACGAATCATCGAACTCCGGCTTCTCCCACCCTTCCGCCGGGCGCTCGTAGGTGTACGCCCACTCGACCGGATCGTCGCGCGACGTTTGCGCGACCTCGCGCACGTGGGGCGGCGGCGCGTACAGCCGCAGGTGTGCGCCAAGCAGTTTCGCCTCGTCCGGTTTGATGACCTCCCGGTCGTAGGTCATCAGCCCGTTCACCTCGATCTCCACGTCGGTCGTCTGCGTGTAGATCGCCCCGGACAGCCCCGGATCGGCGATGAGCAGGCGCAGGTCGTCCGCGAGCGAGAGATACGCCTCCGTGAGCGCGCCACGGTCGGTGTAACTCCGGTATCCCCAGTTCTTCTCGTCCTGCCAGGTGTGCCCGGCGAGTGGCAGCCCAAGCCCGCCGTACTCGCCGAGGAACGCGGCCCGCCCGCCGCTCGGGTTGGGCGAGGCGGGGCCGGGGTAGGCGTGCCAGTCGATCAGGTCGCCGGCGGGGTAGTCGTTCCAGCCGCTCGCGCAGATCACGAGCCGCGTCGGGTCGAGTTCCTTCACCCAGGTCGCGATTCGCACGGTGTCGTACTGCCCCCAGCCTTCGTTGAAGGGCACCCAGCAGACGATGCTGGGGTGGTGGGCGCGACCTTCGACGAGCGCCCGCAGTTCGCGCTCGAACTGCGCCGCTGACTCGGGCGAGCGCGTGATCTCCCCGCGCCCAGGCCCCACGTACGCATCGCCGCTCGGCATGTCCTGCAACACGAGCAAGCCCAGCACGTCGCACAACCAGTACCACCGCTCCGGCTCGACCTTGACGTGCTTGCGGACCGCGTTGAAGCCCAGTCGCTTTGTCACGATCAGGTCGTACATGAGCGCGGCGTCGGTCGGCGCGGTGTACAGCCCGTCGGGCCAGAATCCCTGGTCCAGAGGGCCGAACACGAAGACCGGCTCGCCGTTGAGGTGGATGCGATCGACGCCCTCCGCGTCGGGCCGGACCTCGATCTTCCGCACGCCGCAGTACGACGCCACACGATCCACCACCCGCTCGCCGTCGAGCAACTCGACCACCAGGTCGTACAGGCGCGGCTTGTCCGGCGACCAGGGCCGGAAGTCGGGCGCGAGGTCGAGCGTCAGTTCCTCGCCCGGTGCGCCCGTGGCCTCCGCGACCGGCTTGTTGCCGATCGACACCTTGGCGCGCACCGCGTGCCCATCGGCCGCGGCGTCGGCGCGGATGCGCACGGTCCTCGTGTCGAAGTCGGGCGTGACGTGCAGGCGCCGGACGTGCGTGCTCGGCACCGGCTCGACCCACACCGTCTGCCAGATGCCGGTGGTGGGCGTGTACCAGATGCCGTGCGGCTCGCGCACCTGCTTGCCGCGAGGCTGCCAGTGGCCGTCCGTCGGATCCCACACGCTCACGAGGACGGTCTGCTCGTCGCCGTCGGCGAGCGCATCGGTGATGTCGAAGGAGAACCCGTCGTAGCCGCCGACGTGCTCGCCCACGAACGTGCCGTTCACCCACACCCGCGCGTGCCAGTCCACTGCGCCGAAGTGGAGCAGCACGCGCCCTTCGCGCCAGGCGGGCGGAACCTCGAAGGTCCGCCGGTACCACAGGCGCTCGACGGACCGTGCCACGCCCGAGAGCGCGCTCTCGATGGGGAAGGGGACGAGGATTGTTCCCGGAAAGTCCGCCGGCGCGTCGCCGTCGGCCGGGGCCTCGGCCCACTGCCACAGCCCGTTGAGGTTGAGCCAGTTCTGCCGCGACATCGTCGGGCGCGGATACTCGCGCAGGGCGTTCTGCGGCGAGACCTCGGCCGCCCAGCGCGTCATCAGCCGGCCTTCCACGGGTTTCCACTCCTGGGCCTGGGCGACGCCGCAGGCCAACAGACACGCCGCAAGGACGAACCTCGTACCGCGCATCGCATCGCCTCCGGCGGCCGCCTGTCCCGGACGGCCATGCGGACACTCTACACGACGAGAGCGGCCGGGGAATCCGGCGCTATGCCGGCGGCGGGGCAGAGCGCCCCTGCGCCTCCGCGCGGCGCTTCTGGTGCCGGATGATCTCGCCGGTCGCCAGGAAGACCACGTCCTCCGCGATGTTCGTCATGAGGTCGCCGACTCGCTCGAGTTCCCGCCCCGCGCGCGAGATCAGCAGCCCGTCCGCGCAGGCTTCCGGGTCTCGGCGCATCATCTCGACGGTCTCGGCGAAGAGTTGACGGTTCAACTGGTCGATGGTCTCGTCCATCTCCACCACGGCGCGGGCGGACACCGCGTCCTCGCTCATCACGGCGCGCAGCAACTGGTAGCACATCAGGGGCACGCGCTCGCCCATCTCCCGCAGCGACTGCGGCCAGCGCGGCGGGGGATCACGCCGCATCTTCTTCGCGATCTTGGCGATCGAGGACGCGTGGTCCGCCACGCGCTCGACGTCGGCGTTCACCTTCAGGATGAACGCGATGATGCGGAAGTCCCTCGCGACGGGCTGCTTGAGCGCGAGCAGTCGGTAGCAGTCCTGCTCGATCGCAACCTCCTCTTCGTCCACGCGGTCGTCGCGGAGGCGCACCTCCATCGCCGCCTCGGCGTCGAGGCGCCACAGGGCGTCCAGCGCGCGCTCGAGCATCGCGATCGCGTAGCGTGCCTCGCGCACCAGGCGACGCTTGAGGATCAGCATCTCGCGGTCGAAGGTGTGGACGACGCGGGCCGCCGGGTCCGACGTCGGATGCAGGTGCCTGACCTCGTTCGATTGCACGCCGGCTCCGTCCTTCCTCTCGTCGGCCGGGGCGTCCCTCCCCGGCGCCCGCCGAACACGGGCGAATCGAGCGATATCGGCACAACCCCGCCCGCCGCCGACAAAACCACGGCGCGAAGGGCACGCCCAAGCGTAGAGCCTATCCCAGCACTGCGGATTCACCACAGAGGCACAGAGGGCAGAGAGAGAAGCCCGGATTCCCGCCTCGGTGCTCTCGGTGCCTCTGTGGTGAGATCAGTTGCGGGATAGCTTCTAGAGTCCCCGCGCGGCCCCGGCGGTCGCCTCCGCTTTCCCAGGCCAGGAGACGCGCCGTGCCAAACGCCGTCCGCGAGACCATCCGGCACCTGCTCGCACGGGCCGTCCGACCGGCAGCGTGGCCGATCGAACAACGGCTCGACCATTTCATCGACACCGCCCCGCGACGCTCCGCCTCGGTCGTCTGGCGGGGCGGCCTCGACGGGCAGGCCATTACCCCGGACGCCTCCGTCGACCACGCCGCCACGAAACGCCTCCGCAAGGAACTCACGTACTGGGCGGGTGTCGTCCGCGGTGCTGACCCCGATTTCCCCGGTGACTTCCGCGAGACGTTCGAGCGTTGGCAACGCACCCGCCTCTACGAACTCGGGGAGCGCCTCGGGCTTGCGGGGGACTTTGCCCCTGGCGAACCGATCGCGGGCCGCATGGCGGAGTGGTGCGCCGAACGCACGGCGGTCGAGATCGGCTCCGGGCCGTACCCGGCCGTCGCCGCGGCGCGCTGGCGGCGGGCGGTGGCGGTGGATCCGCTCTCGGACGGCTACTTCGCCGAGGGTCTGGTTCCCCCGGAGGCCGAGCGCGTCGCTTTCCTCGCCGCGTCCGGCGAGAACGTGCCGCTGCCGGACGCTGTCGCCGACCTGGTCATCGCCGAGAACTGCCTCGACCACGTCGTTGCCCCCCCCCTCGTGGGCGCGGAGATGGCCCGGCTCCTTCTGCCGGGCGGCCTCGCGTGGGTGCTGGTGGACGTCCTCGATCATCCGGACGAACTCCACCCGCACGCCATGGACGAGACGAAAGCGCGAGCCATCCTCGAAGAGGCGGGTTTGGAACTCGTTTGGGGCGAAGTCTGGGATGGGCACAGCCATCCGAACGCTCGGGGGCAGTGGCGCGCTCTCCTTCGCCGGCCAGTCTGAACCGCGCGCACACCTCGCCGGTCTCTGGTACGCTCCCCCCCATGCCGGGGTCCGGGTTGCACGAGCGTTTGAACGCAGCCGCGGCTGGTCGCTCCTTCCGCCATCTCGCCGACCTGACGGGCACCAACGCCGAGACCGTGCGCCGTTACATGCAGGGCCAGGCGCCGAGCGTCGAGTTCCTCTCCGCGCTCTGCCGATCGCTGGGCGTCTGCGCGGACTGGCTCTTGTCGGGCCGCGGCCCCATGAAGTCCGCCGACCTGCGTCGGTACGCTCTCGACGAGGCCGACCCCTCCGAACTCCTCACCGCGATGGCCAACACCATCGAACTCCTCCTCCAACGCGTCGAGCGTCTCGAGGTCTACGCCCAGACTCTCGAAGCCCGGCTCACCTCCATGCCGGCGATCGGAACAACCACACGACAAGGCGGTGCCACCGATGGCGGAGCAGACAGCCCGTCCTCGGCCCGAGTCCGCGTCATCCGCGACGCTCTTGCCCAACGACCACCTCAGGCTTCTGACTGAACTCCTCCGCCCCGGCAGCATCGAACTGACGCGCCGATGGGTCGCAGCGCTCATGCTTGTTGATCCTGCCGAGCGCGAGCAGGTCGTCGAGCAAATCACCCGCACCATCGTGGAGGTCTACTGGCGCGGCGAGCGATCGCCCGAACCCGCCGACTCGACCACCGGCCCCGACGCGTCAACGATGGAGACGAAGCCGCGCCGAGCAGGTCGCAAGGCGCAGGCCCGGAGCAGGGGCGTCCATGAGCGTCAACGCGCAGATCGCCGAACGGCTCGAGCAGATCGCCGAGATCCTTGAGCTTCTCGGGGAGGACCGCTTCCGCGTCGCCGCCAACGCCAAGGCTGCCCGCGTGGTTGCGGACCTGACCACCGACCTCGCCGCGCTCGCCGACGACCGCGACGCTCTGCTCGCCATCGAGGGCATCGGCGCCAAGACCGCCGACAAGATCATCGAGTTCGTCAACACCGGCAGCATCGCCGAGCACGAGGAACTCCGCGCCAAAGTCCCGCAAGGACTCCTCGACCTCCTCCGCATCCCCGGACTCGGCCCGAAGACCGTCGCCATGCTCTGGAAAGAGGCCGGCGTCACCGACCTCCCAGGCCTCAAACGCATCATCGACGACCGCTCCATCCTCAACCTCCCACGCATGGGCGCGAAAACCGTCGAGAACGTCAAAAAGTCCATCGAGTTCGCCGGCCAGACCGAGCAGCGCATCCCCCTCGGCATCGCCCTCCCCATCGCCGAGGAGATCGTGGAGCGCATGCGCTCCGTCCGGGGCGTGAAGGACGCCGCGTTCGCAGGTTCACTCCGACGCGGCAAGGAGACCATCGGCGATGTTGACGTCCTCGTCGCCACCACCGACCCCGACGCCGCGCACGAAGCCTTCACCACCATGCCCGGCGTCGTGCAGGTTCTCGCCAGCGGCGGCACGAAGAGTTCCGTCCGACTGCGCGCAGCGCAGGACCTCGGCCGATGGACGCTCGAAGGCCGGCAGGGCAAGGAGTCCGGCGGCGTCGCGCTCCAGGCCGACCTCCGGGTGGTCGATCCCTCCGCCTGGGGCGCGGCCATGATGTACTTCACCGGCTCGAAGGAGCACAACGTCCGCCTCCGAGAGCACGCCATCAAAAAAGGCTGCACCCTCAACGAGTACGGCCTGTTCCACGAGGACAACGAGAAGACTCCCCCCCAGGACCGCGGCGTCAAGCCCCTCGCCTCGCGCACCGAGGAGGCCGTCTACGCCAAGCTCGGGCTTCCCTTCATCCCCCCCGAGATCCGCGAGGACCGCGGCGAGCTCGCGCTGGCTGAGACGCCGCACCTCGTCGAAGTCGCGGACGTCAAAGCGGAACTCCACGCCCACACGACCGCCTCGGACGGCGCGCTCGAACTCCACGAACTCGTCGCCGAGGCCAAACGCCGCGGCTTCCACACCATCGCCGTCACCGACCACTCCAAGTCGAGCGTCGTCGCCGGCGGCCTCGACGAGAAACGCCTCGCCGCGCAACGCGAGCAGATCGATGCCCTGCGCGAGAACACGAAAGGCATCTCCATCCTCCGCGGCAGCGAGGTGGACATCCTGAGCGACGGCCGCCTTGACTTCGATGATGACACGCTCGCCACGCTCGACGCCGTCGTCGCCAGCCCGCACGTTGCGCTCAAGCAGGATCCCAAGGCCGCGACGAAGCGCCTCATCCGCGCCATCGAAAACCCCTTCGTCAACATCCTCGGCCACCCCACCGGCCGCCTCATCAACCGCCGCCCCGGCCTCAGCCCCGACATGGCCGAGGTCATCGCCGCCGCAAAGCAGCACGGCGTCGCCCTCGAGATCAACGCACACTGGATGCGCCTCGACCTCCGCGACGCCCATGTCCGCGCCGCCGTCGAGGCCGGCTGCCTCATCGCCATCAACTGCGACGTCCACGGCGCGGCCGACTTCGACAACCTCCGCTACGGCATCCTCACCGCCCGCCGCGGCTGGCTCTCTCCGGAACAGTGCGTCAACTCCTGGCCCGCCAAGCGGTTGCGCGACTGGCTGGCCTTCCGCCGCCGGAAATGAAGTTTGCAGCCGCTTGACTTGCGACTGAGTCTCAGGTTCAATGAACACCCCCCATGCGGGTCCGATTTGAACGGAGGCTCCCCATGCCGCTCCCCGCCCGCCGACCTGCCGCCTTCACCCTCATTGAGCTGCTGGTCGTCATCGCGATCATCGCGCTCCTGATCGGCATGCTGCTCCCCGCGCTGGGCAAGGCCCGCGGCGCGGCCCGTGGCGCGGCCGACCTGGTGAACCTGCGATCCATGGGCCAGGCCGTCGAGATGTACTCCAACGACCGCCAGACGTTTCCGCCCATGCGTCTGCCCTCGGGCGAGGTTCACGAGCCATCCGGGCGCAAGGCCGCGCGCTGGCACTGGGTGGTCGGCGAGTATGTCGGCACGCCCTACCAGCCGCGCAACGAGGAGGAGTACCAGAAGTTCCAGAACTCCGACGACTTCGACCGCCTCGACAACGAGGTCTTCCGCGATCCGTCGCAGACCTACGAGCAGTTCCGCAGCAAGGCGACGGGCGAGGTCCAGATCCTGCGCAACGGCTCCTACGGCTACAACTACCACTACCTCGGCAACAGCCGCGCCAAGTCGGCGGGCGGATTCCAGAACTACCCGGTGCGGATGTCGCGGATCCATGTGCCCTTCAAGACCATCGTCTTTGCGGACTCCTCCGGCAGCCAGCACCTGCGCATCGGCGAGGGCTACCGGGAGCACTCCTATACGCTGGACCCGCCGCGGCTGGACACCAGGAACAACGGCGCGGAGGCGTTCGCGCACGCCACCGGGCAGTCGCCGCCGGAGGTCCGGCATGGGCGCGTGGCCCACGCCGCCTTCCTCGACGGCCACGCCGAGGGCCTGACCCTCGCCGATTTCGGGTTCGTCGTGCTGAACGAACGGACGGGCCTCGTCAAGGACGACACCGGCGACAATGGTCTCTTCAACGGCCTGGGCTACGACAGGGAGGCGACGAAGTAGGCGGGCGCAACGATCTCCGATCCGGTACAATCGCGCCGTGAACCGGATCATCCTCGGCGAGTGTCTCGACGCCTTGGCCACCCTGCCGCAGGGGCTGGCCCGTCTCATCTACGTCGATCCGCCGTTCAACACCGGCAAGGTCCAGAAGCGGGACCGCATCCGCACGACCGCCGACGAAGCCGGCGGCACGCGCGGCGGGTTCGCCGGAAGGCGCTACCGCGTCGAGCGGGTCGAGAGCGGTTCATACGGCGACGCCTTCGGTGAGGACTACCTCGACTTCCTGATGCCGCGCCTGGAAGCCGGCCTGCGCTGCCTCGCGCCCGACGGCTCGCTCTTCGTCCACCTCGACTGGCGCGAGGTTCACCACGTCAAAGTCGCGCTCGACAGCCTCCTCGGACGCGAACGCTTCATGAACGAGATCGTCTGGGCCTACGACTTCGGCGGCCGTTCCCCGCGCCGATGGCCCGCCAAGCACGACACCATCCTCTGGTACGCGCTCGACCCATCGAACTACACGTTCAACGAGCACGAGATCGACCGCATCCCCTACATGGCCCCGGGCCTCGTCACGCCGGAGAAGGCCGCTCGCGGCAAGTCCCCGACCGACGTCTGGTGGCACACCATCGTCCCCACCAACGGACGCGAAAAAACCGGCTATCCGACCCAGAAACCGCTCGGCATCATCAACCGCATCGTCCGAGTCCATTCCGCGCCGGGCGATGTCGTTCTGGACTTCTTCGCGGGCAGCGGGACCGCTGGCGAGGCCGCCGCCACGCACGGGCGGGAGTTCGTCCTCATCGACAGCAACCCCGAAGCCGTGGCCGTCATGGCGACGCGCCTCGCACGCTTCGCCCCCGAGTGCGTCGGCTTCGGGCAACCGATCGATTCGGGTTCAGACCTCGCCGCTGCGTGGTGAGCCGGGCTCGCGTCCCACGCCGGAGAATCTCGACCCGCGTACAGTTGGCGCATGTTCGAACGACTCTCCGAAGGATTCGGCAAGGTCTTCCGTCGCCTCTCCGGCCAGGGCACCATCACGGAGGCCAACGTCCGCGAGGCCATGGAGGAGGTGCGCACCGCCCTCCTCGACGCCGACGTCAACTACGACGTCGTCAACGAGTTCTGCGACGCCGTCGTTGCCGACGCCCTCGGCCGCGAGGTCACCAAAAGCCTCCGACCCGGCCAGGAAATGGTCGGCATCGTGCACGCCCGACTCGTCGAACTCCTCGGCGGCGAGGAAGCCCTCCAGGCCGCGTCCGACCCCGAACACGACCGTGCCGCCGCAGGCCCGGCCATCATGCGCATCAGCCCCGGCCCCACCGTCGTCATGATGTGCGGCCTGCAAGGCTCCGGCAAGACGACGACCTGCGGGAAACTGGCCGCCTACCTCAGCAAGCGCGGCCGCAGCGTCATGCTCTGCGCCGCCGACCTCCAGCGCCCCGCCGCCGTCGAGCAACTCGAAATCGTCGCCTCCCAGGCCCGCCAGGCCGCCCCCGGCGGCGCGCCCGTCCACTTCCACGGCGAGCCGGACAAGTGCGCCGAGTACGGCAAGGCCGTCGGCGTCGCGGTGCAGGTCTGCCGGCGCGCCCTCGACGCCGCACGCAAGGCCGGCGCGGACACCCTCATCCTCGACACCGCCGGCCGACTGCACGTCAACGACGAACTGATGGGCGAGTTGCAGCAGGTTCGCCGCGCTCTGAACCCCCACCACGTCTTCCTCGTCGTCGACGCGATGACCGGCCAGGACGCCGTCAACAGCGCAAAGGCCTTCCACGAGCGTCTCGAAGTCGACGGCGTCATTCTCACCAAGTTCGACTCCGACACCCGCGGCGGCGCGGCCATCTCCATCCGAAAAGTCACCGGCGCGCCCATCCGCTTCATCGGCGTCGGCGAAAAAGCCGAGGCCCTCGAGGAGTTTCACGCCCAGCGCATGGCCGGGCGCATCCTCGGCATGGGCGACGTCGTCAGCCTCGTCGAGAAGGCGCAGGAGCAGGTCTCCGCCGAGGACGCCGAACGCCTCGCCGAGAAGATGGCCCGCGGCGAGATGACGATGGACGACTTCCTCGCCCAACTCCGCATGTTGCGCCGCCTCGGCCCCATGCGCCAGGTGCTTGGCATGCTGCCCGGGGTCGGCGCGGCGCTCAAGGACGCGCACATCGACGAGGGCCAACTCGACCGCGTCGAGGCGATCATCAACTCCATGACGAAGCGGGAGCGCAGCGAGCCGAAGATCATCAACACCAGCCGCCGCCGCCGCATCGCCGCCGGCAGCGGGACCGACCAGAACGCCGTCGGTCAACTCGTCAAGCAGCACGACGCCATCAGCAAGATGACGAAGCAGATGGCCGGCATGAGCGCCAAGTCCAAGGTCGCCGCCGTCAAGGAACTCGGCGCGGCCGGCATGGGAGGCATGGTCCCCGGCCTCTCGGGCATGCCCGGGTTCAGTTCCAAAGGCTCAACACGAGCGAGCGCGCCGGGCCGGTTCAAGCAACGGAAGAAGCGACGGTGAATCTTGAGTCTTGAGGCCTGAGTCTTGAGAGAGGCCGTTCAAGTCTCAGGACTCATGCCTCAAGACTCAGGACTCAGGACACTCAAGCCCTTCACTCCCTTCCCACCGGCAGGAAGTCCTTCTCCCGCCCCTCCGCCCACGCCCGGAACCGCGGCCAGAAGACCTCGCGAAGCGTGATCTTCACGCACGCCGCGAGCGGGATCGCGATCAACAGCCCGTAGAACCCGAAGAGCGCGCCCCCCGCGAGCGAGGCGAACAGGATCGAGGGCGTGTCCATCCCGGTGCTCTTGCCCTGGATCAGCGGCGTGAGCGCGTAGTCGTCGGCCGCCTGCGCGATGAAGTACACCACCACCGGCGCGAGCGTCACCCACCACCACGCGTTCTGCCACTCCGGCCCCGACGGGTCAAGCCACATCGCCAGGATCGTCGCCGGGATGCCGATGAGCGCGAGGTAGGGCACGATCGAAAGCAGCCCGATCGCCAGCCCGAACAGGATCGGCGCGGGCGTGCCGATCACCCAGTACAGCAGGCTCAGCAGCCCCGCCTGGATGAACGCGATGGTGAGCCGGCCGCGCACGAACCCCGACACGACGGCGTCGAAGGCCCGCACCAGTTCCAGCCACCGCCCGCGCTTGCGCTCCGGGATCAGCCCCTCCCAGAACTCCAGCACCTTCCCCCAGGCCGTGCAGACGAAGAAGAAGAAGAACGCCGTCAGGAACGCGCCGAACACCAGCGAGAAGACCGACGCGATCCCGCGGAGCGTCGCCCCAATCGCCCCTGCGCCGGTCTCCAGCGCCTGCGTGGCGATGGTCTGCGCGTTCGCGCGCACGAGTTCCAGCAGCCGCTTGGCGACCTCGCCCTCGGTGACGCCGCGCCGTTCCACCAGAAAGTCCCGCGTCGCCAGCCAGAACCCGCCGGGAACCGCCGACAGCGCCTCCGCGTCGTCCGGGTTCTGCACCGAGGCGTACACCCGCTCCACCGATCCCGAGACGCGCTCCGCGAAAGCGACTCCCTGCGTTACCGCGAACGCGGACGCCACCACCGCCGGCACCACCACCACGACCGCAGCAACAACCACGATGATCGCGGCCGCCATCTGCCGGCTCATCCACGACACCCGCGTCATCCGCTTGACCGTCGGCTCGAACAGGTACGCCAGCAGCGTCGCCAGCAGCAGCGGCACCGTCACGATGCTGACCAGGTACCCCAGGTAGAGCACCCCCAGCACCGCCGCCAGCACGAGCAGGTCGCGCAGCGGCTGGATCTGCCACAGGTGCAGCGACCGCCAGTCCGTGCCGCCGTCTGCGTTGGGTGTTCCCGGCTCGGCCATGGCGGAAAGGGTACCGACTTTGGCCCCGGGCGAACAACTCCGCCGCGGCGTGGCGGGGCGCCCCGGATCAGTCCGCGAAGCCCTCATCAAACTCGAATACGCCCCGGAACTCCTCGAACGAGTCGCCCTCGCTCGTCCGCATCAGCCCGGCGTCCACCATGGCGTAGACGATCCGGCCGAAGTCCTCGGTCGAGTGAACGCCCCACCGGCTGAGCACCGTGCGGGCCAGTCGGCCGTAGCGGTGCGTCGCGTAGTCGCGCAGCCCGAGGCACAGCTGCTTCCCGCTGATGTGCCGCGAATCGTCCTCCGAGTCGCCCGGCGTCTCGCCGTGGATCATCTGGACGGTGTGCGTCAGCCCCGCACGCACGAAGTCGTACGCCTCGCGCGGGTACGGCCCTGCCTTGTCGCGCAACTCCTGCCACACCGTCTGCATCGCGTCTGACATCGTTACCTCTTCGGCCCGAGCGGGCGGACCTCATCGTAGGGACCGCCCTCTCGACCGGCCAGATCCAGCCCTCGACCCGCCCGGCGACACGTGCGGGTTCCCTTCCAGACACCAGCGCAGCGGCCGGTCCGCCCACTCGCCCGCATAGGCCACGCCGATCCGCGCGGTCCTCAGCACAGACTCATCGGCCGACAGCCGCCCGCTGCCTCGAACGATGAACAGCCGCGACCCCGGCCCCGCAAGATCGACGCCGTCATCCTCCCGGTCGATCGCCATCGCCTCGCACAACCGCCCCGGACCCGAGCACAGGTCCGTGTCCCGCACCGGTGCGCCGCGCCGCGCCGACCGATGCCGCCTCATCTCCTCCACCCCCTCCACCGGCTCCAGCGCCCGGATCAGCACGGCCGCAGGCTCCCCCTCGCGCCCGCACACGACGTTGAAGCAGTGGTGCATCCCGTAGGTGAAGTAGACGTACGCCGTCCCCGGCCGCCCGTACATCGACTCGTTCCGGGCCGTCCGCCGCCCGCCGAAGCAGTGGGCGGCCCGGTCTTGCGGCCCCAGGTACGCCTCCGTCTCCACGATCCGCCCCGCAAGCCGCGTCCCGTCCCCCGGCACACGCACCAGCGTCCGCCCCAGCAGCGCAACCGCCAACGCATCCGCCGCCCGCGCATAGAACCGGCGCGAGACGGGACGTGAACGCAGCGCACGCGGATCGCTCGCAGAGTTCGCAGAAGCACAAGACATGGAACCGCTCATCACGACCCCGTCGCCACGACCGCCAGTCCTCCAACCCCCATTCCCCACTCTGCGGCTCTCCGCGTCCCCTCCGCGCCCTCCGCGTTCGCCTTTTCACGCATACGCATGAAGCCCCGGCAGCAGCAGGTTCACCCCGAAGTACGTCCACAGCATCACGATGAATCCGACCACGCTCAGCCACGCCGTCACCAGCCCGCGGTTGCGCCCCGTCGTCAGCCGCAGGTGGATCACGATCAGGTAGATGATCCAGGTCAGGAGCGCCCAGGTCTCCTTCGGGTCGAACGCCCACCATCGGCCCCACGAGTGGTCCGCCCACCAGGCGCCGAGCAGGATGCCCACGCCGAGCGTCCAGAACGCGAGTTGGAGGACGGTCATCTGGGCCGTGTCCAGGTCCGCGAGCACGCGCGCCCGCCCGAACGGCTTGTCCTCGGGCGCATTGAGCGCGGCCGCGGCGATTGTTTCCGCTTCGCTGGTCTCCGCTGCCGGGGTGCGCAGCCGTCCGAGGTAGTGCGTGCACAGGTAGAACACGGAGCAGACGAATCCGAGTGTGATCAGGCCGTAGGACACCAGCACCGTCGTGACGTGGTACTTGAGGAGCACCGAGGTGTTCAGGATCGCGGCCTCGCGGCCGATGTGGCGGCCGGGCATGTCGGTCTGGGTCGCGGTGATGAGGACGAGGAAGCCGGTGGCCGCAGCGGCGGCTCCGAAGAGCCACTGCCGGCGTGCCAGCATGATGGCCGCCCCGACGACCGCCGCGAACAGGCTCAGCCCCGTCATCGACTCGAACTGGTTCTGGATCGCGAAGCGCTCGGCCACGATGCACCGCAGCACGAACCCGGTCGCGTGCATCGCGATCGCGCCGACGAGGAGCGTGCTGCCGGTCCACGCCAGCCACCGGCGACCGGTGCCGAACGCGATGAGCAGCGAGACCAGCGACAGCAGGTACAGCCAGTACCCCCACTCGAACGCGTTGGCGCGGTTGTACGCGAGTTCGAGCGTCCGCCGGGACTCCGGGTGCGTGCCGGGGTTGATCGCCGCCAGCGCGCCCGCCAGTTCCGCCGCCGCCGCGTTCACGCCAGCCGCGTCCGCCGCGCGCCACGCCTCTCCCAGCCGCAGCGCGGCCGCCTGCGCCGGGTGGTCCGCGGACAGTTCGCTCACGTGCCGCCACGGCAGGTCGCGGCTCTCTGGCGCGACCAGCAGGAAGTTCGACCCTCCGAACGCGATCAGCCGCAGCGCCCGGTCCGCCCGGTCCAGCCCGTCGCGGAATCCCGACTCGCTCATGTGCTTGTCGCGGATTTCGTCGCCGAAGACCAGCAGCATCCGCGGCGAGACCCGGGTGAGCCGCATCCACCGCTCCTGCTCGTCGCGTTCGCCGGAGAACGCGGCCTCGAGCAACGCCCGGCGCAGCGGCAGGTAGTTCACGTGGATCACCGGCCTGTCGATGTAGTGGTCCGGCGAGACCGCGAGATCGATGAGCGTGAAGAGCGGGTCGTGCCTCGCCTGCACGCCGTCCGGCAGCGGGTCGGCGTATCGGGTTCTCCCCGTAAGATCGAACACCGTCTCCCGCGCCAGCGTGTCGAGGATCTTCACCCGTCCGTTGTGGAAGACGGCCGCGTCGCGCAGCGGCGTGAGGTCCACCGCGCGTCCGAACGCCAGTTTCTCCGCGGGCGTCGCCGCCGCCGCCGGCGCGCTCGACGACCCGAACGGCTTGTCCAGCCGCCCCGAATCGTCCGAGACCTCCCGCGTCTCAGGGTGCGCGTTGCCCGCCGGCGCGGTCTGCGCGCGCGCCACCGAGCCACAGAGCACCAACGCCAGAACCAGCGCAACGGCAACGAGCCTGGTCATGATTCCGCTCCCGCCGGCTGGGCCGCTTCCGTCGGCACGAGCCGCACCAGCGGCCGGTACGTCCCCTCCGCCACTTCCCGCTGAATCCGCCGCTTCCGCCGCTGAAGGATGAGCGGCTTCACGTAGAACGCCCACGGAATCCCCACCCCCATCAGGATACCCCCCCCCGCGATCACGTGAATCCCGGGGTTGTTCCCCACCTGCAGGATCGTGAACTGCGCGAACGGCCTCGCCAGCAGCCCCTGGTCCGCCATCTCCTGCGTCCGCCGCCAACCCTCCGCGTCCCATCCCGCCTGGCTGAACTTGAACTGCCGCGGATCAAGCCCCGCCGACAGCCGCGTCGCCGCGTTCGCCGCCCACGACCGCCGCTCGTCCCACCGCCACGGCGCTCGCAGCGGCTCGTTCAGTTTCGCCACGTGTTCGTAAGGCTCGAAGTCCAGCGTCGTCGGCGTTACGCGCACGATCGACTGGTAGTCGCGCGGCGCCCCCCGGTGGTCGTAGGAAAGCATCTGGAAGTCCACCAGCGACACCTCGAACCCCGGCAGCGGATGCTGACGGCGTCCGAAGATGAGCACGACCCGCCGTCCGTCCGGCAGCCGCACCTCGCGCTGCGTGTCCGGGAAAACGCCCGCGAGCGGGTAGCGATCGAACGGCAGCCACACCACCGTGCTCCACGCACCGGGCGCGGCCTCGGCGAGCGGGTCTTCGACCGCGGGCACCGATACCTCCACCGCCAGCATCGCCTTGTCGTGCGTGCCGACCATCGAGCGGTCGCGGTTCACGTCCGGCACGGGAACGGGCCGCTGGAACGCCTCCGCGTGCTCCCAGGCCGCCGCGACCACCAGCGTCACGTCGTAGGCGTCCGGGATGATGCGCTCCAGCCGCCCGTCCGGCCCGAGCGAGTCAACCACGCGCACCGCGCCGCCCGGCAGCCGCACGATCGCTCGCACGCCCTGCGCCGCGCTCGCATCGACAGGCTCGTCGAAGTACACCTGCAACTGCGACGCGTCGATCAGCCCCAGCCGGATGGCCGGATCGGCATCGCGACGCATCGGGCGGCCGTCGTCGCGCGCGATCTCGAGGATGTCCTGCGCGATCTCCGGGTAGCGGTGGTAGACGTAGCGCGTGAACGGCTCCGGGTTCTCCGCGGCCGCCGGCGGCTCGACCTGCACCAGCGCCACGCTGCTGCTCGCCCCGCGATACCCCGGCGTGATGATCGGGAACGGCGGCTCCGGCGTCACGTCCTCGACCGCGATCCGCCATCCCTCGACCTCGAACCCATCGCCCGGCTGCACCGCCCGCACGACGCGCACAGGCCCGTTCGCGCCCGACACCTCCACCGACAGCGCGTAGGTCGTCGCCTCGGGAACCTCCGCGGCCAGGTCCGCCCAGCGCGAGGGGTCCATGCCGCGCACGTACTCGACGCCGAAGACGCCGTTGTCCGCGACGCGGTGCGGCGGGGAGGCGGGCATCAGCGTGTAGGAGAACGCGGCGCCCTCGCGCACGCGCCCCTGCGGGTCCGGGACGTCGGTGTGCAACTCCACGATCCGCAATGGGTTCGCCCGCGACGGGTCCGAGGGGGGGGGCGCCCGCAGCCAGTCCTGTATCGGCTCCGCGTAACCGGCGTACCCGACGATCCGCAGGCGCACGTCCTCGTCGGTCGTCCCGAGGGGCGAAGGGGCGACGGGGATCGAGAGCCGACGGTCGCTCCCCTCCGGCACCGACAGGCCACGCCCGGCCGCCGCCAGCGCGCTCTCTCCGGCGCCGACGCCAAGCCCGTAGTCGTTGTAGCGCGGCACGCCCCGCACCGGCCGCTGCTCCCAGCCCCGGTACTGGCTCACATAGAGCGCGACGTGCGTGTTGTCGTAGAACGCCGCGACCGGCGCGCCGGCCCGCGGCAGGCCCCGCTCGTCCGGCGCGCCCGCCAGCAGGATCGCGTCCCCCTCGCGTTTCTGCGACTGGTAGTAGACGCTCCCCAGCGCGATCATGACGATCCCCGTGTGAACGGTGAGCACGCCGAGATTCACGAAGACGAACTCGATGCGCCGCACCGTCGCCACGACCATGTTCAGCATGAACGCGAGCAGCAGCATCCGCATCGGCCACGCCGAGTAGAACTCCAGTTCGCTCATCTCCACGCCCGGCAGGCGGCGGATGGTGATCGACTCGTACTCCCGGACGAACGGCGCGAACAGCCGCACGCCGGACCCCGTCGCCGGGTCGTAGTGGATCGCGGGCCACACGGCCGCGCCCCAGGCCGTCAACCCGATCGCCGCGCCGACGATCGCCCCCGCAAGCCCGACCGTGAATCGCACGCCGCGCGAGGCCCCGCCCAGCGCGAACCGGGCGATGACCAGCAGCGCGGCCGCGGGCAGCGCCGCGGTCACCAGCAGCGTCAGCCCGTAGAGCAGCCAGGTCGGGGCGAGCGCGAGCAGGCCGAGGGGCACGCTTGCCACCACGCCATACACCACAACGCCGGACAGCAGGATCACCGCCAGCGTGATCGAACTGAACGCGCGCAGCACGAACTTCACCGGCCATGCCCACGCCGGGAAGTGCTCGTCGTCCCACTTCAGGCTTCGGCGCCACTTCGCGCTCATGCTGCTCCCAGGCGACCGGACCCAGCCGCGTTCCGGTCAGACAGGATTATTTCCCGATCAGCAGCAATCGGGGCGGACCCCCACGAAGAATCGCCGTTTCAAGGGTAGGCGTGGGGTGACGCCGCTCGTGCCCGAGCGGAACGGCCACGAGTCCCGACAGCCGCCCTCCGGCACGCAGCAGGAACCCCGCCTCATCCAGCCCCAGCGCACGAGCGCCGTTCGTGGTCCCCATGGCCAGTGCGGTCCGCCCTTCGAGGCCGTCCCGCTCCACCAGCAGCCGCATCTCGTCCAGCACGCTCATCCCCCCACGCGACGCGTCCGCCGCCTCCTTCGGCAGGTTCACGATCGAGTCCGTCCCCAGGCACACGTTGATCCCCGCATCCATCATCTCCCGGTACCGGTGCGCCCCGAACCGCTCCGGCGCGCCGAAGTACGCCGACGCACGCGGGCAGTACGCCACGCTCACCCCCGCCCGCGCGAGAACCGACAACCGCTCCTCGTCCGGGCAGTCGTTCACGTGCGCCACCAGAAACGGCGCTTGCCCCAGGATCGGCGCCAAATGATCGATCGGATGCAGCCAGCGCCCGAACACGCCGAGCAGCCGATCCTCCCACGCCCCTACCCGCTCCAGCAACGCTCGCTGCGGCCCCTCGGCGTCGGCGATGAACCGCCGCTCCTCCATTGTCTCCGCCAGGTGAGTGCACAGCGCAAGCCCGTACCGCTGCGCGAGCGCAATCGCGTGCTCATACGCGGCCGGCTCCACCGTGTTCGGCGCATGGGGCTGCAAGCCCGCGCGCACGAGCGACCCGGCCACCAACTCATCCTCATGCTGTTCGAGAAACCCGTCCAGGCGCGCCAGCGCGCTCTCTCGCAGCGTTCCCGCGGCGAAGAACTCGACGAAGGAAACGCCGGTCAGCGGCCCCTCGCGGATCGCTCGCAGCGGCGCGATCGTCGGCCTGCCGCCGGGCGCGCCAGCGATGTCCCCCACTGCGACCGTCCCCCCGGCCAGGCACAGCCCCGCGCCGAGCCTCACGCTTTGCGCGATCTCGTCGTCCTGCTGGCGCCGCCCCGCCCGGACCGTCTCGACCCACGCCCCGAAGCCGTGCTGCGGGTCGTGCTCGCACGGGCCGAGGTGGGTCAGGTCGAGGTGAGTGTGGGCGTTGACCAGCCCCGGCAGCAGGACATGCCCCGGGAGCGGCAGAGCGAAGGCGGCCGATGCCGCCGGGTGTCGCGAGACCTCTCCGGGCGTTCCCACAGCCAGCGCCTCGGCCCGGCCCGTCGGCGAGATCTCGATCAGCAGGGAGACCGGGGCCGAGACCAGCCCGCCGGCGTCGAAGGCTGCATCGGCCTCGTAGCGGCGTAGCCCCGCCCCCTCGGGCACGGCAGGCAGATTCGGCGCGGAATCCCGCACGATGGACGACTCCGTGGCTGGCGGCCGATGGAAAGGGCGGTAGGATGGGCGGGCCGCAACGGGCCGGCGAGACGGATCCGCCGCACCCGCCCCACGGCACACGGTACTCATTCGGCCGCCCCAACGACCGGCGGCGTGGAGGTCTGCACATGCGACACGGGAGAAGGTGGGTTCGGGGCGTGCTGGCCCTCGCGTTGATGGGCGCGTCGCTTGGCGGTTGCGTCAGCCGCGCCGAGTACGACAGGCTGGTCGAGTCGAACCGAAGCCTGACCAACCGCAACCAGGAACTTCAGGCCAGCCTCGACGACTGCCAGAGCATGAGCGGGAACATGACCGCCCGGCAACTCGCCGCGGACGAGGCCGTCCGGTCGCTCCGCGACGAGAACGAGCGCCTCCGCGGCCTCGTCGGCATGAGCGACGCGTCGCTCCGTGACCTCGAGTCCCAGTTGCGCTCCCTGCAACTCGGCGCGCTCGACCCCGAGACCGACCGCGCCCTGCGCGAGTTGGCCGCTGCAAACCCGGACCTCATCCAGTACGACCCGAGCCGCGGGATGCTCCGCTTCGCGAGCGACCTGACGTTCGACTCGGGTTCGGACGTGGTGAAGTCCGAGGCGAAGACGAGCCTGTCCCGGCTTGCGGACATCCTCAAGGCCCGCGCCGCTGCGGCCTACGAGGTCCACGTCGTCGGCCATACGGACTCGCAGCCCATCAGTTCGCGCACGGCCGAGCGACACCCCACCAACATGCACCTCTCCTGCCACCGCGCCATCGCCGTCCGCCGTGAACTCGTGAGCATGGGCGTCCCCGCTGTGAAGGTGAACGCATCCGGCTGGGGCGAGTTCCGACCCGCCGTCACCAACACCGCCACCGGCAACACCCCCGCCAACCGCCGCGTCGAGATCTACCTGACCCGCTCGACGGCCTCCGCCTCCGCCGCCCCGGCGCCCACGACGACGCCCGCTGCGCCGGAGCGTCAGCCTGACCCGACGAAGTAACCCCCGCGGCAACATCCACGCACCGCACGAACCGGGGCCGGTCGCCCCGGTTTTTCATTCCGTTCGTGCCTGGGCGGGCTGCGCCTTGCGTTCCATACGCCCCAGCGCAAGCGCGACGACGGCCCACGCCGCCGCCACGGGGATCGCCACGAACCCCACCGCCACGCCGGCGTGCGCCAGCAGTTTCGGCGCCCACGCTCCCACGGCGTCCCCCCCCCGATACACGAACGTGTCGATGAAGGGCTTGGACTTGTACTTCTCCTCGGGGCCGAGCCGCGCGAAGAGCATCTCCCGCGCGGGCCTGCCCACCGCGTATTCGGCGCTCCGTCGCACGGTCTGGAAGATGGTGAGCACCGCCAGCGTCGGCGCGCCCCACAAGGCGACGAACCCGGCCAGCGTCAGCAGCGGGAGGATCGCGAGCGTCCACCCCAGGCCGAGCCGCCTGACCAGGCGCGAGGTCACGAACGCCTGCACCAGCAGCGTCCCCAGGTTCGCGTACAGGTCGATGTGCGCGAACGCCGACGCCCGCGCATCACGCCCCTCCACGCTCTCCGACACGATGCGCCCCTGCTCCATGTAGAGGAACGTCGAAGTGAGCGTGAACGCGAGCAGCACCGCGCAGATCAAGGCGAGGTACGGCGAGCGTGCGATCAGCCGCAGCCCCTCCCACACGCGCGGCCCCGGCTCGGCGGATTGCGCGCCAGCGCCACCGCCGCGCGCCCGCACCCCGCGCGCGAACCACACCGCGCCCTCGAGAAAGCAGCACGCCAGGAGCATCATCCCGGTCGGGCCGAGGTGCTCGACGAGCCTCGCGGCGAGGAACGAACCGCACACCGCCCCCAGCGTCCCCCCCACCCCGATCGGCCCGAAGACGCGCTTGGACTGCTCGGGCGACCACGCGTCGTTCATGTACGCCCAGAACACCGAGATCACGAACAGGTTGAAGACGCTGAGCCAGACGTAGAAGGCGTACCCCAGCCACAAGCGCGAGTGCTCGCCGACGATCAGGAACAGCCCCGCGAAGGCGAGCATGTTCAAGGCGAAGAACCGGTAGGTCGCGGGGATGAACACGCGGCGCGGGAACCGGGACACCATGGCGGCGAACGCGGGGTTGGCCAGGAACATCGCCGCCAGGGTGGCCGTCATGAGCCACGCGAGTCGGTCCCATCCCCCCTCGACGCCCATGGACTCGCGTACCGAGCGGACGCAGTAGTACCCGGCCAGCACGCAGAAGAAGTACCCGCCCGAGAGCGCCAGCGGAACCCACTCGCCGCGCCGGACCATGGCCAGGCGTGCGGCCGGGCCGCCTCCCGCGGATTCCGGGGCGTCTTGCGAGGGCACATCCGACATGACGGCTCCAGGGCGTGAACCGGCACGATACCGTCAGGCGACCCGGTACGATGCAACCCCGCCCCCGCCGGGCGATACACCCCCGCTGTTCCCCACTGCTCGGAGACGACTCATGCTCACCACGCGACGCGAGTTCCTGCAAGCCTCGGCCGCGCTCTCCGCCGGCTTTGCTCTCGGCGCTGCACCGGCGCTCGCGATGCGCTCGACCGGACTCACTGCAAAGCCTCTGCGCATCCTCATCCTGGGCGGCACCGGCTTCCTCGGTCCTGCCGTGGTCGAAGCCGCCCTCGCCCGCGGGCACTCGCTCACGCTCTTCAATCGGGGCCGCACCGAGCAGCGCACGGGGCACACGTTTGAGGGGCGTGAGCGCGTCGAGAAGCGGCACGGCAACCGCGACCCGCGCCGTCTCGCCGACGAGTCGGGCGAGCCGGGACCGGACAACCCCATGGGCCTGACGCAACTCCGCGAGGGCGAGTGGGACGCGGTGATCGACACTTCCGCCTATTTCCCGCGCGTCGTGAACGCCGCCGCCGAGCTCCTCTCGGGCCGCGTCGGGCAGTACGTTCTCATCTCGACCGTCTCGGTGTACGCTTCGCACGCCGAGCCGAACGCCGACGAGAGCGCACCGCTGGGGACGATCCCCGATCCGACCTTCGAGCAGGTCACGGGCGAGACCTACGGCCCGCTGAAGGCGCTGTGCGAGCAGGCCGCCGAGGCGAAGACGCCCGGCAGGGCCACCATCGTCCGACCCGGCCTCATCGTGGGCCCCGGGGACCCGACGGACCGCTTCACCTACTGGCCCGTCCGCGTCGCGCGCGGCGGCGATGTGCTCGCCCCCGGCACGCCCAACGACCCGGTGCAGATCATCGACGTCCGCGATCTTGCCGAGTGGCTCGTGCTCCTTGTCGAGCAGCGGACCTTCGGCGTCTTCAACGCCCTCGGACCCGCCGGCGGCATGGGCATCGGCGTGCTCCTCGATGCTTGCAAGGAGGCCTCGGGCAGCGACGCGACCTTCCGCTGGGCGGACGCCGCCTTCCTGCGAGAGCAGCGCGTTTCGGGCTGGAGCGACATGCCCGTCTGGCTCCCGCCCGAGGGCGACACGCTGGGCTTCGGCCAGCGGAGTTGTGCGCGGGCGATCGGCGCGGGCCTCACCTTCCGGCCCGTCGTGGCGACGGCGAAGGAGACGCTCGACTGGTGGAACGCGCAGCCTGAGGAGCGACGCGCGCGACTGCGCGCCGGCATCTCAGCCGAACGCGAAGTGGCCGTGCTCAAGGCGATCGCGGAGCGCGACGGCGGTTGATCGCGCCGCCATGGGCGCGCACCTTCCTCGCCCTGAGAACATGCCGCGAGTTCGCGCGATTGCAACCCTTTCGCGTGAAAAAAAGGGCACGCCGGCATCCCTCGTTCGATCACGCCTGATTCCCGGGCCTGCACCCCCCCAGAGTGGGGCTGTTCCGGCGACGCGATCCTGTCGGGTTGTTCGTTTTCTTGCGCGTTTGCTGGCCGCGCCGGATGTGTGGTGTACCTTCCGAAACAGACCCGTTCCGCAGGCGTCGGGCGGCGGCGGTTGGCCGCAGCCCTCGTTTCCTCTTTCCGGCGGTGCGTTCGGCCGGGCGGCACGGGCAGGAGGTACGCTCCATGCGCTGGACCCATGCTTCATTCCTCGTGACGGCGGCATCCATCGCGTGCGCCGCATCCGCCCAGGACGACCACTACGGCGACCGGACCTCGGACGCCGTCGCGAGCAACTCGGTCGCCACCGTCTCGCTCGTCGGTTTCGGCGGCGGGCAGTTCCGAACCCTGAACTCCGGTGGCGACGCCCCCGTCCCCGTCAGCAGCTTCGACGACCCCAAGTTCCACTCGATCGGAACCAACACGGTCCCGAACCCCGATCAGGAGGACATCCTCGAAGCGGCCTGGTACGAGGTCGTCAACCCGCAGGGGCACTTCGTCGAGCTCATCATCCGGTCTCGCGAAGGCAAGCAGTTCGTGCCCATCGGCACCAAGGTCGACGGACACACCATCCAGGCCTTCTCCTACGAACTCGGCGGCGACGGCAACGGCATCGACTGGAAGGGCTGGATCAGCCACGTCGCATGGACCGAGTACGTCATCAACTACAGCACCGACGGCGGTCAGACGGTCTACTCCGATCCCACGATCCACGACCCGATCGGCGACGCCCACTGGAACGGCATCGACGTCCTCCACCTCGGACTCGAAGTCCCCGGCTCGGGCGTGAACTGGATCCAGGTGAACTACAAGATCGACGTGGTGCCCGCCCCAGCCTCGCTCGCCGGCCTCGCCCTCGCGGGCGGTCTCCTGGCACGCCGGCGCCGCCGCTGACGATCGTTCGCGCCGATTGAACCCAGCCACCCGACGGGCCTGCGGCGTACGCAGGCCCGTTTTCTCGCGCCCGCTCGCTCCGCCGGCAGCGGGTGGTGCCGCTTGCCCAGAGCGCGGCCCGGGGTTCACTCCGATCCGTTCGAGAACAGACCCGGGCGTGGCGGGACTCCGTCCTCAACACCAGCCACGACCCCGTGTATGCTTCCTTCCCATGCGCCCGCGCAGCCCAATCGCGATCCTGGTGGCCTGCCTCACCGGTTTGCTCGCAGGCTCGACCGCCCGCGCCCAGCAATCCACCTACGAACTCGACGACTCCGGCGACTGGGTCCGCACCGGCGCCCCCGATCCCGATTCCGACGAAGGCCGCATCGCCGAGGCCCGGCGCCTCCTCGCCGCCGGGGACACGAAGGCCGCCCGTGCCATCGTGACCAGGTGGCTGAACGACAACGAGCGCTCGGACAGCCCCTGGCTCTCGGAGGCCTACCTCCTCCGAGGCGACGCCCTCACCGCGGGCGGTGACGAGTACAAGGCCCTGTACGACTACGAGATGGTCATCAACACCTTCCCCGGCTCGGGCGCGTTCGCCTCCGCCGTCGAGCGCGAGTTGGACATCGGGACGCGTTACCTTCACGGCTTGCGCCGGAAGGTTTTCGGCCTGCGCATCGACAGCGGGAAGACCATCGGCGTGGAGCTTTTGATGCGGGTGCAGGAGCGGCTGCCGGGGAGCGCGATCGCCGAACGCGCCGCCATCGAACTCGCGGATTACTTTTACCGCGAGCGCGAACTCGAGATGGCCGCCGAGATGTACGGCATCTTCCTCACCAACTACCCCCAGAGCCAGCACCGCCGCAAGGCCATGCTCCGGAGAATCTACGCCAACCTCGGGCGCTTCAAGGGTCCGGAGTACGACGGCACCGGGCTTGTCGAGGCCCGCGCCCTGATCGAGGACTTCCGCGTTGCATACCCAGCGGACGCGGAAGAAGGCGGGATCACGGAGGCCCTCCTCGCGCGCATCGACGAGTCCGCCGCCGCGGAGCGTCTCGCCGCCGCCCGCTGGTATCTCGCCCGAGGGGACGGCGTGAGCGCGCGCATGTCCCTCAAGCGCCTCGCACGCCGCCACCCGCACACGGTCGCCGCGACCCGCGCCATCGCCGCCATCGAGCAGTACGGCTGGCTCGAACCGGCCGATCTCGAGACGGGCGCCGGCGACCTGCCGTACTACGACGACGAGCCTGCCGCAACCGACCCGGACGCGGAGGGCGAGCGGCCGTGACCCGCACCGCTGCCTTGGCGCTGGCCCTCGTCGCGTGTGCTTTCGCGTGCGCGTGCTCCTCGGATCCACGCACGGGCTACGCCTTCGCCACCACGCACGACCCCCAGGTGCGCACCGTCGCGGTCCCGATCTTCGAGAACCGCACCTTCTCGACGGGCATGGAGGCGAGACTCACCGAAGCGATCGTCAAGGAAATCCAGCGCACCACGCCGTGGCGCGTCGTCCGTTCCGGCGAAGCGAGCACCACGCTCCGCGGCGCGATCACCCGCACCGACCTCGAGAGCATCACGCGCCAGCGATCCACCGGCCTCGTCCAGGAGCAGGGCGTCCGCATCACCGTCGAGTTCGATTGGATGGACAACCGCACCGGGCAACCGATCGTCAGCCGACGGAACTTTTCGTCCCTCGCCACCTTCGTCCCCCACCGCGGCGTCCAGGAACGCCTCGAGGTCGGCCGGAACGAGGCCATCCGCGAACTCTCGCGCGACATTGTGGCGGAACTCCGGGCCAACTGGTGACCGCCGCGCACGGTCGAAGCGCGGCCCGCCGAAGCCTACCGTTTCCCGTCCAACGGTGAACCACCGGCCGCTCTGGTCCGAAGAAGTCCTCGGAGAACCGTCCCCGATGCGCCAAGACCCGCGTTCAGACCGCGCCCAGGCCCGTCCTCCCCTGATGCACCCCATGGCGCAGCAGGCCGGCGGGCAGGACGACCGCTCGCGCGAGCAGAAGCCCGCCGGACCGCCCGGTCCGGGCAAGCCGGGCGGAACGCAGCCCAGCCGGGGACTCTTCGGACTCGTCTCCCTCCTGCTCATCGCCGTGCTCCTCTTCATGTTCCTCAACTCCCCCGGCGGCGGGCAACAGATCACCCTCGCGCAGTTCGAGACGCACTGGGCAGACGGGCAGATCGTCGAGGACAGCGTTGTCATCCGCAGCAACGCCGTCATCGCCCGTCAGAAGCCGGGGCCTGACAGCCGCTCCGAGACCGCCCTCTCCGTCCCCTTCAACACCGCCACAGGCGAGACCGTCACCAAGCGCGTCCTCGAAATCACCGACAACCGCGCCAAGATCCAGCAGCCCTCCGCGTTCATGCCGTTCCTTCTGACCTTCGGCCCGCTGGTCCTCATCCTCCTGCTCATCTGGTTCTTCGTGATCCGGGGACTGCGCAACGCGGGGGCAGGGCCGGGCGGCATGCTCGGCTCCTTCGGCAAGAGCCGACACCGCGTCATGAACAAGGAGATGACGGGCATCACGTTCGCGGACGTGGCCGGCATCGACGAGGCGAAGGACGAGGTGGGCGAGATCATCGAGTTTCTCCGCAACCCGCGCAAGTTCACCAAACTCGGCGGTCGCATCCCTCGGGGCGTGCTCCTCATCGGCGAACCCGGCTGCGGCAAGACCCTCCTCGCCAAGGCCATCGCGGGCGAGGCGGACGTCCCGTTCTTCTCCATCTCAGGCTCCGACTTCGTCGAGATGTTCGTCGGCGTCGGCGCCAGCCGCGTCCGCGACCTCTTCAAGAGCGCGAAGGAGAGCGCGCCCTGCATCATCTTCCTGGACGAGATCGACGCTGTCGGACGCAAGCGCGGGTCCGGCTTCTCCCACGGCGGGCACGACGAACGCGAGCAGACGCTCAACGCGATCCTCGTCGAGATGGACGGCTTCACGCCCGTCGACGGCGTGATCGTCATCGCCGCCACCAACCGCCCCGACGTCCTCGACCCGGCCCTCATCCGTCCCGGCCGCTTCGACCGGCAGATCGTCGTCCCCCTGCCGGACGTCAAGGGACGCCTCGAAATCCTCCGCGTCCACGCCAAGAAGGTGAAACTCGGCCCGGACGTCGACCTCGAACGCCTCGCCCGCATGACCCCCATGTTCAGCGGCGCGGACCTCGCCGCCATCATCAACGAGGCCGCCATCGCCGCCACGATGCACAACAAGGACTTCATCGAGCAGGAAGACCTCGAGGAGGCCCGCGACAAAGTCAAGTTCGGCCGCGCCCGCAAGAGCCGCGTCCGCGAAGCGGAGGAGAACCGCGCCACCGCCTATCACGAGGCCGGGCACGCAGTCCTCCAGGCGCTCCTCAAGGATGCCGATCCCCTCCACAAGGTCACGATCATCCCCCGAGGCCAGGCCCTCGGCGCAACCTTCAGCCTCCCCGAAAAGGACCGCCTCGGCTACAGCCTGCGATACCTCAAGGCGACGATGCGCGTCGCCTGCGCCGGCCGCATCGCCGAGCAACGCGCCGTCGGCGATATCTCCTCCGGGGCAGCCATGGACATCACCCAGGTCACTCGCTTCGCCCGCGTCATGATCGAGGAATGGGGCATGAGCGAGCGGCTCGGATTTGTTCGCTACGGCGCGGACGAACGGCGCGAGTCCTTCTTCACCGAACGCGGCTACTCCGAGGAGACCGCCCGCATCATCGACGACGAGGTCCGCCGGCTCGTGGACGAGGCCTACAGCGACGCCGAGCGGATGCTCAACGACAACTGGGACAAGGTCGAGGCTGTCGCCCTCGCCCTTCTCAAGCACGAAACCCTCTCCGGCGACGAGGTTCACAGGCTCATGCGCGGCGAATCGCTCGGCCGTTCGAGCACCGCCGACCTCCTCGCCGCCGAGGCTCGCAAGCGCGCCCCCGGCGACCGCTCCGCCGCAGGCCCGCGCACCGACCCCGAAGGCGACGCCCCCCCCGGCCTCCTCCCGACACCCGCTTGAATCGACACGTCAACGAGCCGCGACCGTAAGGGAGCGAACCTCTTCACTCACCGACCGGCATCCCCCCAGCGTTCGTCGCGGATCCCCCGCCCCGCACCCCGACCGCCCACCGCGTCAGCCCGGTGGCGACCAGCGAGTTCCACAGCACCGCCGCCCCGAACACCGTCACGCCCGACCTGTCCGGCATGATCGCCAGCAGCGAGCACGCCGCCGCCGCGAACGACGCCAGCAGCAGCACCGTCCCCGAACCCGTCAACGCGAAGAGCGCGACCGCCATCGCCAGCGACGCCGTCGCGACGGCGAAGCTGATCGGGATCATGGGGATCACCGCCTCGGGCAGCCCGCCGAGTGGCAGGCTCCAGGTCTGGATGGCGAGTTCGATCGCGCCGACCCACTCCGGGAACCAGACGCCGAAGGTCGCCCCGAGCGCGCCGATCGCCAGCGCGGGCGGGTCCAGCAGCCGACGCGCCACGGTCATTGCGCCGAAGAACACCGCCGCGAATCCGAGGCCCAGGGACATCGCCGCCTGCTCGGGGGCGGCGTAGGTCAGGCCGATCCATCCCGCGTGCGCCACCAGCCCCGCGAGGCTCATCCAGATCATCGCGATGGCGCACGACCGCATCGCCGTTGACCACCGCGCCTGCCGCGCCGCGCGCCGCGCGCGAGCCTCTTCCCGCTCCGCCTGCTGGCGGTAGGGGTCGTCGCGCATCTCTTCGATGCGTTTGCGAAGCCGCTCGCACTCCTGCTCCAGTTCGCTGCACCGCGCCTCCGCGCGCTCGGCCTCGCCCGGCGCGGCCTGGCCGTCCGCCGCCGTTTCCGCCGCTCGCGCACGCGCCGAAGCGAGGTCCGCACGCGCGGCCTCCAACTCCGTCACCGCCGTCTCGCGCTCCGCGTCAAGCGCAGCCCGCCGCTCTTCGAGTTCTCGCGTCAACTCCGCGATCCGCTTTGCACGCTCCGCCAGTTGCCGCTCGCGCTCCGCCGCCTCGGCCTCGCGCTGGGCCAGCGCGGCACGCTCCGCCTCCTGCTGCTCGTGGATCCGCCTGACTTCTTCGAGCCGCCCCTCGATCGTCGAGACGACTTCAAGGATGCCCTCCGCGTCCAGCCCGGGCGCCTCGTCCTGCGCCGGCTCGACACCATCGATCGCACGGTCATGGTCGTTGTTCGTTGACGCCATCGCGCTCACCCGCGGCAAGGGTTCCCGGTGCGCACCGCCGCCGCCCACTCAGGCCCGGCGCCTCATCGAGATATCGGCACGCCCCGCCCGGCCGAGCACGCCCCGCCCGCGAACCCGCGTCGACCCTGCCGGTCGTGCGGCCTGCGCCGTTCGTGCCGCCCGCCTCAGGCCAGCGACCGCGCCATCACCTCGCCCGCCCGCGTGACTTCATCCGTCGTCACGTCGCGGTGCGTCACGGCCCGAACCCTGTGCGGCCCCTCGGAGAGGACCGCCACACCCGCCGCTGCAAACCGTTCGCAGACCGCCTCCGCGCCGCCGAAACGCGGATCAACCCCGAAGTACACGAGATTTGTCTCGACCTCTGCCGGATCGATCGACACACCCGGCACCCGGGCCAGCCGCTCCGCCAGCGCACGCGCCTTCGCGTGGTCCTCCGCCAGACGCGCAACGTGATGGTCCAGCGCGTGCAGGCACGCGGCCGCAAGAATCCCCGCCTGCCGCATCCCCCCCCCGAACATCTTGCGGAACCGACGCGCTCGCCCGATGGTGCGTTCGTCGCCCGCGAGCGCGCTGCCCACCGGCGCGCCCAGCCCCTTGCTGAAGCACGCGGACACCGTGTCCGCAAGCGACCCGTACTCCGCCAGCGAAACCCCCGACGCCGCGTGCGCGTTCCAGATCCGCGCCCCATCCAGGTGGACGCGCACGCCGAGCCGCACGCACTCCTCACGCACCGCGCGCAACTGCTCCACCGGCCACACCCGGCCCCCGCCCCGGTTGTGCGTGTTCTCCACCGTCACCAGCGCAGCCGGTCCGTAGTGCGGGTCGCGCGGCCGGATCAACGCACGCACCGCATCAGCCCCGAACGTGCCCCGCGGCCCGTCCGCGTACCGCAGCGTCACGCCGGAGAGCGCGGCCGGCGCGCCCGACTCGTAATGCACCACGTGGCTCTCCGGGTGCGTGATGACCTCGTCGCCCGGCTCCGTCTGCGCCCGCAACGCCAGCTGGTTCGCCATCGTCCCGGACGGCACGAAGATCGCCGCGGGCTTCCCGAACAGCGACGCGAACCGCTCCTCCAGCCGACGCACCGTCGGGTCGTCCCCGAACACGTCGTCGCCCACCGGCGCCTCCGCCATCGCCCGGCGCATGGCCGGGCTTGGGCGGGTAATGGTGTCGGACCGCAGATCGATCACACAGGGGCCTCCGAGCCGCGTCGGGAAGAGCGGCAAGCAGCATATCCCCGGCGGATGCCGCCAAGAACAGCCGATACTTTCATCCGCAGCGATCCCCTCCTAGTGTGAGAGAAACACGCACGACACGACGGAGAACAGGCCGATGCCCCGCAACCCCTTCAACTCCCGCAGCACGCTCCGAACCTCCGCCGGCGAGTTCGTCTGGTACGACCTGGGCGCGCTCGAGCGCGCCGGCCTCGCACGCATCGAACGGATGCCGTATTCCGTCCGCGTTCTCCTCGAATCCGTCCTCCGGAACGTGGACGGGTTCATCGTGACGCAGGACGACGTCGCGGGCCTCGCCGGCTACGACGCCTCGAAGGTCGAGCCTGTCGAGATGCCCTTCATGCCCGGCCGCGTCGTCCTCCAGGACTTCACCGGCGTCCCCTGCGTCGTCGACCTCGCCGCCATGCGCGACGCCATGAAGCGACTCGGCGGCGACCCCGCCCACATCAACCCCGCCGTCCTCTGCGACCTCGTCATCGACCACTCCGTTCAGGTCGACGACTTCGCCACCCGCGTCGCCCTCACCATCAACGCCCAGAAGGAGTTCGAGCGCAACAACGAGCGCTACCGCTTTCTCAAGTGGGGCCGGGAGTCGCTCTCCAACTTCCGCGTCGTCCCGCCCGCCACCGGCATCGTCCACCAGGTCAACCTCGAGTACCTTGCCCAGGGCGTCCTCACGCGCACGCAGGACGACGGCGCCACTGCCGTCTATCCCGACTCTCTCGTCGGCACGGACAGCCACACCACCATGATCAACGGACTCGGCGTCCTCGGATGGGGCGTCGGCGGCATCGAGGCCGAGGCCGTCATGCTCGGCCAGCCCGTCTACATGCTCACGCCCGAGGTCATCGGCTTCAAACTCAAGGGACGCCTCCCCGAAGGTGCCACCGCCACCGACCTCGTCCTCACCGTCACCCAGATGCTCCGCGAGTTCGGCGTCGTCGAGAAGTTCGTCGAGTTCTTCGGCCCCGGCATGGCCGAACTCTCAATCCCCGACCGCGCCACAATCGCCAACATGGCCCCCGAGTACGGCGCGACCGTCGGCTTCTTCCCCGTCGACCGGAAGACACTCGACTACCTCCGATTCACCGGCCGCGACGAGGCGACCGTCGAACTCGTCGAGAGGTACTGCAAGGCCAACCGCATGTTCTGGACCCCCGGCTCGCCGGACCCCGTCTTCTCCGCCGTCCTCGAACTCGACCTCTCGACCGTCCAGCCCTCGCTCGCCGGCCCACGCCGACCGCAAGACCGGGTTCTGCTCGCCTCGATGAAGGCGCAGTGGCACAAGGACCTCGTCGACACTTTCGGCAAGAAATCCCCCGGCGCAAGCGTCAACCTCAACGAGTGGGCCGGCGAGGGCGGCCAGACCAGCGGCGCACCCGTCAACCCCGAGACGGCCGCCCAGGGACACAACCACGGCGAGCACGGCGTGCGCGTCGCGCTCTCCGAGGCCAGCCGCCCCGACAAGCCCGGACAGGAAATCACACTCCGCCACGGCTCCGTCGTCATCGCCGCCATCACCAGTTGCACCAACACCAGCAACCCCGACGTCATGATCGCCGCAGGACTCGTCGCTCGCAAGGCCCGCGCCCTCGGCCTCAAACGCAAGCCCTGGGTCAAGACCAGCCTCGCGCCCGGCTCAAAGGTCGTCACCGAGTACTTCGACAAGGCCAACCTCACCGAGGACCTCGACGCCCTCGGATTCCACACCGTCGGCTACGGATGCACCACCTGCATCGGCAACTCCGGCCCGCTCCCACCCGAGATCGACGAAGCCGTCAGGAAGGGCGACCTCGTCGTCGCCAGCGTCCTCAGCGGCAACCGCAACTTCGAGGGCCGCGTCCACCCGGCTGTCCGCGCCAACTACCTCGCAAGCCCCCCCCTCGTCGTTGCCTACGCCATCGCCGGCGCCGTCGACCTCGACCTCATCCACGAGCCCCTCGCCCGCACCCCGGACGGCCGCGACGTCTTCCTCCGCGACCTCTGGCCCACGCACGCCGAGGTCCAGGCCCTCAAAGCCGCCTGCCTCACACCCGAGCAGTTCCGCTCCAGGTACGGCGCGGTCTTCACGGGCAACGAAACATGGAACAAGGTCCCCGTCAGCAGCAGCGAGCTCTACCCCTGGGACGAAAAGTCAACCTACGTCCAGAACCCGCCGTTCTTCGAGGGAATGAGCGAGGCCGCCCCCGGCGTCACGCCCATCCGCCGCGCCCGAGTCCTCGCCTATCTCGGCGACAGCGTCACCACCGACCACATCTCACCCGCCGGCTCAATCGCCGAGAACTCGCCAGCAGGCCAGTACCTCCTCTCCCTCGGCGTGCGCAAGCCCGACTTCAACTCCTACGGCGCACGCCGCGGCAACGACCGCGTCATGACACGCGGCACCTTCGCCAACGTCCGCGTCCGAAACCGCATCGCCGCCGGGCAGGACGGCGCGATCCCCGAGGGCGGCTGGACGCGCGACTTCACCCGCGGCTCCACCCTCGCCGACGCCCCCGTCTGCTGGATCTTCGACGCCGCCGAACGATACAAGGCCAAGAACATCCCCCTCGTCGTCCTCGCCGGCAAGGACTACGGCATGGGCTCCAGCCGCGACTGGGCCGCCAAGGGCGCCTACCTCCTCGGCGTCCGCGCCGTCATCGCAGAGTCATTCGAACGAATCCACCGCTCAAACCTCGTCTTCATGGGCGTGCTGCCGCTCGTCTTCAAGAACGGCCAGAGCGCATCCTCCCTCAGCCTCCGCGGCGATGAACACTTCGACATCCACCTGCCGGACCCCATCGACCCGCGCTGCGACGTCCCCGTCACCGCCACCCGCCCCGACGGCTCCGTCGTCAGTTTCACCTGCCGATGCCGCATCGACACCCCCATCGAGGCCGAGTACTACCGCAACGGCGGCATCCTCCACACCGTCATCCGCAAGAAACTCAACGAAGCAAAGGCCGGCGCGGGCGTGTAACCGTCCCGCGCCTTCCTGCCCCCGCGCTCTCGTACCCTTCGTGCCTTCATCCCCCCCTCTTTCTTCGCCTCCGGAGGGGGCACTGTCACTTGCCCCGGGCGCAGCCCGGGGTAACGCCCACTCCTTGTCTCTGCCCCCGGAGGGGGCGCGGCCACTTGCTCCGGGCGCAGCCCGGGGTGAAGCCCCCCCTGTTTCCAAAGCCCCTAAGGGGCGCAGGATGCAACCCTTCCACCGTCAACTCGCGCCGTGCGCCATCGACCGCCCACCAACCACCCGCGCGCGCCAACCCGCGCCCCTGCGCTCTCTCCCCCTCGACTCCCCCTCAACCCGGCCGCATCATTCACGCATGGTCACCGCCACGCTCCACCTCAACGGCAAGCCCCACCACCCCCACAGCGCCCCAGGCGTCCCGCCTGTGCCGAACTCTTCCACCCCAGCCGCCCCATGCTCTTGCCCATCGCACGACGAGCCTTCGCCCCCGGAGGGGGCGCGGTCACTTGCCCCGGGCGCAGCCCGGGGTGACGCCCTCCCCCTTGAATCACAAAGCCCCGAAGGGGCGCAGGAACTCTCCCCCCCCCTTCTCCCCCCGCACATCCATCTCCCCGACCTCATCTTCCACTACTTCGCCGGCCAACTCCCGCTCATCGACCTGGCCACCATGTACGATCTCACCCCTCAGCAACTCATCGCCTGGCTCCGCCACCCCCGCACGCGCCAACTCTTCGACGCACTCACCGAAGAAACCGAACTCCGGGAGCAACGCGTCCTCGCCCACGCCCGGCCCGCTGCGATCCGCGTCCTCCAGCACCTCGCCCTCGAAGACCCGGAGCAGCGACCCTGCTCCACCACCATGGCCCAGCGACGCCGCGAAACCTCACGACGCGCCGCCGCACAACTCCTCCGAACCAGCGTGGGGCCGTTCCAGGCCCCGACTCAAACCCCCGGGTCGGGGCCTTGCAGGCCCCAATCAAACCCCCCACTCACTCCCCACTCGCTCCGGCGCTCACTCCAGCGGAACCAGCCTGATGTTCCTGAACTGGATCGGCGTCCCCTCCGACTGCAACCCGATCGTCCCCCCGACGACCTCCGCCCCGGTCGCGTGGTTCAGCGTCTCACCGTTCACGATCAGCGTGATCTCGCCCCCGTTGACGATGATCTCGTACTCGTTCCACTCCCCCGCCGGCCTCTCGGCGGCGTGGGACTTCACGATCCGCCGACCGCTCGTCCGCGCCGGATCACCGACCACTTCGGTCCCCCCGATGCAGATGAAGTCCCCCGCGTTCCCCGCGTGCAACTGGGCCTCGACGCAGCGCGGCCAGACCTTGTCCTCCCCGACGACCCGCACCAGCACGCCGCTGTTCCCGGTCTGCCGGGTCTCCGGGTCCCAACGCCACTCGACCCGCAGGATGAAACTGGTGTAGGCGTCGGTCGTGCGGATGTACCCGGCCGGCTCGCCGGTGCAGTGAAGCACGCCGTCGCGCACCGTCCACGTCCCGCTGTCACCGTCGGCGCCGATCACGGTCCACCCGTCGAGGTTCCGCCCGTTGAAGAGAGCGACCTCCCCCGGCATCGGCGCGCCCAGGTCGCGCACCCGAACGCTGCGGAAGGAGACCTCGTCCCCGTGGTCCTGCAGCGCGATGTGCCCGCGCGGCTGCACCCCGAACCCCTGCATCTGCGCGAACTTGCTCCGCTTGATCGCGTCGGCCCACTCGGCGGTGGGTGACCCGCCCCCGTCGAACGCCCGCACCTCGACGATCTTCAGCCCGTTCAGCCAGTGCTGGATCACCCCGTTGCGGATCACCACCCGCGCGTCGTTCCACTCGCCCGCGGGCTTCGACAGTTTCCCCTCGGCGGGCGTGAACAGGTCGTACATCGCGCCGGACGAGTGCGGGTGGTCGCCCGCCAGGTTGTGCCCGTGGTCGTCCAGCACCTGGAACTCGGGCCCAGTCTGCCACGTGTAGTCGCCGCGCTCCGCCACGCGGTAGATGATGCCGCTGTTGGCGCGCGGGGCGGTCCGATACTGCAGCGTCAGGTCGAAGTCCCCGAACTGCCCGCGAGTGATGATGTCGCCGCCGCCCCCCCCCGCCGCGTGCGTCAGCACGCTCTCGCTCAGCGTCCACCCCGACGCCGGGAACCCGTCCTGCCTGTACCCGCGCCAGTGCTTCATCCCCTCGGGCCCCGTGAGCAGCGTCCACCCCCGCGCCCGCTCGACGGCGGTCAGCGCATCGGCGGAACCGACCGCGCCGGGCTGCGCCATCGCGGGCGCGCAGGCAGCGGCGACCAGAACGGAGAGCATCACGGGCTTCATGGCAGGCTCCTCTCGACGGCGCGAAACGCGGACCTCGGCCGCGACACCACCGCCGGACAGAGCATACCAGATATCCGGCCCGCGCGTGAAAATGGGGCGCGGGGGAAGGATCGCCCGCGCCCCGTGGGGCAGCCCCGCTCGTGCCCGGGGCCGCCCGGGGCCACCATCGTGCGGCGGGTTCCCCGCGCACGGCGGCCCGGAGAGAGACGGACCTACTCGACGCGCTGCCAGTGGTCGATGAACTCACCCTCGCGCGAGGCGGTGATCGTGCGGTTCTTGAACGTGAGCCGCATCTCCCCGTGCAGCGGCAGGTCGAACGTCACCGCGTCGCCCTCGCGCTCGACCCGCGCGGTGGCCGAGTTCCGCTCGGCGTCCCGCTCGGGCTTGTCGGCGGAGTTGACGACCAGGAAGTGGATGTTCTCCTCGGAGTAGTTCTCGTCGTTGATGGCGTAGCGCGCGATCGACGAGATGGAGTGGACCTCGCCGTCGCTCGTCGTCCAGTAGGCGTTCATGTTGCGGTACTGCCGCGTGAAGGTCAGCAGTCCGTCGACCTCTGGCGCGCGGAGCACCGTGCCGTCGGGCAGTTCGCGCATGACCAGCCGGTACGTGCCCTCGATCGAGGGAGGGGCGCCGGAGCCTCCGGACTCCGGGTATCCCGCCAGCACGGCCGCGCCGATCGTCGCCCCACCGAGAACGCCCGTGAGCACTTTCGTTCGCTTCATTGCGATTCTCCAGTCGCCGAACCATGCCCGGCGGCGGGTGCGACACGCGCGCACCGATCGCGCCGTTCACGCATCCGACGGAGTTCCCTGGCTGTCTCGATCCCACTCACATTCGGGCGAGCACGCTGCTCGCCATCTCGTTGAGATCGATACGCACCACGGCGGCCGGGTGTTTACCCGGTTCGGCGCGGATCACGCCTGGCGCACGCGCAAAGCGGGAAGATTGACGGTTCGGAGGGGAGGCGTTCGTATGCGGGTTCGCACGACGGTCGGCGGGCATCACGCCGGCCTGCGTGCGCGCACGATAGCCTGTGCCCGGACGATCCAACGCACGCCCGCCGACGCGGCGCGGCGGCCGGGGAGGCGAACGATGGCGTGGACGATGCTCGTCGTGGCTGGGCTGTTCGAGGCGGGGTGGGCCTTCACCATGAAGCAGTCGGAGGGCTGGACGCGGCTGCGCCCGAGCCTGCTGACCATCGCGCTGATGATCGTGAGTTTTTACCTGCTCTCGCGGGCGATGAAGGACCTGCCGGCGGGCACGGCGTATGCGGTGTGGACGGGCATCGGCACGGTCGGCGTGGCCGCGCTGGGCATCGCGTTCCTGAAGGAGCCGGTCACGCCCGCTCGATTGTTCTGCATCGGGCTGATCGTGGCGGGGATCGTGGGGCTGAAGGTTACAAATGGCAAATAGCAAATGAGCAAATAGCAAATCAGCAAATCAGCAAATCAGCAAAGCAGCAAAGCAGCAGAGCAGCAGAGCAGCAGAGCAGCAGATGAGCGAATGGCGGATGGGTGGAGGGGGGGGTCAGGGGGACGGGTGGTTGTGGCGGGGGCGCTTGGGGGGGCGCTTGGGGAGCCAGCCCAAGCGCGCGAACCATGCGGCCATGGCCACGGCGACGGCGGCCATGGCGAGCATGACGACGGGGTAGCCGAATGCCCAGCGGAGTTCCGGCATGTTCCAGGGTGAGGCGTCGGGGTCGAAGTTCATGCCGTAGATGCCGACGATGAAGGTGAGCGGGATGAAGATGGTGGCGATGATGGTGAGGAGTCGCATGGCCTCGCTCATGCGGACATTCACGGTAGAGAGGTAGAGGTCCACGAGGCTTGCGGCGATCTCGCGCTGGGTCTCGACGAGGTCCATGATCTGGAAGGCGTGGTCGGCGGCGTCGCGGATGAAGGGGCGGGTTTCGGGGCGGATGAGTTCGTGCTCGCCGCGGTAGAGTTGCGTGAGCGCGTCGCGCAGGGGCCAGACGGCGCGGCGGATGGTGAGCAGGTCGTGCTTGACCTGCTGGAGGCGCACGATGGTCTGCTCCGAGGGCCTGGTCGCGGCTTCCTCGGCCAGCCTTTCGAGGTGGTCGTCGAAGGCTTCGAGGAGCGGGAAGTAGGCGTCGAGGACGGCGTCGATGACGGCATAGGCGAGGAAGTCCGGGCCGGAGCGGCGGACTCGGTTCTGGCCGCGCCGGATGCGCTCGCGGACGGGTTCGAGGCAGTCGCCCTCGCGCTCCTGGAAGGTGAGGACGAAGGCGCGGCCGAGGAAGATGGAGAGTTGCTCGGTGTCGAGCGGGCCGCCGGGGCTGCTCTCGCGCGGCATTCGGACGACGAGGTAGAGGACGTCGGTGTACTCTTCGACTTTGGGGCGCTGGTGGACGTTGACGGTGTCCTCGAGGGCGAGGGGGTGGAGGGCGTAGGCCTCCCCGATGCGCTGGATGACGGCGGCGTCGCCGAGGCCGTCGATGTTGAGCCAGGTGACCGTCGCATCCGTGGTCGGCGTGGGGGCGTCGGCCGAGGCGGGCCTGCTCTCTTCGAGGTTCTGCTCGCTGAAGCGCATGACGCGCAGGCTCGGGCGCGGCGCGTCGGGCTGTGCTCGGATGAGGCCGGGCGGCGAGCCGCGCGGCGGGCGCGTGAGCCGACGGACACGGGCGCGGAGCCTGAGCGGGAGGCGGGTCATCTGGCGTCTCCGTGAGGCGCACAGGATGGTAACCGATTCTCCAGGCTGCGCCCCAGGGCAGGTGACAGCGCCGGCTTCGGGGGCGGCGGGCTGCGCTGGCGTCGGCTCAGATCGGCCGAGGTCGGCACGATCCGGGCGTGCATCACTCGACGGTCTTGATTCCTTGCAGTGCGCGGAGGTAGTTGATCTGGCCGAAGTGGTAGGCGTCGTGGGGAAGGAACTCGGCGAAACCGTCGTTTCCGGGGTCGGGGTCGCGCAGTGCGGCGGCGACGCGGGCGTGCGTGTCGTCGAGGCGCCGTATGGCTTCTGCCCACGCGGATTCGGAGCGGTCTGTGATGTCGGGGAAGTTGAGGCGGGCGCGCTCGTCGGGGGGGGTGCTCTGGCCTGTGCAGGTGCGTCGGAGCACGACCTCGCGCCAGAAGACCATGTGCAGAACGATCTGCCAGATCGAGTGGCGTCCCGGCGCGGGAGACCACGCGGCCTGCTCGGCGGTGAGGCCGTCGAGCGAGGCACGCCACGATGCGGCCCAGTGGCCATCGGTCAGAACGTCGTCCCACCAGGCGGCGATGTGAGATCGGGCTTCGGGGTGCATGGTTGGCCTCCGATCGGCTGGTTCATGGTATCGGCCGCTACTCGCGCGGGCGCAGGAGGATCGCGCTGAGGACGCGGGCGCGGACGCAGGCGTCGAGCGGTTCGCGGTAGGGCTGTTCGGCGAGCGAGTCTGCGATGACGACCTCGTCGCCTTCGATGCCGGCGAGCACGAGCCAGTGGAGTGAGTTGACGCGCACGAGGGCGAGGGCGGGGTGGCCGGACTCGACGTGGGCGCGGATGGTCGGCAGGGCTTCGTCGCCGCCGGTGGGAAGGATGGTCGCGTCGAACCCGTCCTGGCGCGCGACGCGGACGACGTCGGGGTGGATGGTTCCGAGCGATTCGGGGTCGAAGTTGGTGGCGGGCCTGTCAACGCCGAGGCGGAAGCGGAGGCGTGCGGCGTCGGGATCGACGTCGTAGGCGCGGTAGACGCTGCGGAGGCTGTGCAGGCCGCAGGTGTGCGGCTCGGTCTGGACCTCGGGGATGATGGCGAGGGGGAGGCGAGTCGGCGGCGACAGCCCCGGCGCCGGGCTGTACTTGGCGGAGTAGTAGCGGGGCGAGCCGGCGCAGAAGCCTGCGATAACGAGTGTGAACAGCGGAACCGCGATCCAGAAGCCGATCAGGAATACACGACGAGCGGTTGTCATGGCTTCTAGATCACCCGATCTTCTTTCGCGATCCCCAGCGCGGGGCGGACGTCGACGTTGACGATGTGTTCGCGTTGGAGGCGTCTTGCTGTTTCGGCATCGACGTAGTCGCTGTGGCAGGAGAGTTTGGCGGTGGCTGGCTCGTCTTCGGCCGGCGCCTGAGGGCCGGCGCCTCGTGTGTTCTTCTTGGTCGCCAGTTTGTGGATTTCGTCGGGGCTGAGGACGCCGCGCTGGCGGAGGATGTCCTGTTGTTCGGGGGTGAGGGGTGCGGAGCGTGCGGGCGCGCCAGGGGTTGTGCCGTCGCGGCCGCCGAGGCGTTCGAAGCCCTCGGCCTTGCCGCTGGCGAAGTCCTGGATTTCCTTGCTGATTCGGACGGAGCACCAGTCGTGGCCGCACATGGCGCAGAAGTCGGTGTCGGCGTCGAGGTCCTCGTCGTGGTAGGCGCGGGCGGTGTCGGGGTCGAAGGCGAGTTCGAAGTGCTTCTCCCAGTTGAGGGCGGCGCGGGCCTTGGTGAGTTGGTCGTCGCGGTCGCGGGCGCCGGGGATGCCGAGGGCGACGTCCGCGGCGTGGGCGGCGATTTTGTAGGCGATGCAGCCCTGCTTGACGTCGTCGCGCTTGGGGAGGCCCAGGTGCTCCTTCGGCGTGACGTAGCAGAGCATGCTCGCGCCGTGGTAGGCGATGGCGGTGGCGCCGATGCAGGAGGTGATGTGGTCGTAGCCGGGGAAGATGTCGGTGACGAGGGGGCCGAGGACATAGAAGGGCGCGCCGTGGCAGAGACGCCGCTGGATCTTGGCGTTGTACTCGATCTGGTCGAAGGGGACGTGGCCTGGGCCTTCGATCATGACCTGGACGCCGTGGCGCCAGGCCCGCTCGGTGAGTTCGCCGAGTGTTTCGAGTTCTGCGAGCTGGGCGTCGTCGGTGGCGTCGGCGAGGCCGCCGGGGCGGAGGCCGTCGCCGATACTGAAGGTGACGTCGTGCTCGCGCATGAGCCGGCAGATGTCGTCCCACATGTCGTACATGAGGTTTTCGCGGTTGTGGTGGAGCATCCACTTGGCGAGGAGCGAGCCGCCGCGCGAGACGATGCCGATGAGGCGGTTCTTGACGTGCTTCAGGTGCGCGCGGCGGACGCCGGCGTGGATGGTGAAGTAATCGACGCCCTGGCGGGCCTGTCGTTCGAGCATCTCCATCACGGCGGCCTCGTCGAGGTCTTCGAGGCGGCGGCCGATGATCATGGCGTAGATGGGGACGGTGCCGATGGGGACGGTGGAGTGGCGGCAGAAGGCCTCGCGGCACTCGTCGAGGTCGCCGCCGGTGGAGAGGTCCATCACGGTGTCCGCGCCCCAGCGGACGGCCCAGTCGAGTTTTTCGAGTTCCTCGGCCGTGCCGCTGGAGATGGGGGACGCGCCCATGTTGGCGTTGACCTTGGTGCGGCTTGCGCGGCCGATGCACATCGGGTCGAGCCGATGGCGCAGGTGGTTGACGTTCGCTGGGATGACCATGCGCCCGGCGGCGACCTCGTCGCGAACCTGCTCGGCGGTGAGGTGCGGCTCGCGCTCGGCGACGCGGCGCATCTGCGGCGTGATGAGGCCGAGGCGGGCGTGGTCGAGTTGAGTGAGGGGAGGGGTGAGTCCTGAGTCTTGAGGCTTGAGGCTTGAGGCTTGAGGCTTGAAGGCGGGGGGGGGGATGGCGCGGATGAAGCGGGCGATTTCGGGGTGATTGTGGCCTGCGCAGCCGGTGGCGTGGTCGGGGGCCGGCTCGATGGTCCAGCCTTCGGGGAGGAAGTCCCAGGCGGTGTGGGGCGAGGGCGCGGGCATGCCGGGCGTGTCGGGGGAGGAGTAGGCGAGCGGCCCGCCGACGTCGGGGGCGTTGGCGAAGGAGCCGGGGGTGGTGGCTGTCGGCTCTCGGCCGGGGTTGGACGCGCCGCGGATGGGGACGGCGAGGCGCTCGGTGGGCCGGTGCGCGTGCGGGTTGATGGCGAGCGAGTTGACGGCGTGATTCATCGCATTCCCTCCGCCGGTGCGAACCGGATCAGGTTCAACGGGTGCGTCTCAGCGGCTTGATGAGGCACTGGGCACCATGCACCAGGCACTCGGGGCCGCGCCCCGTGCGTTCGTGGGCAGTATAGCGGGCGGTCATGCGGATGGGACGGGTCACGGTGGCTCACTGTGCATCCGCACCGGCCTTCGGCGCGTGGGGACGGCCGCATTCTGGGCATGGCGCATCGGCCGGTAATCCGATCCGCGGATAACCGCACTGCGCGCAGCACGGCAGGAATCCCAGGCGGCGTTGGAGGGTGCGACCGATCCGGGGACAGTAAGCCGCAGCAACGAGCAGGAGAGCGCCATACGACACGAGGATCGTTCCGACTGTGCCCGCATAGCCCAACCCAAGAAGGGGAACAGCCACCATCGGCGTCCGCAGTCCCTTGTAGGCGCCGAGGTGGTGGAGTGAGCAATCCTCGCAGAGGCAGCCGTTGTACCCCGTGGCTCGCAGTGCGTTGGCAACACGCCACGCGATCACCGTTTGGGAGGACCATAGCGAGCGAGCGCCCCAGATCATCAGCAGAATGGCCGCGATGGCGATGATGCACTGCAATCGCCGCCAACGGTCTGGTAACAACTCCATGCCAGAGAATACGCTGTGCTGTGGATTCGGCTCCGTTCGGATCGACGAAGAGCACGGCGGTGCGCGAGGTTCTCACACGTGCTCGTAGGCGAGGGTGCGTTTGACGCGGCGTCCGACTTCGCTGGCGTAGCGGCGGCCGAGGGTGTCGCGATGGCGTTCGGCCCAGGCGGTGAGGGCGGTGGGGCCGGCGGGCGGGGCGTCGGAGTCGAGCAGGCCGCGCATCAGGCCGGTGATCTCCTCGCGGGTGATGATGACGTCGCGGACGACGGGTGTGAGGGCGTGGGCGACGGCGAGACAGAGGGAGGGCTGGACGCGAACGATCGCGCGGCGGACGCGGAGGATGCGGGCGAGCGCGCGCACGAGGTCGATGTATGCGAAGGACTCGGGGCCGACGGCGTCGGTGGTCGTGGAGTCGTCGCGGTGCGCCTGGTCGACCATGAGGTCGGCCATGTCGTCGACGTGGAGTGGGCGGAGGCGGTAGTCGCCCTTGCCGAAGACGCCGACGACGGGGAGGTGGCGCACGGCCCAGGCGATGTTGTTGACGAGGATGTCGCCGCGGCCGAAGAGGACGCCGGGGCGGATGATGGCGTGGGGCGTGCCGAGCGCGCGCAGGGCGTCCTCGAGTTCGTGCTTGCCGCGGTAGTAGGCGAGGTCGTCGGCCTTTTCGGCGTGGAGGATGGAGACGTGGACGATGCGCCCGACGGCGGCGCGGCGGGCGGCGTCGAGGAGGGTCTTGGTGTTGGCGACCGCGGTGTCGAAGTTGAAGCGGCGGTGGTTGTAGCGGACCCAGTAGGTGTTGTAGAGGACGGCCGCGCCGTCGAGGGAGCGGGCGAGGGCGTCTGCGTCGTGGAAGTCGAGCGGGTGGATGTCGAGCCTCTCGCCGAAGGGGTTGGGGCGGTTCGGGGAGTTGGTGAGCGTGCGGACGCGCACGCCGCGGGCGAGGAGTCGCTCGGTGACGACGCGGCCGGTGTAGCCGAGGGCGCCGGTGACGACGTGGAGGGGGGCGGGGGGCACGGGGGGAGTGTAATGAAGTACATGCGGCGAATCATGGACCCCGGGCTGCACCCGGGGCAAGTGACAGCGCCCCCATTGCGGGCGAAGACGACGAGCGTGGGGCGGTCTCTTTGAAGGGGCACAGGCGGGACGCCTGTGCCACCGGAGTGGGTGTTGTGACGGGCCGGTATGCTGGGGGCATGAAGCGAGCACTGGGTGTCGTGGCGGCGTTCGTGGTTGGGGCGGGGGCTTGCGCGGAGGACGGGCTGCTGATCGTCGCGCCGGCGGGGTTTGCGGGCGCGCTGGGGGAGTTCGTCGAGTTCAAGCGCGAGCGGCTGGCGACGACGATGGTGACACTGGAGGATGCGCTGGCGGCCGGCGCGGGCGTGGACGACGCGGAGCGGCTGAAGCGGTTCCTCTACGAGCGGTGGCGCGAGGGAGGGGTGCGGTACGTGCTGCTGGTGGGCGATGCGGACGTGATGCCGGTGCGGTACATGGTGTTGGACCGGTGGACGGAGCCGGCGTTCCACTATGCGTTCTATCCGAGCGACCTTTATTACGCGGATCTGGCGAAGCCGGACGGGTCGTTCGACGACTGGAACGGTCGCACGGACGGGTTCCACGCGCACTACTTCGGCGAGGTGCGCGGCGAGACGAACAAGGACGATCCGATCAACTTCGACGGCGTGGACTACCGGCCGGAGGTCGGCCTGGGGCGGTGGCCCGTGAGCACGCCGGAGGAGGCGCGGCAGGTCGCGGCGAAGACGATGCGCCACGAGCGGGCGGTCGAGCAGGGCGGGGGGGAGTGGCTGGGGCGCGCGGGGCTGGTGATGGTGGGCGGGTGGGTTGATGCGCGGCCGCGGTTCGAGGCGGTGCGGGCGCGGCTGGAGCCTGCGTGGGAGGTGGAGCGGATGTACTACGAGGGTGAGGCGTACGGCGTACCGGGGCCGACGGAGCCGGGGCTGGTGGACCTGATCAACAGCGGGGTGCGGCTGGTGCTGCACGCGGGGCACGGGAACGACGACCTGTGGGAGCACTGCCTGAGCGTGGGGAGCCTGGAGCGGATGCGGAACGCGGAGATGCTGCCGGTGATGATGTCGGCGGGTTGCTCGACGGCGCGGTTCGCGACGCTGCCGCCGTATGAGGCGTACGAGGACGCGCACGGTGTTCGGCACGCGGGGACGAACAACGGTCAGGTCTTCACGGCGCCGCCTCCGCCGCCGGCGTGCTACGCGCGGGGCGAGTTCAACATGACGGGGCTGGGGGAGAGGCTGCTGCGCGAGAGCGCGGGGGGGGCGGCGGCATACATCGGGTGCAACACGGGGAGCCAGCCGTGCGGGCTGACGCTGATCGACGGGTTCGTGGACGGGCTGACGACGATCGAGGGGGCGCGGCTGGGAGACTGCTTGGCGCACGCGGTGTCGTTCTACTACGAGCGAGAGGGGCTGGCGACGATCGTGCCGACGGAGAGCTGGTACCCGGCGAGCGTGTTCTTCCAGGGGATGAAGTTCATGCTGTTCGGGGATCCGTCGTTGCCGATGCGGGGGAAGTAGAACCTATCCCCAAACCCCTGATTCACCACAGAGGCACAGAGGGCACCGAGAAAAAAGCCATGGATTCCTGCCTCGGTGCTCTCTGTGCCTCTGTGGTGAGATCGGTTCTCCGAGGTTGCGGGACAGCCTCTAGACATCTCACGCGGAGGCGCGGAGAAGAGAGTTGGTTACGGGGGGGGGATGTCGAGGGGGGCGGGGCCTTCGAGGGAGTGGTGGATGCGTTCGAGGGCGTCGAGGAGGGCGCGTCGTGCGGCGTGGGCGTGGGGGTTGTCGCGATGGATGACGGAGAAGAGGTGGCCGGCGTCGCCGCGGACGGCGTCGACGGCGGCGCGCATGGCGTGGAAGGAGGGGGGGACGAAGGCCGCGCCTTCGCCGGCGCGGGCTTCTATGAGGCCCTTGGCGATGAAGAAGGCGAGGGCGTGGGTTTCGGCCATGAGGCGGTCGTGGGCGTCGGCGTCCTGCTCGATGACCTCGCAGCCGAGGCGTTCGTAGAGGGCGCGGGCGCGCACGCACGCGGCGGGGTGCTGGTCGTTGGGGCAGACGACGACGCGGAGTGGTCGCTCGTTGCGGGCGAGGCTGATGGGGCCGAAGAGGGGGTGGGTGCCGATCCACGGGACGCGCGTGCCCAGGGCGGAGCGCATGGCGGCGATGGGGGCGAGTTTCACGCTGCCGGCGTCGAGGACGAGGTGCGCCGGGGTGAGGTGCGGGGCGAGGACGCGCAGGGCGTCCGGGATCGCGGGGACTGGAACGGCAAGGAGGACGGTCCGTGCTCGCTGCGCGAGGTCGGCGAGTGAATCGGCGCGGCGGGCGGCTGGGATGGGCGTGGTGGTGTCGAGGGCGATGGGGGTGAGGTTGGCGGACTCGGCGAGGTCGGCGACGGCCGCGCCGAAGCGGCCATAGCCGAGAATGGCGAGGGTGTTGGCGTCGTGGGGCATGGGTGGTTCGGGTTGCGCGGGTTCAAGGTATCATCGCGCGGCAAGGGCAGCAACAAGGAGTGTGCACCATGCGGTCGATCGTGATGGCGGCGTCGGTGGTGGTCGCAGCGTGTGCGCTGGGGTGCGCATCGGGCGGGAAGGGCGGCGGGGCGGGGGGCGCGACGCGCGTCGCGCTGGAGACGACGAAGGGAACGATCGTGCTGGAACTGGACGGGGAGCGGGCGCCGGTCTCGACGGCGAACTTCCTGCGATATGTGGACGAGCGGGCGTACGACGGGACGATCTTTCATCGGGTCGTCGCGGGGTTCGTGGTCCAGGGGGGCGGGCACACGGCGGACCTGGCGGAACTGCCGTCGCACGCGCCGATCGTGAACGAGTGGGGCAACGGGCTGAAGAACGAGCGCGGGACGATCGGGATGGCACGCGAGACGGAGCCGGACTCGGCGACGCGGCAGTGGTACATCAACCTGGCGGACAACGCGCGGCTGGACATCGCGCGCGAGGTGAGCGGCAACGCGGGGTACGCGGTGTTCGGGCGCGTGGTGGACGGGATGGACGTGGTGGACGCGATCGCGGCGTTGCCGACGCGGGAGGTGTCGGAGGACTTCAGGAACGTGCCCGCGGAGACGGTGACGGTGCTCAGGGCCAGACGGATTCGTGCTTCGCGGTAGCGGCCGAGCATGGTATGCTGCCCGCAAAGGAGGCCTGCCATGCGAGTATCACGGGGATTGGCGGCGTTGGCGGTGGCGTGCTCGTTGCTGCTGACGGGGTGCGAGCAGCGGCTGACGGAGGACAACTACGAGTCGATCGCGGACGGGATGACGATCGACGAGGTGTTCTCGATCCTGGGCGACGGGGAGAAGCAGGAAGCGGCCGGCGTGGGGATCGACTCGTCGGGGCTGATGTCGCGGTCGCAGCAGGACAGCCGGGCGGAGTACGTGTGGTCGGAGAGCGGGCGGACGGTGACGATCCAGTTCCGGGACGGGAAGGTGATCTACAAGACAAAGAACGGGTTTTAGACCTCACGCGGAGGCGAGGAGAGGAGAGGTCAGCGTGGTGTGCGTGGGATGAGGTAGAGGCCGATGAGGATGGCGAGGGCGGTCTTGATGATCGTCCCTGGGATGAAGACGACGAAGCCGCCGACGAGGGCTTCGCGCGCGGTGACGGCGGTGGCTGGGTCGGCGTTGCGGACGGCGTAGAGCCAGGGGACGCCGAGCGTGAAGATGACGGCGTGGCCTGCGAGCGAGGCGAGGGCGAGGTTGAGCGCGAGCGGGCCGGAGGGGCGACGGGCGAGCGAGGCGACGACGGGCTGGCAGGCGATGAAGCCGAGGAGGTAGCCGCCGGTCTGGCCGAGGATGACGCGGAGGCCCGCGCTGCCGTCGGCGAAGACGCCAGCGCCGACCGCGCCCATGATGAAGTAGAGGGCCATGCTGGCGACACCGAGGCGCGGGCCGAGACAGAGCGCGGCGAGGACGACGGCGAGGGTCTGGAGGGTCTGCGGCACGCCGAATGGGGGCATCGGAACGGCGACCTGCGCGCTGAGCGACGTGAAGAGGGTGAAGAGGAGGACGCCGGCGAGGCGCAGTTCGGCGGCGAGGCGGCTCGCGGCGTCGGGCGCGAGAGGCTGTGGGCGCGCGTGGGGCATGGGGAGGAGTGTATTCGCGAGTGCGAGCGACGCGACGGCAGAGTCAAGCCCAGACGAGGATGTCCTCGATTGGTTTGCGCTGGATGTCGGGGACGGTGCAGCCGTCGGCGGGGTAGCCGATGGGGATGAGGAGGAAGGGGCGTTCGTGGTCGGGGCGGTTGAGAACGCGGGTGAGGAAGCCCATCGGGCTGGGCGTGTGGGTGAGCGTGGCGAGTCCGGCGTGGTGGGAGGCGGCGAGGAGGAGGCCGACGGCGATGCCGACGCTCTCGTTGACGTAGTAGGTCTGGCCGCCCTCGTCGGTGCGCGCGAGTTTGAAGACGACGATGAGCCAGGGAGCGACTTCGAGGAAGTCCTTGTGCTCGTCGGTGCCGAAGGGGTGGAGGTCGCGGAGCCATTCTTCGTTTGCTCGGCGGTGGTAGAACTCTCGCTCCTCGGCCTCGGCGGCGAGGCGGATCTCGCGCTTGATCGCGGGGTCGGCGACGGCGACGAAGCGCCAGGGCTGCTTGTTCGCGCCGCTCGGCGCGGTGCCCGCGGCGCGGACGATCCACTCGACGGTCTCGCGGGAGACCGGGCGATCGGAAAACTGTCGCACCGTCCTGCGGCGGCGGACGATGTCGTAGAAGGTCCGCGCGGCCTCTTCGGCGGGGCGGCCGGGGTCGTGGCGTTCGAGCGGGATGAAGCGCGGCTGGGGCATCGGGAGGCTCTCGCTGGGGAGGATCGCGGAATCTGGCAGGAATCCGCGGCGAATGGTGACACGGCGGGCGGGTCGCGGTGTCCTGCATCGGGACGCCCGGGCGACGGGCGAACGAGCACTCTACCACGGCCCGAACAGGGCAGGGACGGAGGACACGATGAAGGGTTACACGAGGATGGCGGCGGCGGTGGTGGTGGCGCTGGCGGGCGCGTGCGGGGGCGCGGGTGCGGGCGGGCCGCCGACGGATCCGCTGGCGACGATCCGGACGATGGACGACCTGCGTGCGGCGGGGCCGACGAACGCCGCGCTGGTGTACTACCGCGGGTTGCTCGCGCTGCCGAGTTTCAACGACGGGGACATCAAGGCGGCGATGATCGACGGCGACGAGTCGGGGATGACGCGCGAGGCGGCGGCGAAGAAGCTTGAGGAGTTGCAGGGCGCGATCAACACGTTCTGCCGCGCGGCCGCGATGGAGGGGTGCGACTTCGGGCTGGACTTCGACCACGGGTTCGAGTTGCTGCTGCCGCACCTGGGGAAGATGCGGATGGCGGCACGGCTGATCGCGAGCGATGCGGTCCGGCTGGCGGAGGCCGGGCAGGCTGACGAGGCGGCTGATCGGCTGGCCGCGCTCTACGGGATTGCGCGGCACGTGGCTGACGACGGGACGCTGATCAGCAGTCTCGTGGGCGCGGCGGTCGCGGCGCTCGCGAACCAGGGCGTGGAGCGTCTGCTGTCCGAGGGGAAGGTTGGCGAGGAGGGCCGGGTCGCGCTGGTGGCGGCGTTCGAGCGGCTGGGTGATGACGATCCGTTCCAGACGCGGCGCGCGATCGCGATGGAGGGAGCGATCGTGAGGGTGTGGCTGGCGGACCTGATCGCGAAGGATGGCGTGGACCGGTTCATCGGGTTCATCGCGACGGGTCAGATCGAGGCGGAGGAAGTCGAGCGGCTGCGGACGCTGACGCCCGCCGAGGCGACGGCGGCTGTCGGACGGGCGGTCGAGTACTACGAGCACGCGCTCGGCCTGTGGGACAAGGCGGACGCGGTCGATCGGCTGACCGCGCTGGGACAGGTGGCGTCCGGGGGGGGGTATGGACCGATCGGGAAGCACATCTGCGCGAGCGTGGCGAAGGCGTACGAGTCGGATCGGCGCATCCGCGGCGAGACGGCGAGTGCGTTCGAGAAGGTTCGTGCGTACCGGCCGGTGCAGACGCCGGCGGCGAAGCCCGCGAGGTAGCGAGTGGACGACCTGCGCACACTGCTGCTGCGGACGCATCGGGGCCACGAGCCGTCGGCGCGGCGCCTCTGGGAGGCGCAGGCGCCGCGGCTCGTGGCGGTTGCGCGGGCGGTGCTGGGGCGCCGGTGCGGCGCGGGGGACGCGGAGGACGCGGTGCAGGCGGTGTTCTGCCGCGTGCTGGAACTGGACCGGGCGTCGGTTCGGTCGGTGCGCGATCCGGCGGCGTGGTTGGCGCAGATGACGCGGCGCGAGTCGCTGAACATGCTGCGGTCGGCGCGGCGGGCGGCGTCGAGAGAGCGCGGGCACGAGGGCGCGAGCGCGTCGGGTGGCGTGCCCAGGGAGGCGGGGGTTGCGGGCGCGCTCGAATCGCTGCCGCGGCATCTGCGGGAGGTGGTGGTGCTGAGGCACACGGCTGGGTTGACGTTCGAGCAGGTGTCGCTCGCGCTGGGGGTGAACAGGAACACGGTGGCGTCGCGGCATCGACTGGCGTTGGAGCGGCTGCGGGCGGCGTTGGGTGCGGATGGGGACGGGTCGAACACGGGACGAAGGAGCGAGCCATGCACGACGATCTCGAACGGCGATTGAGCGAAATGGCGGCGGGTGCACCTCCCGCGCCGGAGGCGTTCCTGGGTCGAGTGCGGCGGCGTGGGCGGCGTCGGCAGGCCGCGCTGGTGGGCGTGGCGGTTGCGGTGATCGGCGTTGTCGGGCTGGCAGTCGTGGTGGGGCTGCCTTCGCCCGGGCGTGGCGGCGTTGGCGAGGAGTCGTTGCCGATCGCGGGGGGTGAGCCGCGGGGGTTGCCCGAGGAGGCCGTGTCGCTGGTCGGGTACCGAAGCCTCGCGAACGGGAGCGGTGCGCCCGCATCGCGCAACGGGTTCGATGGCGAGCCGACGCTGGGGCGGCTGCGGTTTTCGGGGGAGTGGGCGGACAGGCTGTGAGCCGGGCGGGTCTGGAGGGGGCATCGCGTTCGGGCCGATATCGGGTGCATGGGACGCTGGCGTCGGGGCTGTGGCGCGCGCTGTGTGATTGGGCTGTCGGCCGCGCTGGTGGGCGTGGGTGTGTGCGGGGCGGCGCAGCCGGAGCAGGATGAGGACGTGGTGACCCGGCCGAGCGGTGCGGGGCGTCTGGTGCGGGTGTTTGACTTTGAGGAGCGGGGGACGAACCCGCTGCCGACGCCGATGGGCTGGTTGCGGGCGCAGCACGATCCGCGTGTGCCGCGCGACCGGCCGGGGTTCCCGCTTTGGAACGGGGCGACGCTGGACTACGGCGTCGCGGCGCGAGGCGCGGGGTCGGTCCGGCTGCCGGTGAGCGGCGGGAGCGCGAGCCTGCGGCTTGATCCGGGCGTGGTGCTGGTCTTCCCCGATGCGGACTACCTGGTGGTGGCACGGGTGCGAACGGAGGGCGTAGAGCACGCGCGGGCGCGTGTGTCGGCGCGGTTCCTGGACGGGGAGGGTCGGCCGATCGCGGCGTCGGAGGCGCGGAGCGCTGCGCTGAGCACTGACGGGCGGTGGGAGCGGATCGAGGTGGTGCTGCCCGGGCTTCACTCGGAGGCGGTGTCGCTGCAGATTGATCTCGAGTTGTTGCAGCCGCGCGAGTACGAGCCGCGGGCGCACGAGCGTTTCGAGGTCTGGCCGGAGGACTTCTCGGGTTCGGCGTGGTTCGACGACGTCGCGATCATCCAGTTGCCGAAGGTGGAGTTGAGCACGGCGTCGCCCGGGAACGTGGTGGCGTTCCCTGAGTCGCCCGAGTTGACGCTGCACGTGCGCGACCTGACGGGGGAGCGGGTGCGCAGCCGCGTGGCGGTGTACGACGCGCGGGGGCGGCAGATCGACGAGCGGACGGACGAGTTCGGCGGCGGACGGGCGACGATCCCTTGGCGGCCCGCGCTGGACGGGTACGGGTGGTACCGGGCGATCGCGGAGTTGCATACGGAGGAGGGTCGGATCGGGTCGGCGTTCGTGGACTTCGCGTACGTGGAGGAGGCGCTGCCGGTGGCGCCGCGGTACGGAGGGCGCGACTCCGCGGGCCGGCGCGGGGCGACGATCGCGGGGTCGCCGGACCGTGCGCGTTTCGGGCTGACGGTGCGCGAGATGCACCCGCTGGTGACGCAGGAACTGGTGGAACTGACTCGGCGTGCCGGGACGGGTTCGATCTCGCTGCCGCTGTGGAGCGCGGACCTGGCGGTGGACGGGCTGGACGCGAGGCTGGACGTGCTTGAACCGCTGCTGGGCGCGCTCTACTCGGACTGGCAGCGGCTGTCGATCGTGCTGCCTGTTGTGCCGGATGAGTTGGCGGCGTCGTCGGGGGTGGGGCCGGAGGACGTCGTCGGCGCGCTTGCGTCGGGGACGGCGTGGGAGCCGTATCTTGCGGATGCGTTGTACCGGCTCGGGCAGAAGGTGCAGCGTTGGGAGTTGTGGCCGCCGGGTTCGGAGTTCGCGGCGTTGCGTCCCGGGCTGGGCGGGGCGTTGCGCGCGGCGCGCTCGGGGATGTCGCGGTTTGCGGCGTCGCCTGCGCTGGCGGGGGGGTGGCGTGCGGATCTGCCTGCTTCGGAGCCGCTGCTGGAGCAGCACTCGGGGTTGAGCGCGCTGAGCGTGCTTGTGGAGGCGGACCTGCCGCCGGACGCGATCGGGCATCTTGCGGAGGGGTGGGCCGCGCCGCTGGCGGGCGGTGCGGACGCAACGGGTCGGCCGGACCTGTCGCTGGTGATCGGGACGCTGGACGGGGACGTGTACGGGCACCGGGCGGTGGCGGACGACTTCGTGCGCCGGGCGGTGGTGTTCTGGGCGTCGTTCGAGCGTCGGACGAATGAGTATGGCGATGCGCGGAATCGGCTGGTGGTTGAGGCGCCGTGGCGTGTGGTGGGCGATCGCAGGCCGCGGGTGATGCCGACGGCCGCACTGCCCGCGCTGCGGGCGACGGTCGGCAGGCTGGCGGACCGTGAGGTGGTGGCGGAGTGGCCCGTGGCGGAGGGGGTTCGGTGCTACGTGCTCGCGCCAGCGCCGTGGGCGTCTTCGCTGCGAGGGGGGGCGATCGTGGCGTGGCTGGAGCAGCCGCGCGAGCGGGGGAGCGTGGCGATCGAGGCGACGCTGGGTGAGGGGGCGATCACGGCGTTCGACGTGTACGGGAACGCGAGCGTGGTCGAGCCGGAGTGGTCGGCGGACGGGCTTCGGCTGGTGCATCGCGTGCCGATCGGGGAGTCGCCGACGTTCGTGGAGGGGATCGACGCGGACCTGGTGCGTTTTTTGGCGTCGGTGCGGATCGACCCGACGGAGGTGCAATCGGCGGCGACGGAGCGCGAGCACCTGGTCGTGTTCAACAATCCGTGGCCGGTGGGGCTGATGGGGCGGATGATCGTGGTCAGCCCGGGGGGGTATCACGGCGACGCCTCGGTGAGCGAGCGGCAGTGGACGATCACGCCGCGGACGGCGGCGTTCAGCGCCGGGCCGGGGGAGAGCGTGACGATCCCCCTCTTGGTGGCGATGCGTCCGACGGAGGAAGCGGGGCCGGTGCGGTTCGTGCTGGACTTCCACCTGCGGGCGACGGCGGATTACGGGTGGGTGCGCGTGGCCTCGACGGCGGAACTCGGCGTCACGGGGCTTGAACTGGACATCGTGGCTCGGCCCGCGCCCGGACCCGACGGGCCACACCTGGTCGTCGAGGCGGTCATCACGAACTCGAGCGACGAACCGATCACGCTCGAAGCGTCGGCGACCGCGCCGGGCTATCCGCGGTCGCGCACGGCGGTGACGGAACTCGGACCCGGCGAGCAGACGGTGCGGGCGTTCCCGTTCCAGGATGGGATGGAGCGGCTGCGGGGGCAACGCGTGGTGGTGAGCGTGTCGGCGATCGATGGGTCGGCGCGGCTCAACAAGGGCGTGAGTGTGCCGTAGAGAACGGGAGCGAACGGAGCGCGGACGGTAGAGGCTATCCCGTCACCTCGGAGAACCAGTTTCACCACAGAGGCACCGAGGGCACAGAGAGAAAAGCCTGGATTCCTGCCGCGGCTCTGAGTGGCAAAGCGGAGCGGTGGGATCGTTCCGGCTACTCCCGCTTGCCGAGGACGAAGATGGCGTAGCCGGGTTCGTGGGCGAAGGCGTCGATGCCTTGTTCGTCGGCGACGGCGAGGGCGCGCAGGGGTGAGCGCGCGATGACGCCGAGCCACTGCGAGAGGTTGTAGGTGCGCAGGCGGTAGGCGGCGTCGCGGTGTTCGACGCGGTTGCGCCGCGTGATGGTGAGGTGGCTGACGACGAGTTCGCTGCGCGGCTCGGGGTTCGCGGCGTCGCCGGGCGGGATGTACTGGACGACCTGGCGGACATCGACGCCTGCGCGGCGGGCGTGCCAGTGGTCCTCGGTCGGTTCCTCGTGGGCGTAGGCGGTGATGCTGAGTCCGACGGCGTAGACGCCGCCGGGGCGGAGGACACGGGCGATCTCGCGGAGGTGCGCGGCGAGGGAACGGCCGTCGGGGAGGTGGCGTATGGTGTTGATGAGGCAGAAGGCGAACGAGATGGAGCCTGCGTTGACGAAGGCTGAGAGGTCCGTCATGTCGCCGAGTTCGATGCGCCAGCGGGCGGATGAGCGGATGGCGCGGAGTCGGGCGCGGGCGTACTCGACGGAGGCGGGGTGGAGGTCGACGCCGATGCAGTCGATGCCGCGGCGGACGGCGGCGCGGAGGTAGCGCGCGGTGCCGCAGGCGGGTTCGAGCCAGGTTCCGCGGCCGGGCCGCCAGCGCGGGAGGAAGCGGCGGCAGATGGCTTCGAGTCCTGCGACTTCGTCGGCGGTGCCGTCGGCGTGGAGGATGTCGTAGATGAGCGGGTCGTCGTAGAAGCCTCCGCCGGTGGTGTCCATGTGGGGGCAGAGTAGACTTGAGATGCGGGAGGAGGAGGCGGGCATGGCCCCGCCCGGTTCGAGAGCCGATCATCAGCCGTTGGGAGGTCCGATGTCGCGTGCCGCTGCGCTTGCTCACGCCGTGCGGGTGTCGTGCCCGCTCTTCACGCGTTTTCTGGCGGGGTTCGATGCGTCGAACGGGACGCGACAGGCGCCGGGCTTGCCGAATCATTGCGTCTGGACGCTGGGGCACTGCGCCATGACGCTTCTGCGGGCGGCGGACCGTGTGGCGGGGCACGACGAGCCGAGACCGCTGCCCCCGGACGAGTTTGTCGCCGCCCTTCCGAGGTCCGCCGGCGCGTTCTACACGGAATCGGTCGCGTTCGGGTCGAAACCTGTGGACGACCCGTCGCTCTATCCGACGGTGGAGCGGGCGCGGGAGATCTTCGAGCACGCGTGCGAGCGGCTGGCGAGCGCGGTCGAGCGTGCGACCGAGGCGCAACTCGACCGCCCGACGGCCTGGGGCACGACGAGTTTCCCTGTCGCGGACCTGATCACGCGGATGATCGTGCACAACGGCACGCACGCCGGGCAGTTGACGGACCTGCGACGAGCGCTCGGGTTGGCGCGCGTTGTCGGGTGAACGCGGGCGCGGTCAGTGCAGCACGCGGTAGACCTCGGCCTGATCGGTGAGGCCCTGGGCGACCTTCTCGGCGGCGTCCTCGCGCATGGGGTGGAAGCCGCCGTCCACGGCGGACTGGTAGAGCGTGACGCCGTCGGCGCGCTGGGCGGTCAGGCGTCGGAGTTCATCGTTCATGGACATGATCTCGTAGACGGCGACCCGGCCGCGGTAGCCCGAGCCGAAGCACGCCTCGCAGCGTGCGCCGTCGTGCGTCTGCGAGCCGCCGCACGCGGGGCAGACGCGGCGGACGAGGCGCTGGGCGAGGACGGCGAGGAGGCAGGAGGTGACGAGGTACGGCTCGACGCCGATGTCGATGAGTCGGGGGATGGCGCTGGGGGCGTCGTTGGTGTGGAGGGTGGCGAGGACGAGGTGGCCGGTGAGGGAGGCCTGGATGGCGAGTTGCGCGGTCTCCTTGTCGCGGATTTCGCCGACGAGGATGACGTCCGGGTCCTGGCGGAGGAGTGCGCGGAGGCCGGTGGCGAAGGTGACGCCGCGCTTGGGGTTGACCTGCATCTGGCTGATGCCGTCGAGGTGGTATTCGACGGGGTCTTCGATGGTCATGACGTTGCGCGAGCCGCGGTCGACGCGGCCGAGGGCGGCGTAGAGCGTTGTGGTCTTGCCGGAGCCGGTCGGTCCTGTGACGAGGATCATGCCGGTGGGGCGGTCGATGAGGTCGAGGAGTTGGGCCTGCATGCGCTTGGCCATGCCGATCTCGTCGAGGGAGAGTTGGGTCTGGCTCTGGTCGAGGAGGCGGAGGACGAGGCGCTCGCCGAAGACGGTGGGGATGCAGGAGAGGCGGACGTCGACCTTCTTCTGGCCGATGCGGACGGAGGTGTGGCCGTCCTGGGGGCTGTGGCGGTTGGCGATGTCGAGTTCGGTCATCACCTTCATGCGGCTGGAGATGGCGGCCGCGAGGGACATGGGGGGGGTGAAGGCATCGACCAACATGCCGTCGATGCGGAATCGGATGACGAGGCGGTTCTCCTGGGGGTGGACGTGAACATCGCTGGCGCGGCGGCGGAGGGCCTCGAAGAGGATCATGTTCACGAGGCGGATGACGGGCGTCTGGCGGGCGAGGGAGAGGAGGTCGGTGGAGGAGGAGAGGCCGGCGGCGGCGGACTCGATGGCGGACTGGTCGAGGGGGAGTTCCTCGATGATCTCGGTGACGAGGTCGCCGCGCTGCTCGTAGCCGCGGTTGAGGACGTTGGCGACGGCGACGCGCGGCGCGAGAACGATGCGCAAGGGCATGGAGAGGAGGTCTTCAACAAGGTTGAAGACGGCGGGCTGCATGGGCTGGCTGGTGACGACGGTCATGGTCTGGCCGTCGCTGGCGAGGCCGGCGACCTGCTGCTGGCGCGCGAGATCGGCGGGGACGACCTCGTAGAAGCGGCTGGCGGAGTCCTGGAGCCGCGGCTCGGGTTCGAAGGGGAGTCCGGTGCGCTCGGCGAGGCGTGTGAGGGCCTGCTGCTCGTCCATGGCGAGCATGGCGAGCATGACGTCCCAGGGGTCGGAGTCGGAGCCTTCGGCGCGGGGGAACTGGCGGAGTTTTTCGGGGCTGACGCGGAGCGGGCCGAGGAGATCGGCGACGCGGGCGAACTCGTCGGTGGCGAGGGCGCGCGCGGGTGTGGAGGCGGCGCGCCGGCCGTTGGTGCGTTCGCCGGGGCCGAGGAGTCGGCGGATGCGCATCAGTGGCCGTCCTCGGGTCGGATGCGGTGGACGGTGCCGGGGAGGGGGGGGGGTTCGGGGGCGTCGGTGGCGGGGTCGATGAGTCGCATGGGCGAGGGCTTGAGGGAAGGGAGGTCGGGGGCGAGGCCTGTGCGCTCGAGGGGGCCGCGGGTGAGGAGTCGTGCGTCGTAGAAGTCGGTGTCGGTGAGAATGCGTGGGGTGATGAAGACGTAGAGGAGCGTGCTGCTCTTGACCTTGTTCGTGTCGCGGAACAGGAGACCGATGAGCGGAACATCGCCGATGAAGGGTATCTTGGCGACGGTGTTCCGTGCGTCCTCGACAGTGATCCCGCCCACCACGATCGTTGTGTCAGATGGGATGGTGACGGCGTCGGACCGGATGGTGCGACTGATCCGCGGCGGAGGAACGCCGCCCTGCCCGCTGCCTGCGAAGTTTGAGAGGTCGATGAAATAGTTGAGGCGCATATACCCCGCCTCGGAAATGCTGGGGGTCACGCGGAGGGTCGTTCCAGCGGCCTCGTATCCCGAGAACGAGACCTGATCGGTCTGGGTGCCGATCGTCGTTGTTGTCGTCGGTTGCTCTTCGAGACTGACGATCTCAGCCTCCTCGTTGTCGTTCACGAGCAGTTGGGGCGAAGAAATGATGCGAGCGTCGGTATCGCGCTGGACTGCGTTGATGATGAAGGGGACGTACTCGCTCTTGATGAGCGCGGCGGTCATGCCCGCGAGGTTCGCGGCGGGGAGTTTCGGGTCCGTGAAGTCCCCGCCCGACTCGCCCAGCCCGAAGTTTGTGGCGCCACGGAACTGTCCCGCCTTTAACTGGCTCTCGACGGCGAGGCGGAAGTCGGTCGAGTCGCTGACGGCGAGGATGCGGGCCTCGATGTAGACCTGGGGCCTGCGCTGGTCGAGTTTCTCGATGAGATCGGCGAACTGCTTCTGGAGTCGCTGCTGGGCCTTGACGAGGACGGTGTTGGTCGGCTCGAAGGCGACGACGAATGCGGTCTCGGCGGTGGCGGTGAAGCCGGCGTCTTCCTGCCCCGGGGCGGCGATGAAGACTGAGGTCGGCTGCACGCCGCCGCCCGTCGTGCGCGCGACGCCCGGCAGGAGCGGCGAGGTGCCGGTTGCGGTGGAGCCTTCGATGAGGCCCATCATCAGGTCGGCGAGCGCGGTGGCATCGACGTTGCGGACCTTGTACTCGCGGATGACGATGCGCTCGTCCTCGGTGCCGAAGGTGTCGATGAGGCGTTCGAGTTGTTCCTGCTGGACCTCGGTGCCGTAGTAGACGATGAGGCCGCGGCGTTCATCGACGACCATGACGGAGCCGCCGCCGCCCGGCTCGGCCTGCCCGAGGAGGCCGGCGGCCTGCTGCTGTCGCTGCTGCTGGGCGGTGAAGACGGCGAAGGGTGACTGCTGCTGTCCGGCGGCCTGGGTGTCGAGCGTGACGACCTGGCCCATGCCGCGGCGGCTGGCGAGGTCTGCGATGGCGCGTGCGGAGGAGCCTGCGAAGAACTGCCTTGGTGTGAGTTCGGTGGGCCGGTCGATCATCTCGATCACGCCGCGGACGCGGTCTGCTTCGGCCGGGTACCCGCGGAAATAGAGGGCGTTGCTCTGCGGGTCCACGGTCAGGCGATCCGCGAGGTTGTCGAGGCCGCCGCCGAGGCCGAGCGCGGCCGCCCCGGGGTCCTGCTGCGGGGTGCGCTGGCGTGCGGCCTGGCTCTGGCCGACGAGTTCGATGGCGCGCTCGCGCGCGGCCGAAGCGGAAACGAACTCGAGGTCGATGCGGGTCTGCACCATGCCGTTGAAGTGCTCGAGGAGCCGCGAGACCATCTCCTCGACGTGGCGGACGCGGCGCGGGGAGTCGGTGACGACGATGATCCCGAGGTCGTCGAGGTAGGCGAGCCGCCCGCCGCCCGAGGGCTGCTGCCCCGGTTGCACCCCGGGCTCCAGCGCGGGACGGAGGGCGGACGGGCGAACATTGGGCGTGGGAATGATGCGCGTCGTGGCGAACTCGTCCGCGAAGGACTGCGGGATTTCGTTGGCGGGCTGGATGCGGTAGAACCCCGCGGCATCGCGGACGATCGAGTAGTCGTGCTGGTCGAGCAGCGCTTCGAGCAGCGTGAGGAGTTGCGAACGCTTCACGGTCTGCGAGGCGTTGAAGGTGACCTGGCCCGTGAGCGTGCCCTTCACGGAGACATTGATGCCGAGCGTCTCCGTCACGTAGTCGACGAGCGCCATGAGTTCGACGGCTTCGGCGAAGGCAGGGATGGTGATGTCGTCGTCGGGCTGGCCGAGCGGGACCTCATCGGCGGGCTGTTCGTCCTGCACGGCCGACGCCGCGCACGGGAGGAGGAGCATGGCTGCCGCCAGCGCGCTCGCCAGAGACCTCCCCCACTTCCCCCACTGCGGATGGGAAACCGACGAACAGACCGGGCGTTGCGGTGTCACGGGCGTCCCTCCTTGCACGGGGCCGCTAGGTTATACCAACTCGGCGGGGAACGGCTGAAGGCCCGGGAAACCACGATGCGGATCGTCAGTCTGCTGCCCTCGGCGACGGAGACGCTGTGCCTCATCGACGGGCGGGGGATGCTGGTGGGGCGGTCGCACGAGTGCGACTTCCCGGACGGCCTGGAGGGCGTGCCGACGCTGACGGCGGCCCGGACCGGGCACGGCGACGCCGCGGCCATCGACGCGCAGGTGCGAGAGCAGTTGGCCGAGGGCCGATCGCTCTACACCATCAACGAGGCGGGGATCGCGCGATTGCGGCCGGACCTGATCCTGACGCAGGACGTGTGCTCGGTCTGCTCGATCGATCTTGAGACCGTGCGGCGGTTGGCGGAGCGGATGACGCCGCGGCCGCGGGTGCTGAGTCTGAACCCGACCACGGTGGAGGGCGTGCTGGACGACGTGCTGACCGTGGGCGAGGCTGCGGGACTCGAAAGGGAGGCGAGGCAGGCATCGTTGCGGCTGCGGGAGCGGCTGTTTCGGGCGCAGGAGTTCGTGCCGCCGTATGTGGATGGGCCGGTGGTCGGGTTTCTGGAGTGGACGGATCCGCTGTTCATCGCGGGGCACTGGACAGTGCAGTTGATCGAGCGGGCGGGGGGTCGGCACCCGCTGAACCCGACGGCGGCACGCGAGGACGCGGGCGCGGCGGAGGGGCCGCAGCAGGCGGGGCGAACCGCGGGCCGGTCGATCGCCGTGCCCGCGGAGGCGTTCGCCGGCGTGAGGCCCGATTGGCTGGTGGTCTGCCCGTGCGGGCTTGGGCTGGACCGAGCGTGGGAGGAGACGGCGCGGCTGGCGCGGATGGAGTGGTTTCGGTCGCTGGCGGCCGTGCGCGCGGGGCGCGTGGCGGTCGTGGACGGGAACCAGATGTTCAACCGGCCGGGGCCGCGGCTGCTGGATGCGTTCGAGTGGCTTGTGGGGTGGCTGCAGGGTCGGGCGGAGTTGATGCCGCGCGGGTTTCCGTGGCGGGCGTGGGAGGGGTGAACTGGGGCGCGAGCGTCCCGTACCATGCGGCCATGCTGCAGCAGTTTGACCCTCGGAACCGCGACATTCTGGTGAACATCAACGGTCGGCTCGTGCACCGGGACGAGGCGGGGGTGTCGCCGTTCGACTCCGCGGTGCAGGGCGGGGACGCGGTGTGGGAGGGGCTGCGGATCTACGACGGGCGCATCTTCCGGCTGACCGAGCACCTGGACCGGCTGCGTGGGAGCGCGCTGGCGCTGGCGTTCGAGACGATCCCGAGCCACGCGGAGATCACGGAGCAGGTGCGGCGGACGCTGGAAGCGAACGGGATGCGCGACGGCGTACACGTCCGGCTGACGCTGACGCGGGGCGTAAAGATGACGAGCGGGATGGACCCGCGGCTGAACCGGAGCGGGCCGACGCTGATCGTGCTCGCGGAGCACAAGCCGCCGGTGTACGGGTCGGGTGGGATCACGCTGGCGACGAGCAGCGTTCGGCGGTTCCCGCCGGACTGCCTGGACCCGAAGATCCACCACTGCAACCTGATCCAGTCGATCCTGGCGAAGATCGAGGCGACGAACGCGGGCGCGGATGATGCGCTGATGCTGGACGTGCGGGGGTTCGTGGCGGAAACGAACGCGACGCACGTGTTCATCGTGACGAGGGGGAAAGTGGAGACGAGCCGGACGGTGGCGTGCCCGGAAGGGATCACGCGGGCGGCGGTGCTGGGGCTGTGCCGCGCGAACGGGATCGCGCACGAGGAGCGGGACATCTCGCTCGCGGAGGTGTACCGGGCGGACGAGGCTTTCTGCACGGGGACGATGGGTGAGATCGTGCCGGTGGTGAAGGTGGATGGGCGGAGGATCGGAGCGGGAGATGGGGGGCCTGTGACGCGGCGGATTCAGGGGCTGTTCAGGGAGTTGACGGCGAGGGAGGGGGAGGGGGTGGTGGAGTGAGGCGCGGGTGTGAGCCGAGATACTGGGGTAGGATTGGGCGACAGGCCGCACTGGAGCACACCATGTTCGACCGCATCGTGTCCGATCCCGCGATTCTCGGCGGCAAACCGTGCGTGAAGGGAACGCGCCTGAGCGTCGAGTTCATTCTCGAACTCGTGGCGAGCGGGGCGTCGCGGGATGACATCGTGGGGAAGTACCCGCAACTCTCGGCGGAGGACGTGGAGCAGGCTGTCCGGTTCGTCCGCTGACCGGATAGGCTCCGAATCAACAGCGCCCACCCGAAACATGACAGCACCAAGTCCCAAGACCTGAGCGCGCTCGCGGGTTCACCCACTTTCTCCTGGAGACTGACCATGGTGAGGGCAATTGCCGGCGTGATCGTGGCCTACCTGGCCATGGCGATCGTGACAATCGTCGCGTTCTTCGGGCTGTACGCGGCGGTCGGGGTGGACGGCGCGTTCCGGGAGGGGACGTACGAGCCGTCTCCGCTGTGGATCGCGTGCAGTGTGGTGATCGGGGTGGCGGCCGCGCTGCTGGGCGGGGCGTTGTGCGCCCTGATCGGGCGGTCGAAGCGGGCGGTGCAGGTTCTGGCGGCGTTGCTGCTGGTCTTCGGGCTTGCGTACGCGGCCGGGAGTCTGAAGGGGCCTCAGGAAGTCGTGGATCGCCCGGCGGACGTGCCCGCGACGGAGGCGATGCAGAACGCGCGGACACCGGCGTGGATGAGCGTGCTCAATGGGCTGATCGGCGCGACGGGCGTGATGGTCGGGGCGACGATGGTTCTGAAGCGGAGGAGCGGATCAAACAGCGCATGACTTCGCGTGACGATCGTCCAACACCCCGTGCCGTGACGCCCGAAGGAGGCGCTGTCACTCCCCAAGTAGCTTCGTCAACGTCGAATCGATTTTCTCCGCGAGTGGGTCGGTTGGGAATTTCGTCAGGAACTCGAGTGCTGCATCGACAGCCTCATTGGATCGACCGTGGCTGGGACCGCTCAATACGATGCAGACGAGGAGGTGCCGCACGTCCGGGTCAATGCCGTGCAATCGCGCCGCCGGCACATCCTTCGCCCAAGCCTTACGATTGGCTCGCCAGACATCCATCGCCTCGATCGCTATGCTCAGCTTCACGATCGGATCGTGGCGTTCCAACGCCACAAGACGAGCGGCGATCTGGATGGCCTCAGGGTATGCACGGAGGTCGGGATCTCGCCACAAGGGCAGCAACGCCGCGAACTCTTCCGCACGATCCTCTATTCCCGCCCGTGCGGCTTCAACTCTAAGGGGTACGAGTCGCCCTTTCGAAGCCAGGAACTCATGCGATTCCGTGCGCGCACGATCGAACCATCCCCGCCCCTGCTGCCACTGCCCAATCGCGAAACAATCACGACCATTCTCGATGAAGGCACTCGCCCTCGCGGCGTCTGATACAACAACAATGGCACCAAGCATCGTCTCTCGAACCTCGATCGCGCCCGTGTGGTCGCCGATCGCCCGAAGCGCCTTGGCCCAACCGAGCATCGACTCGAAGTACGCCGCGGGAGATCTGACAGGACCGTCGCCTCCGACGGATAGGATCAAAGCGGCCTCCATGTATGCGTCGCGCGATCCGATGGGGTCGGTTCGTGCGAGAATCTGCCCCTTCATCCTGTACGCTTCGGCGAGATCCGCTTCCTGTTCCGCCGCTCCGATCGCTGCATCAAGAAGTCGCAAAGCCCGCCCCGTGTCGCCCGCGAGCGTGCTGACGTGGGCAGCAAGCCGCCACAACTCGCCGTAGCAAGTCTCACCGCTCTTCAGTCTCGCGGTGATATCGTCCTCGATCGCGAGTGCGATGCTCAGCAGGTCGTCGGCGGTCTCGGCCTTCGCAACCGCAGCGTGCCACGGTTCGATCGCCACCCGCTTCTCATCCTGACCCGAAGCGGTGACACCGCCCAGACCAATACCGAGCATGAACGCCGCCAGTATGGTCCCCGCAGCAGCTGAAGGACCAGCGCTATGTGGGCTGGCGGGGAGAACTCGCGACAGGATCAGAGACATGGCCTCTTTCAGCACAGTTCCACCTCCGAACCTACCACGGACATTCCCGCCCGCAACACTCAGGCTCATCGCAACAAGGGATGATGACGACGTTGTCGCCCCAACCGGACGTCCTGCGAGCCTCACCCTCAGCAAGAGCGGTTACGCATTCTGTTTCGATGTTGCCAATAGGACATGGCCAGTCGAGATCCCACGTCCAAACGTCTCCCCACACGCGATTGCCGGCTACACGCCTGCGGATTTCACGAAGAGTCCATATCTGGTCATCGCAATCGCGCCGCAAATAGTTCCACTGAGCCGTCTGCGTAGTTTCTTCTTCACGTACGACCTGGCCGTTGATCTCTATCACCCAAGACGGCTCGATGTCGATCTGGACGACCAGGTCGACGCCAAGACCGATTTTCCTGGAGATCGATGCAGTCCCTTCGATCGCGTACCTGCGCAACGAACGCTTCTGATACGTGTACGAGTTCTCGAGATGCACGTAATCGCAGGGGATGGTGGGAGAGCAAAGAGCATCAGCCGTAAACGAGTCGATGTAGTGCTCGCTCGTGGTCACCTCGGAGATGTACTCATCGAGCAGAACGCCGTATTGCACGACATAGCCCGCGAGACACGGCCTCAACTCTTCAGGGATTTGCGAATAATGATCTTGGTAGGTGCAGATGTACCCCGTTGATCCTCCGCCGCCAGGCTGCGCAAGAACCAAGGCCGGAGCCATTGAACATGCCAAGAACACGACGGCCGCGGTCAAAATCGCCCTTGACAGGCACGAAGGCACCCTCATCCATGGCACTCGGCTCGGCTCGGCTCGGCGAAGTGGCCCGCTCATCATGGCCCCACAGTACTCGCCGGTGCTGAGCGTATCAAGGCTATGCATAACTCCCCGTGCGGGGTGGTATTGACGCGGCGCCTCACGGCGAATTTACCGCTCCCCGTGGCAGCCGCAGGAGGGGCCGCAGGGGCCTTGTGTCCGTTGTTCGGGGGGGCACTCGGCGCGGGGTCCGAGGAAGCGGTCGATCTTGGCCTGCAGGTAGACGTTGTGGTGTTCGAGGTGCCAGGTGGTGCCGACAACGACGTCGCGGAGGGTGATGCGGCCGCGCTCGGGGTGCATGGCCGGACGGGTCCATTGCTCGGGGGAAAGGGCCGTGAGGAGTTCGGTGGTCCAGCGGCGGAGGGTGTGGATGGCGGCGACGAAGCCGGCGACGGGCTGGCGGAGGTCGGGGGAGTAGAGGGGGCTGTCGGCGAAGGCCATCTCGTCCCAGACGGCGAGGACGGGGTTGTCCTCGGCGAGCAGGCGGCGGATGCGGAAGGTCATGACGAGTTCGGCGTCGGCGAGGTGGCCGAGGAGGACGCGGACGGGCCAGCGGCCGACGCCCGAGTCGGGGAGGAAAGCGGTGTCGAGTTGCGCGTCGTCGAGGTCGAAGAGGCGTGGGTCGAAGTTCTCGACTCCGCGGCGGTAACGGAGGATGAGCGAGGGGGTGTCGAGGGCGTCGATCTCGCGGCCGATCTCGGGATGACCGGCGACCGCGCCGACGGGGGTGGATGAGGTGGTCATGGGGGATTGTTCGCAGGTGGAGGGGTGCGGGCGATGCGCGTGGTGTGGGGGGAGGCAGCGGAGCAGCAGAGCGGCAGAGCGGCGGAGCGGCGGAGCGGCGGAGCCTCAGCCTGGACGTGGGCGGGTGGGGAATGGGGTAGGCTCTGGGCATGAGTGAACGGCGCCTGGCCCTGCGGGTCGTGACGATGCCGCGGGAGACGAATCAGTACGGGACGATCTTCGGCGGTGTGATCCTGAGTTACATCGACCAGGCGGGGTTCGTGGAGGCTCGGCGGCACGGGCAGCACCGGTGGGTGACGGCGTCGATGGACCGGGTGGATTTCACGGCCCCGGTGCACCTGGGGGACATCGTGTCGTTCCACACCGAGACGGTGCGGCTGGGGACGAAGAGCGTGACGGTGCGGGTGGAGGTGGAGGCGGAGCGGTACACGACGGGGGAGACGGTGCCGGTGACGTCGGCGACAGTGACGCTGGTATCGGTGGACGCGGCGGGGAGGCCGATCCCGTTCCGGGAGGGGCCGGCGACGGGGGCGTGACAGATCGGGTACACTGGGGCAATGTCGGGGGCGATGTTCGTGGAGATCGGACGAACGGGGCCGGCGCTGGTCGGGCGGGTTGTGTCGTCGAAGGTGACGGAGCGGGAGGCGCCGATCATCGAGGCGGAACTGAGCGGTTCGGCGGAGGGCGGCGCGTGGCGGATGGTGGTGGACCTGACGGAGGTCGGGATGCTGGCCTCGGCGGGGCTGGGGATGCTGGTGACGCTGCACCGCAAGTGCCGCGAGAACAGCGGCAGGATGGCGATCTGCGGGGTGAGCGAGGACATCATGGGCGCGCTGAAACTGAGCCGTCTGGACCGGATGCTGGTCATCAAGAAGGACCTCGACGCGGCGGTGAAGGCGGTCGGGTGAGCGGCGGGACGGCGCGGCTGTGCGTGATGATCAGCGGGGGGGGGCGGACGCTTCTCAACATCGCGGACGCGATCGACGCGGGCCGGCTGCGGGCGACGGTCGCGCTCGTGATCGCGTCGCGCGAGTGCCGCGGAGCGGAGCGGGCGCGGGCGCGGGGGTTCGAGACGATCGTCGTGCCGGGGGAGATCGGGCGCGATGCGCTGAGCGCGATGCTGGAAGCACGGGCGATCGACTGGGTCGTGCTCGCGGGGTACCTGCGGTACGTACACGTGCCGGAGCGGTACCGGGGGCGGATCGTGAACATCCACCCCGCCCTGCTGCCGGCGTTCGGGGGCAGGGGGATGTACGGCGAGCGCGTGCACGCGGCGGCGCTGGCGTCGGGTGCGACGGAGACGGGGTGCACGGTGCATCTGGTTGACGAGGAGTACGACCACGGGCCGATCGTGATGCAGGCTCATTGCCCGGTGCTGCCGGGCGACAGCGTGAAGACGCTGGCGAGGCGCGTGTTCGAGTTGGAATGCGAGGTCTACCCGGAGGCGTTGCGGCGGTTGATTGAGGGTGGGCATGAGCGCGCGGCCGGCGCTGGAACCGGTCGATAGGATTGGGCGGAAGGCAGTGTGCGATGCGAGGGTTTCGCGGGATTGCGGGCGTTGCGGTAGCGCTGGCGGCGTTGGCGGCGTGCGCGTGTCCTCGCGCTGCGGTCGGGCAGGATGAGGGCGGTTCGCTGGAGGAGCGGGCGATCCGTGCGTTCGCGGCGGGGGACTACGAGGCGGCGGAGGCCGCGCTTCGACGGCAGTTGGAGGAGGATCCGGGCAACTTCGTGGCGATGTACAACCTGGCGTGCGTGCGTGCGATGCGCGGGGACACCGCCGAGGCGGGGGAGATGCTCATCCGCGCGGTCGAGCATGGGTTTACGGACGTTCGGCAGTTGACGCACGACCCGCACCTCGCGCCGCTGCGTGGCGATCCGCGGTACCGGGCGATCGTGCAGCGATGGGACGAGATTCTCGAACGAAGGGCGGCGACGGACCTCGACCGGGCGCGGGAGCGGTTCGGGGGGGGGTACCTGTATGAGCGTGACGAGCGGCTGCGGCTGCTCTTCGCGTCGGGGTTCACGCCGGAGACGACGGCGCAATGCCGGGCGGAGGTGGAGCGCATCTACGCGTGGGCGATGGCGGAGGTGTTCGGGGAGGCTCACGAGGAACTGTCCGGGGCAAGGGACGCGTGGGTGCTGGTCGCGCTGCCGACGCGCCGGGACTTCGAGCGGTGGGCTGTGGAGACCTACGGCCCGGCGGCGCGGGGGTACACGCAGGGGATCGGCGGGCACTACAACCACGACACGAAGCAACTGGTGACGGGGGACCTCGGGGCAAGCCTGCGGCACGAGTTCATGCACGTGCTGCACTGGCGGAGCACGACGCGGCTGGGGCAGATCCATCCGGTGTGGGTGCAGGAGGGGTTGTGCTCGCTGATCGAGGATTACGATCCGGGTGCGGACGGGCTGCCCGTGCCCGTGCCGTCGTGGCGGACGAACCAGGCGCGGTTTCTGGCGGAGGCTGGGAAGTTGCTGAAGGTGCGGGACCTGGTGTCGGTGCCGCGGGAGCACTTCACGGGGACGCGGCCGCTGGCGTTCTATGGGCAGGCTCGGACGCTGTTCCTGTTCATGCACTCGCGCGGCCGGCTGTCGGCGTGGTACAAGCACTTTACGGAGCACTTTCGGGAGGATCCGACGGGGCTGGCGTCGCTGGAGGCGGCGCTGGGCATGTCGGCGGAGGAGATCGACGCGGAGTACCGGCGTTGGCTGCTGTCGCTGGCGAAGGTGCCGGAGGAGGTTCGCGTCGGATCGGCGTCGCTGGGCGTGCAGATCGACGCGACGGGAACGGGGGAGGGGCTGACGATCAGCACGTTCGTGCCGCGGAGCGCGGCGGGCGGGCTGCGCATCGGCGACGTGATCACGCACGTCGATGGGCGCGCGGTGCGGGACTACTACGAGTTGGTGCGGGTGCTGGCGCAGCGGTCGCCGGGAGAGAGCGTGGAAGTCGGGTATCGGCGCGGTCGGCTGCACGGGACGGCGGAGGTGACGCTGAAGCGAGCGGAGTGAGGCGCCCCTGAAATCGGCTTGGCGATTTTGGTGAGGTGCCCGCGCGACGGAAGCGTATCGCACCGACTTCGACTCAAAGCAGCCGAAGTCGGTGGCACGGGTCAGTCGAGCAGGTGGGTGAGGGCGTCGACGAAGCGCTGGAAGCGTTTGGGGGACTTCTCGGCCCAGACGGAGCATCCTGCGGCGTCGATGATCTTCTCGCTGATGCGTCCGAGGAGAACCTGCGCGGGGGCGGTGCGCGTGTGGGTTCCGAGGACGAGCAGGTCGAGGCGCTCTTCGAGTGCGAGCGCGGGGATGCGCGAGGCTGGGAGGCCCTCCTCGATGCGGACGCGGACGGCGACGCCGGGCGCGACGCGGGCGACGCGGGCGATCATCTCGTCTGCGCGTTCGCGCAGGGCGTGGGCGATCTTCTCGCAGGCCTCCTCCCAGGTGAGGACCATGTGGTAGCCGCTGGGGACTTCGTAGGAGCCGAGCAGGACGACCTCGGGGACGCCGAGGCGCGAGGCGACCTCGACGGCGCGGATGAGGAACTCGTCGTTGTCGGCGTGGAGGTCGCAGGCCATGCCGACGCGCTGGATGTCGCCGCGGAACTCGGGGAGCGCGATGACGACGCTGACGGGCGAGGCGCGGAGGAGTCGGTCGGCGACGCTGCCGAGTCGGCCGCGCTTGAGGCCGCCCTTGCCGTAGCGGCCGACGACGATGAGGTCTGCGTGGAGTTTGGCGCGCAGGGCCAGGATTTCGGATTCCGGATCGCCGCGCAGGACGTGGAGGGTGACGCCCTCGGCGAGGCCGTGGGATTGGCAGAAGAGCCGGAGTTCTTCCTCCGCTTGCTGGACGTGCTTCGCGGCGAGGCCTGGGATGGCGCGCTCGGTGACCTCTGAGACCGGCTCGACGACGTGGACGAGGTGGAGGGTCGCGCCGTATCGCTGGGCGAGGAGTCGAGCGGTGACGACGCCGCCGATGGACTCGGGGGTGAGGCCGGAGCCGACGAGGATGGTCTTGATCTGGCGGAGTGAGTCTGTGGGCATGGCGATCTCCGAGTGCGCCCCCGGCCGGGACTGAACGGTATCGCCTTATCGACCGTCCGCGGGGCGAGGCTGCACGCGATCGTGGCCCGGCGTGGGCGAGCGGGGCGGTTTGCGTTCGGGGTTCGCCTATCATGGCCCGACCGCCGCGTGTGTGGCGGGAATCCCCCCGAAGCCGGACCTTCCCCCAAGCCGCAAGCCGCAAGCCGCCCGCGATGACCGACCCGACGCCGCGCATCCGCAACTTTTCGATCATCGCCCACATCGACCACGGCAAGTCCACGCTGGCGGATCGGCTGTTGCAGGCGACGAACGCTGTCTCCGCGCGCGAGGCCCGCGAGCAGATGCTCGACTCGATGGACCTGGAGCGCGAGCGTGGGATCACGATCAAGGCGTCGGCGGTGACGGTGATGCACCGGCACCGGCCGGGCACGAAGGCGGACGAACTGGAGGCGGACTACGAGGAGCCGACCGACGAGGAAGGCCGGCACCGCACGCGCAAGGGGGGGGCGGAGGAGCACGGCGAGCTGTTCATGCTCAACTTCATCGATACGCCGGGGCACGTGGACTTCAACTACGAGGTGTCGCGGGCGCTCAAGGCGTGCGAGGGCGCGCTGCTGGTCGTCGACGCGACGCAGGGCGTCGAGGCGCAGACGGTGGTCAATGCGCTGCTGGCGATCGGGCAGGACCTCGAGATCATCCCGGTGCTGAACAAGATCGACCTGCCGTCGGCGCGGCCTGACGAGGTGGCGATGGAGGTCGAGCAGGTGCTGGGGTTCGCGGCGGAGGACTGCCTGCTGGTGTCGGCGAAGACGGGGGAGGGCATCCGTGAGTTGCTGGCGGCGATCTGCGAGCGGCTGCCCGGGCCGCGCCCGCAGCAGACGCGCAAGACGCGGGCGCTGATCTTCGACGCGGTGTACGACGACTACCGCGGGGTGATCGTGTACGTGCGGGTGTTCGACGGTCGGCTGCGCGTGGGCGAGAAGGTCCGCATGATGGGCCTCGGGCGGACGCACCAGGTGACGGAACTCGGGAAGTACACGCCCAAGGCGCTGAAGGTGCAGGAACTGGGGCCGGGGGAGACGGGGTACCTGGTCGCGGCGATCAAGACGCTGGGGGACGTGCGCGTCGGCGACACGATCACGCTGGAACTGGACCCGGCGGAGGAGCCGCTGGAGGGGTACCAGCCGCCGCGGCAGATGGTGTTCTGCGACTTCTACCCCGCGACGAGCGAGAAGAAGGGCAACGACTTCGAGGAACTGCGCGAGGCGATGGAGAAACTGAGCCTGAACGACTCGTCGTTCACGTTCCAGGCGGTGCACTCGGAGGCGCTGGGGTTCGGGTTCCGGTGCGGGTTCCTGGGGCTGCTGCACATGGACATCGTGCAGGAGCGGCTGGAGCGTGAGGGGGGGGTCGAGGTGGTGCAGACGGCGCCGACGGTGAGTTACAAGGTGCTGGTGCGGGGCAAGGGGGGGGTGGTCGAGGAGGTCGAGGTGCACAACCCGGCCGACCTGCCGGACATGGGGCTGGTCGAGGAGATCCGCGAACCGATCTGCCGCGTGGAGATCATGATCCCCAACCAGTACGTCGGCGAGATCATGAAACTCTGCCTCGACCGGCGCGGCGTGTACAAGAGCCAGATGGTCGTCTCCGAGACGCGGCAGATGCTGACGTTCGAGGTGCCGCTGGCGGAACTCATCTACGACTTCTACGACAAACTGAAGGGGTTGACGAGCGGCTACGGCACGATGGACTACGAGGTGATCGGGTACCGGGCGGACCGGCTGGTGAAGGTGGACGTGCTGATCAACGGCGACCCGGTCGAGGCGCTGACGTTCATCTGCCACCGGGAACGGGCCGAGCAGCGCGGGCGGCACCTGCTGGTGAAACTGCGCAAGCAGATCGACCGGCACCAGTTCGAGATCCCGCTCCAGGCCGCGATCGGCGGGAAGGTGGTGGCCCGCGAGACGATCAAGGCGTTCCGCAAGGACGTGACGGCCAAGTGCTACGGCGGGGACGTGACGCGGAAGAGGAAGCTGCTGGAGAAGCAGAAGAAGGGCAAGGAACGCATGAAGTCGATCGGGAGCGTGAACATCCCGCAGGAAGCGTTCATGGCGGTGCTGGATACGGGGGAGGAGTGAGAACGGCCATGAAGAAGGACTTTGACTGCGTCGAAATGAAGCGCAAAGGCCAGGATCGCATCCGCGAGGAGACCCGCGGCATGACGCGGGAGCAGTTGCTCGAGTACTGGGCGAAGGCGGAGGCCGACCTCCGCGACCGCCAGCGCCGGGCACTGGAGGCCCGCAAGCGGACGGCGTAGCGCCAACGATCCGTCCGTCATGCGGCCGGACGGGACGGATGACCCTCCTCGCAGAGAGGTATGGACAAGGCCGCTTCCAATTGGTAGACAACCGCGTGTCAGACACCGAATCGAACCAGCCAACGCCAATCCAACCCCGCCGTCCGATTGGCGAGATCATCGGCGATCGCGAGACCATGCGCGAGGCGTCGCGGCGGGCGGCAGAGATCGCAGAGCGGAGGAAGGCGTTGCGGCAGGAACCGGTGAAGAATCCGGTGCGATAGGGAAACCCCAGCGACTCACGGCGAGGACACGGCCCATGGGCAGCCTGCGCCTCACGGCAAGTCTGGCGGTTGATCGAGATGCCCCGGCCGACCTGTGCCGGCGGGACGATGCCGGCCGAGATACATCTGTGCCGCGCGCCGAGGTGTTGAGTCTCACAGGCGAAGGAGCATGTGGCGCTCGGCGAGCGAGACACCGCCAATGCGCAGGGCGTCAGGCTCGACGCCCCAGATGGTGAAACCGAGCGACTCGTAGAGCGCGCGGGCCTCTGCAGCGCGCTCGCTCACGGAGATCTGCACGACTTCGACTCCGGACCAGGAGCGGACGGTCTCGAGGAGGAGGGAGCAGACGGCGCGACAGAGCCCGCGCCGGCGTGCGTCTGGGTGCGTGTAGACGCTGTAGATGTTCGCAATGTGGACGCGCTTGGGGGCGTCGTCGCGCACGAGCAGCGCGGCGGAAAGCAATCGGTCGTCGTCGAAGGCGCCGGCGATAGCCTGGCTTGCGGAAGCGAAGCGTGCAGCGACGAACTCGGGGTCGCTGGCGCGGTCGGTCTCGGGGCTGGAGGAGAAAGCCCACGGCGACTCGCGCAGCATGAGACGACGCAGCTCGGCGAAGGCGGGCGCATCCGAGGGTGTGAGAAGGCGGATCATGGGCGGATAGTAAGGCCGCACGCGGCATGTGTTCCGCTTCGGGGGCGTGAGAGCGTCGGCGCGCATCGGGCCCTCGCTCGCGCCCCACCGAACCTCGTTGGTGAGGCTCCACGGAACCGCTCCCTCACGGTCGCGGCTCGTTGAGCAGTGGGTTCACGAGCCGCCCTTTCTTCGCAGCGCGAACGCCGTCGGCTCTGTGAGTTTGCCGTTGCGGTCGTAGGAGCGCCAGTCCTGGCGGATGGCGCCGTTGCGGAGGAGGGTGAGGGTCATGCGGCCCATGTAGTGGTCGTGCTCGGGGCGGAGGTTGGAGACGGAGTCGAAGTCGAACTCGTAGACCGTGCCCTCGGCGGTCTCGCGGACTTCGCGGGCGATCATGCGGGGCTGGTTGCCGGCGGCGCAGTAGTGGGTGAGGACGAGGTCGCCGCCGTCCATGTGGTAAAGGTTGGTCATCTCGTGGGGCGCGCCGGGGAACATGATCTCGCGGACGACGGAGCCGGCGGAGGAGACGGTGAAGACGGCGGTGTAGGGCACGCCGGCGTCGTCGGCGGCGGGTTCCCACTCGCCCTCGAGGGCGGCGATGCGGGCGAACATCTCGGCGTCGCGGTCGGCGGATGCGGGTGTGCGCTTCGGCGTGGACGAACAGGCGGCGAGCGCGAGCGCGGCAAGAACGGCGGGGAGCAGGGCGCGGGTCATGGGAGGCCTCCGGAAGGGTGTGGAGGAGAGTGTACAGGAGGATTGGGTCGCCGCGATGCGGCTCCGGGGTTGGGGGGACGGATTTCCAGGGGCGTTGCCCCTGGCTCTGGTTGGGGCGGCCCTTTGGGCCTGTTGGCCCGAGCGTTGCCGCGGTTCGGCGGCGGGTAGACTGCCCGGCGTCGGGGGGCACGCACGCCGAACACCACGGAGGAGATCATGGCTGAGGGCACGAACCAGACGACGACGATCGGGGCGGACACGAGCATCACCGGGGAGATCAGTTTCGAGTCCGCGGCCCAGGTGTACGGGCGCGTGGAGGGGAAGATCGTCGGGAAGGGGGAGTTGCGGATCGGGAGCGGAGCGACGTGCCGGGCGGCGATCGACGCGGGGCGCGTGACGGTGGACGGGACGGTGGAGGGGGACGTCGTGGGGCGGGACCGGGTGGAGTTGACGGCGAAGGCGCGGGTGACGGGCGACGTGACCGCGCCGAAACTGGTGGTGAACGAGGGGGCGTCGTTCTACGGGCACTGCCGCGTGGGGCCGGACGCGGGCAAGGAGCACGCCAAGAGCGTGGCGGAGGCGAAGCCTGCGGCGAAAGGAGTCGGCGCGCCGACGGCGTGACGCCCGCCCGATCCATGCCGCCGGAGACAACCCATCGAAGCGTGCAGTGCTACCACTGCCGCCGACGGTTCGAGGTCGGCGTGCGGGCGGTGACGGTGTCGTGCCCCGGGTGCCACAAGCGGCTGGTGATCGAGGACCTGGTGATCAGGAACGCGCAGGCCTACACGAAGCTGCAGACGTGCGGCCGGGTTGTGGTGCAGCGGCGCGGGCACGTGATGGCGTCGCTGGTGGAGGCGCACGCGGGGATCGAGGTGCTGGGTGTGCTGGAGGCGAACGCGATCACGGGGGGGGGCGTTCGGATCGGGCCGAAGGCGACGTGGAAGGGCGACCTGGCGGCGCGGACGCTGCGGGTCGAGGCGGGGGCGCGGATCGTGGGCGGACGGTTCGCGGTGCCGGATGATCCGCTGGGACTGGCGGAGGAAGAGCCTCACGCGGAGGCGCAGAGGCGCGGTGTGGGAGATGCGAGAGAGGGGTGATGGTGCGCCTAGATGGGGCGGACCGTGCGCATGTCGTGCTTGGCTTCGAGGACGGCACGAAGGTTGCAGACGTGCCAGGCCCAGAACTGGGCTTCGAGGGCCATGCCGACGAGCGAGTCCTCGTCGGCGGCGAAGGGGCCTTGGCGGAAGCGGAGGATGGAGCCGCGCTCGACGTCGGGCAGGACTTCCCAGTAGATCGGGGCGTGCTGGTCGCGGTGTGCGGCGTACCAGTCCCAGGTGATGCGGCCGCCGGCGTCGTAGTCGAGGATGGCGATGGTGGTTCGGCGTCTGGCCTTCTCGTCCCAGCCGAGCGTGATGAGGCCGCCGGGGCGCAGGTCCACCTCCGCGCTGACCGGGAACCACATGGAGAGTCCCGCGCCGGTGGTGAGGCAGGCGAAGGTGAGTTCGTGGTGGACGGCGATGCGCTGCTCGTGCTCGATCCAGTAGCCGTCGTCCTCGCGCCGGATCATGGTGCCTCCGTCCTCCGTTGGCAGAGCATACGCGAGCCGGCCCCCGGAGACGCTCACGCGGAGGCGCGGAGACGCGGAGGGAAAAGGGGGATAGCGCAGGGTTCCCACGCGGCCCGATTGGTCGGGTTGGCACGTGGTGGCGTCGTGGCGGTACACTGTGGCCATGCCGCGCCGCTCCGCCATCCCGCCCGAGCGGATCAACGCCGTGCGTGCGATCGTGACGCTGGTGGTGCGGGTCGCGGCGGTGTGGTGCCTTGGGTTCGGGGCGTACCTCTTCCTCAAGAAGGTGCTCTTCGCCGTCGGCATCGGCGATCCGTCGCACGCGTTCCGTGTGTTCATGGAGGACGGCGACATGCAGTCCACGTACCGCGGGCTGGCGTTGATGGCGGTGGGCGTGGTACTTGGGTTGCTCTCGCGTCGCATTGGGACATGGATCGTGACCGTGCCCGCCACCGGATGCCCGCGGTGCGGCTACCCCACGCCGGACTCGGAGGGTCGGTGCCCGGAGTGCGGGCTGCCGGGGTTCGAGCGAGACGGCGGGGAATGAATGCCGGCTCACGCGGAGGCGCGGAGGCGCGGAGGAAGCGAGCCGGGTTTCTTCTTCGGCGCGAGGGCGACGAGGAGCGCGGCGACGAAGGCGAAGATGGCGATGGACGCGGCGGGGAGTGTCCAGCCGGCGGCACGGATCGCGCTGTCGGCGGCCATGATGCGCGGGCCGGTGCCCTCGGGCATGACGTGCAGCGCGGCGTCGAACTGCCAGGAGTCCGGGCGGAGCGTGGGCAGGCCGTTGTGCATCGTCGGCGCGTCGGGCGAGTAGGGCCGGCCCTGCGGGTAGGCGAAGCGCTCGTGGCGGATGGTGCCGTCGGGGAGGAGTTCGTAGATGTCGAAGGTCCAGTCCTTGCGCCAGATGCGGCCCCAGGTCTCGGGGTCCGCGCCGGGGGGGGGTGTGCGCGCCACCACGGCGATGCGGTCGGCGATCTCGCCGGAGGCGAGGCCCTCGGCGAACTCGCGGTCGGTGCGGCCGCTGAGCGGGGCGAAACGGAGGACGCGCATCCAGTCCTCGTGCCGGACGAGGCCGGGAAGGCTCGCGGCGTGCGCGCGCGGGGCGACGGTAACGCGCAGGCGCACCTCCTCGTCGGCGTAGCGGAGGATGAGCGCGCCGAACGGCTCGGCCTCCGTGGCGGGCAGGTCCTCGAACACGACGGCGCGCCCGGCGTACTCGAAGCGGTCGTCGGCGACGGGCCGGAAGGCGTAGACGATGCGCCCGTGGCGCTCGACGAAGTCCGCGAGGCGGCGGGCCATCGCGTAGCCCGAGCCGACCGCGACGAGAAGGGCCAGCGCGGCGAGCGCGGCGGGGATGGCGCGAGCGCGGTTCATGCGCGAGGATAGGGGCGCATCAGTGACCGCCGTGGGCTGGGTCGGAGGCTGGGGCGTGCTCGTCGAGCGCGCCGCTCAGGCCGCGCTGGGGGCGCGAGCGGCTGGGTCCGACGGCGGCGTCCTCGTGGTGCGGGTGCTTCTCGGCGAGTTTCTTCTCGACGTACTCCGCGCTCTTCTCCTCGACGGTGACGTTGCGGACGTAGCCGGCGATGGGGCCGACGATGCTTTCGACGATCGGTTCGCCCTTCTCGTTCTTCTCGCCCGTCTTGCGGGTGAGGTTGACTCCGGTGCCACCCGCGCTGATCTGCGGGGCGCGGTAGGCCTCGACGCGGTGGCGGTTGCCGAGGTCGAGTGCGGTGAAGGAGAGGAAGATGGCGAAGGCGAAGAGGCAGAAGAGGAAGACGATGGTGTTCAACGGGTTGTCGTACTTGAGAGCCATGAAGAAGGTGACGACGAGGATCGCCTTCACCGTGGCGATGCTCATCGCGATGAGCACGTTGACGGAGTTCGGGATGCTCCAGCCCATGACCTCGATCATGTAGGTCTCGACCTCGGCCGCGCCGACGGTCAGGCCGGTGAAGGCGAGCAGCGCGAGCAGCACCACCAGGAGCGTGCGGCCGCTCATGACGTGGTGGCCGTGGTCCACGTAGGTGAACCCGTGCGGGTTGTCGGGGTCGAACTCGTCGCCGTTGTGGTTGGCCGGCTTGGTGTGGCTCATGGGTCGTTCCGGGTCAGTGGATGAGGTACAGGAGGGGGAAGAGGAAGATCCAGATGAGGTCGACGAGGTGCCAGTAGAGGCCGGAGTTTTCGAGCATGGTGTAGTGGGTCGGGCCGTAGGCCCTGTGCCGGACGGAGCGGAAGAGGCACCAGGCGAGCAGGCAGGCGCCGATGACGACGTGCAGGGCGTGGATGCCGGTGGCGCAGTAGTAGACGCTCCACCAGATTGGCTCCTGGGGGTGGCTCCAGTAGGGGTAGTCGAAGAGGACGCCGGGGCGCTTGCCCTCGGCCCACTTGGGGCCGTACTCGAAGGTGAACTTGATGACCACGAACGCGGCGGCGCAGACGAGGGTGATGATGAGGTTCACGTGCAGCCAGAACCGCTTGTCGAGCATGGCGCAGCGGATGCTGGAGGCGACGGTGTACGACGAGATGAGCAGCACGACCGTGTTCAGCCCCCCCCACCTCACGTCGAGCGAGTGGCTGCCGGCGGCGAAGGCCTCGGGGTACATCATGCGGAAGATGGCGTAGGCGCAGAAGAGGCCGGCGAAGAGCAGGACTTCGGTGGCGAGGAAGAGCCAGAAGCCGAGTTTGCAGGCGTCGAACTCGTCCGCCGCGGAGCGGAAGTGGGAGGCCGCGACGTAGCGCTTCCACCCCGGGGCCGAGGGGTCGGCCGGCGACGGCTGATGATCGTGGTGCGTGGGGATGCTGGTCATCGTCGTCTCCGGTCAGTGGCCCGAGCGGTGCGGCGGCGTGGAGGTGTCGAGCGGGTAGTCGGCGGGGTCGTAGTGCGGCGGGACGGTGGTGTCGTAGTCGTAGGGGCCGTGCCTGAGGATCGGCTCGTGGTGGAAGTTGTGCTCGATGGGCGGGCTTTCGGTCTCCCATTCGAGGGTGAGGCCGCCCCACGGGTTCGGGGGCGCCTTCGGCCCGGCGACGAGCGAGTGGATGAAGGTGCCGAGGTGGACGAGGAAGCCGAGCAGCAGGAACCACGACCCGACGGTGGAGACCTGGTGGAGGAACTGGAACTCGTCGACGTAACTGGCGTAGCGGCGCGGCATGCCCTGGGTGCCGAGGAAGAACTGGGTGAAGAAGGTGACGTTGAAGCCGATGAAGACGAGGGCGCAGCCGAGCATGGCCCACTTCTCGTTGTACATGCGTCCGAACATCTTGGGCCACCAGTGGTGGAGGCCGCCGACGAAGGCGATGATGGTGCCGCCCATCATGACGTAGTGGAAGTGGGCGACGACGAAGTAGGAGTCGTGCAGGTGGAGGTCGGTGGCGAGCGCGCCGAGGGGGAGGCCGGTCAGACCGCCGATGGAGAAGAGGAAGAGGAACGACATGGCGTAGAGCATGGGGGTGTTGATGGCGATGGAGCCTTTGTAGAGCGTGGCGATCCAGTTGAAAACCTTGACGGCGGTGGGGATGGCGACCAGGAAGGTGAGGAAGGAGAAGACGGCCGAGGCGAGTTCGCCCATGGAGGCGAACATGTGGTGCCCCCACACGATGAAGGAGACGGCCGCGATGCCGAGCGAGGCGAAGGCGACGGCGCGGTAGCCGAAGATGGGCTTGCGGCAGTGGACGGCGATGAGTTCGCTGATGATGCCCATGCCCGGCAGGATCATCACGTACACCACGGGGTGCGAGTAGAACCAGAAGAAGTGCTGGAAGAGGACGGGGTCGCCGCCCATGGCGGGGTCGAAGATGCCGACGTGGAAGAGGCGCTCGAAGATGAGCAGCAGCAGCGTGATGCCGATGACGGGGGTGGCGAGAACGGCGATGATGGAGGTGGAGTAGATGGCCCAGATGAAGAGGGGCATGTCGAACCAGCCCATGCCGGGGCAGCGGAGTTTGTGGGTGGTGACGATGAAGTTCAGGCCGGTGAGGATGGAACTGAAGCCGAGGATGAACGCGCCGAGGATCATGAAGACGACGTTCCAGTGGCCGGCGGCGTGGGTGGAACTGTACGGGGTGTAGAAGGTCCATCCGGTGTCCACGCCGCCGAGGATGATGGAGAGGACGGCGAAGATGGAGCCGGTGACGTAGATGTACCAACTGAGCAGGTTGAGCCTCGGGAACGCGACGTCCTTGGCGCCGAGCATGATGGGGAGGAAGAAGTTGCCGAGTGAGGCGGGGACGCCGGGGACGATGACCATGAAGACCATGATGGCGCCGTGGAGGGTGAAGACGCGGTTGTAGATGTTGTTGGCCGCGCCGAGGCCGTCGGCCTTGAAGAGTTTGCCGAGGAGGTCGCCCTGGAGGACGGTCTGGGTTGTGCCGTCGGGCTGGACCTGCTCGACGTAGCGGTTGGGCGTCCAGAGTTCGGCTCGGACGGCCATTGCGGCGACGCCGCCGAGGAAGAACATGGTGAGCACGGCGACGAGGTACATGACGCCGATCTTCTTGTGGTCGATGGTGGTGGCCCACGCGACGACGGTGGAGAGGAACGGGCCGCGCGGGGTGAGGTAACTGCCCTCGTCGTGGTGTCCGTGCGCGGCGTCGTGTGCGGCTGGTATCCTGCTCATCGGTCGCTCGCCTTCGGAGCCGATCGCTCCCGGAATGGCGCGCCGGGGCGCGCCGGATGGTTCAGTTCGGTCCCCCGTTCGCGCCCTCGCCGTTCGCGGGCGCGTCGCCCTCGCCCTCCCCCTCGCTCTCGGCGGCCTGCTCGGCTTCGAGCGCGGCCGCGCCGAGCGGGTGGTCGCTGAGGCTGCGGATGTAGGCGGTGATCCAGAGGATTTCGTCCTCGGTGATGATGCCCTGGAAGGAGTTCATCTGGTTCGGGTAGCCCGCGTGCAGTTTCGCGCCCGGGACGAGGATGGACTCTCGGATGTAGTTGTCCCATTCGGTGCGGTCGTCACCGGGGACGGAGGAGCCGTCGGCGAGCGGAACGGGGTTGCCGTAGGCGTTGCGCCAGGTCGGGCCGACGTTGCGCGTGCCGTCGATGGAGTGGCAGGCGAAGCAGCCGTTCTTTCGGGCAACGACGAGGCCGCGTTCCTGCGGGGTGCCGCCGACCTGGCCGATCCGCGTGACCCAGTCGTTGTACTCGGGCTCCGTGACGACTTGGATGACGGCGGCCATCTCGGAGTGCTGGTCGCCGCAGTATTCGGCGCAGAAGACCCAGTGGGTCTCGCCGGCCTGCATGGGCTGGATCCAGAAACTGGTGTAGCGGTTGGGCATGACGTCGAACTTCATGCGGAAGTCCGGGATCCAGAAGGCGTGGATGACGTCGTCGCTGTACATCTTGAAGCGGACGGCGCGCCCTGCGGGAAGCACAAACACGGGAACGTCGCTGGCGCCGAGGCGCATGACATCGGGAGACACGCCGCCGTTGGGGTACGTCGCGGTCCAGTTCCACTTCATGGCCTTCACGACGAGTTCGATGGAGTCCGCGGGCGCGACGAGTTTGTCGATGTAGGTGTGGAAGCCGCGGAAGAAGATGTAGCCGAGGAAGAGGGAGGGGACGACGGTCCAGACGACCTCGAGCGGGGCGTTGTGGGATGCGCTGCGCGAGGCGGGGACGCCGGGGCGGCGGCGGTACTTGTAGACCCACCAGACCATGAGGCCCATGAGGAGGACGAACCAGAAGGTGGAGAACCAGAAGACCCACATGAAGAGGCTGTCGGTGGCGACGCCCTTGTCCCACGCGGAATCGCCGCGGAAGAAGAGGCCGTGGACGGGGCCGGTTCGCTGCGCGAGGGTTGGGAGGATGGATGCGGTCATGTGGTCTGCCCTGCCAGCGCGCCGCGGGCGGGCGCGGGAGTGGTCGTGGCGGTTGCGCACGGGACGACGCCTCGGCGGCGACGGAGGATGCGCTCGCGCACAAGAAGCGCGGCGACGAGGCCGAAGACGCCGATCATGGCGAGCACGCCGCCGAGTTGCATGACGCGGAACGCTGCGAGCGTGTACGCCCCCGCGGTCGGGTCGTAGCGGTAGCAGAAGTGCAGGAGGTAGTCGCCGATGGACTGGGCGATGCGGCCGCCCGAGGCGTCGAGGAGCGCGAGGCGGACTTCGCGCGGCGGGTACTCGAAACCGTAGACGGCGGACGAGACGCGGCCGTCGGGCGTGAGGACGAAGAAGGCGACGGGGTGGCTGTACTCGCCGTTGGGCAGGGCGCGGTAGTCGTAGCCGACGGCGTCGGCGAGGCGGCGGACGTGCTGCTCCTCGCCGGTGTGGAAGGCCCAGCCGGCGCGGACCTCGGGTGTCTTCTCGCGGTTGTACCACTCGAGTGTGTGCTGGCGGGCCGAGGCGGCGACGGGGGTGCGCTCGCCGGGGTCGAAACTGACGACGACGACCTGGAAGTCCTTGCCGGCGGTGTAGTCGAGTTGGTTGAGGCACTCGACCAGTTTCTGCTGCACGACGGGGCAGACGATCGGGCAACGGTAGTACTGGAGGACGAGGACGATCGGGCGGCCGTCGGCGTTGAAGTAGGAGCCGAAGGGGACGGCCTTGGCGTCGTGGTTGACGATGACGGCGTCGGGGGGCGTGGGCTGGCCGCGCCGATCGATGACTTCGAGGCCGCGCACCTCCTCGGGGAGTTCCTTCGAGAGCAGTTGGGCGTTCGCGGCGGGCGCGGCGAGGGCGCAGAGCAGCGCGAGGCGGGCCGCCCATGCACGGACTCGGGTTGTTCGCCGGTCAGCTGCCACTCGTGCCGGACCTCCGGTACTCCTCGACGACGAGGCGCTTGGCGCGCTCGATGGGGATCGTGACGGTGCCCGCGTCGCGGTCTTTCCACGCGCTCGGGGCGGCGAGGGAACTCCACGCGGCTTCCTTCTCGCTGCGGGCCTTCGTCGCCGCGGTGATGGTCTCGGTGCGTTCGGCCTTGAGGCTCGTGACGTACCACTCGAAGTAGACGGCGACGCCGAGCACCATCGCGACGACGGAGACGATCATCGAGATGCAGACGACGGCGAGGATAGCGGGCTTGGCGCGGGCGCCGTGCTCGTGCTGCGGGCGTCCCTCATCCACGGTGTGCCGGTGCCAGGTATCCGGCTGTTCGTGGACGATCGGCGTCTCGTGCGGCTCTTGATGCGCGCTCATCGAGCAGTCTCCGCTGCGGCCCCCCGGCCCCGGGCAACTCTTGCCAAACAATACGCATTCCTGTCGGGCAGGACGACCCGGCCCGGCCCCGGGTTTCCAGTCGGCTGGGGCCAGGGGTGGTCAGACATAGTTCCTGTGCTCCATCGCTTCGGGGAGGCGGGGGTCCTTGAGCGGGAGGAGCGGCCCGGAGGCCACCTTGCGGATGTAGAAACCGGCGAAGATGGCGATGACGCCGACGATGGCGGCGATGTCCAGCCACCATGCGGTGGGGCCGGGGCCGGACTGGGCGTCGCGTGCGGCCTGGGCGGCGTCGGCGCCCGCGCCGGCGTTGATCGCCTCGAGCCAGGCGTCGTTCATCGGGTGGACGTAGACGGTGGGGCGCACGACCCAGACCATGTCGAGGACGTGCATGAGCAGGAGCCAGCACGCGCCGAGCGAGAGAAGAACCGGCGTGCGCTTGATGCGCCGAGCCATGAGGAAGATGAAGGGAACGATGAAGTGGCCCGCGGCGAGGATGAAGGAGAGGTTCTCCCACCCGCCGGTCTTGCGGTCGAGGAAGAAGCGTGTCTCTTCGGGGATGTTGCTGTACCAGATGAGGAAGTACTGGCTGAAGGCGATGTAGGCCCAGAAGACGGTGAACCCGAAGAGGAGCTTGCCGACGTCGTGGAAGTGGTCCTCGGTGACGAGGCCGTTGAGGCGCCCGACGAAGCGAACCGCGAAGAGGGTGAGGACGACGATGGCGAAGCAGGACATGAAGGCGCCGGCGAAGTAGTAGACGCCCCACATGGTGCTGAAGAACATGTAGTCGAGGCTCATGAGCCAGTCGAAGGCGGCGAAGGCGAGCGTGAGGGCGGTGACGGGGATGCCCCACGCGCTCGTCCAGCGGGCGCGTGCGGTGAGCCAGCGATCGCCGGTTCGGTCCTGCTCGGTCGAGTACCACCAGAGACGGCGCGCGAGGTAGGTCCAGACGAAGATGTAGAGGAGGGCGCGGATGAGGAAGAAGGTGATGTTGAGGAAGGGGGCCTTTTTCTCGATCAGGTACGAGTGCGCCCGCACTTCGGGGTCCATCCAGGCGTAGAGCGTGCCGCTGGTGACTGTCTCGATGAGCAGCACGGGGATCATCAGCCCGACGGCGAGGGGGAGCATGCTCATCAGGTTCTCGACCTGGCGGCGAACGGAGGCGGTCCATCCGGCGTTCACGAGGTGGAGGACCATGGTGAAGAGGAGCGCGCCGAGGCAGGGCGCGAGGACGGCGGCCGCGCCGACGAGGTAGGAGGCCAGGGCGTGGCGCAGGCCGTAGACGAACGCGCCGATGACGGTGAGGGCGAGCCCGGCCGCGCCGACGAAGAGGAGGGAGCGCGAGATGGCGGCGGCGCCTGCGCCGGCGAGTCGGATGTTGTCGTCGCGCATGCGCGGCTCGGCGGCGATGGCGTCGAGTTGGCGCTGGTAGGCTTCGGCGTTGAGCGTGGTCATGTGCCACCCTCCGCGGCGGGCGCTGGTCTGGGCGCGCCCTGGAGTTGCGTTCGTTCGCTATCTGGGACGTCCTGGATGCCGGCGCGGTGGGCGCGTTGCAGGGCGCGGAGGTAGGCGACGATGGCCCAGGCGTCGTGCTCGGTGAGGGCGTGGGCGTAGCCGGGCATCAACTGGCGGCCGGTCGGGCCGACGAAGCCGTTGAGCGCGACGTCGAAGATGTGGCCCTCGGCACCGGTCTCGCCGCCGGGGAGGAAGCGTTCATCGTGGAATGAGGGGAGCGGGTAGGCCCAGGACTGACCGACGAGTCCCTTGCCGTCGCCCTTGATACCGTGGCAGGCGGCGCAGTAGATGTCGAAGCGGTTCTGGCCGCGGTCGAGGAGGGCGGGGGTGACCTCGACGGGGATGGTAGTGAGCGGTTCGCCGTTCTCGTTGACGCCGCGGTAGACGCGGTCGTCGTCCTTGAGGAGTTGTGCGCGCTGGAGGGTGTAGGTGGCGGCCCAGGGCTGTTCGGAGACGACGGGGCTGCGGCCGAAGGCGACCGCGCCCTGCGGGGGCTGGCGCATGGTGCGGCCGTCGGCGAAGAACTCGCTGCGGTCCTGCGCCTTCCAGCGTGGCTGGTCGTCCATGTCGGGGAAGAACTGGCGTGGGGGGTTGTCGGAGCGGTCGCCGCGGCAGCCGGCGAGGGTGATGCCGGTCAGCATGAGCAACGCCGCGACGAGAGCCGCGACGGGATGAAGTGGCAGAGTGGCGGAGTGGCAGAGTGGCAGCGCGTGCCACCGCGGCGCAGAACCACTATGCCACTTCGCCACTTTGTCACTTTGCCACTTCCTCGTGCTCATGTTTCCTCCACGAGTTCGATGGCGGACGCGCCGAGGGACTCGAGCAGGCGTCGTGTGGCGAGGGGGTCGAACTTCGGGTCGGTCGCCTCGACGACGATGAAGAAGGTGTCGTCGCTGGAGGAGAGGAAGCGTTCGCTGGCGAGGAGGGGGTGGTTCCAGCGGGGCAGGCCGTTGAGGGCCAGCATGCCGAAGAGGGCGGCGAACGCGCTGAAGAGGACGCCGAGTTCGAAGGTGACCATGAGGAACGGCTCCCACGCGAAGTCGGGCTTTCCCTGGACGACGAAGCGGAAGTCGAACCCGTTCATGAACCACTGCATGAGCATCGCGCCGCTGACGCCGGTGAAGGCCGCGCCGCCGACGATGAAGGGGAGGATGGTGCGTCGGTGTCCCATCGCCTCCTCGATGCCGTGGATGGGGAAGGGGGAGTGGACGTCCCAGATGGCGAATCCCTCGTCGCGCAGCCTTTCGGCGGCGTGGTAGACCTTGGCGACGTCGTCGAACTGGGCGAGCACGCCGTGGACGGGCGTGCCGGCCTCGGTGACGAAGCGGGGGGCCGGGGGACGGAAGAGGAACGGCATGTAATCGGAGATCGCCATGGTCAGTGCCCCCCTCCGTTGTGGTGGGCGTGGTGCCCGTGCGGGTCGGCCTGCGGCATGACGGCCTTGACCTCGGCCATGGGGAACTGCGGGAGGAACCGCATGAAGAGCATGAACATCGAGACGAAGATGCCGAGCGAGCCGGTGAAGATGAGGATGTCCACCCAGGTCGGGAAGAACATGTGCCACTCGCCGGGGAGGAAGGCCCGGTGGAGGCTGGTGACGATGATGACGAAGCGCTCGAACCACATGCCGATGGTGACGAGCAGGGCGACGATCCAGATGACGACGGGGTTGGTGCGCATGGCCCGCGACCAGAAGAGTTGCGGGCTGACGACGTTGCAGGTGATCATGGTCCAGTAGGCCCACCAGTACGGGCCGGTGGCGCGGTTGATGAACGCGTACAACTCGTACTCGTTGGCGGCGTACCAGGCGATGAAGAACTCCATCGCGTAGGCGAAGCCGACCATCATGCCGGTAACGAGCAGGATCTTCGCCATGTTCTCGAGGTGGCGGAGGGTGAGGAGGTCCTTGAAGTTGGGGTAGAGTTCTCGCGCCGGGATGAGCAGGAGCAGCACCATGGCGAAGCCGCCGAAGATGGCGCCGGCGACGAAGTAGGGCGGGAAGATCGTCGTGTGCCAGCCGGGGAGGATGCTGGTGGCGAAGTCGAAGGAGACGATCGAGTGCACGCTGAGGACCAGCGGCGTCGAGATGCCGGCGAGGATGAGGTAGGCGTTCTCGTAGCGGTGCCAGTGGCGGCTGGAGAACCGCCAGCCGACGGCGAGCATGCCGTAGACGAGGGCGCGGATGCGATCGGCGAGGATCGGCAGTTCGACGGTGAACTTGACCGGGCCGGGGGCTTCGAGGCGGACGCGGGCGCTCTGGCCGCGGCGGAGCCGACGGTCGGCGCGGTCGCGCAGCGTGGCGAAGTCCGGGATCATGCCCATGTACCAGAAGAGCAGGGAGACCGTGAAGTAGGTGCTGACGGCGAAGACGTCCCAGAGCAGCGGCGAGCGGAAGTTGGGCCAGATCCAGTTGTAGTTCGGGATGGGGAAGACCATCCAGATGAACCAGATGCGGCCGACGTGGATGGCGGGGAAGATGCCGGCGCACATGACGGCGAAGATCGTCATCGCCTCGGCGGAGCGGTTGACGGCGGTGCGCCACTTCTGCTTGAAGAGGCAGAGGATGGCGGAGATCAGCGTCCCCGCGTGGCCGATGCCGATCCAGAAGACGAAGTTGGTGATGTCCCAGGCCCAGCCGACCTGGTTGTTCAGGCCCCAGGTGCCGATGCCGGTGATGATGAGGTAGAGGATCATCAGCATCCCGACGGCCGCGAAGGTGGACGCGATGCAGAACGCGGGCAGCCACCACTTCCCGGGCGGGGGCTTCTCGCAGTAGCCGCAGACGATCTCGGTGACGTCGTGGATGGAGCGGTCGTTGAGGATGAGCGGGGCGCGGACGGCGGGGTCCTCGATGAGCGTGCCGTCGCCGGTGGGCGCGTCCTGGATGGTGGCGACGCCAGGGGCGAGTCCGGCGAGGCGCTCGGCGGTGATCCTGTCGGGGTGCATGGCGCTCATGCCGGCGCTCCCATCGGAATCGGCAGAACCTTGAGACTCAGGGTGTAGCCGCCGTCATCGGTTCGTCGCACGGGGTCGTGCCTCCAGGAGTGCTGGGCGTCGCCGGCCGGCTCGTCGTGCCCTTCGCTCTCGTGCCCGCCGTGGTCATGGTCGTGGAAGTGGTCCACGGCGACACGGATGGCGGGGTTGGGGTTGCGCACACGGAGCATGTGGCTGGTGCGCGGGCGGGTGTTGAGGTAGCCCAGGAGCAGGTAGCCGCGGTGGCTGGTGCGGTTCTTCGAGACTGCGCTGTCGGGGTCGAGGATGTCGCCGAAGACGATGGCCTCGCTGGGGCAGGCCTGCTGGCAGGCGACCTGGAAGAAGCCGTCGGGGACGTTCCCGAGGTCCTGGAGTTTCATCTCGACGCGGGCGCGGTTGATGCGCTGGATGCAGAAGGTGCACTTCTCCATGACGCCGCGCCCGCGGACGGTGACGTCCGGGTTCTGCTTCATCTTGGAGATTTCGTCGAGTTTGGCGCGGAGTCGCGGGGGGATGAAGTTCTGGTTGAAGGTGATGCGCGTGGCGGAGTCCTTGGCCATGCTCTCGGGGACGTAGCGCGGATCGAGGCCGCCGTTGAACTTGCTCTGGGCCCAATCGAAGAAGTTGAAACGTCGGGCCTTGTAGGGGCAGTTGTTCATGCAGTATCGCGTGCCGATGCAGCGGTTGTAGGCCATGACGTTGAGGCCTTCCCCGTCGTGCACGGTGGCGTTGACGGGGCAGACCGTCTCGCACGGCGCGTTCTCGCACTGGACGCAGGCGACGGGCTGCGAGATCATCTCCTCGGGGTCGTTGAGGTCGTCGCCCACGAAGTAGCGGTCGACGCGGATCCAGTGCATCTCGCGGCCCTTGGCGACTTCCTTCTTGCCCACAACGGGGATGTTGTTCTCGCTCTGGCAGGCGATGATGCAGGCGCCGCAGCCGGAGCACGAACTCAGGTCGATCGTCATCCCCCACTGCGGGCGCGTCGAGTAGGCCGGCGGGGCGCCGGTCTTGGGGTCGATCGCTCGCGGATCGGGGTTGCCGAGCGACTGGTTGTAGGGGTTCTCGTAGAGGCTCAGGTTCGGCGGCGTGTGGCTGAGTTCGCCCAGTTTCTCGGCCAGACCGAGCGACGCCACGCCAGTCACGAACGGGTCCTTCACCGTCGCCTTGCCCGCGTGCTCGAGGCCGGCCATGCGCTCGCGGAAGATCGGGAGGTCGATCTCGCGGGCGACGGCTGTGCGGCTCTCGAGCGACCAGTGGTTCTGGGTGCTGGAGATGGGGTAGTGGTCGCCGGTGCGGGTGAGCGTTGCGCCTCGGACGACGCGGCCTTGGCCGGCCTGACGGACGGTGTAGGCGTTCACGCCGACGCCCGTGCCGACCAGGCCGCAGACCTCGCGTCCGTAGCCGAAGGCGAGCGAGATCACGCCGTCGGCCATGCCGGGCGAGATCCAGACGGGGACGCGGATGTCGCGCCCGCCGATGGAGAGCGCTGCGACGCGGGCGCGCGGCTCCTGGCGCGCGGTGTAGGGGTCGGGTTCGAGGTTGAGCGCCTTGGCGGTGGCGGGGCTGACGGCGGCGGGGTTGTCCCACGCGACCTTGGTGACGGGGTCGCCCTTCTCGTGGAGCCAGCCGTTGTTGCCGTGCCGGCCGTCGCCGACCGCGCCGAGCGTGAAGACGAGTTCCATCGACGCGCTGGTCGGCGGGGCGGGGACGTCGAGGCCCGCGAGCGACTCGGCAATGGCCTCGAATCGCACCGACGGGCGCACGGGCGAGGGCGCGGAGTTGGCGAGCAGGCCGTCGTGCAGGGCGCGGCGCCAGACTCTCTCGAAGCGGGCGTCGCCCTCGGCGAACCCGAGGCGCTCGCGCCAGGCGGCGCGGACGAGGTCGTGGCCGCTGACGGCTTCGCCGCCCGCGAGCATCGCGAGGAACTCGATCGGACTGTGTGCAGGCTCGTAGAGGGGCGCGATCATGGGCTGGATCGCGCTGATGGTTCCGTCGTCGGCGACGGCGTCGCCCCAGGACTCGAGATAGTGCGCGCCGTTGAGGCTCCATGTGCTGGCGGCGGCGGTCTCGTTCGCGCCGACGCTGAGACAGACGCGGGCGGGCACGCGGGCGTAGGCCTCGGCGAAGTTCAGGTCGGCGGGGGCGTCGTAGACGGGATTGACGTTCAGACAGAAGACGGCGGTGATGCCGCCGGAACGCATGCGCTCCGCGACGCGGCGGATGCCGGCGTGGGCCGGGGCGGCGCGTTCCTCGGAGACGGGCAGGTACGCGACCGTCGTGCCGACGTTGCCGAGCGCGGCGTTCAGGGCGTGCGTCAGGGCGTGCACGGCGGGCGGCTGCGTCGCGCCGGCGACGATGAGGCTGCGGCCGAGGTGCTCGGTGGCGAGCAGGTCGGCGGCGAGGGCGTCGAAGAACGACCCGGACTCGCCGGAGGCCATCGGAATCTGGAGGTCATCGCCCGCGGGAACACTGAGGGCCGCGAGCGCATCACGCAGGCGCGATGCGCCGGGGAGGTCGGGGTTCCGACGGAGCAGGGCGCGGACGAGTTCGACGGCGAAGGCGGCGATGCGCGAGGGCGCGAGGCGGACGCGGTGGTCCGCGAGGCCGCCGAGCGTGCTGAAGGCGGACTCGGCGACGTAGATGCGGCTCATCTCGTCGTGCGAGGTCATGGGGCGGCGCATGGAGGCGACGCCGCGGCTGTTGGCGATCGCGCCCGGCTCGTCTTCGAGGAGGTTGCGGTCGAGGGAGACGATGACGCGCGCACGCTCGGTGAAGAAGAGTTCGCGGAACGGCTCGCCGAAGGCGATGCGCGCGCCGGCGATCGGCTCATCGACGGCGGCGGGGCTCCAGGCGACCCACTCGGCGTTGGGCCAGCGCTTGCGCAGCATCGCGCGGGCGTGCTCCCATGCCGGACCTTCGGTCGGCTCGGCGATGAAGGCCACGCCTTCGCCGCCCGTGGCGTCGTAGGCCTTGAGTTCGCGTTCGGCCCAGACGCGGAAGTCGTCCCATGTGGCGTTGAGCCGGCCACGCGCGGGGTTGTCGTAGCGCGGGTTGACGAGGCGGTCGGGGTCGTAGAGGCCGAGGACGCTGGCGAGGGCTTCCGCGCTGGCGCGGCCGCGGTTGTTGGGGTGGAGCGGGTTGCCCTCGATCTTGGTCGGGCGTCCCTCGTGGGTCTCGACGAGGAGGCCCTCCGCGCCGCCGCAGGGCAGGGGCATGGCGGTGGCGTAGAAGAGCGGCTTGCCGGGGATGATTTCCTCGGGGACTTCGCGCGAGTAGGCGAGGATCTTGTGGTCGGGTCGGCGGCAGCCGGGGATGGTGGCCGCGCCGGCGAGGGCGAGGCTCGCGCCCATCAACTTGACGAAGTCGCGGCGCGAAGTGGAGAGGAGTTCGCTCGCGCCGGCGGGGAACTCTCGCTCGAGGAACTCGCGGAAGTCGGGGGCGTCGACGAACTCCTCCGTGCTGCGCCACGCGGCGCGGCCGTTGAGGCGCGCCAGGTGTCGCGGGCCGGAGGGCGGCTCGACCTTGCCTTTGCTGGATGGGCACTGGTGTTGCGTCATGCGTCCGCTCGCTCGTCGGCCGGGTGTGCCGTGGGGTCAGTGGTGGCAGGCTCCGCAGGTCTGGGGGGGGGACCGCCGCAGCGAGTCAACGAGTTGCTGCGGGGTCACGCCGTTGTAGTTGCGGCCGGCGATCGGGCGTGCGAGCCACTCCGTCTCCACCCAGACGAGGTCGGTCACCTTGTCCGGCGGAACCATGTGCTTCTCGGGGTTGCGGTGGCAGTCGAGGCACCAGCCCATGTGCAGCCCCTCGGCCTGGTAGACGACGGGCATGCCCATGATCTGGCCGTGGCAGGAGAAGCAGGAGACGCCGGCCTTGACGTGCGCATCGTGCGGGAAGTTGCGGACGTAGTCCGGGAGTTTGTGGATTCGGCGCCACTCGATGGAGCGGTCCTCGGCGTAGGCCTCGCGGACGAAGCCGACGCGGTGGATGTCCCAGTTGCGCAGACGCTCCTCGGCGTGGCAGCCCATGCACGTCGCGACGTTGGGAATGTTCGCTTCGGGTGACTTCTCGACCTTGGTGTGGCAGTAGCGGCAGTCGATGCCGAGCTGGCCGGCGTGCAACTGGTGGCTGAAGCCTGTGCCCGGCTGTGTCGGCATGTACCCGACGCGCGTGTAGTCGGGCGTGGCCCAGTACCAGGTTCCCCAGACGACGCCGATCAGCCCGAAGAACGCCGCGCCCGCGCCGAGCGTCGGGAGGGCGTTCATCCATTTCGGGAAGAGTGCCGACACCTTGAACGCTCCTCTTGGCCGACCCGCACGGGGCCGGCGGACGGGCAGGAACTGTCGGGGACTCGGACCCCGGAAAGCCGGACGCCGCATGTCCGGACCTGGCACGGGGCCTTCCGGTTTTCCATGCGCCGTTGCTGTGTGGCAGAAATGTCCGCAGGTTGTGTGTAGTCTGTCAAGTCCCGGGGGCCTGTTGCGGGGTAAATGAGACAAGGTCGCAACAAGACTGACACCGGACACAACCCTCACGGAACTCGCCGATGGCTGCCCAGTCCGTCGCCGCTCTCCAGAAGTCTTATCGGCTCGCCGCACCGCTTGCGCTCGGGTTCGGCACGGCGGTGGCGATGTGGTGCGCGTGGTTTCTGACGCACTTCCCGGGGTTGAACCTGCCGCCTGCAGCGGTGGCGGGTGTGCTGCTGCTCGCGTGGGTGGGAGCCGCGGGCGTGCTCTCGAGGGCGTGGGGAGCCAATGCGAAGACGGGTGCGGTCGGGGGCGTGGTGACCGCGCTGGTGAATCTGCTCGCGCTCGGGTCGCTGCTTGTCGAGCAGGCGGACCCGGCGACCTACGCGGGCGGGCAGCCGCCGGTCCGGCCGAACGCCGCGCTCGCTGCGGCGGGGTTCGTTGCACTGGGAGCGGTGGTCGGGGCGGTCGGCGGTGCGATCGGCTCGGCGACGCGGCGACCGAGGGGAGCGCTGCGTGAGGGAGAGTCGTGGCTTGGTCGGCTGGCGCTCGTCGCGGCGGTCGCGGTCGTGCCGCTGATCCTGATCGGCGGGACGGTGACGAGCACGGAGAGCGGGCTGGCGGTTACGGGCTGGCCGGACACCTTCGGCGCGAACATGTTCCTGTATCCGATCTCACTGATGTCCGAGCCGCGGGTGTACTTCGAGCACACGCACCGGCTGTTCGGGGCGATGGTCGGGCTGTGCTTCCTCGCGCTGACGGTGATGGCATTGCTGTCGCCGGCGGGGAAAACGGTCCGTTTCTGGGTCTTGCTGACGTTCGCGGTGGTGTGCGTGCAGGGCGTGCTGGGCGGACTTCGTGTGACGGAAGGGAGCGCGCATCTCGGCATCGTGCACGGCGTTCTCGCGCAGGTGGTGCTCGCGCTCGCCGTGTGCGTCGCGGCGTGGCTTTCGCCGCTCTATCGGACCGCCGAGATCACGCCCGACCCGGCGGACCGCAAGCGCAAGGCGCTCGCCACCGGCACGCTGCACGCGTTGCTGATGCAACTCGTGCTCGGGGCGGCGTTCCGGCACCTGCGGCGCGAGGACTCGCCCGGCGCGATGCACACCCTCTGGACGCACATCGGGTTCGCGCTGGTCGTGGTCGGCCTGGCGTTCGCGGCGGGGTTCCTGCTGCGCAGCCGTGCCTCGGCGGACGGCGTCTCGCGGCTGATCCGGCGGCTCGGGACGGGGCTGGTGGTGGTCGTGGGGGTGCAGTTCGCGCTGGGGTGGTTGGCGTTCTGGGCTGTGCTTTCGACGCCGCGGCGGGGGTCGGTGCCGACGAGCGAGCAGGTGCCGCACGCTGAGGCGGTGCCGCTGGCGGAGGCGCTGGTGGGGACGCTGCACCAGGCGAACGGGGCGTTGCTGCTGGCCCTGGCCGCGCTGGCGGTGGTGTGGACGCGTCGGGCGTGGCGGGCCGGGCGCGGAAATGCCGGCGCGAAAGTCGGATAAACCCGAAAGAAGAGTGTTCCCCGATTGGGCGGTCGGCCTCATACTGGGGGTCGGGTGCAATCCGGTCGGCGGGTCGGCGTTGACCGGACGGGAGTATGAAGACGGGCGCACAGGCGGGACGCCCGTGCCACCGACGCCGCACAGGCGGGATGCCTGTGCCGCCGCGACCGGGAGGAACGGATGCAGCAGGCCGCGACGCGAAGCCCGACCAGCCAGGTCCGCCCGGAGGCGTTCTGCTACGAGCAGGCGCGTCACCTGCTGTGGCGGGCGGGGTTCGGGGGGACGCCGGAGCAGGTGCAGACGCTGGTGTCGTGGGGGCCGACGAAGGCGGTGGACCACCTTCTGGACGCGGAGAAGGTCGCGTTCCGTGAGGTGCGTGCGGACGAGTTCAACTCGTCGATCATGCGGCCGCCGACGATGGAGGAACAGGCGGCGATCCGTCGCGCCCGGCAGGCGCAGGACGAGAACGCGCTGGCGCAGGTGCGTCTGGAGCAGCAGCGTCGGCAGCGCGACGACCGTCGGCAGGCGCGTGAGGTGCAGCGGTGGTGGCTGGCGCGGATGATCGAGACGCCGCGCCCGCTCGAAGAGAAGATGACGCTCTTCTGGCACGGGCACTTCGCGACGTCCTACCGGACGATCGAAGACTCGTACCACATGTTCCAGCAGAACCAGATGTTCCGGTCGCACGCGCTTGGGAACTACGGCGACCTGATGTTCCGCATCATCCGCGACCCGGCGATGCTGGCGTACCTGGACAACAACGACTCGCGCCGCGACCGGCCCAACGAGAACCTCGCGCGGGAACTGATGGAACTGTTCAGCCTCGGCGTGGGGAACTACACCGAGCGCGACATCAAGGAGGGCGCGCGCGCCCTGACCGGCTTCACCTTCCGCGACGACGAGTTCTACTTCGACCAGGGGAACCACGACACGGGCGCGAAGAACATCCTCGGCGCGAGCGGGAATCTCGACGGCGACGGGTTCGTGCGTGCGATCCTGGCGCGGCCGGCGTGCTCGCGGTTCATGTGCCGCAAGTTGTACGCGTTCTTCGCGGCCGAACTGCCCGAGAACGACCGCGACCTCACGCGGGACTCCTCGGCCGTGCTGCGCGAGTTGGCTTCGGAGATGCTGCGCTCGCGCTACGCGGTCAAGCCCGTGCTGCGCCGGCTCTTCCTGAGCGAGCACTTCTACTCGGCGGAGGTGATGGGGCAGCACATCAAGAGTCCGACCGAACTGGTGGTCGGGGCGGTGCGCTCGCTGCTCACGCCCGCGCGCGATTTGTCGATCCTGCTGGACGCGATGGACCTGATGGGCCAGAGCCTGCTCTTCCCGCCGAGCGTGGCGGGGTGGTCCGGCGGGCGGGCGTGGATCAACACTTCGACGCTCTTTGTGCGCCAGAACATCCTCGCGTATCTGCTGACGGGCAAGCGGCCCCAGGGGTACGACCCGCTGGCGGACGAGCAGAAGTACGACCCCGCCCCGCTGCTGAGCGGGCTGGACGAGTCGGCGCGGACGGACCCGTCGCGGGTGATCGACTACCTGCTGCGGTTCACGCTCGGCTCGTCGCCGGCGCACGCCCGGGCGACGCTCGAGCAGTTCGTCGCGTCGCACGGCGGCAGGATGAGCAACGACATGATCGTCGGCCTGCTGCTGATCATCACGGCAATGCCGGAATACCAGCTAACCTGACAGTGGACAGTGAACAGTGGACAGTGGACATTGAGGGCAGCGCATGGGACGGCTTCGGACAGCAACGCTTGAGCGCGTGGAGCGGTTCGCGGACCGCGTGCTCGACCTCGCCGAAGCGCTCGAAGGGCAGGGACGATTCCGCCGGATCGTCGAGCAGGTGGCGGCATCGGGAACATCCGTCGGAGCGAACCTGTTCGAAGCCGACCAGGCCGTTTCTTCGAAGGATTTCGCACGCACGCTCTGCGTCGTGACAAGAGAGTTGAATGAGACGAGGTATTGGATCCGCCTCATCGGCCGGCGTGGGTGGATCAATCCGACCCGACTCGACGACCTGCTGCAAGAGTGTGAGGAACTCCTCGCGATGTTCAACGCCATGATCGTCAGAACTCGAAAGCCCACCGCGCACCCGCGAACCCTTACCGACACACCGTCCTGATCCGCCCCATTCCGATTGTCCACTGTCAACTGTCCACTGTTCACTGTCCCCGGAGCCTCCCATGCCCCTGCCTGATCCCGCCGCGTTCACTCGTCGTCAGTTCCTGCATTCCGGCCTGGTGATGGCGTCGGCCGCGGCGACGCTACCGGCGTTCCTCCAGCGGTCCGCCTTCGGGCTGCCGATGCCCGCGCTCGGGCTGTCGTCCATGCCCGGCGTGCCGGAGGACCACATCCTCGTCGTGCTGCAACTCTCGGGCGGGAACGACGGGCTGAACACCGTCGTGCCGTTCGGAGAGGACGAGTACTACCGTCGGCGGCAGGGCATCGCTGTCACGCAGCAGCAGGCGCTGCGGCTCGACGCCCGCGCCGGCGGCATCGGGCTGCACCCCGCGCTCGCGCCGGTGAAGGAGATGTACGACGAGGGGCTGGCCGCGATCGTGCAGGGCGTGGGCTACCCGAACCCGAACCGCTCGCACTTCAAGAGCATGGACATCTGGCACACGGCCGACACCTCCGGCACCGGCGACGGGTGGATCGGACGCTACTACGACTCGCAGTGCTGCGGCTTCGGCAAGGGCGAGTCCGGCACGCCCGAGCAGACGCAGACAAACCCGCAGCCGGGCATCGCCATCGGGCGCACCGCGCCGCTCGCCATGCAGGGCCGGCGGCTGCAACCCGTGGCGTTCGAGACGCCCAACCTGTTCCGGTGGACGGGGCAGGACGTGCACGAGTCGCTCCAGGAGCCGTACCGCGCGATCACGACGGCGGGCGTGCCGGAGGGCGCGGACGCGAACTCGCAGGCGTCGTTCCTCATGCGCACCGCGCTGGATGCGCAGGTGTCGAGCGACCTGATCCGCCGGGCCGTGGCCCAGAGGCCGCTGGTGCAGTACCCGGGGTCGGGGCTGGCGCGGAACCTGGCGATGATCGCGAGCATGATCCGCGCGGGGCTGAAGACGCGCGTGTACTACTGCGACCTGGGCGGGTTCGACACGCACGCGGGGCAGGGGGGGGCGAACGGGCAGCACGCGAACCTGCTGCGGACGTTCGCCGAGGCGGTGCGTGCGTTCTACGCCGACCTCAAGGCGCAGGAGAACGACAAGCGCGTGATGACGATGGTCTTCTCGGAGTTCGGGCGGCGGGTGGGGCAGAACGCCTCCGGCGGCACGGACCACGGCACGGCCGCGCCGATGTTCGTGCTCGGGCCGATGGTGCGGGCCGGGCTGCACGGCGAGCACCCGTCGATGCGCGACCTCGACGACGGCGACCTGAAGTTCCGCACCGACTTCCGGCAGGTCTACGCGACCGCGCTGGAACGGTGGATGGGCGCGCCGTCGAAGGAGATTCTGGAAGGGAACTACAGGACGCTGAACCTGCTGCGGACGTGAGGGGCGGGGCGGCTGATATCATGCAGGCGATGACACCCAGCGATCAGGACATCAGACGGGTGGCGGAGGCCATCGTCCGGCGGTTTCGGCCGGGCAAGGTGATCCTCTTCGGGTCCCGCGTCTACGGCGAGCCCCGCCCGGATTCGGACGTGGACCTGCTCGTGGTGCTGCCGTTCGAGGGTTCGCCGGTGGCGGTCATGTCGGCGATGCTCGCGGAGGCGTACCGAGCGATGGAGCGGCCCTTCGCCATCGAGGTCCACCCGCGCCGTCCTCATGCCCGCGGATCGGCGGAGCGGGAAGTGGCGGACCCGATCATGCGCGAGGCGCTGGAACGCGGCGTCGTGCTGTACGAGGCCGCGGCGTGAACGGCGAGGCGGGCGACTGGCTCGCCAAGTCCGAGGCCGACTTCGGCAGCGCGACGTGGGAGCTGCAGGCCCCGAAAGTCAACTACGACGCCGTTGTCTTTCACGCGCAGCAGTGCATCGAGAAGTTGATGAAGGGGGTGCTGGCGGCGCGGGGCGTGCCGTTCGGACGAACGCACGAACTGAACGTGCTCGCTCACCTTGTGCAGCACGCCGACCCAGGGTGGTCGTGGGATGCTGACGACCTCGCCGCGCTCCAGCCGGGGGCGGTCCTCCTTCGGTATCCGGGCTACAGCGCGAGCGCGGAGGACGCTGAACGGGCGATCGCCGCGTGCGAGCGGATGCGCGCATCGCTGATGCCGCTTCTTGATCCTCCCTGATCCGCCCCGAGAGGCGGTGGCACAGGCGTCCCGCCTGTGCGGCGGATGGCTCGCTATACCGCCTTGCGCCACGGCGCATCGCGCGTGTCCTGCTCGTAGTCCTCGAGCGTTGTGCGGTACACCGCGAGGCCGCGGCGGCGCAGTTCGGCCTCGAACGACGGACGATCCATGCCGCAGAGCCGGGCCGCGCTGCTCTTGGCGAGTCGTCGCGCGTCGAAGAGGCGGCAGGCCAACTCGACAAGAGCCTCCTGCTCGGTCAGGCCCGCTTCGGTCAGGATGTCATCGGGGATGTGGAGTGTCATGCCGGGGAATCGTAGGCGACGTGGCGGAGAGGGCGACTCCAGAAGACTCCCGGCGCCGAGCACCGCCCGGCAACTGCGCCGGACGACGCGGTGGCACGCTCACCGCGAAGCCGCCCATTCGCGCAGGAACTCGACGAGGTCGCGCGTGTCCGTCGCGCCGTCGCGGTTGAAGTCGGCGTCGCCGGCGGACCAGCCCGAAACAAGCCGACGAACACCACCACGCCTGCCCTGATCTCCGTGCATCGCCAGACCTCCGCCGAGTGGACGCGAGGCTCCGTGCCGCGGGGCACGGGATCGTCATCAATCTACCAACCTCCATGCCTCGATCAACTCCCGGGCCGGCGGGTCGGGGCGTCGTACGAGAGAAAGTGTCCTAGGACCCGTTCTCAGGTCGGCAATCGGCCCTCAGAGGGTCATATCGCGGTCTTTGGGACGGAATCAGCCCCGGGGGCGCGTCCCGAACCCCACCGCCGTGAACTCGAACGTCGGCGGCTCAGAGCCGGGTGGGCGGGCGGCTGGGTCGGTCAGGGGCAGGCGGCGTGGGCCGAGTTCGCGGGCTTCGGCGTCGAGTTCGGGGGCGTGCTCTTCGCCGAGGACGAAGCGCAGCGCGGCGCGGCCGGGTTCGGTGCGCTGCTCGAGGAGCGCGATCCATGCGCCGTCGGCGCGCCGGGCCATGCGGCGCGGCTCGGCGTCGTCGATGATGATGAAGACCGGGCGCGACTCGGAGGACTGGCCCGAGGCGTCGTGCAGGACGACCGCGACGCCGCCGGGGAGGGACTCGGCGGGGACGAGGCGCGATCGGCCGGCGAGGTATTCGCCGAGGGCGTTCGCGCCGCCGGTCTGGCCCGCGCCCGCGCCGACGGGCGGGGCGGCGAGGCGCACGCCGCGCTCGAGCGAGAGGGCGACGGCGTAGAGAAGCCCGGCCACGACGAGGATCGGGGCGGCGAGGAAGAGCGTGAGCAGCACGCGCTTGCGCATGGTGGTGCGCGATGGTAGGGAGCGTGCGTGGGCTGGACGGTCCTGGCCGCTCTCACGCCGCGGAGCGATGCCCCGGCCGGCCGGCCCACCTGGCGCAGGTGCGGACAAGTTCGGCGCGATCGATGGGCTTGCTGACGTAGTCGTCGCACCCGGCGGCGAGGCAGCGGGCGCGGTCCCCGGCCATGGCGTGAGCCGTGAGGGCGACGATCGGCAGCCCATAGCCCACGCGACGGAGTTCCTTCGACGCCGTGTAGCCGTCCATGACGGGCATCTGCATGTCCATGAGGATGACGTCGAAGGGCCTCCCTTCGTTGATCGCGCCGACGGCCCGCTCGACGGCAGCGCGACCGTTGGCGACGGTCTCGACCTCTGCCCCCGCGCGGGTCAGGTGGTGGACGATGAGGCGGCGGTTGTCCTCGCCGTCCTCGGCGAGCAGCACGCGCGCCCGCAGGCGGACGCGATCCACGGACGTATCTTCCCGCTCGCCGTCATGGGCCTCGAACAACTCGTCGGGCGATGAGATGAGGTCCGACGCCTCTTCGTCGCTGACGGGGAGCGTGAGCGTGAACTCGCTGCCGACGCCGAGTTCGCTGCGCACCTCGATCGAACCGCCCAGCATCTCGACCAGGCGGTTCGAGACCGCCAGCCCAAGCCCCGTGCCGCCGAAGCGGCGCGACATGGTCTCGTCGGCCTGCATGAACGGCTCGAAGAGCGACGCGATCTTGTCCGCCCCGATCCCGATGCCCGTGTCCGTGATTCGGAAGCGGAGCACGCGCCCCGACTCGGCGTCTCCACCCATCGACACGACCACGCGCACGGAACCCCGCTCGGTGAACTTCACGGCGTTGCCGACGAGGTTGAGCAGAGCCTGCTTCAGCCGCCGCGCGTCCGTGCGGATGCGGCGGGGGGCGGGGCCGCCCATCGACCACTCGAGATCGAGGCCCTTCTCGACGGCGCGCACCCGCAGGAGCGAGCAGACCTCCTCGACGATGCGCACCGGCTCGCATTCGCCCGGCTCGACCTCCAGCCGGCCGGCCTCGATCTTGGAGAGGTCGAGGATGTCGTTGATGACGGCCAGCAGGTGGCGGCCGTTGCGACGGATGACGCGGACGGCTTCGGCGCGGCCGGCCTCGTCGAGCGCGGGGTCGTCGAGCAGGTCGGCGTAGCCGAGGATGGCGGTCATGGGTGTGCGGATCTCGTGGCTCATGTTGGCGAGGAAGGCCCCGCGCGCCGCCGCCGCCGCCGCCGCCTCGTCGCGTGCGCGGACCAGTTCGCTCTGCATCCGGAGGCGCTCGTCGAGTTCGTCGCGGATCCGGGTGACGGTCACCGCCGCAGCCACCAGCACGCCGCACAGCCCGGCGACGTACCCGATGACGCGCCAGCGGGCCGCGCCGATGCGCGCCAGCCACTCGTCCGCCGGGTAGTCCACGCCCAGGACGGCCTCGACATTCCCCTCTTCGTCGTACATGGGGTGGAACGCGCTCACCCACGTCCCCCAGCGGTCCTCCACGATCTCGTCGTCGAAGCATGGGGTGCCCTCGAAGGCACGCTCCAGCGCGGGGTAGGACCCCTCGTAGACCTCGCCGACGGCGGTGCGCGCCTCGCGCTCGCCGACGTAGCGGCCGTCGCGGTCGTAGTCCGTCTCCGAGTCCACGACGAGCACGATCGTCCCGTCGTGCAGACGCCGGAACGTGTACACATCGGCGATCTTCGGGTTCACGGCGAGCCAGCGGATCTGCGCCTCGATCAGCCGCAGGTACGTCGGGTCGTTCGGCGGCGTGTCAAGCCCCACGTCCGCGTGCCCCAGCCGCGACATCTCCATCGCGAAGGTGGGCGCGAAGCCCTGCACCATCGACTCCATGCGCCTGCGTTCTTCGCGCCCCGCCCACTCCGTGAACGACCACCCGAACGCCACCACGGACCCGATCAACAGCCACGCCGACACAGGCACGCGCCCGCGCCCGGGATGACGGCGCAGCCACCACGAGAGCGCACCGACAGCCGCAGCACACGCGACCACGAACACGGCGTAGTCAAGCCCGATCCAGGCCATCGGCGGCTCCGAGAGTGTCGGGGTCCGCCGACTTATCGACCCAACCGGCCCCACGCTCCCCGGTGGGCGGACGCGATCTCCGCCCGCGCCCGCGGCGCGGCCCGCACAACCCATACACCTTCGCACTCTTCTGACATGGACCGTTGCCACGACCGCCAGATCCCCCGCGTCCGTCGGTCTCCCGAGATTGCGTACCCTTCCCACGATGGCGCGGCAATCGCTCTCCTTCGTCGTTCCCGCGTACAACGAGGAACGCTACATCGGACGCACCCTCGACTCGCTCGCCGCCGCGGCACGAACGCTCGGCATCGACTGGGAGACTGTGGTCGCCGACGACGCCTCCGACGACAGCACGGCCCGCATCGCCCGGGAGTGCTGCGCCAAGGTCGTGCATGTCAACCGGCGCCACATCGCGGCCGCCCGCAACGCCGGTGCGCACGCCGCTTCGGGCGATCTCTTCGTGTTTGTGGACGCCGACACGGTGGTGCCGGCCGAGACGCTCGCCCAGGCGGTGGCCGTCATCGAAGAGGGGGGCGTCGCCGGTGGGTCGGGGTGCGCATTCGACGGCACACTCCCGAGGTGGGCGCGCGTCGTCGCACCGCCGATCCTCGCCCTCTACCGCGTCGCCCGGCTGACGCCGGGGGCATTCCTCTTCTGCACGCGCGGGGCATTCCACGCGGTCGGCGGCTTCGATGAGTCCTATTTCGGGGGCGAGGAAGTCGTCATGGCGCGTGCGCTCGACCGCTACGCCCGGGAGCGCGGCTCCCGCTTCACCATTGTTCGATCCGCTGTCGTCACGTCGGGGCGCAAACTCCGCACATACTCCGGCATGGAACTCTTCACACACCTCGCGCGCCTCGTCCTCGGAGGCCGACGCGGCGCGGCCCGGCGCGAGAACTTCGGCCTGTGGTATGACCCGCGCCGCCCGGACCCCGAGGGCGTTCCCGACGCGGGAGAACCCGGCGCCGACCGCCCGCACGGCTGAACGGCCTCAACCCCGCCGCCGCAGACACGCCGCCCGGAACCTCCGCCCCTCCGCCCGGAACTTGCGCTCGAAGTTCGTTCCCACCAGTTCCCCCTCTCCCACCCACTCCGGCGGCTCGAAGGCGGCGCGCTCGAGCGGCCCACCCCCCCCTTCCGGCGACGCCCCGAGCGCGGCCCATCCATCCGGCCCGGTCCACCGCGCGAAGTGCTCCTCGTACCACGCCCACAGGCCGTCGTGGTCTGTGACGACGCGCAACTCCCCGCCCGGCCGGAGCACACGCCACACGTCCACCAGGAACCGGTCCTGCACGACACGCTTCTTCCAGTGCTTGTGCTTGGGCCACGGGTCGGAGAAGTAGAGGTGCACCACCCGAACGACCCCCGCCGGCACGCGCCAGCGCAGGAACTCCGTCGCGTCGGCGTGCAGGAGGCGCACGTTGGCGGGGCCGCCGGTCGCCTCGCGCCGCCGGCGCACGCGGTCGGCGGCGTAGGCGTAGAACTCGCCCGCCCACTCGATCCCGAGGTAGTTCGTCGCCGGGTCGCGCTCCGCCTGCGCGAGGATGAACGTCCCCTTGCCCGACCCGATCTCGATCTCCAGCGGGCGCTCGGGATGCTCGAACCACGCCCGCGGATCGACGCGCCCCGCCTCGGGGTCCGTGCCGATCTCGTCCGGCAGCGGTGGCAGTTCCTCGCCCGACACCCCCACCACGCCCGGCGCGCAATCGAACTTCGGTGCCATGCCGAGTCAGTCCCCGCGCACTTCGCGGATGCGCACGTTCCGAAAGCGCACTTCGAGCGGGTCGGTCCGGTCGCCCACGCCATGCACCTGCAGCGCGACGAACCCGCTGCGCGTCATGCCGTCGGTGAGGTCGGCAGCGAGCACGCCGTTGACCCAGGTGCGGATGCGCGTGCCGACGGCTTCGATGCGCATGTGGTTCCACTCGTTCTGCTTGAACGCCGCCCGCGCGTCCGGGTTCGCGCTGAGATCGGCGAGCCAGCCGCGGCGGCCCTCGTCGTAGACGCCCCCGGTCCAGGCCCGCGCCGACGGGTCGATCTCGGCCTGATAGCCGTGGACGCGCCCGCCGCGGTAGGCCGGGTCGCTCCGCGATCGGAACTGCACGCCCGAGTTCAACTCGGGGTGCACCAGGAACTCGACTTCGAGCACGAAGTCGGCGTACTCGCGCTCGGTGCAGAGGAAGGTGTTCTCGGTGTTGGGCGCGGTGCGGCCGACGATGACGGCCGGCTTGAGCGGGTTCGGGCGTTCGACGGAGAACTCCGCGTTGCCGCCGCGCTTCACCCAGCCGTGGAGCGTGAAGCCGTTGAAGAGCGGCTCGAACGTCTCGGTCCGCCCGGAGGAGCCGCCGGACCCGCCCGCGCAGCCCGTCAGCCCGAGGATGGCCGCCGCCGCCAGCGATGCAATCCGGAGGGTCCGCACGGTCGGAGTCTACGGCCCGCCGTCGCTGGCGGGGCGGGGCCGTACAATCGACCCCATGGCCTACACCGTCCTCGCCCGCCGCTACCGCTCGCGCGACTTTGACGAGGTCGTCGGCCAGGAGCCGATCGCGCGCACGCTCCGCAACGCCATCCGCGCGGGGCGCGTGGCCCACGCCTACCTCTTCTGCGGCACGCGCGGCGTCGGCAAGACCACCATGGCCCGCCTCTTCGCCAAGGCCCTCAACACGCCCAAGGACGGCGAACTGAGCGACGAGGTCGCCCAGGCCATCATGACCGGACGCGACCAGGACGTCATCGAGATCGACGCGGCCAGCAACCGCGGCGTGGAGAACGCCCGCGAACTGATCGCCAACTGCGTCTACCGCCCGATGCGCGGGCCGTACAAGGTCTACATCATCGACGAGGTGCACGGCCTGACGCGCGACGCCTTCAACACGCTCCTCAAGACCATGGAGGAGCCTCCGGAGCACGTCAAGTTCATCCTCTGCACCACCGAGGCGCACAAGGTTCCCGCCACCATCCAGAGCCGGTGCCAGCGGTTCGACTTCCGCGACATCCCTTCGTCGCTGATCGCGGAGCACCTTGCGAACGTCATCCGGCAGGAGGGCCTGGAAGCGGAGCCGGAACTGATCGCGGAGGTCTCGCGTCTCGGCAACGGGTCGATGCGCGACGCGCTCTCGCTGCTCGACCGCATCATGGCCGCGGGCGAGCCGCGGCTGACCGTCAAACTCCTCGAGGAACTGCTCGGGCTGCCGGACCGCACGCTGGTCGGCGCGCTGATCGACGCCTTCGCCGAAGGCGACGCGGGCGCGGCCCTCGACCGCACCGCCGAACTCCTCGCCAAGGGCGTCGGCGTCGAGCAACTGCTCGAGACGCTCATGGGGCGGCTGCGCGACCTGATGATCCTCGCGGCCTGCGGGCCGAAGTCGTCGCTGCTCGACCTGTCGGGCCAGGCGCGCGACGAGGAGGCGGCCCGCGCCGCCCGCTTCGACGCCGCGGGCCTCGTGCACATGATCGCGGTCTGCGAGAGCGTGCAGCGTGCGGCCAAGGGGAGCGCGATGCCGCGCGCCGTGCTGGACGCGGGCATCGTGCGGCTTGCGATGACGGAGAAACTCGCGGAGGTGACCGCGCTGGTGGCGCAACTCGAGGGCGGAGGCCCGCCGGGAAAACCGGACGGGCGGCGGGCGTAAGGGCCGACCCGCCGCCGCGGGGCGCGCCGCACCAGAGCCGCGCCGTGCCCGCCGCCGCGCCCCCGCCTTTGGTCGCTTCGTCTCCGCCGACCCGTGCGCCGGCGCCGACCGCTCCGCCGCGTGCCCGCTCGTGGTCGGAGGTCGTCGATCACGCCTCGCCCCGGCTGCGCGCGCTGCTGGCGGGCGTCGAGGCCGCGTCGCTCGACGACGATCCGATCCTCCTGCACGCGCCGCCACGCTCCGTGCCGCTCATCGAGCCGCAGCGCGAGGCGATCGAGAGGCTGATCCGGGACGCGACCGGCCGGCGCGTCCGGGTCGAACTCCGCGAGCGGGAGGAGTCGCCCGGCGACGCACCCGACCCCGGCGCGCGGCCCGAAGTCGCCGTCACCGAGCACCCGCTCGTGAAGGCCGCCCTCGAAGCCTTCGAAGGCTCACTCGGCCGCGTCACGCCCAAACGGCCGAAGGACAGCTGACAATGGACAGTGGACAGTGGACATTCGGAAACGGCGCCGTCACGCGGGTCGTGCTCTGATGTCCGCTGTCCACTGCCCACTGCCCACTGTCCTCGACGCGCTCCGCGTCGAGGTCGCGGCCGGGCGGGCACCGGAGCCTTCGCCAGCCATGCTCGAACTCTGGGACGTGCTGCGGGAGAACACGCCGCGCCTCTTCAACGGCCCGATCCTCGCGTTCGTTTCGTTCGACGAGGCCGCCTCGACCGTCCACGCCCGGCGCGACACCTACCTCCGCCTCGCCTGTCAGGATGAGTCTTCCCCGCCGCTCGTCTCGCTGCTGGGCGTGACGGGTCTGCTCGTCGCCGCGCGGTCGGGCGCGCCCGCTCGCGTGCTGCTCGGCAGGCGAAGCCTCGAGGTCTGGGCCTGCCCCGGCCTTTGGGAGTTCGGCCCGGCCGGCGGTCTGCACGCCCCGCAGGTCTTCGACCACGACGGCCCGGCGACGCTCCGCGGCCGCGACATCCTCGACCATCTCCTGCGCGAGATCCGCGAGGAGATCGGCATCACGCGCGCCCCTGCGCGGGCCGCGCCTGAGTGTCTCACCATCGACGCAGCCGGGCGCGGCACGGACGTCGTCCTCCGACTCGAATACGACCTCGCCCCCGACGCACTCCCCACGGCCCACGCCCCGGACGCCTGGGAATACGAAGAGACGCGCTGGCTCACGCTGCCGGAACTCGCCGCCTTCACGGCCGCCCACGGCGACGAGATGATCTCGCCGACGCGGGCGATCGCGCGGCGGATGGTAAAAGGCTTGAGACTTGAGTCCTGAGACTTGAGTCTTGGGGGGCGGGGTCGCTCACCGCTTCCGCCGCAGCACCCGCCCCGCGAGCCACGCCACCACCTCCACCAGCGCGTGCACCCGGAGTCGCAGGCGCAGGCGGCGTAGCGAGGGGTCGTCCGGGTCGATGCGGCAGGCCTGGGCGGCCCAGTACCGCGCCCGCGTCCACTGGCCCTGCTCCAGGTAGGCGAGGGCGAGGTTGTGCATCGGGGCCACCATCGTCGGCGCCAGCCGAAGCGCGGCGCGGGCCGACTCCATCCCCCCCGTCAGGTCGCGAAGGCCGAACCGCGCCACGCTCAGGCCGTGGTGGGCCTCGGCGTCGTTCGGGCGCTTCGCCAGAACCCGCGAGAAGACCGTCGCGGCCTCCTTGGGACGGTCGGCATCCAGCAGCAGGCGTGCGAGTTCCGCGGCGTCCTCCGGGTCCGAGCGGTCGGGGTGGCGGGCCTGGTCGGCGAACTCCTCGAGCAGCAGGTCCGCGGCGCGGTCGGCGTCGCCCGGCTTGTCGCGCTGCATCAGGCACTCGGCCAGGGCGCACCGCGCCCCCGGGAACTCCGCGTTCAGCCGCACCACCACGTCGAACTGCACCAGCGCGCCGGCCCGGTCGCCCTGCCGCTCCGCCAGTTCGCCGAGGTGGAAGTGGGCGTCGGGGTTGTCCGGCTCGAGTTCCAGCACGCGGCGGAACTTCTCGCCCGCCTCGGCGAAGCGGTTCATGTCCGTCAGCAGGCAGCCGAGGTCGAGGAGCGTCTCGATGTCGCCGGGGTCGCGGCGCAGTTCGAGGAGGTATAACTGGCGAGCCCGCTCGTGCCGCCCCGTGCTGGCGTAGGCCTCGGCGAGCCGCGCCTGCACGCGCGGCAGGTCGGGATCCAGCCGCGCCGCCTCGCGCAGGCACCACACCGACTTGTCGTGCAGGCCGCGGTCGAGGAGGGAGTCGGCCATCGCGGCGTAGATGTCGGCGTGGTCGGGGGCGAGTTGCTGGGCCATGTAGAAGAGGAGTTCGGCCTGCTCGTGCCGCCCGAGCCTGGCGTTCGCCTCGATGCGGTAGGTGAAGGCGTCGAGGTTCTGCGGGTCGAGCGAGGCCGCCTTCTCGAGCGGCGGGAGCGCGCCCTCGGGGTCGCCCGCCCGCAGGCGGTTCAGGCCGGCCAGCACGGCGGTCGGGGCGTCGTCGGGGCGCAACTCGGCGGCGCAGGCGAAGGCTTCGGCGGCCTCGCGGTACCGCCCCGCGGCCTCGAGGGTGAGGCCGAGGTTGAACTGCCACTCCGCCTGGTAGGGGTTGCGCGAGAGGGCCTTGCGCAACTCGGACTCGGCCTCGTCCCAGCGCCCGGCCTCGTAGAGTTCGTGGGCGCGTTCAACGTGCTCTTCGGCGTCGAACCAGTCGTTCATGTCGCCTCGCCGATGGCCCCGGAAACGCGGGCCGACCGATGGTAGGGAGAGGTTGCAGCAACATCAATGCCGCGGCAACGGTAGGATCGGGGCGGTGGGCCGGCGTTCGACCCCGAACGCGCCCCGTGGGAGCCGACAACGCGTGGGACAGAGGCCGGACAGATCGGCGCGGCGGCGTGGGTGCGCCCGATGGGCGGGGACGCTCCTGCTCGCGATCGCCCTGTCCGGTCCCCAGGCCGCCGCGCTCCAGAACGGGACGGGGGCCGCCCCGGTCGCGGCGGCCCCCGCCGCGACGCCGGATGCGCTCCTGGTGCTGCTCGACGACCCCGCCGCCCCGCCCGCCGACCGGGATCGGGCGGCCGCGCTGCTCGTCGAACGGTGCGTGGAGCCGGAGAGCCTGCGGCTCGTGACCGAAGCGCTCACCCGCGCGGACGACGCGGTCGGCTCGCGCCGGCTGCTGCTGGCCGCGATGGCACGCGCGCCGTCGATCGCGGTGGACCTGGGAGCGCCGCTGGGCGCGCTCGCGTCGGCCTCGACAGCGGAGCAGGTTCCGGCCGTGCTCGGCGCGCTGGCGAGCGTGCGCACACGCGAGGCGGCGCGCACCATCGTCGCCTTCGCCGAGCCGAGCCACCCGGCGACGGTGCGCACTGCGGCGTTCGATGCCCTCGAACGCCTCGCCGCGCGGACCGACCTGCCCCGTACCGCCGAGGCGTGGCAGGCGTGGGTGACGCGCGTTGAGACGCTTCCGGAGCGCCAGTGGCAGCGGGAGTTGATCGAGTCGCTGGCGCGGCGCAGCGCGGACCTCTGGCAGCGCAACGAGCGTGCGAAGACACGCCTGGTCGAGACCACCCGTCGCCTCTACCTGCTCGTCACGGCCGAGGAACGGCTCACCATGCTGGCGTCGCTGCTGCGCGACGACCGCGACGAACTGCGCCGCCTCGGCTTTGAACTGGCCGCCCGCGAACTCTCCGCGACCAACACGCTGGGGGGCGAGGTCGCCGCGGCCTCGATCTCGCTGCTGGAGCACGCCGCGCCGGACGTTCGCGCCGAGGCCGCGCTGCTCGTGAGCCGGCTCGCCCCCCCCGAGGCCGAGCCTGCGGTCGGACGCGCCCTGGCCCGCGAGACCGACGCCCGCGCCGCCGAGGCGCTCCTTGTTGCCGCCACGCGCTGGCCCTCGCCCGTGATCCGCGGCCCGGCGCTCGCGTGGCTGGGACGGGAGTCGGGCGCGCGCGGAGCGGCCGCCGACGCCCTGCTCGCGCTGCACCGTGCCGGACTTCTCGACGACCCGACGGACAGGCAGCGCGTCGTCGAGGCGCTCAGGGCCGCGCCGGTGGACGCGCTGAACGCCGCCTCGGTCCGCCTGCTGGCTACGCTGGGCGATGACGACGACCGGCGCACCGTCGCGTCGCTGCTCGCCTCGACGCGGGCCGGCGTGCGCGCCGCGGTAGCGGACAGCCTCGCGCCGTTCGCCGAGTTCACGGGCGCGATCGTGGCTCGGGCCGCGGACGACCCCGGCCTCTTCGCCGCCGCGTGCCGCGCCGTGCAGGCGCACCTGCCGGCTGTGGAGGCGTTCGAGCGGATGGTGCTGCTGCCCGCGCCGTCGCCCGCCGCGCACGCCGCCGCGCTGGACGCCTTCGTTGAGACGCTCGCGCCCGCCGACCGCGTGGCGGTGGCGCGCGTGGCGCGCTCGCCGGCGCGGCGCGAACTCGCGCTCGCGCCGCTCATCGAGGGGGCCAAGAGCCGCCACCTCGACGAGCGCGACCGGGTCGAGGCGATCCTGCTGCTTGCGGAGGCCCGCCTGGCCCTCGGGCACGCCGAGACCGTCCTCGCCGTGCTCGGTGTTCTGCCCGAATCAACCGACGACGCCACGCACGCCCGCGCGGTCCGCGCCCGCCTCGGCGCGCTCATCGCGCTGCGCCGCTTCGACGACGCGGCCGCCCTGGTCGCGGACGCCAACGCCTGGCTTGACGCCCTCGAACGCGCCGCGACGCTGCCGCACGCCGCCGAGGCCGCCGACGCCTTCGAACGCCTCTTCACGGGGCGAATCAGCGAGTCCCAGGCCGCCCGGCTGGCCGCCCTGCGCGAGGCGCTGCGGGCGGAGGAAGAGGACGAACCGACCGGCGACGACGAGAGCGATCCCGACCGCTGACCACACTCACGCCGGCTCGGGCGCATCCGGCTTGCGCCACGGGATGTCCGGGTCTTTGTGCAGCACGCCCGCGCTGCGCTTCACGCACTGGCGGCAGGCGTACACGCCGTCGAAGAGGGGGCTGCTCCAGGCCGGGTCCGGTTTGTGCTCCAGGCAGAGGCGACACTCGTAGCCCGCGGGCGCGGCGTCCGTGCCCAGCATCACCAGTTCGGTGTACGCGACGCGCAGGCACGGGCCGCAGATGCACGCGCCGCGGTGGCCCTCGACCATCGGGCGCTCCGGCGTCCACTCCGCCCCGCAGAAGTCGCACATGACGTCCGACATCTGGAGGTCGTTCTCGTCGCAGCCGGCTCGTCGCATGACGGATGGTACGGGGGGAGTCGGGAACGAACGGGGCGGGGCCTTGAAGGCCCTGTCTTCATACACTCATTGCGCGAATGCCCACCAGCGAACCAGATTCTCCGCCGGCCCCCCCCCGCGTGACGCGCCACGCCCTCGTCCTTCTGATCGCCTGGGCCGTGGTCTGTCTCCCCTTCCTGGGCGCGGGCGGGCTGCGTTCCACCGAGGGCCACCGCGTCATCCCCGGCTGGGAGATGCTCGACCGGCTCCGCGCCGAAGGCCCGACGGCCTCCGCGCTGCTCGTCCCCACCATGTTCGGCGAGCCGTACCTGCGCAAGCCGCCCGGCATCGCGTGGGCGACCGCGGCCTCCGCCGCCGCGCTGGGCAAGTCCGAGTTCTCCGCCCGCCTCCCCTCCGCGCTGGCGATGCTGGGCATGACGCTCGCCGCGTGGTGGTTCGCATCGCGGTGGTTCGGGGCGCGATGGGCGATCGCCGCCGGCCTCGCCCACCTCCTCATGCCGTGGCTCTGGGCGAGCGCGCGCAGCGCGGAGATCGAGACGCTCAACCTGCTCGGGGCGCAACTCGCCGCGCTGGCCGCCATCGACCTCGCCCGTCGTCCCGCGTCGCGGCCGGTCGTCGTGGTGCTGCTCGGCGCGGCCGGGATCGCGCTCATGGGCGCGATGAAAGGACCGGCGGGCGCGCCCGCCCTGCTCGGCGCGCTCCTCGCCCCGTGCGTCGTGGCGGGGTCGCTCCGCCCGTTCGCGTGCCCGCGCCTCTGGGCCATGCTCGCGCTCGGCGCGGCGCCGCTGATGCTGCTCGGCTGGGCCGTCGCACGCCAGGCGGCCCGCCTCGACAGCATCGTCACGCAGCCCGTTGACGACTTCCTGTGGAGCGCGGATCGCCTCGCCGGCGTTGCGCTGCTCGCGCCGGCCGCGCTGGCGGCGATGCTGCCGGCCTCGCTCACGCTGCTCTTCCCGTGGGGGCCGGACGCGCGGGCGGAAACAGGCGAGGGCCTCCCCCCCCCCGCCGTCGGGACCGCCCGCACGCTCGCCTGGGCGTGCGTGCTCGCGCTGGGCGCCCTCGTGGTCGTCGGGGTGAGCAACCCGCGCTACGCGATGCCCGCCGCGGTCTTTGCGCCGCCGCTCGTCGCGTATGTCTTCGCGGGCGCGGCCGGGGGGTTCACGCCGACGCGCAGCCGCATCGCCCGCGCCCTCACGCTCGGCCGCCCAGCCGCGTGGCCCGCCGTGCTTCTCGTCGTTTTCGCCGTGCATCTCGCGTGGTTTGAGGCACGATCCCGCGCCACATCGGGCCGCGAGGCGGGCGTCGCGCTGGCGGATGCCCTGCCGGATGGCGCGACGGTCATCGCCGACCACCTCGTCGAGGCACGCCCGGAGGTTCTGCTCTACGCCGCACGTCGCGCCCACGAACAGGGACGGAGCGTCACCGTTCGCTGGGAGCCGGGCCTGCCCGCGCTCGGCGCGCTCCCGCCCGGCGTGTTCGTTGCTCTCCGCACCGACGCCGGCAGCGACGAGCGAGCACGCCTCGAACGCGACGGGCTGTCCGCTCGCTTCGAGCTGATCCACGAAGGTCGCGTCCACAAGTTCGCGTTCGCGCTCGTGAGAGGCGCCGAACCGGCCGCCGACGACAAGGAGTAGAGCCTATCCCAAGACACCTGATTCACCACAGAGGCCCAGAGGGCACAGAGAGAGAACTCGGGATTCCCGCCTCAGTGCTCTCTGTGCCTTTGTGGTGAAGTTGCTCTCCGAAGTTACGGGATGGCCTCTAGATTCATCCGAGGTCCCCGCGCGGAGCCGCCGCACGGCGCTTCGGGCTGGGGAACTGCCGCTACGATCTCCATAGTCTGCCGAATCGCGCGTGCCCCGAGTGCGGGTGGGGCCGGGCGCCGGCCGCGCCACAGGCGGCGGAACGATGAGAGACGCAGCCACAGACTCCTTTGAATCGCCATTGGTTTGCCGGCACAGGCGCGCGTGGCGAGCGCGGCTCGTCGCCTCGGTAGGTGTGGGTCTTGTCGTCATGCTCATCACGTCCGTTGGGCTGGCATTGCCTCCGATCAGCACACTGCTCATGCAGACGCCTCCGCGTTACGTACGCAGCCAGACCGTCGCGACGCAGGTACAAGCGGAATGGCTCATCACGACCGATCGCACGAGATTCGCGGTTGTAGCACAGGCGACGCCCTTCAAGGAGCGCGGCGCCGCCGAGCATGCCATCTTGCTCGAACGCCAGTTCCGGAATCGAGGAATCTCCCAGATTGTTCACTCGGTCGAGTGGGATGAGAACGGAAGCCACCCGTACTGGTTCAATGTCTCTCGTCACAACCCTGAGCCGTATCCATCCCGGCACAGTGAACTTCAGTATGGCTACGGCGTGGGAACGGTCGCTTATGGTGCGCCTCTACGGGCATTTCGTTACGAGGTCGTACACTACTGGGTGCCTCCGGAGGTAGAACCCGACGCCTTGCAGGCATTCCGCGTGAAGTACCGAGGTTGCTACTTTGTGACCGCGGACTTCGGACTCCCCATCCTCCCCATCTGGCCCGGCCTGTTCCTCAACACGCTCTTCTACGCCGCGATCTGGTTTGCGTTCTTCACCGGCCTCGCCGCGGTGCGCACCGGCCGGCGGCTCCGGCGCGGGCTGTGCCCGGTCTGCCGCTACGATCTCCGCGGGCTGCCGGAACGCGCCTGCCCCGAGTGCGGGTGGGGCCGGAAGCCGGCCGCGCCACGGGGCACGGACACATGATCGGCCGTGCGGCGAGCGCATCACGTTGGCGTTGAGGCGATTGCCACGGTACGCGATCGGTCGTTCGGTCCGGAGGGCTGCGCTGTCTCTCCAGCCCGGCGGGCTGTGACGCCAGTAGCCGGGGGTCGAGCGAGTCTTCGAGCGCGACCCCCGGATCGTCGGCCCGCGAACCACCGGACCCCGAGGGGGTCATCGTGGTGACGACATGCGCGCAGCACGAGCAGCCCTTCAGGCTGCCCAACGAACCCGGAGAGCGCCTTCCGGGGGTGTCGTCGCAGGGCCTCCTCCACCCCCGGCTACGAACGATGCAGCCCTTCGGGCTGACGCACTGCCGCTACGATCTCCGCGGCCTGCCGGTACGCGTGTGCCCCGAGTGCGGCGCGGCGGCGCCGGGGACGTTCGCGGCGGGCGACACGGGAGGTGGCTGAGTGCCTACGGCTGTTGTTCTCGGGAGCGGGCTTGTCGGGGCGGTGATGGCCGCGGACCTTGCGGCGGACGCCGACTTTCGTGTGACGATCGCGGATGCGCGGCCGGAGGCTCTGGAGCGCGCCCAGCGCTGGGCCGGGGGGCGGCTGCGCACCGTGACGGGCGACCTCTCGGACACGGACCTCATCCAGCAACTCGCGGAGGGGCACGACGTCGTGCTCGGCGCGCTCGCCAGCCGGCTCGGCTTCCAGACGCTCGAAGCCATCATCGAGGCGGGGCGGCCGTACTGCGACATCTCGTTCATGCCGGAGGATGCGCTCGACCTGGACGAAGCGGCGAAGGCCCGCGGCGTGCCGGCGGTGGTGGACTGCGGCGTCGCGCCCGGCATGAGCAACCTGCTGGCGGCGTTCGAGGCGGGAGGGATGGACGAGTGCGAGCGGATCGACATTCTGGTGGGCGGGCTGCCGCGGGAGAGGCGCTGGCCGTTCGAGTACAAGGCGGGGTTCTCGCCGCACGACGTGATCGAGGAGTACACGCGGCCGGCGCGGTTCGTCGAGGGGGGCGGGGTGGTCGTGCGCGAGGCGTTGACTGAGCCGGAACTGATCGACTTCGAGGGCGTCGGCACGCTCGAAGCCTTCAACACGGACGGGCTGCGGTCGTTGGCTCGCACGATGCGCGTGCCGAACATGAAGGAGCGGACGCTGCGCTACCCGGGGCACATCGAGTTGATGCGCGTGCTGCGGGCGACGGGCCTCTTCGGGCACGAGCCGATCGTGGCCGGCGGCGTGAAGGTGCGGCCGATCGACGTGATGAGCGCGCTCATGTTCCCGATGTGGTCCTACGGGCCGGGCGAAGAGGACCTGACGGTGATGCGGATCACGGTCGAGGGCGTGCGCGGCGGTCGGCGCGAGCGGCGCGTGTGGAACCTGCTCGACCGCTACGACCCCGCGACGGGCTGGACGAGCATGGCGCGCACGACGGCGTTCCCGTGCACGATCGTGGCGCGGATGCTGGCCGCGGGGCGGATCACGACGCCGGGCGTGCTGCCGCCGGAACGGCTGGCGGGGGATGAGGCGCTGGTGCGGGACGTGCTGGCGGAGCAGGAGAAGCGGGGCGTGCGGTACAGGCGCCGCGTCGAGCAGATCTGACCCACTCACCGCGGAGAACGCCGAGAGCGCGGAGTTGAGAACAGTTCACCACAGAGGCGCAGAGGGCACCGAGAGAGAACTCAACGCAGGGGCGAAGATCGAAGGCCTGTTCCGATGCACTCCCTTACTTCGTCACTTCATCACTTTGCCACTTTACCTCTCTGTGCCCTCTGTGCCTCTGTGGTGAATCCGGTTCCCCTCAGCGATCTCAGGAGTGAATAGACTTTCCCCGTGGCATCGCAGCACGCACAGTCGCAGGTCTGGACGACTCGGAGGCTCCTTGCGTGGATGGGCGAGGCGTTCGCAAAGGCGGGGATCGAGTCGCCGCGGCTGTGCGCGGAGATGCTGCTGCTGCACGTCGTCGGGTGCGATCGGCTTCGGCTGTACACGGACCCGGATCGGCCGGCGTCGCCGCTGGAACGGCAGGCGCTGCGCGACCTCGTCGCGCGGGCGCTGCGGCACGAGCCGGTGCAGTACCTGACGGGTGAGGCGTGGTTCTTCGGGCTGCCGTTCAAGGCCGACCGGCGGGCGCTGGTGCCGCGCCCGGCGACGGAGACGATCGTCGAGCACGTGCTGCAGCACGCCCGCGCGACGCCGGGCTTCGGGGGCGCGGAGGGGGACGGAACGCTCGTGATCGACCTGTGCACGGGGTCGGGGTGCGTGGCGATCGCGCTGGCGCTGCGGTTGCCGCACGCGCGGGTCGTCGCGACGGACGTGTCGGGCGAGGCGGTCGAGGTGGCGCGCGAGAACGCCGCGCGGCACTGCGTGGCCGACCGCATCGACTTCCTCACGGGCGATCTGTTCGCGCCGCTCGCGGAGCACCCGGTGGCGGGGACGAAGGGGCGGGCGCACTACCTCGTGGCGAACCCGCCGTACATCCCGGACGACGAGTGGGCCGATGTGCCGGCGAACGTGAAGGAGTACGAGCCGGAGATCGCCCTGCGCGGCGGAGAGGACGGCCTGCGGTTCGTGAGGCCGATCCTCGAACGGGGGGGGGCGCACCTGCGACCGGGCGGGCTGGTCGCCGTCGAGATCGCGGAGTCGCGGGCGGAGGCCGCGCTGGCGATTGCGCGCGGCGTGCCGGAACTGGAGGAGGCCCGCGTCGTTGACGACTTCGAAGGGCGCCCGCGGGTGGTGATCGCGAGGCGGAGGGACTGATCTCACGCAGAGCACGCAAAGGGCGCAGAGGGCGCGGACGGGGAACAAGATTTGCGCCGTACCATCCGCGCCACTCTGCCACTTCGTCACTCCGTCACTCCGTCACTCCGTCACTTCCTCGCCTCGATATCCACGCTCGTCACGAAGTCGGCCACGGTCTTGTCCGGCGGCAGCGCCTCGGCGATCTTCGCGTAGAGAGGGTCCTTGAAGCCGCTGAGGGCGGCGACGTAGCCGGGCTTGGGCGTGACGCGCACGTCCTTGAGGCCTGCCTCGCGGGCCATGCGCTCAACGTCCCCCGCCAGCATCGCGCCCGAGACACAGCCGATCAGCGCCTCGACCATCGACGACACGCTCTCGGGGAGCGGGCGCAGCAGGGCGAGGTCCGACACCGCGACCCGGCCGCCGGGCTTCAGCACGCGGGCGATCTCGCGCCAGACGCGCGGCTTGTCGGGCGAGAGGTTCAGGACGCAGTTCGAGATGACCACGTCCACGCTCGCGTCGGCGACGGGCAGGCTCTCGATCTCGCCGAGGCGGAACTCGACGTTGTCGAGGCCGGTGGTGCGTCGGTAGTGGTCGAGGTTGCGGCGTGCCTTGGAGAGCATGGCGGGGGTCATGTCCACGCCGATGACGCGTCCGGCGGGTCCGACCTTCGGCCCGCAGAGGAACACGTCGAAGCCCCCCCCCGAGCCGAGGTCGAGCACGACCTCGCCGGGCCGGAGCGCGGCGATCGCGCCCGGGTTGCCGCAGGAGAGGCCCATGTTCGCCCCCTCGGGCAGCGCGGCGACCTCCTCGGGGGAGTAACCGATGCGCTGGGCGAGCGTGCCGGCGTCCATCGTCGGCCCGCAGCAACCCCCGCCGCAGCACCCGCCACCGCTCTCCGCGATCGCCCCGTATCCCTCGCGCACCACGTCCCGCACGTCCGCTGTTCCCTGTGTCCGCGTCATCGTTGCGTCCTTTCGTTGCATGTCCTGCGGCCCACCGAGCCGCGTGATTCCATTAACCCTCGAACAACCCCGGCAGTCCTTCCACGAACCACCGGATCTCGTCGCTAACTCGTCGGTAATGCCCCAGCGCTTCCTCCTCGGTCCGCGCTTCAGCCGCCAAGCGAGGCGGATCGTCGAACGGCGCGTGGAGCGTCCTCGCCGCGCCGGGGACGACCGGGCAGGCCTCGCGGGCGTCGTCGCAGACGGTCACCGCGAGATCGAACCGCTCGCCTGCGAGGTCCGCCAGCCGCGTCGAGCCGTGGCCCGCGATGTCCACGCCCGCCTCCCGCATCACGCGCACCGCCATCGGGTCGATCTCCTTCGGTCGCGTCCCCGCGGACCGCGCCTCGATCACGCCCGCGTGGAGCGCGCGCGCCCAGCCCTCGGCCATTTGGCTGCGGCAGGAGTTCCCGGTGCAGACGAACAGCACCCGCCTTCGCGCAGGATCAGACATAACGCCTCCAGGTCCAGCCGCAGAATCTCACGGAGCGACCGCGCGTCCGCGCGGCCGGTCGGCGTGCGGGCGAACGCGTCCAGCGCGGCCCGCACGATCGCGGCCTCCGGCTCGGGCGGCTCCGCCAGCCGGTAGTGCATCCACCGCCCCTCCTTGCGGCTCGCCAGGACGCCCGCGTGGGCCAGCACCTTCAGGTGCTGCGAGACGGTCGAGGGGGCCAGCCGCACGAGAGCCAGCAACTGGCAGACGCACAGTTCCCGCCCGCGGCAGGCGAGGGCCAGGCGGAGGCGGGTCTCGTCAGCGAGGGATTTGAGGAGTTCGGCGGGCACGGGTCACTCCGTCATTTCGTCAATTGACGAAGTATACCGCCCGGGCGGGGCGGGTCAAGGCGTCGGCCCGGCCAAGGTGTCGTGGCTTGTGGCGAAGGACCGCCGATCAGGCCCGGCGCTGCCCGTTTCCGGACTCCCCGGGCGGACCTTCCGGCGGCATAGGGGTGCGCACGATGAGTCCTGCGATGCCCTCGAAGTCGCCAGTGTTGAAGGTGTAGATCGTCCGCACCTCGTGTTCGAGCATCGTCGCCGCGAGTTGGAGGTCGAACACGTGCTGGCGAGTCCGACCGTGCTCGCGAAGGAGCGAAAGCCACCGTCGCGTAGCGCCGGCCGACACGCTCAGCATCGAAACACTCGGCAGGGCGAGCAGACCTGCGATCGTATCGGCAGTCTCTTCCGGTGAGCGGGGGCGTGTGACGCGCCTCGGGTCGGTTGCGATCGCCGCGAACTCGGCGACGACCTGCGGCGTCAGACAGATCGGAAGTCCGCGCGTGATGGCGCGTTCCAGAAACTCCCGGCTCCGCTCGTGATGGCTCGACGCCTCGAAGAGGGCGTAGACGAGGACGTTCGTATCGAGGACGAATGGCGCCTCAGGCTGCATCACCGTAGATGTCTTCCCGTCTCAGGTCGCCGATCGCGCTGCCATCCCAGCGGGGGAGCGGTCGCTGGCCACCCGGGGTCGCCCCCTCGCTCTCGTCGCGCTTCGCATCGTCAAGCAGCCGGCGGACGTACTGCTCGACCGAGTCGCACCCGCCGCGCTCCGCCCGCGCCTTGAGAAAGCGGTACGTCTCGTCGTCCAGAGCGAGCCTGAGCCAGACCATCGAACACCTCCGCGGCGGCGCGACCGCAGCCGGGCCAAGTATACGCCGACACCCCGCTTCCGCGAACCGAACTCACTTCGCCTCATGCCAGTCCCGGCTCACCGCCGAGTCCGCCACGAGCGGCACGTCGAGCGTCATCGCGTGCTCCATGCGGTCCACGATCAGGCGGCGGGTGCCCTCGGCGTGCTCCTCGGGCGCCTCGAAGACGAGTTCGTCGTGGATCTGGAGCAGCATCCGCACGCCATCGATCTCGGACGGCCTGCCGGCGCGGTGGTGCGAGGCGTGCGGGCTGAGCCGCCGGTGCAGGTCCACCATCGCGATCTTGATGAGGTCCGCGGCCGAGCCCTGCACGACGCTGTTGATGGCCGTGCGCTCGGCGAGGGCGCGACGCTGCGGGTTGGTGGACTCGATGTCGGGGATCGGTCGCCGGCGCTTCATCATGGTCTCGACGTAGCCGCGGCGAGTCGCCTGGTCCACGCACTCCTGGAGGAAGGTGGTGATGCCGGCGAAGCGGCGCTTGTAGCCGTCGATGATCTCGGTGGCTTCGGTGTTCGAGACGCCGAGTCGGCGGGCCAGGCCGTAGGGCGTGATGCCGTAGACGATGCCGAAGTTCACCATCTTCGCGCCGTTGCGCTGCTCGCGCGTCACCTTCTCCACGGGCACGCCGTGGATCTGGGCGGCGACGGCGGCGTGGATGTCCTGCCCCTCGCGGAACGCCGCGATGAGGGCCGGGTCGCGCGAGAGGTGCGCCAGAAGCCGCAGTTCGATCTGCGAGTAGTCGGCGGTGATGAGCACGCGGCCGGTCGGCGCGACGAAGGCCTTGCGGATCTCGCGGCCGATGTCGGTGCGGATGGGGATGTTCTGGAGGTTGGGGTCGCTGGAACTGAGCCGCCCGGTGGCCGCGACGGTCTGGTTGAAACTGGCGTGGATGCGGCCCGTCTCGGGGTTGATCTCGTCGCGCAGGCTGACGAGGTAGGTGTTCACGAGTTTCGTGAGTTGGCGGTAGTCGAGCACGAGGCGGGGGATGGGCGACTCGACACCGGGGTCCTCGGCGAGTTTCTCGAGGACTTCCGCGTCCGTGCTCGGGCCGGTCTTGCCGCGCTTCGTCGCGCGCAGGCCGAGGCCCGGCTCGGGCGCATCGGCGCGGTTGAAAAGCACCGCGGCCAGTTGCTTCGGCGAGTCGGGGTCGAAGGTTCGGCCGAGGGCATCGAACGCAGCGTCGGATATCTTCGATTTCAGATCTGAGATCTGAGATTCGAGGCGTTGGCGCTGGCGGTCGAGTTCGTCCGGGTCGACGAGGATGCCGTTCCATTCGAGTTCGGCCAGCGCCTCGACCAGCGGCATCTCGAGGCCCGCGAAGAGCGGCATCAGCCCCATCGCCCGCAGTTTGGGCGCCATCGCGCGGGCCAGTTGCAGCGCGACGTCCGCGTCCTCCGCGGCGTACGGCGTCGCCTGCTCCAGCGGCACCTTGTCGAATGTCCGCTGCGTCTTGCCCGTGCCTATCAGTTCCTTGATCGAGATGTTTGTCCGGCCGAGGAGGGCGAGAGCGAGCGCATCCAGCCCGTGGCTCGACCGCGAGGAATCGATCAGGTAACTCGCCACCATCGAGTCGCAGGACGGGAAGTCCTCCGCGTCCTCGCCCGTCCTGGAGAGGCCGCGCAGTTCCACGCCGTGGCGGCGCAGCACGAGCATGTCGTACTTCAGGTTGTGCCCGAGTTTCGGCCTGTCCGGGTCTTCGAGGACGGGGCGCAGGGCGTCGAGGACGGTGCGCTCGTCGAGGTGCGTCGCCTGCTCGGGCGAGCGCACGGGAACGTACCACCCCGCGCCCGGCCCGACCGCGAAACTCAGGCCGCACAGGAGCGCACGCATGGGGCTGACCGAGGTCGTCTCGGTATCCACGGAGACGGCCGGCGCACGTCGCAACTCGTCCACCAGCGCATCCAGTTCCGCCCGCGTGCGCACGCAGCGGTAGTCGCCCTCGGCCTTCGGGCGGGCCGGCGAGTCCGCCGACTGCGCAAAGAGCGAGTCCGCGAAGAGGCCGGTCTCCGCGCCCGCGCCCGGTTCGTCCGGCTTGCGGGCACCCGGCCCGGCGAGCAGTTCTCGCACCTCGTCCTGGTAGCGGTTGAAACCGAGTTCCTTGAGGATCGGCAACAGGCGTTCCGGGCGCAGACGCCGCACCTCCGCGGCTTCGAGGTCCAGTTCCGCGGGCGCGTCGTGACGCAGGGTGACCAGCTGCTTGGACAGGCCCAGCCTCGGGGCGGCCTCGCGCAACTTCTCGCCGCGTTTGCCCTTCACCTCGCTCGCCCGGGCCAGCAGCGCGTCGAGCGAGCCGTACTCGGCGATGAGCTGGGCCGCGGTCTTCGGCCCCACGCCCTCGACGCCGGGTACGTTGTCCACGGTGTCGCCCATGAGCGCGAGCATGTCGACGACCTGCCCGGGCGAGAGGCCCGTTTCCTCGCGCAGTTTCGCCTCGTCGATGATGGCGTCGTGGTGCACGTCATATAACTCGACCGCGCCGTCGCGGAGCAGTTGCTTGAGGTCCTTGTCCTTGCTGACGATCCGCACGCGCAGGTCGGGGCGCTCGGCCCGCAGGCGGTCCACGATGGTGGCGATCACGTCGTCCGCCTCGAACCCCTCCGCGCCGACGATGGGCACGCCGATCTCGCGCAGGATGCCGAGGCAGCGCTCGACCTGGCGCGGGAGGTCTTCCGGCGGGGGGGGTCGCGTGGCCTTGTAGTCGGGGTAGAGGCCGCTGCGGAACGTGCCGCGGTCGCCCGACACGTCCAGCGCGACGGCGACGTAGTCGGGCGTGCCGCCGACCGCGCCCTCGCCGCGGAGGAGTTTGAGCAGCATGCCGACGAAGCCGAAGGTGAGGTTGGTCGGCTCGCCCGTGACGGGGCTGCTCATGGGCGTTCGGATCGCGTGGTACGCCCTGAAGAACTGGGCGTACCCGTCGATCACGTAGAGAGTCTTCATCGCGGCATGGTACGGCAGGGCGCGGCTACCAGCGGAGGACGCCCTCACCGCGCAGCCCCCCGCGCACGATGGCGATGGCCAGTCGCCGGTCGCGGGCGCGTTCGATGGCGCGGCGAAGTTCCTCGACGTCCTTCACGGTGCGGCCGCCGACCGCGACAATCACGTCGCCCGCTTCGAGGCCGACCTGCGCCGCCGGGCCGCCCCGGTCCACGCGCAGCACGAGCAGCCCCTCGGACGGCGTGTTGGCGGCGCCGCGAAGGTCGGGCCGCATGGGCGCGGCCGAGAAGCCGACGGCGTCCAGCCACGCCCCGCCGAGCGCTGCGGTGCGGTCAACGATCATGGCCCGCACGCGCATGGCTCGCCCGTCGCGCACCACGTCCATCTCGACCTCGCTGCCGGGCGGGGTGAACTGCACGGCGCGGACCAGTTGATCCTCGCTCGCCACGGCACGCCCGCGGTAGCGCGTGATGACGTCGCCCGTCCGCAGCCCGGCGCGCTCGGCGGGGCTGCCGGGGACGACGCGCGTGACGGCGACGCCGCCCGCGCCGGCGCCGGCGGCCTCCTGCTCGGTGAGGGCGCGCATCTCGACGCCCAGCCAGCCGAAGTCGGCGCGACCGCCGCGGACGATGTTGTCAGCGACGGCGCGGGCGAGTTCGGACGGGATGGCGAAGCCCAGGCCGATGGAGCCTCCCATGCGCGTGGAGAAGATGGCGGTGTTGATGCCGATCACTTCGCCATCGACGTTGATGAGGGGACCGCCGGAGTTGCCTGGGTTGATGGCGGCGTCGGTCTGGATGTACTCCTCGGCCTCCTTGAACTCGTCGGAGCCGATGCCCAGACCGCGCCCCTTGGCGCTCACGATCCCCGCGGTGACGGTGCGGGCGAAGCCGAACGGGCTGCCCACCGCCAGCACCCACTCGCCGACGCGGACGCGGTCCGAGTCGCCCCACGCCGCGGCCTTCAGCCCGTTGGCCTGGACGCGCAGCACGGCGAGGTCGCGCAGTTCGTCCGTTCCGACGACGTTTGCCTCGATCTCGCGCCCGTCGTGCAGGCGCACGATGAGTTGCGTCGCGCCCTGCACGACGTGGTTGTTGGTGAGGATGAGACCGTCGTCACTCACGATGACGCCGGAGCCGAGGCCGGAGCGGCGGAAGGTCCGGTTCTGCGGGCGGCCGAAGAAATCGCGGGCGACGAGTTGGCGCTCCTCGACCGACGTGATGTGGACGACAGACTCCTCGACGCGGGCGACCGCGCTCTCGAACACGCGCGACAGGCCGCGGGCGTAGTCGTAGTCGGCGGCCGAGGGCGCGTCGCGGTCCGGCTGCCCGAACGCAGGGAGCGCCACGATCACCACCGCTGCCGACAACGCCAGGCGACGCCACCATGCCATGCTCACGATCCTCCCGGCTCAACGCCGTATTCCGCCCACGATGACGAGGTCTCCCACACCCGCACGCGCTCCACGACCAGGTCGCGCGGCAGGGCGAACCTGTGCCCCTCGGCGTCGGCGTAGGAACGCCCCGCCTCGACCTCTGACTTCAGATGCTCGAAGATGCGCCGCGCGATCGCCTCCGTCGTCGGATCCTCGCCCTCGAAGACGACCAGCCGGCCGCCGACGGCGTCGCGCAGGCCGGGCAGGGCGGGATCGTCGCTGCTGACGAGCAGGGCATGGTCGAGGGCGTCGAGGTAGGACTCGAGGGCGAGCCGAAGGGCCTTGAAGTCGCAGACCATGTCGCGCTCGTCCAGCCGCCGGCGCGCCACCACGACCTCGATGCGGCGGGTGTGCCCGTGCGGATGCCGGCACCGGCCCGGGTGCTTCGAGAGCATGTGCCCGCTCTCGATCTCGAACGACTTGCAGACGCGGAACAACATGGTGGACAGTGGAAAGTGAACAGTGGACAATGGACATTCGGGCTGCGGTACGGACGCGTGGAGTGACGCCGCACCGTCATTCTACGCCGTGTGCTTCTGGTTCTTCATGTCCACTGTCCATTGTCCACTGCCCTCTGTCTCACGTTCCTCGCGTGTTCCCGAACAACTCGACGTGGAGGCGGTGGCAGTACCGCCAGCCGCGGCGGAGGCACTCGTCCACGGCCCAGCGCACCGAGGCCGGGTCGGGAACGGTGGTTCCTTCGGGCATGAGCATGACGTCCGACGGGGCGAGGCCGCGGAGTTGCGCGAGGAGCGAGTCGATCTCCGGCAGATCCGCCGGCGATGACACGACGAACTTCACCTGCCGATCGGGGTGCTCGTCGATGAGTCGCTGCAGGACTGGCAGGTTCAGGCGGCGGGCCTCGTGGCGTGCGGCCCACTCGCCGCGCGGGTCGCGCGGGTCGCCCGTCGGCGTCGAGTTGCGCAGTTTCGGGCTGAGGCTCAGCAGGTCGCACGCGACCTCGCGGTGGACCGTGCCGGCCGTCTCGACGGTGACGTGCAGGCCCGCCTCGCGCAGGGCGCGGGTCAGGGCCGTCGCCTGCGGGAAGATCATCGGCTCGCCGCCGGTGACGACAGCGTGGCGCGCGCCGCTGGCCGTCGCCCGGTGCACCAGTTCGCCGATCTCGACCGCCCCGCCCTCGGGCGCCCAACTGGCGTAGGGCGTGTCGCACCACGCGCAGCGGAGGTTGCAGCCGCTCACACGCACGAAGTACGTGGGAACGCCGGCCAACTTCCCCTCGCCCTGGATCGAGAGGAAGGTCTCGGCGACGGGAATGTGTTCGACACCGCTCACCGGTTCTCCAGCCACTCCCGCACAGGCGGGACGCCTGTGCCACCACCCGGTCACCCCGTCACTTCCGCATAGTCCGTCGGGTCCGGAACGCCCGCGGCCTCGAACCCGCGCCGGCGCAGCAGACACGCGTCGCACACGCCGCACGCCCGCCCGCGTTCGTCGGGGTCGTAGCACGAGCGCGTGAGCGCGTAGTTCACGCCGAGGCGCACGCCCTCGCGGATGATCTCGGCCTTGGTCATGCCGATGATGGGCGTGCGCACCGCCACGCCGCGCCCCTCGACGCCGGCCTTCGTGGCCAGGTCCGCGGCCCGCTGGAACGCCTCGACGAACGCCGGCCGACAGTCCGGGTAGCCCGAGTAGTCCACCGCGTTCACGCCGACGTGCAACTCCGACGCCCCCACCACTTCCGCCAGCCCCACGCCGATCGAGAGGAAGACGAGGTTTCGCGCCGGCACGTAGGTCGCCGGGATGCCCGCCCCGATCTCGGCCTCGGTGCGCCCTCTCGGCACGCCGATCTCATCCGTCAATGCGCTGCCGCCGATCGCTCGCAGGTCCACCCGCACCACCCGGTGCGAGGCCGCGCCCAGGCACGAAGCGACCCTCGCGGCGGCTTCCAGTTCCCAGCGGTGGCGCTGCCCGTAGTCCACGCTGAGCGTGTGGCACGCCATCCCTTCGGCGCGGGCCATGGCGAGCGCGGTCGCGCTGTCAAGCCCGCCGGAGAGCAGCACCACCGCCGCACCGCGTTCGTTGTCCGCCTCGGGCGCCACGGGCAACTGTAGATACCGCCTGCGCGCCGAAGTCCCGGCGCGGCGGGTGGACGATTCGGGACGCGCCTGTCGCGGGCGGTTGGTGGACGCCGCTACTCCTCGACGCGGTCGATGGTCGGCCAGAGAACCCAGTCGCCGCTCTGGCGGTCGCGTCCCAGCTGCGTGGCCAGCGACCGTTCGAGCGCGGCCGGCGGGCTCCACTGGCCCACCCCCCGCGGGCCCTTTCTCGGCGGCACGCCGCCGTCGTCGATGCCATCGACGCCGATGGAATAGAGGAGAGGCTGGCCGTCGCGGAGGATGTAGCGCAGGGGGTTGCCGTCGAAGCGGTCGGGCGGGACGGCGGGGAGGAAGACGGGGACGAGTTCGTCGAGGGAGGCGGGGTACGCGCCGTGTCGGCGCCGGTGCAGTTCGAGCGCGATCACGACGAGCGTGGCGTCGCGCGAGGACCTGACAATCTCCATCGACGCGTGCAGGCGCGGCACGGCCGGCGTCACCCATACGACGGGCAGGAAGCGCGCCGTCCGCAGCGGCGTCGAGGTGAAGTTCTCGACGAGCGCGTCGAACCGGGACGTGTCCATCCGCCACAACGGCTGCGTTGTCAGCGCGTGCGCCTCGCCCATGAGCCGGTCGTGCATCACCAGCGTGGTCCGGCGATCGGCGACAGCCACCATCGCCAGCCAACCGAGCGCCGTCTCGGCGATGAGGCTCTCGTCGGTCACCGCAAACCCGCCCACGGAGACCGATTCGACCGTGCTCAGCAGCCGGAAGCCCTCCGGCGTCAGCCGCCCGCCACCGCGCCCGTTGTCGGTGTACGCCCGCTGCATGAAGTCATCGAAGTAGATCCGCTCCGTCTCGAAGTCCGCCCGCATCGTTGCCTCAACCTGCGCCGAGCCGAGCAGGTGCGCCAGGTCGCGCAGGTCCGAATCGCTGAACACGCGCGGATAGTCGGTGAGCAGCCGCCGCAGGAACTCGCTCTGCATGGAGGTGATGGCCGCCGCGACGAGCGAGGAGATCAGGAGCGGCGTCTCCGCAGCGTGCGAGGCGATCCCCGAGAGCGCCACCATGTTCGCCACCACGCGCTCGCCGTCGCCCTCATGCGCCGCGACGATCGCGTCCTGCACCAGCGTCCGCCCGAAGTTGCGGAAGTCGCCGAGATGCGGCAGCAGCACGTTGAGCATCATCGGGTTCTCCTGCGGCGGCTGGAACTCGAAGTCCTCTCCCATCGCGGCGGCCTTGGCCGCGGCGTAGTCGGGGTCGTACGCATTGCTGAGGTTGCAACCGAGTGTCGGTCGCGAGGCCGCCTCACGGACCATCGCGAGCACGTCCGCGTTGGCGCGCAGCCACTCGACGCTCGTCTGCCACACGTCGTCCCCGGACCGAACCAGCGGCCACTCCGACCGGAAGACGTCCGACTCCCGCGTGAACGCCGGGATCGCCCGGACGTACAGCGGCCACGCCAGAGTCTCCGGAGGCACGTCCGCGTAACGGGCGTTCAGTTCGGCCGTGTAGTTCCGGGTCACGGTGGGCGAACCCATCATGAACCTCGCGGTCAGCACCACGAAGACACCCACGAAGCACAGGATCGCGATCCCCGTCGCCTTCGCTGTCAGCGCAAGCGCGCGCCACGGGGCCGGCCGCCGCCGCTTGACCGCCCTCCGGATCAGCCTCGCGGCGGCCGATGCATCCCCGAATGACTCGATCATCTCGCGCTCGCTCCGCCCCGCCGCCAGCCCCTCGGCGAAGTGCGAGGCGAGTTCCCGGGCCAGGTCCGCCCGCTCCCTCCGCCAGAGGCGCGTCCGGCGCACGACGCCGCGGGTCAACTCCGCGATCGGCCCCGAAAGACCGAACGCCGCGATCTGGCCCTCAACGGTGGCGTCCACGCCGGGCGCACGCTCGGCAACTTGTGCGGCCTTGCCGGTCATGCCCCCACCCCCTTGGCTTCCGGCCCGATCACGCCGAGGGCGGTCATGGCCTGGGCCATCGCTGCCCACTGCCTGGTATCCGCCTCGAGGCGGCGCTTTCCCGCACCAGTGAGGGAGTAGTACTTGCGGGGCCGGGCAGCCTCACCCTCGCGCCACTCGGCCTGGATCAGGCCCTTGGCCTCGAGGTTGTAGAGGAGGGGATAGAGGGTGCTCTGGCCCATCGCAAGGACGCCCTCAGTCCGTCGTGCGAGGGTGTCGACGAGTTCGTACCCGTACATTGGCCGTACAAACAACAGCCGAAGAACGGCCACGGGGCCTGCCCCCCGCATCAGTTCGCGTTCGAGCCTCATGCATGGACTCCTGTATCACAAACTATGTGACACATAGTATACGGCCAGATCAGGCTCAGGATGCATCGCAAAGGAGGGGAAGGGGCATGTCCGCAGTTTTTTTGATCGCAGCGAGCAAGATTGCTGGCCGAACCCCGGAGTGTGGGGCATGTTGCAGCGGGTCAGGAAAGACGAGCCCACGTGAGGCTCGAACGGAAACCGGACACGGTCCCATCAACGTCACTCGAAGAAGTGAGGAGATTCAGCATGAAGCGCGCTCTCGCAGTTTTCGCTCTGGCCGGCATCGCCGGCGCGGCCTCGGCTCAGTCCACGATCCACTGGTACTGGGTTGTCGGCGACACCGGCAACAACGACGGCGTCATCAGCCCCGGTGAGAACGCCACCCTCAGCCTGTACGCCCAGTTCAGCGAGCCGGGCCTGCACTACGGCGGTTCGATCTTCGACATCAAGGGCACCGGCAACCTGGACACCGGCACCTACGTTTCCAACGGCGCCAATCCGAAGCTCAAGCAGCTCTCCAACGGCGACGGCGTCCTCCAGGCGAACAATGACATCCTCGTCTGCGACACCTTCCAGCTCCCCGAGTTCTTCAACGCCGGCATCGACAAGAGCAACCCGATCTGGGTGTACAGCATGGAGTGGATGCCGAACGACTACACCGCCCGCACGGTGAGCGGCGGCAGCACCAACCACCTGAACCACTCGATCTACACCGACACCTTCGGCACCTCGAAGGAGTTCTCGCCCACGATCGACGGCTTCACGTTCGACGTGGTCCCTGCCCCGGCGTCGCTGGCCCTCGTCGGCCTCGGCGGGCTGGTCGCCGCCCGGCGTCGTCGCGCCTGATCGATCTCCCATGCCCGGACGAGCGTCCGGGTTCCGATCGAAGGCCCCCGTCCGCCCTCCGGCGGGCGGGGGTTTTTTTGCGGCGCCAACGCGCGGAGATAGAGTGGCACCATGACCAGTCGGGACAAGCCCAGGCGTCCGGCCCCAGCCGCTCGGCTCGAGACCGTCGAGCCGATCGGCAAGCGTGTCCTCGTGCGCAAGGACGAGGACCGCAAGCAGACCAAGTGCGGGCTTCACCTGCCGGACAAGATCGAGATTCCGACGCTGACGGGGCGGATCGTGGCGGTCTCGGCGCAGGTGGAGCGGGACCAGGACTACCCGGTTCGCCGCTACGACCGCGTGCTCTTCAACCCCAGGAGCGCGGTTCCGGTGGACTTTGAGGGCGATAACCGCCTGTTCGTCATTCCGGTCGAGGACGTCGTGGCTGTGTTCCGGAGCGAGGCGGACAGCGACGGCGGCGCGAGGGAGTGAGGCCGGCAGCCGTGGACCCAAAGCCCATGCCAGAAGCGCACGCCCTGCCCGATCCGTTCCCGGTGCGGCCGCTGCGGTTCCCGCGCGGTGGCGGGGCCTTCGACGCGACCGTCCGTCCGCCGGGGAGCAAGAGCCTGACGAACCGGGTCGTGCTGCTGGGCGCACTGGCGAAGGGAACGTCGCTGGTGCGCGGCGCGCTCATCGATGCGGACGATGCGAGGCGCATGATCGACGCCGCGACGACGCTGGGCGCCTCCGTCGAGCGGGAGGGCGAGACGCTGCGCATCGCGGGAGTGGGCGGGCGGTGGCGTGTTCCGGTGGGCGGCGTGCGCCTCGACCTCGGGAACGCGGGGACGGCGACGAGGTTTCTGGCGGCGTCGGTGATGCACTCGGACGGGCCGGTGACGATCGACGGCAACGAGCGGATGCGCCAGCGTCCGATCGGGGAGTTGATCGACGTGCTCAGGGCCTTCGGCGTCCAGGGCGAGTACCTGGGGACGCCGGGCTGCCCGCCGGTGCGGATCGTGCCGCCGGCGGGCGGGGTGCGGGCTCCCGCGCGGCTGGACATCCCGCCGACCCGATCGAGCCAGTTCGTCTCCGCGTTGCTGCTGGCCGCGCCGTGGATCCGGGGGGGGCTAACGGTGCGTCTGCTGGGGGAGGTGACGAGCGCGTCGTATGTTGAGATGACGCTGAACCTCCTGAGCGTGCTCGGCGCATCCGTGCTGACGAGCGAGGACATGCGGGTGGCGCGGGTCGGCCCGCCCGAGTCGGCGGACGGGGAGGCCCTGCCGGGGCTGAACGCCTTCGAGTACGAGGTGGAGCCGGACGCGTCGGGCGCGACGTATTTCTGGGGCGCGGCGGCGTTGTTCGAGGGGGCGTCGTGCCGCGTCGTCGGTCTGGGGGCGGGGTCGCTCCAGGCCGATGCCCGGTTCCCGGACCTGCTGTCGCGGATGGGGTGCCGCGTGACCGACGGGACGATGGGGGATCTGCCCACGACCACGGTGAAGGGCGTGAGCGGCCTGCGCCCGATCATGGCCGATCTCTCGCTGATGCCGGACGCGGCGATGACGCTCGCCGTCGTGGCGAGTTTCGCGGGCGGGACGTCGGTGCTTCGCGGCCTGGGGACGCTGCGCGACAAGGAGTGCGACCGGATCGCCGCGCTCGAGTGCGAACTTGCGAAGGTCGGGGTGCGTGTGGAGCCGGGGCCCGGCGGCGACGAGGGCACGCTGACGATCACGCCGCCGGCGGGCGGGATCGACTGTTCGGAGGGTGTTGCGCCGGTGGAGTTCGAGCCGTACGACGACCATCGGATGGCGATGTCGCTCGCGCTGGTCGGGCTGCGGAGACCGGGCGTTTCCATCAAGAACCCCGGCTGCGTCGCGAAGACGTACCCCGGGTTCTGGGCGGATCTGGAGAGCCTGCGGGGGCGCGGTGGATAGGCTTGTGGCTCGAAACCGGAGCCGAACGAGACGCCGGAGCGCACGATGCCGACACCAGCCGAACTGACCCAGCAGGCCCGCCGGATGCACGCGGGCGGCCAGATCCAGTCCGCGATCCAGATGTACCAGGCGGCCATCAAGGCGCAGCCTCGGAACGCAGACGCGCATCATTGGCTGGGGCTGGCGTACCTGCAGATCGGTCAGCACCGTGAGGCGGTGGATCACATCAGCCGCGCGGCAAAGCTGGAGCCGATGTCGGCGGAGCGGCTCTTTATGCTGGCGAGCCTCTACCGCGACATCGGCCTGATGAAGGAGGCGCGGGCTACGTTCGAGAAGGCGGTATGGCTGAACAAGGACCACACCGGCGCGGTTGGCGGGCTTGCGCATCTCATGGGCGCGATGGGGGAACGGGAGGAGGCGCTGGCGCTGGTGGCTCCCGCGGCGGCGCGGGACGACGCGCACCCGGAGGCCGTCGCCGTTCACGCCGAGCTGTGCGTGCGGCTGGGGCGGGCGGAGGAGGGCCTCGAGAACCTCCGCCGGCACGCCGAGCGTGAGGGCGTGCATCCGCTGGGTCGTGAGCGTCTGCTGTTTCAGTTGGGGCACGTGTACCAGGCGCTGAACAGGTTCGACGAGGCGTTCGAGGCGTTCACGTCGGCCAACAGGCTGCATCCGGGCCGCTGGGACCGCGCCGGGTTTCGGGCGTCGGTCGATCGCGCGATCGCGGACTGGTCTCCCGAGGCGTATTCGAACGTTGCGCCGTGCCCGATGGCGAGCGACCGTCCGGTGTTCATCGTGGGCATGCCGCGCTCGGGCACGACGCTGACGGAGCAGATCATCGCGAGCCATCCGCGGTGCTACGGAGCGGGAGAACTGGGCATCACGCGGCACATCATGGCGCGGCTGCACAACACGTCGTCGGCGAGCGTGCTGCCGCTGCCGCCGCCGTCGCGGGTCGGCCCGGACGACGTGGTGCAGGCCGCGGCGTTCTACCTGCGGGCGTTGAAGTCGATCGAGGCGACGGCGGACCGGGTGACGGACAAGTTGCCGCTGAACTTCCTGTACCTGCCGCTGCTGGCGCGGATGTTCCCGTCGGGGCACATCGTGCACTGCCTGCGCGATCCGGTGGACACGTGCCTCTCGTGCTGGACGCACAACTTCGCGGGCCCGATGCACTTCGCGTACGACTTCGACGACCTCGCGGCGTTCTACGCCGACTATCTGCGGCTGGTGCGCCACTGGACCGAGACGCTGGACGTGCCCGTGATCGAGGTCCGGTACGAGCGGCTTGTGGCCGAGCAGGAGCCCGAGAGCCGGCGGATCGTGGAAGGGATCGGGGTCGAGTGGGACGAGGCGTGCCTGCGGTTCTACGAGCACCCGCGCATGGCGATGACGCTCTCGATGGATCAGGTGACGCGGCCGCTCTACGCGTCGGCCGTCTCCCGGCACGCCCGGTATGGCCCGCGGCTCGACCCGCTGCGGCAGGCGCTGCGGCGCGAGGGCGTCGATATCGGGTGACGGCGTGGGCGGGCTCGGGCGGCCGCAGTTATGATGTCCGGCAACCGGGTTCGCCCGGCTTCCGAGGGCAGGAGCATGGCCAGGCGGGACACGTCCGTTTCCGAGCGTGCGCTGATCGTCGCCGCATCGTACGGGATCGTCGGGTCGGCGTGGATCTTCTTCTCAGACGAGATCGCCGCTGCGATCGCGAGAGACCAGACGCAACTGACACTCCTGCAGACGAGCAAAGGATGGTTCTTCGTCGCGGCGTCGAGTGTGCTGCTGTTCTTCCTGGTGCGGCACCTGATGGCGAGGGCGGTGGCGTCGGAGGCGGCGCACCACCGGGCGGAGACGAGCCTGCTGATGGTGTTCAACCACCCGGCCGTCCGGGTGTTCGTGAAGGATCAGGACGGGAAGTACCTGCTGGCGAGCGATGCGTTCGCGCGGCTGCTGGGGCTGTCGCCGGACGAGATCGTGAACCAGACCGACGAGTCCCTGTTCGGGATCGAGGCAGCGGCGATGCTGCGCCAGGCGGATCGTCGCGCGATGCACTCGCCCGGCATCACCGAGTCCCAGGACGTCTACCCCGGCGCGGGGACGCAGCGGACGGTCGCCGTGCTGCGCGCGCACGTGGCCGATGAGTCCGGGCGGTGCGTGGGCGTGGTGGGGATCGCGGGCGAGGACGTGACCTCTCCAGACCTGGGCACCTCGGTCCGTCAGAGCCTTGAGCACCTGGTGCGGCATCGCTCCGCCGCGCTCGCGAGCGCGGTGCGCGACCTGCACGGTCGCATCGCAACGCTGCACACGGAGGCGGCGGAACTGCGTCGCCGCGGCGAGCGGCTGGCGGAGGAGCGCGAGGCGCTCGAGGCCGAGAAGCACGTACTCACCGCCGACCTGCTGGCCGCGGAGCAACGCCTGAACACGGTCGTCACGCACGTGCAGGCGATCGTGGCGGCGATCGACCAGGAGGGCGTGATCGTGCTGGCGGAGGGGAAGTTGCTCCCCGAGGCGGGATTCCGGCCTGGCGAACTGGTGGGGCGGAGCGTCTTCGAGTTGTTCGGGGGCCGGCCGGAGATCGCGGCGGCGTGCAGGCGCGCGCTGGAGGGGCGCTCGGTGGCGGCGCGATTGCCGGTGGGTCGTCTCGACCTTGACGCGCGGATCGTGCCCGTGCGCGACGCGGAGGGTCGCGTCGTCGGCGCGGTCGTGGTCGCCACCGAGGCCGAGCACCCGCCCAACCTCGCCGACGCACTGCGCGACGACGACTTCGCGGATCGCAGGCCCAGCGGCTCACCGAACGCCGGTTGAAGCACGCCGACGCCACACGCAAGGGCGCCGCATATCCTTCCTCCCCGACGCCACGGCCAAGCGCCGTTGTCTCTTCATGTCCACTGTCCATTGTCCGCTGCCCACTGTTCCAAGAGGAGTCCCCATGCCCACCACCATCACCATGACCGCCGACGGCCTGCGCGTTCCCGACGAGCCTGTGCTCCCCTTCATCGAGGGCGACGGCACGGGTCCGGACATCTGGCGGGCGAGCGTGCGCGTCTTCGACGCCGCCGTGGCGAAGGCCTACGACGGCAAGCGACGCATCCACTGGAAGGAAGTTCTCGCGGGCGAGAAGGCGTTCAACGCGACCGGCAACTGGCTGCCGGACGAGACGCTGGACGCCTTCCGCACCTACCTCGTCGGCATCAAGGGGCCGCTCACGACGCCGGTGGGCGGCGGCATCCGCTCGCTGAACGTCGCGCTGCGGCAGGTGTTGGACCTGTACGTGTGCCTGCGCCCGGTGCGCTACTTCAAGGGCGTTCCCTCGCCGGTCAAGAAGCCGGACGACGTGGACATGGTCATCTTCCGCGAGAACACCGAGGACATCTACGCGGGCGTGGAGTGGGAGGCCGAGAGCGAGGGGGCGAAGAAGGTCATCGCGTTCCTCCAGAACGAGATGGGCGTGAAGAATATCCGCTTCCCCGCGACCAGCGGGATCGGGATCAAGCCCGTGAGCCGCGAGGGGAGCGAGCGGCTGATCCGGGCCGCGATCAACTACGCCCTGCGCGAGGGCCGGCGGAGCCTCACGCTCGTCCACAAGGGCAACATCATGAAGTTCACCGAGGGCGCGTTCCGCGACTGGGGGTACGCCCTCGCGGCCCGCGAGTTCCGCGCCCAGACCGTCAGCGAGCGCGAGTCGTGGATCCTCGGCAACAAGGAGGCCAACCCGGACCTGTCGCCTGAGGCCAACGCCCGCATGATCGACCCGGGCTTCGACATGATGACCGCCGAGCAGAAGAAGCGGGTCGTCGGCGAGGTCGAGGCCGCCCTGCGGCTGTGGCCCACGCACGGCGACGGCAAGTGGAAGAAGAAACTCCTCGTCCGCGACACGATCGCGGACATCACGCTCCAGCAGGTGCTGACGCGGGCCAAGGACTTCGACGTCATTGCCACGATGAACCTCAACGGCGACTACCTCTCGGATGCGCTCGCGGCCCAGGTCGGGGGCATCGGCATCGCGCCGGGGGCGAACATCAACTACGACACCGGGCACGCCATCTTCGAGGCGACCCACGGCACCGCGCCGAAGTACGCCAACCTCGACCAGGTGAACCCCGGCTCGGTCATCCTGTCGGGCGAGATGATGCTGCGGTTCATGGGCTGGACCGAGGCCGCGGACCTCATCATCCGGGGCATGGACGGCGCGATCGGGGCGAAGACGGTGACGTACGACTTCCACCGGCTGATGGAGGGGGCGACGAAACTGAAGTGCTCTGAGTTCGGCGGGGCAGTGGTGAAGCACATGGGGTGAGGAATGCCGCGGGTCTACCTCGACACGAGCTTCATATCGGCGTGCATCACAACAAGGAGCGATGCCGGCAGCATCGTACGCCGCGAGACGTCCGTTGAGTGGATGGAGACTCAGCGAAGACGGCACGAGGTCTTCATCTCGGTTGAGGTCGTGAACGAGTTGGATAGTCCGTCCTTCCCGGTCCGTGAGGCCGCGTTGGCGTTCGTGGCGACCCTGGAGACACTCGCCATCACCGACGAAGTGCTCGGCCTTGCTGGCGCGCTTGTGAAGCACAAGGTCATGCCCGCACCGATCGGTGGTGACGCGGTCCACGTCGCCGCGTGCGCCATCCACATGATCGACTACCTCCTGAGTTGGAACGTCCGCCACCTGGCCAACCCCAACAAGGTGGCCCATCTGCGGGCCGTCTGCACCCGCCTCGGTGTCGTCCCGCCTACGATCGTGACACCGGACCTGCTGTGGGACGAAACGCCATGACCAAGTCAGAGCGCGACCCATTCATTGAGGAGGTTCAGCGTCTCAAGAGAGAGGCGGCCGTCCGTACGCCCACGCTCGATGAACTCGCCCGCAGGCTTCGCGAGATCGAACGCAAGCACAAGGGGAGGGTCGTCCAACCCCCGCCGAAGCCGCGAACGGATGCGGCCTGAACTACTCTGTCTTTCGCCCGGCGTGCGATCCGAGAGGGCATGTCGGCTCCCGGGCACCGCCCGCTCGTTCTCCCTCAGTCAATCCGACGTGCCGTCTGGTGGCTGCGGCGCTGTATCCTGCGCTTTCACATGTTTCCTCCACGCCGCGCCGCATTCCGGACAGGTTGTCAGGCTGCCCTCGGCGGGTTCGAGTTCGTAGCCGCACGCGCCGCAGAGGCCGAGACGGAGCAAGTCGTCCACAAGATCGACGCGCCTTGATCTCAGATGACACGCCGACACTGAGATCAGCGTCACGAGAGCAACCGTCCCCGTTGCCGGGACACCCGCGCCCAGCCGGTACGTGACGAGCGCCGGGAGTGCAAAGAGCAAGAGTACAACAGCAAGCCATACGGAAAAGCCTGCTGCAAACCCTGGAATTATCGCGATCATGATCGGGATGCTGATCGCGCGGATCACGGTCTCCCATCGCGGCTCCTTTGCTCGATAATCGAAGACACGGAGGTCGTCAGGTTCCTCCCACGCTTCGGGCGGCATCCTCGCCATGGTCGCGTTGGCGGCCTCGATGAGCGTGCGATTCGAGGCCCGGAAGGTCACTCGCTTGCCTGAATGGTCTCGGATGGTGGCCATGTGTTCTCGTCGGACTCAACGCGACTCGGCACCACCGTCGCGGAGTTGAGGTAGGGAGCGGAGAAGAGGGAGGGCGACGGTGGTGGCACGCAACGCGACGGTATTGGCACGCGATGCCCGGGGTTTCAGATCTGGACCTTGCGGTTGTAGACGAACCATTCGAGCGTCATCACGCCGAGCGCGGCGAGCAGGAGCCAGGGCCACAGGCGGCGGTTGACGTTCGAGCGCGAGGGGTCGAGGGCGGCGACGTCCACGCCGGCCAGCGAGAGCGACGACGATGCGCCGGCGTCGGACTCTTCGGGATCGAGCAGGCTGGCGGCGAAGGGGCGCAGGGCGCGCGTGCCGAGAGCGATGTCAGCGGGCGTGCGCTCGCCGCGCCAGGTCACCTCGTGCACGCCGGCCTGGCGCACGGGGCCGTAGACGATGCGCCCGTCGGCGGCGGGGGTGAGCGGGATCTCGGTGCGGTCGGGCAGTCGGATGGCGACCTCGGCCGCGCCCTGCGGCAGGCGGTCGGTGAGGATGCTGCCGGGACGGACGGAGCGCGCGTCGAGGCCGAGGTGGGAGGGGTCCTGGCCGAGGTAGTTGAGGGCCTGGGCGATGAAGACGGGGAAGGAGACGTAGAAGGGCCAGTAGGAGTCGGCGGGGTTGAAGGCGACGATGACGGCGCGGAGGTCGGCGGAGGCGAGGTCGAGGATGGCCGGGCCGCGGTCGGTCTCCGCGATGACGGTGATCGCGCTCTCCGGGCCGATCTCGACGTTGCGTGTGGTGGAGACGACGACGTTGTCGAGGACGAGGCCGCGCAGGGCGGGGTGGTCGCGTCGCCAGTCGATGAGGATGCCCGGCTCGCCGGGGCCGAGGTCGCCCGCGCCGAGCGGGGGCGGGGGGACCGCGCCGAGGACGAGGTAGCGGCCGGGGGGCATGGTCGGGCGGTCGCCGGGGGGGGGGAGCCAGGCGTCGAGCACGACCACGTCGTAGGCGCCGGTCTCGCCGCGGCCCGAAGCGGCGAGGTGCTCGTCGGGGGTGTACTGGACGAGTTTGGCCAGCGGCAGGCCCTGGAGCGCGGAGACAAGGAAGAGGCTGCCCTCGGTGACGACAGCGACGGAGAGTTGGCGCGCCGGAGGCACGACGAGCCAGGCGCGGTTGTCCACTTCAAGCACGTCCGCCCCGTCGCCGGGGTTCAGCCGGACGGCGAACAGGCCGCCGTCCGGCCGCTCCAGGCGGAAGACGACGCTGGTCGTGCCGGGGCGCCAGAGGTCGGGGGGGGGCGGCGTGCCGTCTTCGAGGGTGGGGGCGTCGGTGGTCGCCGGTGGGATGGTGACGGGGCGGATGCGCTCGACGACGCCGTCGATGATGAGTTCGAGTTCGGCGCTGCGTTCGGCGCGGTCGGTGCTCTGGATGCCGATGAAGACGGTGAGTTCGGTGGGGTTGTCGTAGGTGCGTTCGGCGCGGAAGGCGGTGACGGCGAGGTTCGCGGCGTCTGGCGTGCCGAGGCGCGTGAACCGGACCTTGTCCTCGACGCCCGTGAGGACGCGCTGGGCGTCGCGGAGGCGGCCGTCGGAGAAGAGGTGGATCGCCACGCCGCGGGTCTTGAGGCCCTCGACCGTGACCGCGCCGGTCTCCTCGACGAGGGTCTGGTCGGGGAGGTGGGCGCGGGCGAGGCGGACGGCCTCGTCGAGGCTCGAGGGCGCGGCGGTCGGCTCGATGGCGTTGATCGCCGCCTTGAGCGCGGCCTTGTCGCCGGTGAACTGCTGGCGCACCTCGGCGGTCTGATCGAAGGCGATGACCATGGCCTCGTCGGCGCGGTCGGAGCCGAGGAGGCTCTCGCCGCGGAGCGAATCGACGAGGCGGACGGCCTCTCGCTTGGCGGCGTCGAGGCGCGAGACGCCGCCCTCGGCGTCCGTGCTCGACATGCTGGCGGAGCGGTCGATGAGGATGACGTGCTGCAGGCCGCGCGGGACTTTGCCTTCCATCTCGGGTTGGCCGACGGCGACGAGCGCGGCCGCGAGAACGAGCAGTTGCAGCAGCAGCAGGATGTTGCGGCGCAGACGCTGGAAGGGCGCGTTGGCCTGGAGGTCCTGCACGGCCTTCTTCCAGAGGAGCGTGGTGGAGACCTCGACCTCGCGCCTGCGGAGTTTCAGGAAGTAAAGGATGATGAGCGACGGAACCGCGATCGCGGCGGCAACGGCGGCAACGAGCGGGGTGAGCCAGGTCATCTCAGCACCCCCCTTCGCCGCATGTAGTCGAGGAGCAGCACGTCGATGGGCGTGTCGGAGCGGACGGTGAGGAGCGTGATGTCGCGCCGGGCGCAGAAGGTCCGCAACTGGTCGCAGTAGGCTGCGAGGTTCGCCTTGTAGCGCTTCAGCAGCGGTGCGCTGACGGTGATCTCCGCGGCATCGGCGTCCTCGACGTCGCGCAGGCGCAGGTCGCCGGCGATGTCCGGCTCGAGTTCCTGCGGGCTGAGCACCTGGAGGCAGAAGACGTCGTAGCCGCGGCCCATCAGCAGACGAAGGCCGGTCTCGTAGCCCTCCTTGAAGAAGAAGTCCGACATGACGACCATGACGCCCTTGCCGCGGCGCGAGAGGGCGATGCGCTTGGCGGCCTCGGGGAAGTTGCTCCCGCCCTCGGGTCGGAGCGAGCAGAGCCAGGCGGCGAGTTCGTGGGTGCGCCGGCGGCCGCGCAGGTCGCGCACGGCGGAGATGATGCCCGTGTGCGGGACATCCCGGGATTCGCTCGCGCTCATCCCCGGCGTGGCGGGCGTGCCGATGGCGGACATGGCGACGCGGTTGTAGTTGATGAGGCCGACGTAGCCGAGGGCCATGGCGGCCTGCTGCATGAAGAAGAACTTGTTGGGCTGGCCGCAGTCGTGGCTGGCGGAGCAATCGACGACGACGTGGAGGCAGAGGTCCTCTTCTTCGAGGAAGAGTTTGAGGAAGAGGCGGTCGAGCCGGCCGACGATGTTCCAGTCGATGTGGCGCAGGTCGTCGCCGACGACGTAGGGGCGGTGATCGGCGAACTCGACGCTCTCGCCGCGCTTCTTGCTGCGGCGTTCGCCCTTGAGTTTGCCGGAGAACATCTTGCGGCTGGTGACGTCGAGCCGCGAGACGCGCGAGATGAGCCGGCTGTCGAGCAGCTCGTCAAGAGAGGCGGGACGTGTGGGGTTCTCAGTTCGCAGCATGTGACGCTCACTGCATAGGACCGATAGGTCCTATGAGTCCTATGGCCGGGCTATACCCTCCCCGCCGCGAGGGGAACGCCCGCCCGCTCGGTGGGCGTGAGTTTGAGGATTTCGTCGACGATGGCGTCCTGGCTCACGCGGTCGGCCTCGGCCTCGAAGTTCAGGATCAGCCTGTGGCGGAGCGCCATGTGCGCCACGTGCTGCACGTCGGCGTACGCGGCGTGGTACCGGCCGTCGGTCACCGCCTTCACCTTCGCGCCGAGCAGCAGCGCCTGGGCCGCGCGGGGGCTCGCGCCGCAGCGCACGTAGCGGTTCGTGGGGCCGGTCGGCCCGCCCGCCGCGTGCTTGCCCTCGGGGTGCGTCGCCAGCACGAGGCGGGCGGCGTACTCCTTGACGTGCGGCGCGACGACCACGCCGCGCACGAGCCGCTGGGCCTCGAGGATGCGCGGGCCGTCCATGATCTTCGCGGGGTGCGGCGTCTCCTGCCCGGTGGTGCGGTCGAGGATGGTGATGAGGTCGTCGAGCTGGGAGTAGCCGACGACGATCTTGAAGATGAAGCGGTCGAGTTGCGCTTCGGGGAGCGGGTAGGTGCCCTCCTGCTCGATGGGGTTCTGCGTGGCGAGCACGAGGAACGGCTCGTCGAGACGGTAGGTGACGCCGCCGACGGTGACGGCGTGCTCCTGCATGGCTTCGAGCAGCGCGGACTGCGTCTTGGGTGTCGCGCGGTTGATCTCGTCGGCGAGGACGATCTGCGCGAAGATCGGGCCGCGCTGGAACTCGAACTGCCTGCGCCCGGTGTCGGGGTTCTCGGTGACGATGTTGGTGCCGATGACGTCGGCGGGCATGAGGTCGGGCGTGAACTGGACGCGGTTGAAGGGGAGGTCGAGGGTCTGCGCGAGCGTGCGCACCAGCAGCGTCTTGCCGAGGCCGGGCACGCCCTCGAGGAGGACGTTGCCGCCGACGAAGAGGGCCATGAGGACGCCCTCGACGACCTCGTTGTGGCCGACGATGACCTTGCCGACTTCGGTTCGGAGTCGCTGAAAGTCCTCGCGGAACGCTTCGCACGCCGCCCGGACTTCGCTGGGCGTCTGCTCGTGTGCTGGATTCGGGGCCATGTTGAACTCCTGCGTTGGCTGGTCGAACGGTCGTGTCACCCGTGAGATGCGGTGGAGAACGCGAAGGGCGCGAAGAGCGCGAAGGGCCGGAGAATCGGTATAGGACTGTGCTTCGTCACTTCGTCACTTCGTCACTTTGCCGCTTTGCCACTTTGCACCATCGTCACTTCTCCTCTCCTTCCATGCCTTCCCTCGCTCGCTGCTTGGCCTTGAGCAAACGCGACATCCCGGCCTCGCCGCTCTCGTCTTCGCCCGCGGGCTTCGGGGCGGTCTGCTTCGGCCGGTCGGGCGCGATCGGCTCGCCGCCGAGGACGACGGGGCCTGATGGCCCGCGCGCGATCTCCTCCGCGGAGGCTTCGAACTTGCGTCTTGCCACGTCCGGAGCGGGCGTGCCCGGCGTGCCGCTCCCGCCGGAGCGGGCAAGGTCGGGGTCCGCCGTTTCGGGTCTCGCGGTCATGCGTTCCTGCGCCTTCTGCCGCGCGGCCTGGAGCGACTCCAGTTTCATGCCTGCCTGGGCCTTGCTGCGCTCCATGGCCTTGCGCCCGGCGCGGAAGGCCCCGAGCACGTCGATCCGCACACGCCGCACGGCGACATCCAGCACGAACAACCCCAGCCCGACAAGGGCGACGTAAAGCCAGATCGGCGTCGTCGCCACGGGCAGCGTCAGCCCCTCGCGCCGCCAGAGGTCCGCTGCGGCGGGCGTCGAATCCAGCGAGAGCACACGCCCGCCGGTCATCTCGGCGACCTGCATCAGCACGGCCGTGTTGTCCTGGAGCGAGCGGAACTCCTCGGCGAACGGCTTCGTGATGGCGGCCTGCACAGTGCCCTCGGTCGCCGGGCCGCCCTCTTCGGAGGGCGGGGCGTAGTAGCGCAGGCTCATCACGTACGTGCCCGCGTCGGCGGTGGGGACGAGCGCCTCGAACCGGCCCGGGCCGACCTGGCGCAGGTCAACGTCCACGCCGCTGCCGCCCGGCCCCGCGACGCGCCCGCGGAAGACGGCCGAGGGCATCCGGCGCCCCTCGGCATCAACCGCATCGACGGCAACGAGCGTCTGCTCGCCCCGGTCTTCGGTGGTGACGCGGAGGTTCGCGGAGCCGCTCGGGCGCATGGCCCAGCGGGTGTGCTGCTCCCAGAACTGCTTGTACTTGCCCCAGGCGAGCCAGTTGGTGGCCCAGCGGGCGGTGGCGTCGCTGGTGAAGGTGACGACGCGCCCGAGGCCGTACTGCCACTGCGCCCCGATCGGGTCATTCTCCTTGCCGCGGATGGTGACCTGCGCCAGCCCCTCGCGTTCGGCGGCAACGACATAGCCGGTGATGGGCGGCAGGCCGTCGATGCCGGCGGTGGTCTCGGCGAAGCCGGTCATCGCGGGAGCGAAGGCGGGGCCTTCCCAGATGAGGCTGCGCCGGACGACCTGGGCTTCCTTCACGAAGATCTGCGGCAGGCTGGCGAGGGCGGCGTTGGTCGTGACTTCGTAGTACTCACCGCCGGTGCGCGTGGCCATGAGTTTCATCGTGCTCAGGTCGCGCATGGAGTGCGGGAAGACCCCCACCGCCGAGATGGTCACGCGGTTGGCACGGAACTGGTCCAACACCGCGGTAGAAAGGGACGGGTCGCCGTCAGAGATCACGATGACGTGGCGCTGGCCCGCATCCACGGCGAGCAGGCCCTGGAGCGCGAGTTGGAGGGAGGGATCGAAGGTCTGCATGTCGCCGAAGACGAGGCGGTTGATCGCCTGCTTGACGGCGGCGCCGTCGCTCTTCGGTTGCATCGGGAATGCCCAGTCGGTGCCCGCCTGCCAGCCGTACTCGACGATGCCGACGTAGTCGAGGCGGCTCAGCGCATCGACGGCCGCGTTGCAGACCTGCTTGCCGTAGAACACGCCGTTGGGCATCTCGACGGAGTGGATGACGAGGGCGAGCGCGCCGCGCGGCATCTGGCGTTTCTGCGGCGGGTCGAGGCGGATGGGCAGGGCATCCTCGAGCGGCGAGCCGATCCACCCGCCCGCGCCGAAGGACTGGTCGCCCCCGACCATGAGCAGCCCGCCGCCGGTGTCGTGGACGTACTGGCGCAGGGCCTGCTGCTGCGCCTCCGAGTAGTCGTAGGCGGCCTGGTTCACCATGATGACCGCGTCGTACGCCGTGAATCCGGCGAGATCGCCGGGCGCGGCGTCCGGCGCGCGGACCTCGGCGCGGATCTCCGACTCCGCGAGCGCGCTCACCAGCGCGGCGGACTCGTCCACCTCCCCGCGATCACTGCGCAGCACCAGCACACGCCCCTCGCCGGAGACGAACGTGACCGCGAGCGCCTGGTTGTTCTCGATGATCCCGTCGTTCGGCACGCCCGCGGCCGTCAGCTCCGGCTCGAAGACCGCCCGGAACTGGTGCGCCCCGCGACCCGGCATCTGCACCGGCACGCTCAGCACGTTCGTCCCGGCGCGCAACTCGACCGGCACGCTCACTTCGGGCGAGTCCGGGTCGAGGTCCATCGGGTGATCGTTCATCAGGATCGACAGTCGGCCGTGCGCGGGGCGAGTCGCGGTCAGGACCACGCGCAGCGGCACGATCTCGCCCTCGCGCGCCAGCACCGGCGCGACGAGGCGGTCGGCGATCACCTCGTTGTCGTAGCGGTAGCGCAGCGGAAGGACGTCGATCGGCACGCCCGCGGCCCGGGCGGCCTCCGCCGCGCGAACGAGGCTCCCCTCGGTCTCGTTCCCGTCGCTGACGAGCAGGATGCGGTTCGCGGCGTCGTGCGAAGCGGTGGCGAGGGCGAGCTGGACGGCGGAGGCGAGGTTCGTCCCGTCGGTCGCGCCGACCATGCGCCGCTCGACGCGATCGACGCGCCGACTGGGGAGGTTCTGCACGTAGGCCTCGCGCGCGGTGGCGATCAGGCCGCGCCGGTCGTCGGTCTTCTTCTCGGCTGTCGCCTGGTCGATGAAGCGGTCGGCGCGGACCTGCAACTCGACGGGCACGGATCGGCTGGCGTCGAGGATGACGCTCACGGCGACGTCGCGGCTCTGCTTGCGCAGTTGCGGTTCGGCGACCGCGCCGGCGACGAGCGCGATCACGAGCATCCGCACGCCGACCGCCACGCGCCGCGTCGCGCCGCCCAATCCGCTCAGGCTCCGGCGCGACAGCCAGACCGTGAGCGCCCAGAGCAGAGGGATCAGGATCAGCCAGATCGGCCGGAGAAACTCGATCGGTCCCAGTGTGAGGGCGGCCAGCGTCACCCGCCGCCTCCCCGCTCGTCACGCCGCGACGCGCGCACCGACCGCAGCGACGGGCGATCGAACCCGAGCACGCGACCATTGCCCGAGTCCAGCACGAAGACCGTGCGGTCCAGCACGGCGACGCCCCAGGGGTAGGCGAGTTCGCCCCGCCCGCGCCCCGCTCGCCCGTAGGTCGCGAGCGCGTCGCCCGTGTCGAGGTCGATGCGCTGGACGCGCGAGTTGCCGAACTCGGCGACGAGCGCGGTGCGATCGGGCAGGATCGCCAGGCCGTAGGGGTAGCGATACTCGCCCGGCTCCGCGCCGGCGCGTGCCGGCGAGCCGTGCCAGGCGATCAACGCGCCATCCGGCGTGAACCGTCCGATACGGTGATTGCACGAATCCGCAACGATGATCTCCCCCCGGACCGGCTCCCACGCGACGGACTGCGGGCGGTTGAACTCGACGCCCTCGCCCGAGCCGAACGCGCCGAACGCGAAGAGGAACCGCAGGTCGCCGTCGAAGACGCTGACGCGGTCGTTGCCGCCGTACTCGGTGACGTAGACCCGCTCGACGGTCCCCCCCTTGCCCGTCACGGCCGCGACGTCCGTCAGGTAGATGAACTCGGCATCGCCCTCGCCGTATCGCCCGACGGAGGCGAGCAGCATCGCCTCGCCGTCCACGCGAGCGGGCGGGCGAAAGACCATGAGACGGTGGTAGTGCGTGTCCGCGATGTACAGGGCAGGCTCGGGGGGGTCGCCGAACGGGGCGGCGGTGATGCCGACGGGCTTGCCGAGTTCCCACTCGGGCATCCGGAAGGACGCGAGGCACTCGCCGGTGCGCGGGTCGAGCCGCTGCACCCGCGCGGTCTTGTCGATCACCCAGATGGACTCGCCGTCTGCGTCGATGCAGCGGGGGTAGGCGAACTGACCCGGTGCGCCGCCCGGCTCGCCGATTTCCACGCGGACCTCGATCGGGCCGCCGGACTCCGGGCCGCACCCCGCGACCGACAGCAAACCGGCAGCGACCGAACCGGCGCAGGCCAGGCGCAACGCCCCGCGCCAACCCATCCCGCGCCGTCCTCGCCCGACCCCGGTTCGCATGTCCAACACAGGGTACCGGGTGCCTCGCCCCGCGGTTCGCCCGACTTGCGGGGCGGGGTCTCTCAGCCCCCGTGTCGTGTCGCCCTTGCCGTCAGGACCAGCGCACCGATCCCAAGCGCAAGCCCGACAACGATGAGCATGACGGAGGCCGCCGAGAGGTCCGACTGCCTGGCGAAGTGCAGGAAGTTGAGCATGAGCGTCGCAAGCCCGCCCAGCCCCGGGGGCTGGAGTTGGCTGGCGGCCTCGACCTCGTGGAAGGCGAGCGCGCCGGTCGCCAGCCCCACGCCGGCCAGCGCACCCGCCTGCATGGGCCTCGCCACACGCCACCAGCCGCGCACGCCCTCGACCCCGTCGAGTCGGCGCAGGTCGGCGAGTTCGCGCGGCTGGAGGCGGGCCAGCACGCACCCGATCAGCGCGCCGAGGAACCCGAACCGCGCGACCTCCCCCACCGCCACGACCACGATCGACCCGCCGACAAGGGGCGCCCGGCCGTAGGCGGCATCGACGGCCGAGCCGATCAGGACGCCCGGCAACAGGGCGGCCGCCAGCCACGCGGCGAGAGCACACGGCACAAGCCCTCGGTCGGCGAGCCGCCGAGATCCGGCGATCGACGCGACGCACGCCGCGACGACGACCGCCGTCGCGCCGGCGATCGCCGCCCACGCCGCGCTGCTCGCCGCGGCCGGCGCGATGGTGCGCGCGGTGTTGGCGATGGCGCGCAGACTCCCCGCGTCGCGCGCCAGCAGCAGGAACGGCACGACCACGCTGAGCGACCAGATCGCGCCCGCGGCAACCCACACCAACACGCCGACTCCGGGGCGGTCGTCGCCCATCTCGGCGTTCGTGCGCGCGGCGGCCGCACGGGCGATCGGTCCGGCGATGGCGATGCCCGCGACGAGGGCGATGGCAACGAGAGGCCAGGCCGTCGCCCACGACCGCCAGCGCTCGGCGAACGGGTGGAAATCGAGCGAAAACCAGACGACCTCGACGGCGTAGGTGGGCACGTTGGCCACGTGCAGCGGCACGGGCGAGGCGAGCGTGAGCAGCGCGGCGCACCCCGCAGCGCCGACCCACCCCCAGCGCGTGGCGGAGACGATCAACGCCGCCCTGCGCCATCGCGACAGAGGTTCGAGCGCGAGCGCATCGAGAACCCCGCGGTCAATCCGGCGTGCCGCGATGGTGAGCACGACCGCCGCGACCGGCCAGACCCAGAGCACCAGCCCGAGCCAGGCGAACGCGCGTCCCATCGCGATCGGCGCCCAGGTCGCGCCACGTTGGAGGGCATCGTCCACCATGCCGGCGAGGAGGCCCCCCGGCGCGCGGAGCAGGTTCCACCCCGCGTAGGCGAGGTAGTTGGGCAGCAGCATGGGCGCGAGCAGGAGCGGCGCCCACGCCGAGCGCGCCGACCGCAGCGCCCACGCCGCGGGCCAGGCCAGCGCGGCCGCGGGCACACCGACGCCGACCGCCCACGCCACCGACCGGACCATCGCGAGGGCACGCCCGCGCGTGATGGCGAGGTCGCCCGCGCCGGCCTCGAACACGCCGCGAACGACGCCGACCAGCGCCCAACCGGCGGGCCAGAGCACAGCGACAGCCAGGACGCAGAGGAGGACGATCGCCAGCGGCGAACACGCGACGAACCGGAGCGTGTGTGTCGATGCGGGCGTGTGCGACTCGTCCGGCATCGGTTCAAGTCTACAGGGACGGGCTGGGCCTCGGCGGGCGGCGGCGCACGCCCCGCGCCGCCCCGATATGATGCCCGCCCTGTGCCGGGGGTTCTCTCCTTTCCCTGCCGCGGCCTCGCCCCAACCCGGGCGACGCACGCCGGACGACACTCATGATCGACATCCGCAAACTGAAGGAACTGGTCCGATTGATGGTCGAGAACGACCTCTCGGAACTCGACCTGCGCGACCAGCAGGAGACGGTCACCATCAAGCGCGGGCCGAGCGGGGTCGTGATGGCGCCCGCGTACCCGCACGTCGGCATCGCCGGCGGCGGCGGCGCGCCGGGCGCGGAGCCGTCGCCCGCGACCGACAACGGCGCGGCCCGCGCCGCGGACGAGGACGACGCCGGGCTGGTCGCCATCGAGTCGCCCATGGTCGGCACGTTCTACTCCGCCGCGACCCCGGACGCCGAGCCGTTCGTCTCGGTCGGCTCCTCGGTCTCGGCCGACACGGTCGTCTGCCTCGTCGAAGCGATGAAGGTGTTCAACGAGATCAAGGCCGAGTGCGCGGGCACGGTCGAGCGCGTGCTCGTGAACAACGGCGAGGCCGTGGAGTTCGGGCAGAAACTGTTCCTGATTCGACCGGCGTGAGAGAGAAGGGTCGAGGGAAGAGGGAACAAGGGACCGAGGCGCCACGAGCCGGACGCCCCACGTTGAAACCCAGACGCGGACCCTCGATGCCTGCACCCTCGGCGCCCTGCCCCCCCTGATCCCTTTCCCCTGATCCCTCGATCCCTTCCCCACCATGTTCCGACGCATCCTCATAGCGAACCGCGGCGAGATCGCTCTCCGCATCATCCGCGCCTGCCGCGAACTGGGCGTGGAGGCGGTGTGCGTGTACTCGAAAGCCGACGCTAACGCCCCGTACCTGCGCCTGGCCGACCGCGCCATCTGCATCGGTGAGGGGCCGGCGAAGGAGAGTTACCTCAACATCAGCCGGATCATCTCCGCGGCGGAGATCGCGGACGTGGACGCGATCCACCCCGGGTACGGGTTCCTCTCGGAGCGCGCGGACTTCTCGGCGATCTGCCGCGACTGCAAGATCGAGTTCATCGGCCCCAGCCCCGAGGCGATGGGCAAACTCGGGGACAAGGTCGAGTGCAAGCGCACCGCCCGTGCCGCGAAGGTGCCGATCTTCCCCGGCTCCGAGGGGGCGATCGAGGACGAGGACGAGGCGGCCAAGATCGCCGAAGAGGTGGGGTACCCGGTCATCATCAAGGCCGCGGCGGGGGGCGGCGGGCGCGGGATGCGCGTCTGCCGCAACGAGGCCTCGCTGCGGTCGAACATCCGGGCGGCGCAGCAGGAAGCGCAGGCGGCGTTCGGCAACGGGGCGGTGTTCATCGAGAAGTTCCTTGAACACGCGAGGCACGTCGAGGTGCAGGTGCTGGGCGACAAGCACGGGCACGCCGTGCACCTCTTCGAGCGCGACTGCTCCGTGCAGCGCCGCCACCAGAAACTCATCGAGGAGGCGCCCGCCCCCGGCGTGGACCGGCGCAAACTCGCCGCGCTGGGCGAGGGCGCGGCGCGACTGGTGCGGTCGGCCGAGTACGCCGGCGCGGCCACGGTCGAGTTCCTCATGGATGAGAAGCAGAACTTCTACATGCTCGAGGTCAATACCCGTGTGCAGGTCGAGCACCCGGTGACCGAGATGATCACCGGGGTGGACATCGTGAAGATGTCGATCCTGATCGCGGCCGGCGAGCCGCTGCCGTTCCGGCAGAAGGACGTCTCGTTCCGCGGTCACGCGATGGAGTGCCGCATCAACGCGGAGGATCCGGAGAAGGGCTTCATGCCCTCGGCTGGAGCGGTGGACCTCTGGGAGCCGCCTGGCGGGCCGGGCGTGCGAGTCGACTCGCACCTCGTCACCGGCTACCGGGTGCCGCCGAACTACGACTCGATGGTCGGGAAACTCATCGTCCACGCGGACAACCGCGAGGCGTGCCTGGCGCGGATGGCCCGGGCGCTACGCGAGTTCCGGGTGGGGCCGATCAAGACGACCATCCCCCTGCAACTGCGCCTGATGGAGAACTCCGACTTCCGGACCGGGGGGGTGGACATCCACTTTCTGGAGCGGCTGCTGAAATAGGTTCGTGACCGGGGAATGGCGGCCGCCATAACCGGCAGAATCTCTGGTACTCGACAGCATGAATTCCCTTGAAGCGGTCCTTTCGGGTCGCTACATTCGCTGGGATGAGGATCGCCCGTTCTCGTGCGGGCGGGTGCACAATCGGGAGAGGGCAGGGAGCGCCGCCAGTTCTGAAAGAGGTTCCCCGCCGCGTGGCGGGTGTGTGGTTCAGGCCATCGCAACCGCGCCTGCTCACGGCCGGCAGGCAGAGTGCATAGACATGAAGGAGCGAACCATGCGTCAGATCGCCAGCACCATCGCCGCCGTCGGTCTTGCAGCCTCGTTGGCCTCGGGACAGTTGATCGTGGGCAACGACCAGTCGGGGACGGCGCACATCTACCACATCGACGTGAACACGGGAGTGGCGACGTCGATCTACTCGTCGTCGACGAGCACCGCCAAGCCGTGGGGCATGGCGTACGACGGCGCCACCAACACGCTGTACTGGAACAACGGCTCGACGCTGTACGCTTCGACGTACGACATCAACGGGCTGAACCCGGTGACGCTCGGGACGATGATGTTCAACAACGCGACCGTCAACTTCGTCGGACTCGGGTTCCGGGATGGGGTGCTGGTCGGGACGCGCAACATCGCGACCGAGGCCGTGTACGAGATTGACCCGAACACGCTCATCGCGACGCAGACCTACGTGTACTCGACCACCTTCGACTTCGGCGGCGTGGACGTCGACGCCACCAACAACAACCTCTACGGCCTGAGCGACACGCCCAGCGACGGGCGCGGGCTGTACCTGATCGACGACACGAACCAGACGGTGACGCACAAGGCGCCGTACCCGGCCGGCGAGACCGACATCGACGGACTGGCAGTCTTCAACGGGATCGCGTACTATGTGACGGACGGCCCGAACACGACGCAGGCGAACTTCTACATCTTCGATGCGGACACCGGCGTGCAACTGGGCACGCTTCCGTCGCCCTTCACGGGCAGCGGCACGTTCTCGGCCGCCGCGTTCGTGCCCGCGCCTGGCTCGCTCGCGCTCCTCGGCCTCGGCGGCCTCGCGGCCGCCCGCCGTCGCCGCTGAACGGCGCACGTTGACATCCTGTCGTCCCTCGCGGGGCCGGCTCCTCTCCGGGGCCGGCCCCGGTTCCTTGCGCGTAGCATTGCTCGCGCCGATTCCGGCGTTCGCGGAGAACGCGCCATGCGGAAAACGATCGTCCGTCTCGTCACAGCGGGTGCCGTGCTGCTCGTCGTCGTGGTCGTTGGCGGCGTCCTCGCCGTCGGCATGGCCGCGGACTCCATCGCCCGTCGCGGCGTCGAGGCCGGCGCAACCTACGCCCTCGGCGTCGAGACGACACTGGCCGGCGCGAACGTCGGCATCATGTCCGGCGCCTTCGACATGCGGGGCCTGCGCGTCGCCAACCCGGAGGGCTTCAAGAGCGACGGCTTCATGTCGCTCGGCTCCGGCGGCGTCTCGGTCTCGTTCGGCACGCTCCGCCGGGAGATCGTCGAACTCCCCCACCTCGAACTCGCCGACCTCACCGTGAACCTCGAACGCGCCGACGGCAAGTCGAACTACCAGGCCATCATCGACAACCTCAAACGCTTCGAGTCCGGCAAGGACAAGCCCACCACGGGCGATGAGAAACGCTTTGTCATCCGGCGAGTGGACGTGCGGAACGTGCGCGCCAACGTCTCCATGCTCCCCGTCGGCGGCTCGCTCACCACCGTGCAGGTCGTCGTGCCCGAGATCGTCCTCACCGACGTCGGCTCGGACGGCAGCGGCGTCACGCTCGGGCAGGCGGCCAACATCATCACGAAGGCGGTCCTCGCCTCGATCGCCGCCAACGCGGGCAACCTGCTGCCCGCCGACCTCGTGGGCGACCTCACCTCCCAACTCGGGCAACTCGAGTCGCTCCAGTCGCTGGGCGTGAACTTCGCGGCGGACTTCGGGCAGGGACTCCAGAACATCACCGGCTCGATCGGCGACGCGACCAAGAGCCTCGACGACCTCAAAAAAACCGGCGAAGAGGCGACGAAGCAGATCGAGGACGCCGCGAAGGGCATCGGCGACCTGCTCGGGGGAAAGAAGGGTGGGGGGGACTGAGCGGGCAGGCGTGCGGCGTCGCTCGACCTCATGCCCCGGCGGATGAGCCGCGCGTGAATCGGACGCCGATGATCGGGAGTTGCGCCCTGCGCAGGGCGACGATCGTCGCGCAGGCGGCGAAGACGATCAGGGCCAGGGCGAAGAGCGTCCCGCCGTCGTCGGCGACCTCGATGCCGAGCACCGTGAGGTGGCTCACGATCGCGCCCGAGATGACGCCAAGCCCCAGCAGCGCGCCGTAGATCGAGAGCCGGGGCACGAGCAGCAGCACGACGGTGAGGAGTTCCGCAACCGCGGTCGCGTACCGGCCCCACGGCTCGACGCCCAGCGTGCTGAAGATGTGGACCGCCTCCTCGGCCCCGCTGAACTTGAAGAACAGCGTCTGGCCGAGGATGATCGCGACGATCACCTGCAGCACCCAGGAGACCGCTCTGACGCGTGTGGAGAGCGCGGCGTGGGACATGGACGAACCTCCCTTGTGACTACCGGGGCTTACCCGGAGACGAACCGATCGGTTGCGGGGGCGGACGCGGCGGTCACTCGATCCGCGGGTCCACCCAGCGGTAGAGCACGTCCACGGCGAGGTTGAAGAGGATGAGCATCGTCGCGAAGACCAGCACGACGCCCATGATGAGGAAGAGGTCCTTGTTCTGCACGGCGTTCACGAAGTGCTGGCCGAGGCCGGGGACGTTGAAGACGCGCTCGACGACGAACGAGCCCGTCATGGCGAGCGCGGTGGCCGGGCCGAGGTAACTGAGCACGGGCAGGAAGGCGTTCTTGAGGGCGTGGCGGAGCAGCACGCGCAGTTCGTGGACGCCTTTCGCACGGGCGGTGCGAACGAAATCGGAACTGAGGTGCTCGACCATGCCCATGCGCGTGAGCCGCGCGATGTACGCCGCGAATGGAAGCGAGAGCGTGACGGCGGGGAGGATCATCTGCTCAGGGCCTCCCCAGCCGCCGACGGGCAGGGCGGCCGCCCAGACGCCGAAGACCAGCAGCAGCACCGTGCCGATGACGAAACTCGGGAGACTGATGCCGACGAGGGCGACGGCGAGCGTGGCGAGGTCGGCGATCGAGTTCGGCCTGGCCGCGCCGACCACGCCCGCGGTGACGCCGATGACGACAGCCAGCAGCATGGCGGCCGCGCCCAGCGTGACCGACACCGGCAGCGCGGCGGCGACGATGTCGTTGACGCGGTAGTCCTTGTACTGGAGCGAGGGACCGAGGTCGAAGACGAAGCGAGCGGGCGGGATGAGGCCGGCCTCGATGGCTTCACGCTCGCGCCGGTCGGCCTCGCCGCTCAGGCTCTCGCGGACCCACTTTACGCCCGTCGCGCTGTCGAGGTACGACCAGTAGAACTTCCAGAAGTTGTCGAGGTTGTACTGGGCCTTCATCGCCTCGACGACCTCGGGCGCGGGCTTGCGGCCCTCGGGGTTCTCGAGCGGGTTGCCGGGCACCTTCCACGCCAGCACCAGCGTGAGCGTGTAGATCACGCCCACGATGAGCGGCAGTTGCACCAGGCGGCGGACGATCATGGAGATCACGGCGCCGCCCCCCCCACTACCGCCGCGGCCGGCCCGCGCGGGTGCAGCGGCATGGTGCGCACGCGGTCGCTCCCCTTGCCGTCGCCCAGGATGTCGTAAAGGAAGATGTTCTCGTTGGTGCGCGGGTGCGGGTTGGGGCCGCTGAGTCGGTGGGCGTTGAACATCGTGACCGTGCAGTAGTGGAAGATGGGCACGAGGGGGAGGTCGCGCTCGATGAGGATGCGTTCGGCCTCGGAGAGCAGGGCCATGCGCCGGGCCGGGTCGGTCTCGCGGGCCGCGTCGTCGAGCAGGGCGTCGAACTCGCTGGACGAGTAGTCGCGGTCGTTGTTGCCGTCGCCGGTGCGGTTGATCTCGAGGAAGGTCGTCGGGTCGCCGTAGTCGCCGTACCAGCCGGCGCGGCTGGTCATGAAGTTGTGGTTCTTGAGGTCGTCGCGGAAGACCTTGATCTCCTTCTGCGCCAGCCGCACCGGCACGCCGAGGTGCTTCTGCCAGTTGCGCGCGATGGACTGCGCGATCAGGTCGTGGCCCGCGTCCTTGTTGAAGAGGACTTCGACGGTGGGGAAGCGGGAGGGATCGTCGTAGCCGGCCTCGGCGAGCAGGGCGCGCGCGCCGGCGGCGATCGCCTGCCTGCCCGCCTCGTCGCTCGCGTCGCTCAGGCAGTCCAGCCCGCGCGGCGACTCGTAGCCGCCGAGCGAGCCGGCGGGGATCAGCGTGCGCGCCACAGGCTCGCCCAGGCCCCGGACTTCCTCCGCGATGGCCCGCTTGTCGATGCACATCGCGAACGCCCGGCGCACTCGGGCGTCGGCGAAGGGGTTGGGCCGGCCGTCCGGCAGAGCGGGGCGGCAGTTGAAGTTGTAGAAGTACGTCCCGAACGCCGGCACGACGTGGACGTGCGCCCGCGGGTCGTCGGGCAGGCGGCGGTCGATCTCGAACTGGTCGTGCCCCTCGGCCTGCAGTCGCACATACTCGTCCCAATGCTCGCGGTAGAACTCCTGCTTGCGGGCGTGCATCTCGCGCCGGTAGGGCACGGTCACGTCGGCGAGGTACTGCACCGAGCCGGTCCGGAACGCCAGCACCTGCGCGTTCGGCTCCTCGATCGACGGGATGGCGATCGTGCGGACGGCGAGCGAGTCGGCGTCCCACCAGTGCTCGTTGGCCTCGAGCCGCATGTCGCGCTTGAAACGCCAGACCGTGAGTTTGAACGGCCCGTTGCTGATGAGCCGCGGCGGCTGCGTCCACCCCGCCTCGGCGATGATGCGCCCCGTCTCCGTGTCGAGCCGGTCGTACTGCCGCACGAGCGGCGGGTACACGGGGTAGAAGGTCGCGAAGGCGCACAGGTCGAGGAAGTACGGCACGGGGCGGTCGAGGCGCACCACCAGCGTCCGGTCGTCCACGGCCCGCACGCCCACCATCTCGTCGAAGCGACGCTCCGTCTCGGCCCACAGTTCACGCGCCGCCTCGGCACGCGCCGCCGCGCTCTGGCCCGCGGGGCGCGTGCGGGCGAAATCGGCCAGGGCGTCCGTCCGCCAGTCGGCGAAGGCCTGCGCGCCCTCGATGAACATGAACAGGCCCGAGTAGTCAGCGGCGGTGTCCGGGAGAATGGCCCGGCGCCAGGCGAAGACGAAGTCGCCGGCGCGCAGCGGCTCGCCGTTTGACCACTTCGCCGTCGGGCGGAGGTGGAAGACGTACTCGCGCCCGTCCTGCGAGACCTCCCACCGCTCGGCCGCGGCGGGGATCGGGTCGTAGCCGTCGGTGAAGACGTCGTTGGCGGCGAGGCCCTCAAAGAGCAGGCGGGCGACGCGGAGGTCCTGCATCCAGCTCATCTTCTGGAGGTCGAGCGTGGTGACGTCGTTGCCGTTGCCGAAGGTGAAGTCCGCCGGCGGTTGCGGCCGGTCCAGCGCGACCGACAGCCCGACCAGGGCGACCAGCAGCAGGACCGGGACGAGCGCGCGAAGCATCCGCGGAAACGATACCACGACCGGAGCAACAGGGGTCTGTCAGGGCCTGCCGGCCGCTCAGCGGAACCAGCGCGTCGCGCGGTTCTGCGGCATGGAGACTGGCGGCTGCGCGAGTTTCGCTACGAGGAGGCGCGCGGCATTGCCGTAGTCGCTGTCCTGGCCGGCGTTGAGCATCTCGGCGAGGCGCGTCTGCTGCGGCGTTCTCGGCGGCAACTGCTGGAGCGAGAAGAAGACCAGGTTCTCACCCACGTTCACGAGGTCGGTCTCGAACCGCCGATCGCCGGCGGGGAGTTCGCCCTTCGTGAGCAGGCGCGCGACGAAGCCGATGGTCTCGCCGCCCAGCCCGGCCGCGGCGCGTGTGGCGCGTTCGCCGATGCCGGACGGGGCCGTGACGGCGTCGCGCATGGCTTCGCCGGCTCGCATGGCGGTGAGGAGCACGATCCGCCGCTCCGGCCCGGCCTGGGCCTCGAAGAGTCGGTCGCCCACGCCCTCCGCGAGCGCGACCCAGGCGTTCTCCGCCGCGGGAGCGAACTCGGATCGACCGATGGAGCCGGCCGCGATGAGCGAGCGGGCGACGGCGTCCGCGGTCCAGGCGTCGCGCTCGGTCGCGAGCCGTTCTCCAAGATGATCGACAATGCGGCCCGCGGTCGCGGGCGTGAGCGCCGGCGCCTGGTCGCGCGCGGCGCGGAAACTCGTCGTCAGCGCGGCGATCGCGGCGTACCGCACCGTCTGCCGATCGTCGCTCGTTCGCTCCAACACCACGCGGGCGGCGGCGTCGTCCGCCAGTTCGCCCAGCACGAGCAGGGCGTTGATCGCCACTTCATCGCGTGCATCGCTCGCCAGCGGCCTGAGCCGATCCAGCATCACGCCGCGGTATGCCTGCCGGAACGCGACCGACACGCCCGGCCTCCGCAGCGACGAGACCAGTTCCGCCCGCGACCGCTCGCGCGCCGCGGCGTCGGTTCCCGCGAGGGCGTCCAGACGAGGCTCTGCGAACTGACGGACTTCGTCGGTCTCGGCGGAAGAGAGCGCGGTGATCTTGGTGGTGAGGTCGTCGCGCAGGCCGCCGAGAGGCTGGGCCGAGGCCGGAACGCCGACGAGCGCAACCGCGAGCGTTCCCGCCCGCACGAACCCGGCCAGTTTCACGATCCGTGCGCCCAAGGCTTCTTCCTCGCTACGACCGCTCAGCGGGCACGCGGCCCGCACGCGGCAGCCATTCGGAGCCGGCGCCACGACCGCCTGCCCTGCCAACGACACCCCCCGAGAGCCGGAAACCTACCAGTGCCGCCCCGGCGGGTCAATCCAGACGCCGGAACGGCCTGCGGAGCCATCAGTAGACCTCCATGAAGACCCGGCGGGTCGGGCTGACCTGACGATGGATCATCCGACGGGTCCAGGCCTCCGGCTCCCCCGCTTCCGGCTCGACTCGCAGATAGCCCTCCAGCGTGCTCGACGGGAGGGTTCGGGACATCGCTTGGAAGATGCCCAGTTCCATCCCGGCGATGCCGCAGACGTAGACCAGCGTCCGCTCGCTGGCGAGGTGCGGCACGAGAAGATCGGCGTGAGATCGGAGCCGATCTTGGACGTACATGGGCGGCCCGGAGTCGATCTGGGGCTGGCGGCTCAGGGCGCGAAGATAGGTAAACCGGTCGCCGCTCGAGGCCGCGAGGGCGTCGAGTTCGGCGTCGTAGAGCAGATCGGTCTGGTATGCCACCCCCATGACGAGAACGATGCGCGAGGGGACGGCGGCGGCGAGGAGTTCGAGGATCATGCCGCGGAAGGGCGCAATGCCGGTGCCCGTGGCGAAGAAAAGGTAGTCGTGTGCGGCCGGGTCGGCGGGGAGGAGGAACCGCTTGCCGCTGGGGCCGGTGACGGGGACTTCGTCGCCCTCGCGCAGGTCGCAGAGCCAGTTGGATGCGACGCCGAGGAAGAGGCGGTGGGTCTCCCAGTGCTCGTCGATGGTGCGCTTGACGGTGGTGGAGAGCACCTGGCCGCGCCCGTCTTCGCCCGCCGTGGGGCAGGCGATGGAGTAGAGGCGGACCTTGTGGGTCTTGCCGTGGGCGTCGAGGCCGGCGGGGATGACGCCGAAGGACTGGCCAACGCGGAAGTTGGCGGCGAGTTTCGTTCGGCTGACGTCGATGGCGACGTGGCGGACGAAGCCGGCGGCCTTGCGGGAGGTGCAGACGCGCGATTCGACCACGACGCCGACGCCGGGGTCCGCGGGCGTGTGCAGGTGCATCCGCACCTCCGGCAGCGCGGGGCCGGCGACGCGGATCGGGGCTTCGTGGCTCATCCGGGGATTGTTCCGCGACGGAGGGCGAGAGCAAGGGTGCGGCCGGAGCGGGACGCGGGATCAGCCGCCGCCGCCGGGGGGCTGCATCTGGCCCATGACTTCCATCATCACCTGCATCATCTTGCTCTGCATGGCGGCCATGACGGCCTGGTTGGACTGGAGTTCGCCGCGCTCGACCATGCCTGCGAGGTCGTTGTAGACTTGGGCGGTGGCGCGCATGATCGGCTCCATCATGCCCATCATCTGCTGCATCTCGGGGCCGCCGAGGCCGAGGTCGTCCATGCTGAAGATGAGCCGCCACGAGCCGTCGATACGACGGAAGGCGATCTGCTGCCCGCCCTCGGCGAGCACGAGCCCTTCGTCGCCCTGCACGCGGATGTCGAGGTCCGCGGCACGGACTTCACGGAAGTCAAAGTCGCCGCCGAGATCGCCCATGCCGCCGGACATGCCCTGCGCGGCCGCCGGATTCTCCGCCACATAGTCGGTGAACGACGTGGCGAACTTCTCGCGTGTGACTCGGTCGAGCCGTTCCTGCTTTTCGATCGCGGGGCGAGCGGCCTGAATGAACGCGAGGTCCGCGTCGGTCGCCGGATGCACGAACTCCAGCGCGGCGAGGTACCGGCCGTCGTTCACGAGGGCGATGACGCGGTCGATCTCGGCCGCGAGGTCGCCGCCGTCGCCGCCCGCCATCGCGCCGGTGTCGTCCGAGGTTTCGCGTCCCTCTGTCGCGGGCGCCTGCGCGTCGAAGGCCGACGAATCCACGACCGAGCCGCCGACGCTCTGCGTGAGCAGTTCGAGTTGTCGCGTCACCCGTTCGAGCCGGTCGCGCGCCTCGCCGCGTGCCCCTGTCGCGCCGTACGCCTCGCGCGCGTCGGTGTAGGCCTGCGCCGCCCGTTCCAGCGCCCCTCGCTCGGCCTGGCGCGCCTCGGCCGCCCACGCGCCGTAGCGGTCCGCGTTCGGCGTCGGCGGCGCGGAGTTCACCAGCGCCTCGAGCAGGTCCGCGTAGGACGCCAGCCCGCGGGCGCGGTTCCAGTGCAGATCGCCCGCAGCCTGGCGCGCCTGGCCCACGGCGAGTTGCGCCCCGGCGCGGTCCGCCGTCATGCCCTTTTTCGCCTCGGACGCAGCAGCATCGAACCCGCGCGAGGCTTCCTCGTACGCCTGCACGAGCCTGCCCTGACGGAAGGCGTGCAACCCCGGTTCCGCGCCGGAGCCTTCGAGCAGGGCAGCCAGCCGCTGGGCCGCGGCCTGCGCGTCTGCGCGTGCGGCGGCAGCCTGTTCCTGGGCTGTGCGCCCGCGAGCCTGCACGCCCACTCGCACCTCGCCGAGCGATTCGATCTGCCGGAGCAACTTCTCGACGATGACGCCCGCCTCGTTGACCTCGGGCATCATCAGGTCCGCCTCGACGACGAGTTCCTGCGCCTGCAGTTCCAGCCCGTCGGCCTTGCGCCGATGCTCGCGGGCCTTCTTCACCAGTTCCAGACCCTCGGTGTCCGACACGGTCGGCACGCGCAGTTCGAGCCGGCCCACCTCGTCGCGGTGCTGGCGGGCCTCGGCCTGCAACGCACGGGCACGCGACCGCAACTGCTCGACGTTCGCGGTCAGTTCCGCCTGACGGGCACGCTCCTTCTCCACCTCGGCCTGACGCTCACGCACCTGATGCTCGATCTCGGCGAGATCGTTCGCGGGGTCGTAGGCGGCGGCGGCAACGGCGAGCGCGCTGTGGCCGATCCAGGCCCGGTGCTCCGAGAGCGTGAGTTCCTTCTGATGGTCGGCTTCGCGTTCGAGCCGCATGTGCTCGGCGGCGGGCACCGAGGCCAGCCCGCGCTCGGCGTGCGAAACCAGGATCGCCGCCGCGCCCGTCTCGTCCGCCGACCCGGACGACGCCGCACGCTTCAGGCTCTCGCGGACGGAGGTGTACACGCGGATCGCGTGCTCATCGACGGGGTCGTTGCCGACGCCGGCGTTGAGGGCGGCGAGTTTGTACGAGGCGTCGCGCACGGCAGCGCCCGCCTGCGATTCACGCTCGCCGCAGGAGGCCAGGGCGAGGGCCGACGCACCCAGCAGGGCGGCGGCGAGGCGGCGGGCGGCTCGGGACGGGTGAGGTGTCGTGGTCATGGCGTTCTTGGATCGCGTCGAGAGTCGGTGTCGGAGGGCGGTGCCGCGGGCCTCGGCCCACGGCGTGCGGAACTGCCAAAACTGTAGCAGAACCGTCGCCCCTACCGCTCGGGGTTGTCGATCGGGGGCGGGGGCAGGTTGTCCGGGGGCTTCGGAGGGGTGTAGTCGATGGGGTACTCGGGTCGCGGGCGGTACATCGAGTTGATCCACGCGATCGCGTCGCGGTACCGGGCCTCGTCGGCGGTACGGAAAACGGGTCGCCAGCGCGACGATCGACCCGTCGCCACCAGCGGGTGCGGGTGGAGCGAGTCCTCGCGTGGCAGGCCCATCTGGAGCAGCGGCGAGCGGGCGGGGGCGTCGTAGTCGATGAGCGGCGTGCCGTCCGCCAGGCGGAAGCGTTCGAGGATGAGGAAGTTGGTGTAGATCGTGTCCTCGGCGTTGCGCCGGTTGGCGCTGAGCCACAATCGCCCGGCGTAGGGGCCGCCGTGGCAGTTCGCGGTGGCACACGAGTTGATGAGCCACGCGCCGTGCACGTTGTCGCGGAAGAGCCGCATGGACTTCGGCTCGCCCTGCACCTGGACCTCGCCGTAGTACTGTCGCGCCCGCAGCCGGAACATGACGTCGAGGATGCGGGCCGGGGGCATGCGCAGCATGGCGGCCCGTCCCTCCCGCGTCGTCGGGATGAGTTCGTGCCCGGCATACTCGTCCATGACTCGCGTCACGACGTCCTGCGAGACCTGCATCCTCGGCGGGTCCGCGAGGTCGGTCTCGTAGACCTTGATGAGGTTGACCTGGTAGGGCGTCAGGTGCGGGAAGACCGGGCGGCCCGCGCGCGGCGCATCCTCGCCGTCGCCGCCCGCTCGCTCCTGCCCGCCGCGGGCGCGATCGACGAGCATCAACTGGCTCTCGACGAGGCGTTTCAGTTCGCGCGCCCTCGGGTTGGAGGGCTGCACCGTCAGCACGTGCTCGACCTCGCGCAGCGCGACCTCGAACTGGCGGCGGTCGAGCAGCCACTCGACCAGCACCAGCAGCCGCTCGGCGTCGCGATCGTCGATCGTCTCGCGGATCCGCTCGTATCGCTCCAGCACCGGAGCGAGAACCATCACCCGGTCCACCAGGTCGGCGTCGAAGGGCGTCGGGATGCCGGCGATGCGGACGACGACCTTGGACGAATCGCGCGAGACGAGCAGGCCCGAGACAATCCGGCCGTCGAGCAGGACGAGGTTGACCTCCGGCTCTTCCTCGGGCTGGGTGGTGGGAGACGCATCGGACTCAGGCTGCGACCACAAGACGACCGCGAGGGTGGTCGAAGGCGTGTCCGAGGGCCGAAGCGCGAGGAACAGGCAGGCCGAGGCGACGGCGATGACCGCACCGGCCCTGAATCCCGCCACGAGCGGTTGGGGAGGCTCGCCGTATCGCATCGTGGCTCGTGCCGCCCGCGGGGGTGCCGTCCGTGCCCGCGGGGGTCGTCGTTCGCTGCCAAGTCGGACGGACGGGGGGTGCCGCCCGCCCGGAATGCCCAGGAGAGGACTCGAACCTCCACCCGGTTTCCCGGACTACCACCTCAAGGTAGCGCGTCTGCCAGTTCCGCCACCTGGGCCAGTGGCACGCAGGGTCCGCCGGGGGCGGATCGCGCGAGCCAGAGTATACCTCCCGACCGCCGGAAGGAAACCGAGCGAGCGGGCTTCGGAGTCGGGGCGTGTCGGACCGATCGCGGCCGCTACCGTACCTGCGAACACGCCGACCAATGGAGCCATGCATGCCCACGGAAGCGACCCGACGCTCCCTCCTCGAAACCGTCGCCGAGCAGGCCCGCCGAGCCGGCGTCTTTGGGCCGATCACGGTGGACGACTTGGGCCTGGTCTGCGGCGCACGCGACGCCGCGGCCCACGCCGAGTACCGCGTGGGATGGGACGACCGCCGGCTGTGGGTGTCGCTGGTGACGCCGGACCGCTGGCTGAGTGAGTCGATCGAGGCGGACCTGATGCACACGGGCGATGATGTCGAGGAACTGCTGGAGGAGGAACTGGTCGATCAGGGCGTGCAGGCGCAACGACCGACCGTGGAACACTTCCGGTCCGACGACCGCCTGTTCACGTTCCGCTCGCCGGTCTCGCCCGAGGACGCCGGCACCGCGGCACGGTGGCTGCTGGCCTACGAGGCGTGTTTCGGCTCGCTCGGCGACATGGCCGGCGGCGGCGACGAGAGCGAGTGACCCGCACCCCCGGGTGCGCGATCAGGAATCGCCCTGGAAGATCTGGGTCTTCTCGAGCTGGCTTTCGAGCTGCTCCATCTGTCGCTGCTGCTCCTCGATCGCCTGCTGGGTTTCGGCATTCACCGGCTCGGGGGTCGAATCACCGAACGATGGGAGCAGTCCGAACTGCCAGGCGAGGAGCAACCCGGCGACCGCGAGGAGGACGACCGCCGCCACGGCCTTGATCTTGTCCTTCTGGTCCATGCCCCCACCCCCACCCCCACGCTGCCTGGCGGGTGAGGCGGACCCGAAATCCTTCTCGTTGAAGAGCGACTGTCTGCCGGCCATGCGTGCCTCCGTTTCAGGCCCATCCGTACGGAACGCCCGGGAACCCGGCGCTGATCAGCCGTTCGAGGAGAGGGCCTCGACCGCGACCCTTCATCGGTCGGGGTGGTGGTTCGACCCGGCATGATAGCGGCCCGGGCGGTTGTCAGCCCACGTCCCGCCGCTGGAAGAGCGCCACGCCGATCGCGAGAAACGCCCCGATCAGGAGGGCCGCATAGCCCGCCAGCGAGGCGAGGTGGCGGGCGGGGATGGGGTTGTTCTGCGTGACCGCGTCCACGAGCCAGAAGTGCTGCATGTTCGGGACCAGGCCGTGGAGGAAGGCCGGGAGGGGGCTGATCGCGGTCGGCGTGACGAAGCCGAAGTCCCCGGTCGCCGGCGGACGCGAGACCCGCGCCGGGCCGCGGTTCTCGATCGTGACCCGTCGATCCGTCGCCTCGACGACGAAGACGCCGTTCGTCCGGTCCTCGTCCATGCTCCGCACCACCAACCCGAATCCGTTCGGGCTTGGCCCGTAGTAGAAGGGCGTGTCGGGGACGAGGTCGGCTTCCGGCGCGCGTTCGAGAAGGACGACGTAGCGGTCGCCGTCGGCGTCGAAGGCTCGGCGCGAGAGCAGGACCGGGTCCGACTCCTGCACGACGGCGACGTGCCGGTTCTGGTAGGCGTGGCGCCCGAAGGCGTAGTTCGAGATCAGGCCGACGAAGAACACGCCGGCGCACACGACGATCGTCATCACCTGCCCGAGCCGCGTTGAGACGGCGACGGCGACAGAGGTCAGCACCATGATCGCCATCGACATCGCGGCGCACGCGATGGCGATCTGGGGCTTGAAGGTCAGGTACTTCACGGTGCGCAGGAGTTCCGGGTCGTCCCGGGGCGGCGCGTCGCCGCGGGCGAGCAGGCGCGCGTACTCCTCCTCGGTCTTCGGGTGTCCGCCCACCCAGTAGGACACCTCGTAGAGGGGCTGGAACTTCCACTCTTTGTCGAACAGGATGACCAGGCCGTAGGCGACGGCCATCGCGGGAAGCATGAGGACGGAGGCGACCTGCGGGAAGGACCATCCGTAGTAGAAGTTGCACCACCCGGCGACGCCGATGGAGAGCAGCACGGCCAGCGTCGAGAACAGGATGACGGGCTGGTCGGGCCTGTCGCCGGCGGTGGTCATCACACCGTGCCGGATCGCCATAAAGAGGAAGAGCACCATGGTGCCGACGGCGATGAGGATCGCAGCGGACACCCCGAGGAACTTCCCGACCACGACCACCGGCCTCGGGATCGGCTTGCTGACGACGGTGAGGATGGTCTTGTCCTCGATCTCGCGGCTGATGACGGCGGTGGCGACGAAGGCGGCCAGGAGCGTGCCGCAGACGAAGACGGTTGCCATGCCGATGTCGAGGAGGAGCTTGTCGTCGCCCGAGACCTCCGCCGACGACGAGTACCCCATGCTGAACGCGGTGCCCCAGGTGTTGAACACCTGCAGGATCCCGGAGAGCACGACGAGAATGAAGAAGATCGGCTGTCGAAGGCTCTCGACGAACGCATTCCGCGCGATGGCAAGCACCTGCTGGGGCATCGGGGGATGATCCTTGGCGCGTGCGCTCGATCCGGAACGCGGGGACCGGCGGTCTGCGTCAGATTTTTCCGGCCCGCGCGAACCCGGCGCCGAGGCGGTCGTAGACGGGCGTATCGCGGGATTCTGCCCGCGGCTCGCGTCGGGCGCGTCAATCGGCACGCCCGCTGGACACCACCGGGGTGGGGACTGAGAATAGCACCCCCCGCGGGGACCGCTTCGGATCGGGGGGGGAGACGACCGGCCGCTCGGCCGGCGTGGCGGCGTCGATCAGGGTTGGCCCTCCGGGCGTTCGTGACCAGGGAACGGAAGACTCCATGAAAGCCGACCATCAGAGTTACGGACGCGCGGCACGGGTCGCCACGCTGGGTCTCGCGATTCAAGTTGTCCTCGCCGTCGCCATGCTGCTCTACGGCATCTACGGCAGGGACCACGCCGCCCTCACCGGCGCGTACTTCATCCTCATCGGCCTGCCCGCGTGGCTCATCCTGATCATCCTCTTCGACCAGCACCGGCGCGAGCGCCTCGAAGCCCAGGAGGCCGACAGTTTCGCCGCCGTTGAGTCCTCGTCCGTCTTCGACGCCGGCTCCGCCGAACTCCGCGTCGCGGCCAAGCGCCTCAACGCCATCTACCGGTTCGTCCTGCCCGTGGTCAGCCTGCTCATCGCGGGTGCGTTGTTCGGGATCGGCTACTGGCGGCTGAGCAGCGGGCGTGAGCTCATCCAACCCGGCTCGCTGGAGGACGCCGCCCTGCCCGGCTGGGCGATCGCGGTCGGGTTGTGCGTGGCGTTCATTGGGTTCGTGTTCGCCCGGTTCGTCTCGGGCATGGCCAAGCAGCCGATCTGGGCCAACCTCCGCGGCGGGGCGACCTACTCGGTCGGCGCTGCGCTGGTGGGGCTGGCGGTCGTTCTGGCCCACTTCATCGACGTGGCAGGCTCCGACGCCGTGCGGCGTGTGCTGCCGGCGGTCGTTCCGGTCCTCATGCTCGCGCTCGGGGTCGAGGTTGTCCTGAACTTCCTGCTGGCGATGTACCGCCCGCGGAAGAAGGGCGAGCACCCCCGTCCCGCGTTCGACTCGCAGATCCTCGCGTTCCTGGCCGCGCCGGACCGTCTGGCCCGCTCGGTGGGCGAGGCGCTGGACTACCAGTTCGGGTTCGAGGTCCGCGGCACGTGGTTCTACCGGCTGATCACCCGCGCGTGGGTGCTGCTCGTGCTGCTCGGCGTGTGCGTGGTGTGGCTGCTGAGTTCGCTGGCGGTGGTGCAGCCTCACCAACGCGGGATGCTGCTGCGGTTCGGGCGGGTGGTGCACGAGGACCTCGGGCCGGGGCTGCACTTCAAGGCGCCGTGGCCGATCGACAGGCTGGTCGTGCCGGAGCAGATGGAACTGGACGCCTCCGGTCGGCCGCGAGTCGTGGCGCGAACGGCGACGGGCGTGCGCGTGCTGAACCTCGGCACCCCGCCGGCGGAGGGCACGGGGCCGATCCTGTGGACGACGGAGCACGCCAAGGACGAGGTCTTCTTCGTGTGCCAACCCTCGGGCGTTGTTCGGGCGGGCCAGGAGCGCGCCCGCGACCTGGCGCTGGTCGCGATCGAGGTGCCGCTGCAGTACGCGGTGAGCAACCCGCGGTTGTACGACGAACTCGGCCCGCCGGCGATGCGGGACGAGATCCTGCGTGCGGTCGGACAGAGGGCGGTCACGCGGTTCGTGTCGAGCGTGTCGATCGACGACGCGGTGGGGATGAACAGGGCCCAACTCTCGGAGCGCCTGCGGGTGGAGATTCAGGCCGCGTTCGACGCGCTGAACCCGGACCCGACCGGCAGGCCGCGGGGCGCGGGCGTGGAGATCATGCAGGTCGGCGCGGCCGGGGTGCACCCGCCGCGCGAGGTCGCGCCGAAGTTTGAGCAGGTGGTGATCGCCCAGCAGAACCGGGCTGCGAAGATCGAGTCGGCGCGGGCGGACGAGGCGCAGACGCTCGCGCGCGTCGCCGGGAGCGTCGAGGCGGCGCGTCGGATCGCGCGTGCGATCGAGGCGAGCGACGGCGCGTCGCAGGAGGCCCAGCCCGAACTGACGCTGGAAGCGGAGCGGCTGATCGAGGACGCGGCGGGCGAAGCGGCGAAGATTCTCGCCGAGGCCCGGGCCGAGCGCTGGCGGACGCACATGAGCGCCAAGTCGCAGGCGGCGGAGTACGCCGGGCGTGTCGGCGCGTACCGCGCTTCGCCGATGGTCTACCGCGCCGGCCTGTACTACGCCGCGCTTCTGGAAGCGATGAAGGACGCCCGGCTGTACGTCACGCCGGAGCACCTCGACAACGTCCACGTTCGGGTCGAACTGCAGGACCGGACGACCGCCGGCAGCAGCGTCTTCACCGACGAGACTTCTGAAAGCCCGTAACCTCACCGCCGGGGCGAGCGCCGCGCGCGCCCCAACGGAGCAACCACGTGCAGCGAGCCATCTCCATCCTGATGACGATCATCTTCCTCCTCGCCCTGCTCTCGTTCACCGTGACGTACTCCGTTCGGTTCACGGAGAAGGCCGTGCTGACGACCTTCGGCAAGCCGGCGGAGCAGCCCGTGGAGGAGGAGGGCCTGAAGTTCAAGTGGCCCTACCCGGTGCAGGCGGTGACGAAGTACGACACCCGCTCGCGGGTGCTCCAGTCGCGCGCCGAGGCGCAGCAGACCCGCGACGACCGGCAGATCATCATGGAATCCTTCCTGGTCTGGCGCGTCTCGGACCCGCTGGCGTTCTTCCGAACGTTCAGCAACGCCGGGGCGAGGCCCGAGGACCACTACCGCAAGGCCGAGCAGAGCCTCAACAACCTCCTCCGCTCCGCCATGGCGGAGACGGGCAAGTTCCGTCTGGACGAGCTGTTCACGCCCGATGCCGGTGCCTCGAAACTCGCCGAACTCGAGGGGCGCATCCTCGCGACGCTCGGATCCCCCGACGAGCGGGGCAAGAGCCTCAAGGACTACGGCATCGAGGCCGAACTCGTGGGCATCAACCGCGTGCGCCTCGCCGAGGCGACGACGCAGGCGGTGAACCAGAGCATGGCCGCCAACCGCGACCGACTGGCCAAGGAGATCGAGAGCGAGGGCGAGGCCGTTGCGGAGGCGATCCGCTCGCAGGCCGAGTCCGACCGGCAGCGCATCCTCGACTTCGCCCGCGCCCGCGCCCGCGAGATTCAGGCCCTGGGCGACATCGAGGCGGGGCAGTACCTCGCCCAGATGAACGAGAACCCGGAACTGGCGGTCTTCCTGCGCGAGATCGACCTGCTCAAGCAGACCTGGAGCAAGCGCGTCACGCTTGTGCTGACGACAGGGACGCCGGGGTTGTCGCTGCTCGCGCCCGATGCGCTGAGCGGCCTGACGCCCGGCCAGATCCCGCCGAGCCGCCTGCCGGCGGAGTGGATGGCGGCGGCCTCGGGGCGCACCGCTGACGCCGCGCCCGCGGCCGGCTCGCCCGGCGCGGAGCCTTCCCCCGAGCCTTCCTCGGAGGAGCCCCGATGAGCGAGCACGAGACGGGCGCTCCGCAGCCGGAACGGGAGGCCTCGGTCACGCTGCGCCCGGGCCTGCGCGAGACCGACGCCTCGCTGATGGACCCGGCGAATCAGTCGCTGGCCGAGGCGCTGCGGCTGACGTTCCGCATCCTGCAAGTGATCATGATCGGGCTTGTGGTGGCGTATGGCCTGACGGGGTTCCAGTCGATCCAGGCCAACGAGCGCGGCGTGGCGCTGCTGTTCGGGCGCGTCGTGGCGTCGGAACTGCCTCCCGGCTTCCGGTTCGCCCCGCCGTACCCGATCGGCGAACTCGTGCGCGTGAACACGGGGGTGAACGCCCAGCCGCTGAACCGCGAGTACTGGCCGTACACGGAGATGGGGCGCGAGGAAACGACGCCGATCGACCGGCTGCGCGGCCTGGCGAACATCAACCCGGTGGAGGACGGCTCGCTCATCACCGCCGACGGCAACCTCGCCCACACGCAGTGGGAGATCCAGTACCGGCGCGCCAACCCGACGGCGTACCTCCGCAACGTCTACGCACAGAACGAGATGGAACTCGTCCGCGGCGCGGTCATGCGCGGCATCGTGCAGGCCGTCGCCGAGGTCACCATCACCGGCCTGCTCACGCAGTCCGGCGAGGGCGACGGCTCGGTCGAGACCCGCGCGCGCACCATCGCGCAGCAGACGCTCGACGCGCTGGACTCGGGCATCGAGATCGACCGGCTCGCGCTCAAGCGGAAGATCCCGCCCGTCTTCCTGCGCGACCGCTTCGCGAACGTGCAGGCCGCCGAGTCCACGAAGGGCGCGGCCCGCGAGACGGCGCAGCGTGCTGCGAACCAGCTGCTCAACGAGACCGCGGGCCGGGCCGCGACGCACATCATCGCGGCGATCGACGAGTACGAAGCGGCCCTCGCGCTGGGCGACGACGCCGCGGCCGACGCCTCGCTCGCCCGCGTCAACTCGCTGCTCGACGGTGAGGCGCCCCCGGACCACACCGGCGAAGCCCTCCTCTCGGGCGAGGTCTCTCGCATCATGGCCGAGGCGCGTCAGTACCGCTCCAGCGTGGTGAGCCGCTCGCGGGCGGAACTCTCGCTCTACAGGGCGAAACTGTCGCAGTACCGCACGAACCCGGCCGTCATGGTCCACTCGGAGTGGGCGAACGCCGTGCGCGCTTTCTACCAGAACGACGGGCTGCAGACCATCCTGAACCCGCGCGGCGTGGGGCACCTCGAGATCGTCATCAACCAGGACCCGTTGGCGATGCAGGAGCGCGAGCGCGCCGAACGCCTGCAACGCAACCTCGAGGCGATGCGTCAACGCCAGGAGGAGCAGCGCCGCGCACGGTTCCGCACGGACGAAGGTCTCACCGCCACGCCGGACTGACGCGGAGGAACGATGCCCGATCCCGCCACACCCTCCCTCCGGCAGCCCGTCATCGCGTGCCAGGGCGTGACCAAGGTCTTCAAGGACTTCTGGATGCGCGACCGCGCCCGCGCGGTGGACTCGCTCACCTTCGAGGTCTACCCGCGCGAGGTCTTCGGCCTGCTGGGGCCGAACGGATCGGGCAAGAGCACCACCATCAAGATGATCCTCGGGCTGCTGCGCCCCACCTCGGGCAGGATCGCGGTCTTCGCCAGGCCGCCCTCGGACGTCGCCATCAAGCGACGCATCGGCTACCTGCCCGAGGAGTCGTACCTCTACCCGTTCCTCAACGCCCGCGAGACGCTCGAGTACTACGGCAAACTCTTCGAGATCGACCACGCCACGCGCCGGCGGCGCATCGACGAACTCCTCGACATGGTCGGACTGACGCACGCCCAGTACCGCCCGGTGCGCGATTACTCCAAGGGCATGCAGCGCCGCATCGGCATCGCGCAGGCCCTCATCAACGACCCCGACCTGCTCATCCTCGACGAGCCGACCACGGGACTCGACCCCATCGGCACACGCCAGGTGAAGGACCTGATCGTCGAACTCGGCCGGCGCGGGAAGACGGTCCTCCTCTCCAGCCACCTCCTCGCCGACGTCGAGGACTGCGTGGACCGGCTCGTCATCCTCTACGGCGGACGCAAGCGCGACGAGGGCACCTGCGACTCCATGCTCGAACGCCGCTCGCGCACCACCATCGAGACCGACGCCCTCGACGACGCCACGATCGCCGAGGTGGACGCGCTCCTGCGTAGGCGGTCCGGCGGCGAGCGGGCGATCCTGCACGTCGGGCACCCGCGCCAGACGCTCGAAGAAAAGTTCCTCGACATCGTCGAGCAGGCCCAGCGCGAGCGCGCCGCGACGAGCGGCGTCGTCCACGGCGGGGCGACGGCGGCCTTCCTGCGCGGCCCCGAGGCCGCCGAGGGCGAAGCGCTCATCTCGGACCTGCTCAAGCAGGAGCCTGCGCCCCCTCCCGCGCAGCCCGCAGCGCCGGAAGAGCCCGGCCCGCCGAGCGTCCTCGAATCGCTCGTGGATGAGGGGGAAGGCAAGCCCGACACGGGTGTCTCGACGACGCGAAGCGCCGAGCCGGCGCCAGCCGACCAGAGCGTGGATGAGTCCGTGATCTCCTCCCTGCTCGACCGCCCGCACGACGACGACCAGCCGGGGCGCACGCCGTGAAGATCAGCGACGCGATCCGCCGCCTGAACATCGTGCAGCGTTCGCTCGCGTTCAGGGTGATCGCGTCGATCGTGATCGTCGCGGCGGCGATCGTCGGCTTCGCGGCGTACGCCGTGTACCGCACGGCCCCGCTCGCCGCGCCGATCGTCGAGCCGGGCGAGGCCCCCGCGGCATCGGGCGCGGCCGACGACCCGATCGAATCCACGCGGCTGGCCCTCGAACAGATCCTGGCGGCACGCACCGACACGACCGCGCTGGGCGTCGGCGTCGCGGTCGTCGCGGGGCTGGCGCTGCTCGTCACGTGGTTCGGGCTTGCGCTGACCTCTCTCGCGCTGCTCGCCGTCGTCGCGCTCGTCGCCGTCCCCCTCGTGCTCGCGGACGGAACCCGCAATCTCGGGCTGCTCGTCGGGGGCGCGGCCGTCCTCACGGGCGCGTTCACCATCCTCCTCGAAGCGGCCCGCGTCGCGCTCTCGGGCAGCGGCCCTGTCCGCGCCGTCGCCCGCAACGTCCTCGCCGAGGCCGTGCGGATGAAGTTCTCGCTCGTCTTCATCGTCATTCTGATCGTCGGCCTGGCCGCGCTGCCGGGCGTGCTGGACGAGTCCCAGCCGCTCCGCTACCGCGTGCAGACCTTCATGAGTTTCGGCACGGGCCTCTCGTACTGGGTGATCGCGGTGCTCACCGTGCTCTTCTCGGCGGCGACGGTCGCGTTCGAGCAGCGCGACCGGATCATCTGGCAGACCATGACCAAGCCGGTGGCGTCGTGGCAGTATGTCCTCGGCAAGTGGCTGGGTGTCACGGCGTTGAGCGGCGTCCTGCTCGCGGTGTGCGCCACCGGCGTGTTCCTCTTCGTCGACTACCTCCGAACCCGCCCCGCCATCGGCGAGCGAGAGGCCTACGTCGCCGCGTCCCAGGACGAGTACATCACCGAGGACCGCCTCGTCCTCGAGACGCAGGTGCTCGCGGCCCGGGTCACCGTGGACGTTGACCCGCCCGTCAAGCCCGCCGACGCCGAGTTCCGGCGCGCCGTCGAGGAGTTCATCCGCAACGAGCGCGTCGGCAACGAGTCCTTCGCCCGCGATCCGGCGGAGCGGAGGAAGGTCGAGGAGGATCTGTACAAGAGCTGGGAGCGAGCGTTCCGCGCCGTCCCGCCCGGCGGCATCAAGCACTACGTCTACCGCGGCCTCGCCCCGGCCCGCGCCGACAACGCGCCCATCACCTTCCGACACCGCGTCGATGCAGGCTCGAACGCGCCGGACGAGTTCGTCTACGTCACGTTCATCTTCGGCGTGGAGAACCCGCAGGTCTACGTCCGCCGCATGAGCCCCGGCTTCTACCACTCCATGACCATCCCGGCGGCCTCCGTGGGCTCCGACGGCGAGGTCCGGCTCGCGGTCGTGAACGGGGACGTGCAGCGCGGGACGCCGAACCAGGAGACGATCGGCTTCCCGCCCGGGGGACTCGAACTCTCCTACTCCGCCGGCAGTTACCGCGCCAACTTCGCACGCGGCGTCCTGCTGCTCTGGATGAAACTCGCCTTCCTCTCCATGCTCACCATCCTCGCCTCCACCTCCCTCAGTTTCCCCGTGACCTGCCTGGTCGCCTTCGGCGCGTTCCTCGCCGCCGAAGGCTCGCTCTACATGAGCGGCGCACTGGAGCATTTCCGCACCGAGGACGAGCACGGCAACGTCAACCACCTCCTCGTCGTCGCCGAGTGGATCACCATGGGCGTCGCCTGGGTCTTCTCCGGCTACGGCGATATCCGGCCCACCGTGAAACTCGTTGAGGGCAAACTGATCTCATGGGCCGAGGTCGCCCGCGGCGTGGCCATCCTCGCCGCCCTCGCCGCCGCGCTGTACGGCGCGGCCGTCCTCGCCTTCCGCCGGCGCGAACTCGCCACCTACTCGGGCCACTGACCGATCCCGCACCCGCCCGCCGGCGTACCACGGGTGCGAGCGACGGAGACGCGACATGCGACGCGACACCCTGGTCCAGACCATCGCCGCGGCGGGCGCCATCGTGGCCCTCGGCGCGTCCGCGCTGCTCGGCGCGCAACTCACCTCCTCGGCCGGTCAGCACAAACTGGTGTATACCGACCGGGCCGAGGACGGCGACCCGCCGCAGGTCGCGGTCGGCATCGCCATGGGCGCGTTCCGCGGCGTGTTCGTGAACTTCCTCTGGCTCCGCGCCAACACGCTCAAGGAGGAGGGCAAGTTCTACGAGGCGCTCGAACTCGCCCGCGCGATCACCCGGCTCCAGCCCCGCTTCCCGCAGGTGTGGGTCTTCCACGCCTGGAACATGGCGTACAACATCTCGGTCTCCACCCACACGCCCGACGAGCGCTGGCAGTGGGTGCAGTCGGGCATCCGGCTGCTGCGCGACGAGGCGATCCCGGCGAACCCGAACGACATGCTCCTGCACAAGGAACTGGCGTGGATCTACCTGCACAAGATCGCGGGCATCACCGACGACGCCAACCAGTTCTACAAGCGCAAGGTCGCCGAGGAGTGGACGATCAACCTCGGCGAGCCGCCCCCCCCCACGCCGAAGGACCGCAGCACCGCCAACGCGATCGACCGCTACGTCGCGTGGCTGACGCCCGTCGCCGAGGCGGCCAGGACGCCCGAGGAACTCGCCCGCCGCTCGCCCGCGGCCGCCGCGCTGCAGCGCCGGATCCAGACCGAGGTGGGCGACCCCCCCGACCGCACGCTGCTGCGACGCTACGAGAGGCTGAAGGCCCTGGAGCGCTCGGCGGCCCGGCGGCAGGTCGAGGCGACGATGGGACCGAACAACACGGTCATGCTCGCGCTGATGCGCGATGCGCAGTACGCCGAGGCGTGGCCCGAACTGCTCGCGTTCGTGCGGCGCAAGACGCTGACCGCCGACTACCGCATGGACCCGCTGCGGATGATCCGCTACACGCGCAAGTACGGCCCGATCGACTGGCGCCACCCGGCCGCCCACTCGCTCTACTGGGGCGCCAAGGGCGTCGAGGAGGCGCTCGGGCGGTGGCACGAGGGGAACAAGCGCGACTTCGACTTCATCAACTCCGACCGCATTGTGATCCAGTCGCTCCAGGAGTTGTACCGCTCGGGCGAGATATACTTCAACTTCCTCGAGTTCACGAACGGGCTGGAGAGTTTCTACCTGGCGTCGGTGAACCCGCACTTCGTCGACTCCTACGGCGGCGTGCTGGCCGAACTTGTGCAGCGGTCGTGGGCGGACCAGCCCGACCGGCCGTTCACCGTCTACGCGGCGGGGTACGAGAACTTCCTGAAGGACGCGGTGCGCTTCTTCTACCGGCGCGGGCAGTTCGACGAGGCCGAGCGGCACTATCAGAAACTCGGCACGCTCACGATCGGGGACACGTCCTACGCGCTGATGAACGACCCGATGCGGGCGTGGGACTACTCGCGGCCGCTCCAGGAGTTCGTCCACTTCGAGCTGCAGAACGAGCGCATCCTCTCGGCGTACGTCGCCGTCTCGGAGATCGTCGGCGCGCTCCAGGGCGCGTACGCCTCGGGCCTGCTGGGCGACGACGAGGAACTCTTCCGCGCCCAGTTCGATTTCGCCCGCACCGCGCACGCCTTCTACATGCAGCGGCAACTGCGCGAGACGGTGGCGATGGGCGCGCAGGCCGGGCGCACCGAGTTCCTCGACCGCGACTTCCGCATCGTCGCCGGGCAGGTCTTCCGCGAACTCGTCATGCTCGTGCCCGTTGCAGACGCCTCGGCGATGTACAACCGCGCGCCCGAGGATCTTCGCCGCTTCGTCTACGACCTGCTGGTCGAGGTCCACCGCGAGCCGATGGACGCCCTCGCCCGCGAGCAGACCGGCGAGTCGTTCAACGACCTCTTCCCCGAACCGCCGGGCATGACGGCCCACCGCGCCATGATGGAACAGCGCGCCCGCGAACGGGCCGAGCAACGCATCGATGTCGCACCGAAGTAGCGATCGGACTTGAACGCGAAGGGCGCGAAGACCGCGAAGGGTCGGAGAACGGGAATAGAACCGTAGGACCTATCCCGGAACCTCAATCAACCGCTCACCGCGGAGTGCGCGGAGATCGCGGAGATGAAAAAATCGTTAGAACAAGCGGCCTTCTCTGCGGGCTCCGCGGTGAAAATGTGGCTTTGGGATAGGTTCTAGTTCGCCGCTCTGCCACTTCGCCACTTCGCCACTTCGTCATCGCGTGAGTCGCCGCGCCGCTTCCTCGTACCGCGCCACCGTCCCCGCCACCACCTCCGTCGGCAGTTGCGGCCCCGGCGCCCGCTTGTCCCACGTGCCCGCCGCGACCAGCCCCTCGAGGTATTCGCGGACGAACTGCTTGTCGAAACTCGCCTGCGCCCGACCCGGCTCGTAGCGGTCCGCGGGCCAGAAGCGGGAACTGTCGGGCGTGAGGGCCTCATCCACGAGGATCGGCTCTTCACTCGCCGGACGCCCGTCCGCGCCGATCGGAACGCCGAACTCGAACTTGGTGTCGGCGATGATGATGCCCCGCTCGAGCGCGTGCGCCGCGGCCGCCGCGTAGATCGCCAGCGAGACCTCGCGCAGGCCGCGCATCACCCCCTCCCCCACCATCGCCGCCGCACGCTCGAAGGGGATGTTCTCGTCGTGCCTGCCCTGCTCCTCCTTGGTCGCGGGCGTGAAGATCGGCTCGGGGAGGCGGTCGCACTGGCGCATGCCCGCGGGCAGCGGCACGCCGCAGACCGAGCCGGTGGCGCGGTAGTCCTTCCACCCCGAGCCTTCGAGGTACCCTCGCACCACGCACTCAACGGGCACGACGCGGCAAGCCCGGGCGATCATCACCCGCCCGTGGAGGCTCTCGCGCGGCGTGTCCCCAGGCCCGAACGCCGACCCCGGAACCTCCGACGCCTCGGCCGACAGCAGGTGCGTGCGGCAAAGGCCTCGCGCCTCGACCCACCGCAGCCAGAACGCCGCGATGGCCGTCAGGAGCCGACCCTTGCCTGGCACGGGGGTGGGCATGACCACGTCGAAGGCCGACAGGCGGTCGGAAGCGACGATGAGCAGTCGCGGGCGGCCCTCACCGTCCGGCGGCAGGTCGTAGACATCCCGGACCTTCCCCCGACGGCGACCGGGCAGAGTGAGCCTGGACTCGAAAAGCGCGGCGTCGGACCCCGAGCAAGACCCGCATGAGGTGGTCATGGTCGGATCGTAGAGCGGGGCGTCGCGCCCCGGGGTTGGCGCGCCCAGAATCCTGTCCCAAGCCGGGTTGCAGTCCGCCGCCAGCAGGGGACAATGCCGCAGTCGTCCGGCGGCCGCCGGGGGGCGCAGGGAGGACGCCGGTCGCCATGCTGAACTTCGTGGTCTTCAACGGCGGGCCTGAAACCGCCCTGAACCTCGGGCACGCCTACCTGCTCGGCCCGGACGATGTGCCCTCGCCCGCCTCGCTGCGGGCCGACCATGGGCTGATCCGCTGCGACAAGGGCGCCGACGGCTCGGCGGGCCTGGCGTTGCAGTTCCCCCTCGAAGACCTGCCGCCCGCACCCGACGGCGGCGTGGTGCCGAGCATCGGGCTGGTCACGGTGCAGACCTGCCTGCTGCCGCAGCGCGAAAGCCCGTACCTGCTGAGCCTGGAACTGGCGCGCCACCGGATCATGACGTTCCTGAACCGTCTGGAGGACTGGGGGCTGTTCGACCTGCCGGCTGAGGATCCGATCCTGCGTCAGTTCGAGCGTGCCCGCCAGACGTTCACGGCCGCGCTCGTCGCGCCCCGCCGGCCGACGGAGCAGGACCCGCACGGCTACTCGGCGGAGGCGGACCGGCTGGCGCGTGAGTCGCTCGCACTGGCGATCGACGCGGGGGAGCGGCTCGCGCTGCTGAACGCACAACGACAACTCGAGCGGCGACTCTCCGGGCGGCTGTACACGGAGGCGGCGGAGCGCTACGCGGCGGCGTCGGGCGACGCTCCGCCGGCGAACGCGCCGATCATCCTCCAGAACTCGGTGGGCGTGACCCTGCCCGGCCGCGCGTTGGTAGGGTGCGAAGTGTCCCCCCGCTCCTTCACGGAGGCGCACCAGCGGGCGGCCCTCTCGGCGTGCGACTTCATCTCGCTGCCCATGCGCTGGGTGGACATGGAGCCGGGCGAGGGCGAGTACAGTTTCACCGGCACCGACCGGTGGATCGAGTGGGCGGTGCGCAGGGCGAAACTGCCCGTGCACGCAGGGCCAATCGTCGACTTCCGCCCCGCGAGCGTGCCGGACTGGCTCTACATCTGGGAGAACGATTACGAGACGCTGCGCGAACTGGTCTACGAGCACGTGCGCACGATCGTGACGCGGTATCGGCGCACGGTGACTCGCTGGACGGTCGCGTCGGGGCTGCACGTCAACTCGAGTTTCCGCCTGTCCTACGAGCAGATGCTGGACCTGACGCGGCTGTGCGTGCTGCTGGTGCGCAAACTCCAGCCCTCCGCCAAGGTGCAGGTCGAGATCGACCAGCCCTGGGGCGAGTACTACGCGATCAACCGCCAGTCGCTCCCGCCGCTGGTCTACGCCGACACGATGGCGCAGGCCGGGATCGCCGTCGATGCCTACGCCCTGCGGCTGCACGCCGGGACGCCTGAGCCGGGCTGCTCGACACGCGACCTGATGGCGCTCTCGTCGATCCTCGACCGCTACGCCGCTCTCGAAAGGCCGATCGTGGTCTCGTCGCTGGCCGCCCCGAGCCGCGCGGAGCCGGCGACGGAGGAGGTGGAGCCGGGCCGGTGGCGCGCCGCGTGGAGCGAGTCCACGCAGGCGGACTGGCTGAGCAAGGCGATGGCGATCGCGCTGGCCAAGCCGTTCGTGCACAGCGTCTGCTGGTCGGAACTGGCGGACGCCTCGGCCCGCCCCGAGGCGCCGGACTGCGGGCTGATGACGGTGACGGGGCAGCCCAAGGCCGCGCTCAATCGCCTCATCGAACTGCGCGCTGCGCTGAACGCCGGGCGCACGCCGCCCGACCTGGCCGTGGGGCTGCTGTCGTGAAGGAACGCACGCCGTCCAACCCGGACTGGACCGGCGGCCCGTCGAAGTGGGCTGCGGTCGCGATCCTCGGCGGCGCATCGATCGTCGGCATCGGCTGGTCGATCGCAACGCGCCATGCCGGTCCCGCGCCGGCGCGCGCCGCCGGCACAACGATCGTTCCGCTGACCGAGACGGCGGACGCCCCGCGCCATCGCGACCCGCTGCGCCAGCCCGCGGACGATCGCCCGGCGGCGACGCCCTCCATCGCCAGGCTTATCGACCTCAACTCCGCCTCCGCCGCCGAGTTGCAGTCGCTGCCGGGCATCGGGCCTGCGCTCGCGGCACGCATCATCGAGGATCGCAACGCCAACGGCCCCTTCGGCTCGGTGGACGACCTGCAGCGCGTGCGCGGCATCGGCCCCATCACGGTCGAGAAGATCCGCCCCCTCGCCACGACGCGCTGACCGCACCGGCCGGCCGGGCCGATATGATGGCGGCGTTCCAATGCGCGTGGCGACGGCCGGGCACGAACGCCCGGTCGCGCGTGCGCCTGCGCGCGCCGCGGTGATCCATGCCCGACCGCCCGCCAGACCGGCTCGACGCCATCGCGGCCCACCCAGCGCTGCGCGACCTCGCCCGCGCGCTGGACGCGGGCCGGCGCGTCGTCGCCGACGGCATCGCCGGGTCGTCCACCGCCATCGTCGCCGGCTCGCTGGCCCGCACGCTCGGCCGCCCCGTCGTTCTCGTCGTGGCCCACACCGACGAGGCCGAGGATGCGCTCGACGAACTCGGGTCCGCCGGCGTCGAAGCGCTCCGACTGCCCGCGCTGGAGGTGCTGCCGGGCGAGACCAACGTCAGCCTCGACCTCTTCGCCGAGCGGGGCGCGGTGATCGAGCGGGCGCGCTCGCTCGACCCGGCGTCGCCGGTCGTCGTCGTCTGCCCGGTGCAGGCGCTCATGCAGGGCGTGCCCACCCCAGACCGTCTCGCGTCGATCTGGCGCACCGTGCGCACCGGCGATCGACTCCGCCCGGCGGACCTCGCCCGCTGGCTCGACGACGCCGGCTACACCCGCGCCGACGCCGCCGATGAGCCGGGGCAGTACGCCCTGCGCGGCGGCATCCTCGACGCCTTCTCGCCCGGCGCGAACGCACCCGTTCGCTTCGACTTCTTCGGCGACGAGGTCGAGCGCATCAACGAGATCGACCCGGCGACAATGGCCTCCGACCGGCGCACCGACGCCGCAAGCCTCGTCGCCGCCGACCCGGCCCGCGTCGCCCCCGACGACCGCTCCGTGCTCTTCCTCGACCTCTTGCCGGCGAGCGCGGCCGCCCTGCTCGCCGAGACCATGGAGGTCGTCGAGCAGGCGCGGGGCTACTGGGAGCGCACCACCGACAGCCGGGGCATGTTCCCCCCCCCGGAGGTGCTGAAGGCCCTGGAGACACGCTCGCGCGGGTTCGCGGAGATCAACCAGTTCTCGGCGGGCGCGGCCTCGGCGGACGTGCACGTCACGCTGCCCGTCGCGCCGCTCCCCCACTTCGACGCCGACGCCGCGACCGCCGTCCGTGAACTGGCCGCGATCAACGCCGGACGCGTCGTCGCCCTCTGCCGCAACGACGGCGAACGCCAGCGGCTGGGCGAGTTGCTCGACGAGTTCGTCCCGGAGTCCGCGGCGCGCGTCGAGCGCACGATCGGCTACCTGCACCGGGGCTTCGTGTGGGGCGACGGCGACGCCTCGCTCGCGCTGGTTCCCGTCCACGAACTGCTGCACCGCTTCGACGTACGCCGGCGCGCCGCCCCAGGGCGCCTCCGCGCCGGTCGCGCGATGGACACCTTCCTGGACATCACGCCCGGCGACTTCGTCGTGCACGCCGAGCACGGCATCGCCCGCTTCGTCGGCCTGACGACGATGAAGCCCCGCGCCCTGCCCGGCCGCGCCGCCCCCGCGCACGACGACCCGCAGGAGTATCTCACCCTCGAGTTCGCCGGGCGGTCGAAACTCCACGTCCCCGCGACGAGCATCGACCTCGTGCAGCGCTACGTCGGCGGCTTCCGCGGCAAGCCGCAACTCTCCACCATCGGCGGCACCCGCTGGCAGACGCAGAAGGCCCGTGTCGCCGAGGGCGTGCGCGACCTCGCCGCCGAGATGCTCCGCGTGCGCGCCGCCCGCGAGGCGATGCCCGGCATCCGCTACCCGGCCGACACGCCCTGGCAGAAGGAGTTCGAGGCCGAGTTCCCCTACGAGGAGACCGAGGACCAGCTCGCCGCCCTCGCCGAGATCAAGAAGGACATGGCCTCGCCGCGCCCGATGGACCGGCTGCTCTGCGGCGACGTGGGCTTCGGCAAGACGGAACTGGCCATCCGGGCCGCGTTCAAGGCAGTCGAATCGGGGCGCCAGGCCGCCGTGCTGGTGCCGACCACCGTGCTCGCCGAGCAGCACGAGCGCACCTTCCGCGCCCGCTTCGCCGGCTACCCGTTCCGGGTCGAGAGCCTGTCGCGCTTCAAGACCGGACGCGAGCAGAACGAGATTCTCGCCGACCTGCGCGCGGGGCGCGTGGACGCCATCATCGGCACGCACCGCCTGCTCTCGGCCGACGTCGCGTTCGCCGACCTCGGCCTCGTCGTCGTCGACGAGGAGCAGCGCTTCGGCGTCGAGCACAAGGAGAAACTCCTCCGCCTGCGCATGACCGTGGACGTGCTGACGCTCTCGGCGACGCCCATCCCGCGCACGCTGCACATGGCGATGCTGGGGCTGCGCGACATCTCGAGCCTGGCGACGCCGCCGCTCGACCGGCGGGCGATCGTCACCGAGGTCGTCCCCTGGAACGACCGGCGCATCGCCCAGGCGATCGCGCGCGAACTGACGCGGGACGGGCAGGTCTACTTCGTGCACAACCGCGTCCACAACATCCGGCGCATCGCCGACGACGTGCGCCGCCTGGCGCCGGACGCCCGCATCGACGTGGGCCACGGCCAGATGCCGGCCCGTGAACTTGAAGCCGTCATGCTCCGCTTCATGCGCCGCGAGACCGACGTGCTGGTCTGCACGACCATCATCGAGAGCGGGATCGACATCCCGACCGCGAACACCATGATCATCAACGACGCCGACCGTTTCGGCCTGGCCGACCTGCACCAGTTGCGCGGGCGGGTCGGGCGGTCCGACCGGCGGGCGTACTGCTACCTGCTGCTGCCCGTCACGCGCACGCTGAGCGAGACGGCCCGCAAGCGGCTCCATGCCGTCGAGCAGTACGCCATGCTCGGCGCGGGCTTCAAGATCGCCATGCGCGACCTGGAGATCCGCGGCGCGGGCAACCTCCTCGGCCCCGAGCAGTCCGGGCACATCGCGGCCGTCGGCTACGAGATGTACTGCCGGCTCCTCGAACGCGCCGTGCACGAACTGCGCAACGAGAAGCCGCCCGAACCGGCGAGCGGCACGGCCGTCGAGATCGGCGTCGCGGGGACCATCCCGCGCGCGTACATCCCCAGCGACGCGAGGCGCCTGGCCGCCTATCGCCGCATCGCCGCCGCCCAATCGCAGGCCGAACTCGAGGCCGTCGCGGGCGACCTCGCCTCCGCCTACGGCCCGCTGCCGCCGGCCGTGCGCCGGCTGCTTGACCTCGCGGAACTCCGCACGCTCGCGGCCGCGCTGGGCGTGCGAGCCGTCATCGTCCGCGACCGCGACGTGGTCTTCCGCACGCCCGACCCCGCCCCCATCGCCGACCGCCTCCGCCCCGCGCGCGGCGCCGTCACGTCCCTCGCCCCCAAGTCCCACGACTCGCTGCACGAGGTGTACTACAGACCGCCGGAGCAGTACCTGGAACCGGAGACACTGGTGCGGGTGCTGCGGGCGAGGTTGGGCGAGAGCAGGACGCAGGAGCCTGAGCCGCGGAGCGCGGGTGTGGCATCGTAACTATCACCGGCTATCGCTGCTTCGCCAGATTCATCAGGTCTGCGACAGGAAAGGCCAGCAGCCGCTTCGCTGTCGCTACGAGTTGCTCGACGGACACGTTTCGGCTTGCCAGCAGACCGTTGTTGCATGTCGAGACGGCCTGCTCAAGATCGTCCGTGCTATCGAGGAGCGCCTGGATCCCATCCCCTGACCGATGGGCAAGTTCCCGCCATGAAGCGGGGAAGCGGCGCTTCAGTGCGCTCGCCCACCGTTCCGCCCAGCCCTCGGAATCGGGGCCGGACAACCACGCCAAGGCGAGCGCCCTGCCTAGGTCCTTGTTGCTCCGCTTCGTGCTTGTCCCTTCGATGAGGTCCGGCTTGATGGCGGGGTGTTCGAGAAGGTTCGCGAGCGCCATCATCTCAGGCCTTGCCGCACGCACGCCGTACTCTGTCTCGCTTGCGCCGTAGATAGCGATGCCCGTGAACTGGAAACTCGGAAGCCCGTAGTGCTCGCCATTCGACAGCACGAACCGCATCCAGCGTCGTGAGGTCTGCGTCGCCGACTCAGGCTCGGTCAGAAGCTCAAGGAACCAATCGTCGTTGTGCGGGGGATAGAGCCGTAGGGCGGGAAGATTCTGCTCAGGCGTCTCTGCATCGCCGGGAGCGCCATGTTTGCCATCGCGCTTCGGGCGCCACCCCGACGCCAGCAGCCGATCTGCCAGAGCCTTCCCTGTTTCTTTCGCGGAGCCGCGCGGAGTCAGGACGCTATCGACGTCTTTCGTGCGAACCGTGAAGCCGGTAGCCCCGGCGGTGAACCAATACGCCGCGGCGAGACTGCCGATGATGACGACGTGGTCTCGGAGCGGCCCAGGTATCGCCTCGACCACTTCTCTGAGCACAGCGCGGGGAGAAACATCGTGTGGCTCAACATCCATCGACGATCCCTTTCCCTTCCTTGAGAGCGCTGAGGAACTGCGCCGCCTGTGCCTCCAGCCGCGCCTCGTGGAGATCGAGCAGACACTCCACTGGATCTGCCCAGAACAGCCCGCCCTCGCGCGGCCTGAACAACGGATCCGCGTGCCGAATCGCGTGCAGCACAACATTCGCCGGCTTGCGAGGATCGTCCTGCTGTTCGAGCGCGGGGTCGAGCGTGCCGACGAACCCCACATCGAGCGGCACTGTGCCGCAATGCACCGACAGGTCGAGCCTCGGTGCGCCCACGAGATCAAGCCCCGAAAAGTAGTGCCGCGCCCCGAGCACGCCGCCGACGCCCACGCCGGGCACACCGAGTTTCTCCAGCCTGCGAAGATGCGCGTCCGGCGGCCGCGGCTGCCCGGACGCATCCACGAAGCGCGTCGTCGAGCGTGCCTTCTCCGCCCCCGCGAGCAGCCGCGCGAACTCTCCGTGGGGGAAGTGCCCCAGGCTGACGCGCCGATCCGTCTCGCGTCGGACGGCGCACCCAAGCCCCTTGAGCACACGCGCAACGGTCGGGTACGAGCAACCCGCGGCACCTGCAAGCGATGAGACCGTCACCGGCTCGCCACGGCACAGCCTCTGATGGAGCAGAATCTTGAACACCACAAACTCGTAGTCTGGCCGCACCGACCGGGGGGAAGACTCCGCCGCCGCAGATCTCACCACGCCCTCGAGCCAGGCGAGATCGTCCGCGGGCGGATCCTTCGGAATGCCGCGAATCCGCCCGTCCCCGGCGACAGTGCAGACCCCGAGGCGTGAGAGGACTTCCTGCTTCAAGATCGCCTCAATGCGATGCCACTCCTCACGCAGCCGCCCCGCGGTGATCGCCGGGTCCACGAGGACGAGGTACCCGCGAACACCCCGTCGTTCTCCGATCGCATGGGCCAGGTCCAGCAGCGCAGCACGAAACGTTCGCACCGCATCCACCGCTTGCTTGACTTCCGCGACCACGAGACCATCCGGCCTCTCGGAATCCCAGCGTTTCCCTGGTCTCGTTGGATGGGGAGTCATGGTACCATAACCTTCATATCAAATCTGCAAGTTGATACTATACCTGCAAGTATGTACGATCCGCTTCGACATCGGCAGTTTCCACGAGAAACAGCAATCCAGCGTCAAAAGACGGCGTTTGATAGGGTTGCATAATGGGGACTGTGACCGACCGCCGTGGACCTCATTCGAGGCCAAACCACCCCCCCACCACCGTAAACAGCCCCGCCACGTACAGCCCGTAGCCGCACAGCAGCATGGCCCCCTCCGCCCTCGAAATCTTCGCTCCGCTCAGCATGATCGGCAGGCAGGCGAGGCTCGCGGCGAGCATGACGGGCACGTCGAACCACAGGACCTGGCGCGACACGGCCTGCGGCGTGGCGAGGCAGGTGACGCCCAGGATGCCCAGGATGTTGAAGACGTTCGAGCCGAGGACGTTGCCGACGGCGAGGTCCGGCTGCCCGCGCATCGCGGCGATGACCGACGTGAACAACTCGGGCGCGGACGTGCCGACCGCCACGATCGTCAGGCCGATGACGAGTTCGGAGATGCCCAGGCTCCGGGCGATCTCGCTGGCGGACGAGACGAGCAGGTACGACCCGCCGACGAGCAGCGCCAGCCCCGCCAGCACCATCGCCGCGCACACCAGCGGTCGCGTCATGGGGCCGGGCTTGTCGAGGCCGAGTTCGTGCTCGAGTTCCCGCTCGGCCGCGGCCGCGGCTTCGCGCTGGGCGTCGCGCCGCCCTCGCACGTAGCCGAGCCGGAGGTAGACGAGCAGCCCCGCGAGCATGGCCGCCCCGTGCCACCGCTCGAGCCGCCCGCCGGAGGTGAGCGCGATCCACGGCACGCACGCCACCGCGATCACGATGAAGGTCTCGCGGCGGACGAGGTCCAGTTTGAGCGCGATGGGGCAGATGAGCGAGGCGACGCCGAGGATGAGGGCGATGTTGCAGATGTTGCTGCCGACGACGTTGCCGACGGCGATGTCCGCGCTCCCTCGAATCGCGGCCGTCACCGACGTGGCGAGTTCGGGCGTGGACGTGCCGAACCCGACGATGGTGAGGCCGATGAAGAACGACGACACGCCCATCCGCTTCGCCAGCGACGCGGCGCCGCGCACCAGCCCCTCCGCCCCCAGCGTGAGCACCAGGAGCGACCCCGCCAGCAGCCCGAGTTGCACAAGCATCTTCCACCCCCGAGCGCTGCGGCGCGCAAGCGCACAACGCTTCTCGCTGGAATGCTACTCCCGCTGCCCGAAACTCGTCCCCACCGCCCGTGCCGCCGCCAGCAGCGGCTCGTCCGGCCCGATCAGGCGCTGCCGCCCCGCCGCTTCGAGCAGGTCGATGTCCCCAAGCCGCCCGCCCTGCATCACGATCAGCCGGTTCATGCGCCCGGCCTGCAGCAGGTCGAGCGCGCGGTCGCCGAACTGCGTCGCCAGCACGCGGTCCGCGGCCACGGGCGTCCCGCCGCGCTGCACGTGCCCGAGCACGACATAGCGCGACTCGATGCCGGTACGGTTCTCGACCTCGCCCGCGAGCCACCGCCCGATGCCGCCGAGTCGGATGGGGTCGGGGCTGGTGGGATCGACGCGTTCGACCATGCGTTCGCCGCCGAGGGGCTTGGCGCCCTCGGCACAGCACACGATCGAGAACCGCTTGCCGCGCTGCCGGCGCTCGACGATGCCGCGGGCGACCGCGTCGAGGTCGAAGGGCATCTCCGGGACGAGGATCACGTCCGCGCCCGACGCGATGCCCGCGTGCAGCGCGATCCAGCCCGCGTTGCGACCCATGACCTCGACGACCATCACGCGGTGATGGCTCGCGGCGGTGGTGCGTACACGGTCCATCGCCTCGGTCGCGGTCTGCACGGCGGTCTGGAAGCCGAAGGTGATCTCGGTCCCCCACAGGTCGTTGTCGATCGTCTTGGGCACGCCGACGCAGGGCACGCCGCGCTCGACGAACGGGGCGGTGCAGGCCATGGTCCCGTCCCCGCCGATGACGACCAGCGCATCCAGCCCGTGGTCGCGGATGTGGCGCATGCACAGATCGGTGACGTCCTCGAACCTGGGCGTGCCGTCGGGGTTGCGGCCGGTGGCGAACCGGCACGGGTTGGCCCGGTTGTTCGAGCCAAGGATCGTGCCGCCGGTGTGGAGGATGTTCGAGACGTCCTCGTCGGCGAGGGGTCTCACCCGATTCTCGATCAGGCCGAGGAACCCGTCCTCAATGCCGATGACGTCGATGCCGTCCCGGAGGGCGTCCTTGACGACGGCCCGGATGACGGCATTCAGCCCCGGGCAGTCCCCGCCCCCCGTCAGCACACCGATTCGGCCGATCTCGCCCATCCGCGGATCGTAATACCCCCGACGCCGGTATGCCGAAGGGGCAATGATTGTGGATCGCGAGCGTTCTGCCGTCGGGCTGCCGTCCTCTGCCGGGGCTAATTCGCGCCCGCGTCCGTAGCCCGCTTTCGAGGGAGTCGATCATGACCCGCAGCAAGACAGTTCTCGTGGCGTTCGGTGTTGTCGCGGTTGCCGGCCTGGCCATCGCCATCCAGCCCGTGCTGTTGAGGCCGAAACTCGAACCGCTGCCCCCGGTCACCCTCGACGACGAACCGACGCCTGAGCCGACGCCCGAGCCTGCCCGGCGCGCCGCTCCCGCGCCCATCGCGGCCGCCCCGGCCGAAGCGCGCCCGTTCCCCGGCCCCGACCCGGAGGGATTCGGACGCTTCGGACCCGGCGAGTTCCCGATGATGTTCGGCGAGGGGCGCGGCCCCGGAGGCGAGGACGACCGCCCGCGCTGGGGCGAGGGGCGAGAGCCGACCGAGGAAGAACGCGCCGCCTGGCGCGCCCGCAACGAACAGACTCGCGCCCAGATGGAGGCGCGGATGCTCGAAACCTTCGACCTCGACGGAGACGGCGCGCTCTCCGACGCGGAGCGCCAGGCCGCACGCGAGGCCTTTGAGACCATCCGCGAAGAGATGCGCGCCCAGAACGAGGCGAGGATGCTCGCCCGGTTCGACACCGACGGCGACGGCGTGCTCTCGGACGATGAGCGGCGGGCGATGCGCGAAACGATGCGACGCGAAGGCGAGGAGCGACGGGCCGCGATGCTCGCCGAGTTCGACCTCGACGGGGACGGACGGCTCAACGACCACGAACGCGACCTGATGCGCCAGGCCCAGCGCGCCCGCGAGGCCGAGCGGCGCGCCTTCCGGCGCATCGACACCAACGGCGACGGCGTGATCGACGCCGGCGAGGCCGCACGCGCCGTGGACCGCGTGAACGCCGGCGAAACCGGCGCGGACTACAACGGCGACGGCACGGTGGACCAGCGCGACGCGGTCTTCGTGCTGGAACTGGCCCGCCGCGGCAGCCTCTAGTCCGCGACCCCGCGCTCACCCGGGACTGGGCACGAGGATCGTCCGCCCGTTCTCGGCGTCTCGGGCGCCGGTGATGCAATCCACAACCACCGCCGCCACCTGCTCCGGGGTGAGCCGACGCTCGACGGGGATGTCGTCCGGCGTGAAGAGGCCGTGGAGCATCGGCGTGTCAACCGCGCCGGGCGCGACCGAGAACGCGCGAAGCCCGAAGCGCTCGCCCTCGACCGCGCAGGCCCTGGCGAGCGTGTTGTTGGAGGCTTTCGCGGCGCCGTAGACGGCGAGGCCCGGGAACGGATCGACGGAGGCGACGCTCGACACGAACACGATGCAGCCCCCCCCCTGGCGCTCGAAGACCTGCCACGCACGGTCCACCAGCCACGCCGGGCCGAGGGCGTTCACGTCGAAGATGCGGCGAATGTCGTCGCCCTCGTGCCCGCCGAGCGGGTGCATCTCAGCCAGGCCGGCGTTGCTGACGAGCGCGTCGAGGCGCCCGAAGGCCGAGACGGCGGCGTCCACAGCGCCGGCACAGGCCGAGGCATCGCCCACGTCCGCGGCGTGCGCCTGCCACAAGACGCCGCGCGCTCCGGGGAGCATCGCGCCGGTCTCTTCGAGCGGCGCGGTTCGCCGCCCGACGAGCAGCAGCCGGTAGCCGCCCCGTGCGAGTTGCACCGCGATCGCACGCCCGATGCCCGATCCCGCGCCGGTCACCAGTGCGACGGGTCCGTGGTTGGTTGTCATGGCTCTCTCCCCGCGGCTCAGCCGTCCAGCGCACAGTCCGCCCGCCTCACGGCCCGGCAGAACGCCCCGATCTTCGCGTGGTCCTTCACGCCCGGCGACGACTCGACGCCGCTGGAGACGTCCACCGCATAGGGCCGGCACGCGGCGATCGCCCCGCCCACGTTCTCCGGCGTCAGACCGCCGGCGATGATGACGGGCTTGCTCACGGCACGCATCAGCGGCGCCAGCGCGTGCCAGTCGAACGCCTCGCCCGTGCCGCCCGCCGAGCCGTCCACGAGGATTGCGTCCACTTCTTCAACAGCGTCCCAGCGCGTCAGGTCGCGTTCGATGGTGTCGGCGCGGAAGCGGATGGCGCGGATCACGCCCGGCCCGCAGTCTCGCACCAGGCTCTCCGGCTCGCTCCCGTGCAGTTGCGTCCACGCCGTCGGGCACTGCTGCTCGATCTCGAGGAACTCGTCGAGCGTCGCGTCGCGCAGCACGGCGACCGTCCCCGCCATCGGCGGCAGGCACGACATGATCTCGAACGCCTCGTCCGGAGCGACGTAACGCGGCGTGCCGCGAACGAAGACGAACCCGATCGCGTCCGCGCCGGCCTCGGCGGCGGCGAGCGCGGCGTCAAGGTCGCGGATGCCGCACACTTTGACGCGCGTTCGTGGCACGGGGCCGGACCTTTCCGGGAGCGTTCACAGGCGAGGCCGAAGGGGAGGAGGATTGAACGCGATGGCCGCGAAGATGGCGAAGGGATCGGAGGGACGGGCGAGTCTAAGCATAATCCACTCCCGTCACTCCGTCACTCCGTCACTGCCTCACCCCAGTTCGTCGAGCAGTTCGCGGGCGAGCGTCCGCTCCTCGTCGCGTGCCAGCGCGCTGTCCAGCCCTTCGAGGAGCGTCCGTGCCGCCACGGGGTCGTTCAGGTAGCGTGCGTTGATGAGCGCGAGCATGAGCCGCATCGTCGGGGCCTCGGCGTCGCCGGGGTAGCCGCCCAGGAACCGCTCGTAGGCGATGGCCGCCGTCGCGTGGTCGCCGGCGGCGAAGAGGTGGTTGGCGACTTCGTACTGCGTGCGCCGCGTCAGCGTGACCGCCGCGGACTTGTCGCCGAACTCGCGCAGCAGGTCCCGGTATGCCGCCGCCGCCGCCGCCATGTCGCCCGACGCCGCGGCCGTCGAGACCCGTGCCCGCGCCTCCGCCGCGGGGTCCGGCGGCGCATCGGCCGCGGCCCTGGCCCGCCGCTCGGCCTGCTCGCGTTCGCGCCGCTGCGCGTGCTCAACCTCGCGGAACTGCCGCCGCCGCGCCGCCTGACGCCCGATCGTGAACAGGTCGTACGGCTCGCGCCTGATCGCCCTGGTCCAGAGCAGCCCGACGCTGAGCAGGATGCCGAACCCGTACCCCGCCAGGTGCGCCTCGTACGCCACCTGGCTGACGCGACCCGAGCGGAGCATGGGCACGAAGTCCCAGAAGATCGCGAACGCGATGAACCACCACGCCGGGATCATGAACACCCCGATGAAGAAGAAGATGATGAGCGTGCGCACGTGCGTCCGCGGGAAGAGCACGAGGTACGCCCCGGTGACGGCCGAGATCGCCCCGGACGCCCCCACCACCGGCGCGGGCGACGCCGCCACGTGCCCCAGCCCCGCAGCCGCCGCCGCCGTCAGGTAGAACGCCGTGAACCCCACGCGCCCGATCCGGTCCTCCACGTTCGGGCCGAAGACCCACAGGAAGAGCAGGTTGCCCAGCAGGTGCACCGGCCCGGCGTGCAGGAAGGCATACGTCACCCACGACCACAGCCCGGACCCCCGCGAGAGGTGCAGCGTCGCCATCGCCCGCTCATGGAGCGCGGGCGCGAACGCCGCGAGCAGCACCATGGCGATGAACACCACCGCGTTGGCCACGATGAGCGCGTACGTCACCAGCGTGGGGCGGCGACGGGGGCGGTCTGTGCCCAGCGGCAGGAACACCACGGCATGGTACGGCCGGATGCGCCTGAACTCCCCCGCGTGGCCCGATCCGACCCGCGTCCCCTATAGTCCTCTCCACGCCGCGGGCGGTGGCCGCGGCACGCCACGACGACCAACGAGCAGCGGAGGGAGCGCCCCATGACGGAGTTCGCCAAGGGCCTTGAGGGAGTGATCGCCGCCGAATCGCAGATGTCCTTCATCGACGGGCAGAAGGGCGTCCTCGAATACGTCGGCATCCCCATCGGGGAACTCTCCGGCCAGTCCACCTTCGAGGAGACCGTCTTCCTCCTCTGGAACCTCCGCCTCCCCAAGCGGGCCGAACTCGACGAGTTCAGCCGCCGCCTGCGGGCCTGCTACACGCTCCCCGAGGGCTTCGAGCAGCGCATCCTCTCGACGCCAAAGACCGCCCAGCCGATGCACGCCCTGCGCTCGCTCGTCAGCGCGCTCTCCCTGCACGACCCCAACCCGAACGCCAACGACGTGGACTCGGCACGCGACAAGGCCCTCAAGATCCTCGGCCATGCGCCCGCCATCGTCGCGTACTTCGACCGCCACAGGCGCGGCCTGCCGCCGGTGCACCCCGATCCCTCGCTCGCCTTCGCCGAGAACTTCCTCTACATGCTCAACGGCGAGAAGCCCACCCCCACCATGGCACGCGCCTTCGACGTCTGCATGATCCTCCACGCCGACCACGGCTTCAACAACTCCACCTTCACCGCACGGGTCATCATCTCCACACTCAGCGACGTCTACTCCGCCCTCACCGGCGCGATCGGCTCCCTCCGCGGCCCGCTGCACGGCGGGGCGAACGAGGGCGTCATGCACATGCTCAACGAGATCCCCTCCCTCGACGCCGTCGAGCCCTACATCATGGGCAAGATCGAGCGCAAGGAGAAGATCATGGGCTTCGGGCACCGCGTCTACAAGGCCAAGGACCCGCGCGCGACCGACCTCCAGAAACTGGCGAAGAAACTGGCCGAGGACACCGGCAACACCGACCTCTTCGCCAAGAGCCAGCGCATCGAGGAGATCATGGCCCGCGAACTGGCCGCCAAGGGCATCTACCCCAACGTGGACTTCTACTCGGCCACCACGTACCACTGCATCGGCCTGAAACTCGACCTCTTCACCCCCATGTTCGCCCTCAGCCGCCTCGCCGGCTGGAGCGGACACATCCTCGAACAACTCGCCGACAACCGCCTCTTCAGGCCCAAGGCCCTCTACGTAGGCCCGCACGACCAGCCGTATGTGCCGATCGAGAAGCGGTGAGGGCTGCGCTTTGCTGGACCACCAGCCTTCGAGCGAAGCGGCTGCAGCGGATAAGTCGCTGCGGACGCAGCATCAACAGCGGCGACCCCTGCGTTCCCAACGTTCACCGAGAGAATACTCATCCAGCCACTCGTCTACTCCGAATGGAGCGCGGCGACTGAGCACAGAATGATCGTCTCGTCGCTCAACAATGATCGGATCACGTCGCAAAACATCTACAAGCGTCATTGATTGCGTAGAGATCATCACTTGGCATCGCTCGGACGCTTCGCCCAGCAGCTCCGACACCTGATCTAGACCCAGAGGATGCAACCCCAGCTCTGGCTCATCAACGACCACGAACGAAGGCAAGTCATCGTCAGGTTGCATAAGCAAAGTGCAAAGCGCAATGAACCGAAGCGTTCCATCCGACGCCTGATGCGCGTCAAAGACCGTCTCTGCTCCAGCTTCCTTCCATCGAAGCATGATGTATGAATCCGATGGACCTTGCGGCTCCAGTACGAAGTCATCGAAGCACTTCGTAACTCTGCGGACGCGTTCCACCAACCGCTGGTAGTTGTTGGGGTGTCGATTCTTCATGCGCAGCAAGACTGAGGCGATATTCCCCGCATCACTCAACAGTGGGCGTTCGTCAATGCGGCCAGCCTGACGAATGGACGATCGCAAGCTGGTGTCGTGAAACTGAAACGCGCGACAGCGACGAAGGAACTTCGTGATGAGATTTGCTGGAGGAAAAGAACTGCGGTGTTCCGGTAGCATCGTTTCTTTGTGGCCTGAACCAAGAACTCGTTCCTGTGGCCAGCCGGTGCCATCCGCGCGTGTGAACGCCGCCCGTTCTTCGGTGAATACCAACGAGTCGCCAGCCGCGTGAACCAGTGTCGCGTCGTACTGATTGGTACCCTGAGTGGTTTGAAAACTGAGGGATGCGCGGAGGAAGGGCGTCTGCTTGGCTCCATGATGCAGCAGCGCGTTCGCGCCACCCAGATATTCTTGGACGTATACCTGGAGTGAGCCAGTCATCATGAAGTTCAGTAGCGTGAAGAACTTGCAGAGGTTGGACTTGCCCGCCCCGTTTATGCCGATAAGCACATCAAGGTTGGAGAGTTCAAGATCGGTCTGTTTGATCGATCGGAAGCCTTCCAGGCTCACGCGGGTGAGTTGCGCCATGACATACAGCCCTTCCTGAGTCGTTTTCCGCCAGTTCTGCGGCTGGGAACCGCCCGTGCCATTCCTCCCCGATTCTTCCCGGCCCCCCTCTTCCCCTCTTTGGCCTCGCATCGTGAAGCGAAGCCCCCCGCATTTGCAGGGGTTTCCGTCAAAGTGGAGCGGATGGGAGTCGAACCCACGACCTCATCATTGCGAACGATGCGCTCTACCAACTGAGCTACCGCCCCAGTGTCGCCCCGCCGCGGCCGGGGGGGGCCGGGGCGGGGGGCGGGATTGTACGCCAAGGGGATGGGGGTGTCCCGGTGCGCGCCAGGACGGGCACGGGCCGGGCCAGCATCGGCCCCGCTCCGGCCGACGGGGCGAACCCTGCCGCGGTGTGGGCGTAGGCTGAAGTGTCGCCGGGGGCCGGGCGTGGGGCGTCTCTCCCGGCTCGGGCGGCAGGGCATCCCACGGAGCACTCGCATGAGCACCACCGACCGGCGGCCGCGACTGGCCGGCCTCACGCTCGCCCCGCTCGCGGCCGCGCTGGCGGCGGCGTTCGCCCTGCTGCTCGGCTCGTGCGGGCGGTCGGAGGGGGGGCGTGCCGCGGACGCCCTTCCGACGCCGGGCGCGCTCCGCGTGGTCGTCTCCATTCCGCCGCTCGAGGGCCTGATCGCCCCGATGCTGCCGGAGGGTTCGGAGATTCGCACGCTCGTGCCGCCTGGCGTCTCGCCGCACGGGTATGAACTGACTCCCGACGATGCGGCCGCCCTCGCCCGGGCGGACCTCGTCGTCTACGTCGGCCTGGGCCTGGAGCCGGGCGTCGTGAAGGCCCTCGCCCGACGCGGCAAGACCGCCACGGCCCAACTCTGCATGGCCGAGGCCCTCGGCATCGGCGGTGAGCCGGTACACGACCACAACCACGACCATGCGCACGACGATCACGAGGACGACGCCGACCACGAGGGCCACGAAGGCCACAACCACGGCCCGATCGACGAGCACCTGTGGCTGGACCCGGTGCTCGTCGCCTCGTTCGTGAGCGAGGCGGAGGAGGCGATCTCCGGCCTGCTCCGCGCCCGGTCCGCGCCGGCCGAGGCGCTCGTCGCCGTCGAGCAGGGCGCGACGTCGCTGCGTGCCCGCGTCGCCGAGGTGGATGCGGCGTACCGCGAGCGACTCTCGCCGCACTCGGGCGCGAAGATCGTGACGCAGCACGCGGCGTGGGGCCGGCTCGCCGACCGCTACGGCCTCGTCGTCGCCCGCGTGGTCATGCCGGTTGAAGCGCACGACCCCAGCCCCGGCGACGTGGCCGCGGCGGCGGAGGCGATCAGGCGCGAGGGCGTCGCCGCCGTCTTCTCCGAGCCGCAACTGAGCCGCACGACCGCCGAGCGGCTGGCCAGTCTCGCCGGCGTCCCCTTCGGCGAACTCGACCCCATCGGCGACACCGACTGGATGCGCCTCATGCTCCGCAATCTCGACGAACTCGAGGCCCGGCTCGCCGACGCCGCCGCGCCGGCAGACGCCGGGTGAAACGGCCGTAGACTCCACGCAATGCCCGACGCGCCCGCGAACGCCGTCCCCGCGATCGACTACGTCGGCGTCGGGTTCGCGTACCCGCGCCCGGTCGCGGGCGGCGACGGCGCGGCGGTCGAGGCCCTGCGCGACATCACCCTCCGCGTCGAACCCGGCGAGCGCCTCGGCATCCTCGGGCCGAACGGCGCAGGCAAGACCACGCTCATGCGCATCACGCTCGGCCTGCTCCCCTGCCAGCGCGGCGCCGTCCGCATCTTCGGACGCACGCCGGAGCAGGCGCGGCGCGAACGCCTGATCGGCTACGTCCCGCAGCGCAGCGACGCCGAACTCGCCTTCCCCATCAGCGTGCGCCAGACCGTGGAACTCGGGCCGGCGGGACGGCTGACCGGCTTCGCGCGCCTCTCGATCGACGACCGGCGGCGCGTCGAGGACTCGATGTCGCTGCTGGGCATCGCCGACCTCGCCGAGCGGCCGGTGGGCAAACTCTCCGGCGGGCAGTTGCAGCGGACGCTCATCGCCCGTGCGCTCGCCGTCGGGGCGCGCGTGCTGCTGCTCGACGAGCCGACCGTCGGCATCGACGTGACCGGCCAGCGGCGCTTCGCCGATCTGCTCACGAGCCTGCGCGACCGGCTCGGCGTCACCATCGTCGTCGTGAGCCACGACCTGCGGACCATCGCCGCCGCCAGCGACCGCGTCGCCTGCCTCAGCCGCACGCTGCACTCGCACGTCGCGCCGGAGGGGCTGACGCCGGCGGTGCTGGCCGAGGTGTTCCGGCACGACGTCGAGGGCGTCTTCGGCGAGGTGCACGTGGACGCCCACCCCGCCGCCGACTGCGACGACCCCGCGCACCACCACCATCACCACAACCACGACCACGCCAAGGGGGGGGGCGGGGCATGAAGACGCTCGAGTACCTCTTCGGCTCGCCGGAACTGCGGGAGACCTTCTGGCCCCCGGTGATGGTGGGGCTGCTGGTCGGCGCGCTCTGCTCCGCGCTCAGCGTCCCCGTCGTGCTCAAGCGCATGGCGTTCGTCGGGCAGGGCGTGAGCCACGCGGCGTTCGGCGGCGTGGGCGTGGCGCTCGCGCTCGGCATGGTCGCCGGCTGGGCCGCGCAGGGCACGGGCCTGCTCGCCGTCGTCACGCTCTTCTGCGTCGCCGCCGCGCTCGGCATCGCGTGGCTCAGCGACCGCCCCGGGGCGCGCACGGACACGGCCATCGGCATCGTCCTCGCCGCGTCGATGGCGGTCGGCTTCCTGCTGATCCGCGCCGTGGCGGGCAGGATGCGCGAGGCGGGCCTCCCCCCCCCACCGGGCGTCGAGTCCATCCTCTTCGGCTCGGTGCTGAACGTCGGCCCCGCGGACGCCGTGCTGGCCGCCGTCGTCGCCACGGGCGTGCTGGCCGTCGTCTGGTGGTACCGCCGCCCGATGCTCTTCTGGGCGTTCGACGAGGGCGCGAGCGCGGCGTTCGGCGTGCCCTCGCGCGCCATGCGCTCGCTGCTGCTCATCGTCCTCGCGCTCGCCATCGTCGTCACCATGCGGCTCGCGGGCGTCGTGCTCGCCACCGCCCTGCTCGTGCTCCCCGGCGCAGCCGCGCTCGAACTGAGCGACCGCCTCCGCCCGGTCTACGCCATCGCGCTCGCCGTCGGCGTGCTGGGCGTCGCCCTCGGGCTGGTGCTGAGTTTCGAGATGAACTGGCAGCCCGGGCCGAGCATCGTCCTCGCGCTGACCGCCATGTTCGCCGCGGCCCGCGTGTGCTCGACCATCCGCGCCCGGCGCACCGCCGCACAGGAGAGACCCGCATGAAGGCCGAAACGATCCTCGCCGAACTGAACCGGCTGCGCAAGGACCTCGTCGAAGACCCGAGCGACGCCGAGTGGCTCACGCTGCACCACGTCTTCTGCTTCGTGTCCTACAAGATGGGGGACTTCCAGAAGTACCTCGACGAGCAGGCCGCCCAGGGGGCCTTTGACGAGTTCGAGGGCTGAAACCCGCCCGGCGGCCCCGGAACCCGCCACTTTTCTCTTGCGTAGGGAAAAAGTCGGACGATAATGCCGACATCGCGGCGAGCGCCGACCCGGCCGAGGGCGTGAGAACCACCCCCCGAGGCGGCCGGACGACCCGCGACGACCGCGGGGCAAACGCCCTGCGGGCGGTGTGCCCCGGGCGACGGCCCGGGGGGGAGAAGCCCGGCGGCGGCGTGTGCAGCGCCGCGCGGCTGGGATGGCTCTTTCTGAAGGAGGTGATCCAGTGAAGCACGCCTGTACGCGAGGGCTGCCCCGCTAGAAGCGGGCAGACCGACGGGTTGCCCGCGGTGCAGCCCACAGCGACTCCTACGGAGTCCGAATCTCGGCCGCCGTCCCGCTTCAGGGCCGGCGGCCTTTTTGCTGCCCCCGCTATCGTCCGGTCATGCACGCCGAAGGCTCGCCCCCCGACGCCTCCCTCCGCGACTGCGTCACCATCGACGACGTCCGCGCCGCCGCCGCCCGGCTGCACGGCGTCGCCCACCGCACGCCGGTGATGTCGTCGCGCTCGATCGACTTCGCGACGGGCACGCTCGCCAGCTTCAAGTGCGAGAACCTCCAGCGCGTCGGCGCGTTCAAGTTCCGCGGCGCATACAACGCCATCGCCTCGCTGAGCGACGACGAACGCCGCGCCGGCGTGCTCGCCTACTCGAGCGGCAACCACGCCCAGGCCGTCGCGCTGGCCGCGTCGCTGCTCGGCGCGCCGGCCGTCATCGTCATGCCCGAGAACGCCCCGCGCGTGAAACTCGCCGCCACGCGCGCCTACCTCGAGCGCGCGCCGCGCGGCAGCGAGATCGTCGTCTACGACCCCGCCACCACCGTACGCGAAGAACTCGGCGCACGCCTCGCCGCCGAGCGCGGCATGACCATCGTGCCCCCCTACGACCACCCCGCCGTCATCGCCGGCCAGGGCACCGCAGGGCTGGAACTCTGCGAGGACGCAGGGCCGATCGACGTGCTGCTCGTCTGCTGCGGCGGGGGCGGTCTGCTCTCGGGGTGCGCCGTCGCCACGCGCGCCCTCTGCCGCACCTGCCGCATCATCGGCGTCGAACCGGAACTCGCCGACGACGCGACCCGCAGCTTCCGCGACGGCGTGCTTCGCACCGTCCGCAACCCGCCGACGATCGCCGACGGCGCGCGCACGCCCTACCTCGGCCGCCACACCTTCGCCCTCGTCACGCGCCATGTCGACGACATGATGACCGTGACCGAGAGCGAAATCGCCCGAGCGACCCTGCTCGCCATGGAACGGCTCAAACTCGTCGTCGAACCGACCGGCGCGCTCGCTCTCGCCGGCCTCCTCCGCCTCGCTCGCGAGCAGCCCGACGAAGTCGCCGGCCGCACCGTGGGCGTGGTCATCAGCGGGGGGAATCTTGACCTATCGGGGGTGGCGGAGTTGATCCGGCTGGCGGAGTCTTGAGACTTGAGACTTGAGGCGCGGGGGAGACGCGCGATTGCCGATCGCCGCGCCTTCCTGCTCAGGACTCAGGACTCAAGACTCAGGACTCCTCTCCTTTCCAGCCACCGTCACCCGCACCGGGTGCCCGAACCAGGCGTTCGTGCCGCCCGGCCCCGGGTACTTCTCGTCCAGCACGCGGGCGACGGCCGCCATGTCCGCGTCCGCCGCAACCCACCCGCCCGCGATGTCCGGGTAGTCGACGCGGCAGTTCTCGCACTTCCTGGTCGAGTCGAAACGGATCGGGCACCAGAAACTCTCGACGTTGCGCAGCATCTCGCCGCCCAGCGACCACACCCCCGTCATCCAGTCGCAGTACAGGCACCAGATCAGGTCGTGCCCCACAAGCCCCCGGAACTTGTGGCGAGAGACGTTGATCCACTCCTCAGCCCGGTACCTCGGCAGCCGCACCAGCCACGTCAGCGGCGGATACACGAAGTACTGCGCCACCCGGATCACCCAGAACACCGGCACCGCCCACGCCGTCCACCACACCGCCGCGTGGTTCCGCACGCGGCCGACCTTGCGGTTCAGCGTGTGGACGATGCGCGGCCCGCGCCGAGCCTCCGGGTGCGCGATCTCGTGCAGCACGGTCCAGACCATGACAGCCGCGATCTGCCCCAGCACGGCGGCGAGCAGCCCGATCCACCCGCCCAGCCACGGCGTCTCCGGCGAGAGCCGCGCCCCCGCGATCGGCCCCGCGATCAGCGGCGCGGCCGTGAAGTACGTCACCACGAGGTCCAGCAGCGGGGCGCGGCAGAGCGCGCCGGACAGCGACCGCCCGCCAGGCCCCAGGCGCGGCACGAGGTGCAGCACGCCCGCCCCGATCAGCATCGCGCCGAGCGTCACGAACAGGATGACGAGCGATAGCGACATGGGCGCAGTCTACCCGCCGCGCCGCGGGCGCACGAAAAAGGGGCCGGCCTGTGGGCCGACCCCTGTGAAGGAGCGTGTGGAATCAGGCGTTCAGCGGCGACGGCGGCCGAGCGCGAGCACGCCGATGCCAGCCAGCGCAAGCGAGGCGGGTGCGGGCACGAGGTTGGCCTGCAAGCCGTCGTTCACGACGTAGTCGCCGGTGTAGACGACGGTCTTGACCGCGCCGATGCTGTTGAAGTTCCAGCCGTACCACGCCAGCACTCCGTTCCCGGGCGCGGAGTAGTTCTCCGTCGCCGAGCCGATGAGGCTGCCGTTGGCGTCGTAGAAGTCAAACACGATCGGCACGCTGGCGTCGCCGAAGATGTCGGCCGCGCCCCAGTAGCCGCCGAAGTCGGTGACCGGCGTGCCGAAGTCGATCGTGACGGGCTGGCCGGGGAACCCGGTATTGATGCCCATCCCGTTCTGGCCGTCGCTCACCCCGGCGCTGCCGTAGTTCCCGAGGCCGAAGCCGTCGATGAACGGGCTGTAGACGACGAGGATGCCGCCCTGGCCGGAGAACGGCGAGGAGACCATCGCGTTGCCGCCGAAGGTCGAGATGGGGCCATTCTTGTCCTCGTAGAAGTCGGGGTTCTGGGAGTAGGTCTGGAACCCTTCCCACGTCTCGGAGATGCCGCCCGCGAACGGGCCGATGGGGGTCTGCGCGGAAGCGACGCCCGCCGCGCACACCATGACCAACGCAACTGTCTTCTTCATGACTGTCCCTCTCCAGGCCCGCTGGTTCGATGTGCGCCCGGGCCGCTCAGCGCGCCCACAGGATACCCGAGGCGGCGGGCATGGAGAAGAGCCACACGAACAATTGGGGGCTTTCCCGGCGGTCCGGCCGTCAATGCAGCCCCAGCATCTCGCTCACGATCGGCCCGTACGCCACGATCAGCCCCGCGAACACCACCGACACGATCGAGATCAACTTGATCAGGATGTTCAGCGACGGCCCGGAAGTGTCCTTGAACGGATCGCCGACCGTGTCGCCTACGACGGCCGCCTTGTGGTCGTCCGAACCCTTCCCGTACACATACGCCGACCCCTTCCCGTTGCGCCGATAATCCTCGGCCCGGGCCTGGATCGCCGCCCGGACCTCGGCGGGCACCTTGTCGCGCGTCGCCGGGTCGTCCAGGAACTTGTCCGCCGTGATGCGCCCGTAGGACTCGATCAACTTCTTCGCGTTGTCCCACGCGCCGCCCGCGTTCGCCATGAACACCGCGACCGCGAAGCCCGACACCAGCCCGCCCGCGAGCAGGCCCATCACGCCCGGCACGCCCAGCACCAGCCCGACGAAGATCGGCACGAAGATCGCCAGAATCGACGGGAAGATCATCTCGCGCTGCGCCCCCGCCGTCGAGATCGACACGCACTTCGCATACTCCGGGTACTCCACGCCCTCGAACTCGACCCGCTTGGGCCACTTCTCGGGGTTGGCGACGTCCGCCTCGCTCATCCCCTGCGCCCGGAACGCCTCGCGCATCTTGGTGAACTGCCGGCGGCACTCGCCCATCATCGCGTACGCCGCTCGCCCCACCGCGTTCATCGTCAGCGCGCAGAACAGGAACGCCAGCAGCACCCCCATGAACAGCCCGCCCAGCGCCCGCGGGTTCGTCAGCGTCACGCCGTAGAACTCGATCACGTCCTCGAGCGTGCCGTTGCGTGTGCCGATTACCTCGAACGCCAACTCGTCCTCGTGGTCCCCGTGGGCCAGGGTCTTCGACACCACGAATCGACGCGAGTCCGCGATCTTCGGCTCGCCCTCGTCCTCGTGCCCGTAGCGCGACAGCGCCCGCAGTTCGAACACCGTCCCCTTGCTCACCGTCTCCTCGAAGTGCATCCCCGCCAACTGCCCCCGGTCCACCAGCATCCCGCAATCGACGTAGGGCTTCGCCCCGCCCGCACCCGGCACCACGATCGCGAACCGCCCGTGCCCGGCGTAGACCGCGTAGTCGCCCGACGCCGGCGCGGTGTACGACGACCGCGCCACGTACGCCTCCGCCTGACGCGTCAACTGCACCTGCACGATCTGCACGTACGCCGCGAACAGCGCCAGCGCGGTCAGCGCGGCCGACCCGATCGCGAACCCCTTCCCCGTCGCCGCCGTCGTGTTGCCCAGCGAGTCCAGCATGTCCGTCCGCTCGCGCACGTGCGGCGGCTGGCCGGTCATCTCCGCGTTGCCCCCCGCGTTGTCCGCGATCGGCCCGTACGCGTCCGTCGCCAGCGTGATGCCCAGCGTCGCCAGCATCCCCACCGCCGCGATCGACACGCCGTAGAGGCCCATCAGGAAACTCTCGCCCCCGCCCGCGAACGTGAACGCCGCGATGATGGCGATGACCACCGTCAGCAGCGACGCCCACGTGGACTTCATCCCCTCCGCGATGCCCGCGATGATGACCGTCGCCGGACCGGTCAGCGCCTGCGTCGAGATCCGCTTCGTCGGCGGGTGCTCGTACGAGGTGTAGTACTCCGTCGCGTACGCGATCACGTTGCCCGCGACCAGGCCCGCCGTGATCGACAGCCCGAGCCTCCACCACGCCGTCCCCGCCTCGGCCAACTGCCCGCCCGACCCGCCCAGCAGCATGTACAGCAGCCCGAACGCCGCCACGATGATCAACGCCGACGCGACGTACACGCCCTTGTGCAGCCCCTTGAGCAACTGCGCGAACGTCGCGTTCTCCGCCGTACGCACCGTGAAGATGCCGATCACAGAGCACAAGATGCCCAGCCCCGCCAGCGCGAGCGGCGCGGCCGCCAACTTGAACGCCAGCCCCTCCGCCCCGCCTCCGAGGTTCGGGATCGAGAACGCCGCCGCCGCACCCAGCGCCATCGTCGCCAGGATCGAGCCGTAGTACGACTCGTACAGGTCCGCGCCCATCCCCGCCACGTCGCCCACGTTGTCGCCCACGTTGTCCGCGATCGTCGCCGGATTCCGCGCGTCGTCCTCGGGGATGCCCGCCTCGACCTTGCCCACCAGGTCCGCGCCCACGTCCGCGGCCTTGGTGTAGATGCCGCCCCCAACGCGGGCGAAGAGCGCCTGCGTGCTCGCCCCCATCGCGAAACTCAGCATGATCGTCGTCAGGTCCGCGATGCCGAAGTCCGTGAACATGTTCAGCACGAAGAACCAGACCGACGCGTCCAGCAGCGCGAAGCCCACCACGTTCAGCCCCATCACCGCGCCCGAGCGGAACGCCACCGTCAGACCGTCGTTGAGCGATTCCTTGGCCGCGTTCGCCGTGCGGGCGCTGGCGTTCGTCGCCATCCTCATGCCGAACCACCCGCACACGCCCGAGAGAAGCCCCGCCACCGGCACGCCCAGCATCGACAGCGCCGGCTGCAGGTGCAGCGCGGAGAGCAGCCCCAGGAACGCGATCAACGCGACGAACACCACCGCGACCACCTTGTACTGACGCACCAGGTACGCCATCGCACCCTCGCGCACCGCCGCGGCGATCCGCACCATCTCCGCGTCGCCCTCCGATCGCTTCATCACGCTCGCCGTGAAGACGCGGGCCATCACCAGCGCGGCCAGCGCGGCGGCAGGCGCAACGTAGAAAACCGGCGGGACGTTCTCGATCGCGGCCAGCGTGGGGAGCATCGACAGGCTCATCGGCGTGGTCTCCGGGTTCGCACTCTGACGGGTACCCCATGCCGCGACCGACCCGATCGCGGCCCCGCGGGACTCGCGGGGAACACAGGGGGCAAAGCATAGCCCCCACTAACGCAGGGGTGAATCTTCATCAATCGCCCGCCCACGATCCCACGCCCGCCGACCACTGCCCCATCCCTCCGCCGATCGACCCGGCACACGCCCCTCCAAACAACAACCCCCCGGTCGGCCGGGGGGTTCGGTCATCGGTCGGGGCAGGCCGCGGCCGGGCCTCAGCGGGGCGGACGGGGCGGCCGGGCCGGCATGGTCTCGATCCGGATGCGCCGGTTCACGGACTTCCGCATGGCCCGGCGGCGACGCTCGGAGGGCTTCTCGTAGAACTCCTTGCGCTTGATGTCCTTCGTCAAGCCCTCCTTTTCGCAGAGCTTCTTGAAGCGCTTCATCATCTGCTCGACCGACTCGCCGCCGCGTGACTTGATCCTGATCGCCATACCTGCTCCATCCTCTCGCCGGCCGGGGGCCACCCGCCGGGGCCAAGAGTAAAGGAAGCCCGCGGCGGCCGATCAAGGGGACCACCCCCGCCACGGCGCCAAGCCCCGACCCAAGCCCGAAACAGAGCACGAATCGCAAGCGAGTGGCTGGCGACTGTCAGGACCTACTCATCACGGCCGGCTGCCGATCGGGGCGCGCGGGTCAACACTCAAGCCCCTTCTGCGTTGTGCGCGTGCACAACGAACTCGTAGAGTTCCTTCTTGCTCGTCCGCTTGCGGATTGTTTCGACGCGCACAGCGACGAAACCCGCGTCCTCGAACAGGGCCGCGTAGATGCCCTCGACCGGGAGCAGCGTGTCGTAGAACTTGCTGTTGCCCACGATGTAGTGGCACCGAGCGCGGGGGGCGAGCAGCGTCTTCAATCCGAGGATGTGCTGCTTGATGTCCTCGAAGTATTTGTGCACATAGCGGCCCAACAGGGCGTGTCCCCTGCCGATGTCGCTCACGATGCGGTCAAAGTGCGGGAAGGGGATATCTCCGTGGCCGTTGGGCGTCCACGTGTTGAGGAGGCTGGTCGCGCAGCCCCACGTGCCGCCGATGGCCTTCCAGTCGAGCTCGCCCGCCGCGCGTCCGTCGGAGAGGTAGCCGAGCCAGTACATGTAGGGGCGGAGTTCGCGGATGTAGGACATCCGGTTGGGATAGGGCGGCGACGTGATGACGGCCGTGTACGGGGCGCCGGCGGCGCAGAGCATACTCGGAAGGTCGCGCGAATCGCCGAGAAACACCCGGCACTCGGCGGCTGGCGGCTCGACGCCCAGGCTGTCGGCGACTTCATTCGCGGCGGCCACGAAAGCGTCAGCGAGGCGATCCGCCACGCGCCTCGGCGTCTCGTCCACCAGCGCCGGATCGCCCCCTCGCTTCTTGAAGGACATGGACTGGTGCCCGAATGAGACGTTGGCGCTCTGGATCATCACGCGGCAGAACGCGACGAAAAGCAGGTCCGAAACGCCGGGGGCACGCTCGCGCGAGGGATTGCGGATGCCGTCGCACAGCGCCGCGAGCGCCCGCAGAGTGGGCGCGTCCCACCACTTCTCAATCTGGTGCAGGTCAGGCTTCCACGCCGCCGCGTCGGGGTCTCGCCCCTGTTCGGCGATGCGGGCCGCGGCGGCGCGAAGAGCGCGGGCTATGCCGTCGTCGAACCGCGTCAGTTTGAGGTTGCCCAGCCAGACGAGGAACGGGTTGATATCCACGGCGTGGCAGCGGATGCCGAGCGACGCGCAGGCGAGGGGCGTTGTGCCGGTCCCGGAGAAGGGCTCAAGGACCAACTCGTCCGGCCCAGAGTGCTTGAGGAGTTCGCGTACCAGATGCAGCGAGTACGCGGGGGTCAGCCGGAGCCAGCCATGACGCCCCAGCGCAACGTTGCCTCGAAATGTCAGATGGTCCCGACGCCCGAGGCTGTCGGATGGTCTGGCGCTGGTTACGGGATGGCCGAAGAGGTCCGTGTTCATCCCAGCAATCCCTCGAAGACGGCGAGCGTCTCGCCCTTGATCGCCTCCGAGTTGCGACGGAAGAAACCCGCGAGGTCGTAACCCAGCACGTCACGGCAAAAGACGTAGGTCGAATCCGTGGCCGTGCCGCCGACTGTACCGCGCAGAATGAGCCAGTGCGCCCGCTGGTACCGATCGGCGAGATTGCCGGGAATCTGGACCGACAGCAGGAGCATCACGGGCAGGTAGCGGTGCGCGAAAGCGTTGGCGGCGTTCGACACGTCGGCGTTCTGACGCTTGGCGTCGTTGCTCTTGTAGCCCTGACGGACCTCGAAGACGCAGCCCTCGAGATCGCGCACGCCGTTCCCCTTCAAGCCCACGCTGGCGACGGCTTCCCCGAGCCACTTCTCCACTCGCTTCCGGGCGTCCGGCCGAGCAATCTTGTCAAGTGGAATGCGCCCATCGAGTGCGAGCGTGCGGACCTTGGCCCCCTTCGCCTTGACCTTGTACGACCACGTCGCATCGGCCGAGGAGAGCCCGAGCGTGTTCTGAAGCACGTGCTGGAAGATCAACTGACAGCCCAGCCCAATCTGCCGGTAGACCGAGGTCATCCCCCCCGCGGCCTTGTGCGCCGCGTAAACGAGCGGCGAATCAAGCCCGAACCATGAGTAGAACTCATCCTCCCTGTAGATCTGCTGGAAGCGTTCAAGCGTGATGCCGTCACCCTTCCCGTGCCCGAACGCGGGCTTGTAGTTGAGGCAGACCCGCAGAGCATCGCGGATCAGGCTCAGGTATTGTTCGTCATCGGGTTTCACTGCGCTGTGATGGTACGGGCATGGTGCGAAGCCACGCTGGAGAGCGAACAGCGGATCGTACCCGAATGTGTGACGCTGCAGTGATCCACCAACCGAATCACTGACCAGCAATCCAATAATAACGCCCCTGGCGGCCTGCCAGAGGCGTTTTCAAGCGAGGCGGACGGGACTCGAACCCGCAACCACCGGATCGACAGTCCGGTACTCTAACCAATTGAGCTACCGCCCCAATCGTCTGCCTGTCGCCACGCGGCCTGGCTGGCGGCGGGTCGAGCGGCCTCTCCGGATCGCTCGTCCGGGCCATGGGGCCGGGGCACCGGAAACATACGCCGCAGGGGGTGGGGGTCAAGTCCGCGGGGGGCTTGAGGCCTGGGGCTTGCGGCTTGGGGTCGCCCGAGCAACCGCTCCCTCACGGTAGCGGCTCGTTGGGCCGGTCAATCGGCTAGCGGCCCTGCTGCGGCAGCGTGATCCGTCCCGGCTCCTGGATCGAGATCGCGTCGCCCTTGGGGCTGAGTTTCGACCCTTGCACATAGACGAACGCGCACGCCGCGAGCAGCGCCAGCGTCGCCAGCACGGCCAGGGCGGTGTAGACATCGGGGCTTGCGCCGCGGTGGGCACGTCCGCCCGGCATCTGCATCCCGAACTGGCTCATCGTGAGGCTCCTTGGGGGGTCCTGAGGCTTGGGGCTTGGGGCTTGGGGGGGGGGCGGGATCCTTCGGGTGCTCCGCGTCAGTACAGCCGGCTCAGCACGAGGTCGCCTTCGCGGACGGCGTCGCCCGCGAGCAGGTCCACCCGTGCCACCGAGTTGTTCAGGTCCGTCGTCACCACGACGAGGTTCGCCACGAACTGATCGCGCCCGCGCCCGACGTACAACTTCATGTTCTCCGCCACGCGGTCGTTCGTGCCCACGTTCAACTCGACGAGCGTCTGACCCGTCGAGGGATCCTTCCGAACCTTGGTCACCCGTCCGCTGATGAGCGCACCCGTCGCCTCGTAGGGCTGGTCGGCCCGCCCGCCCGCCGTCAGCGTGCCCTGCTGGGCCGATTGCAGCGCCCGCTGCGTCGCCACCAGCTGCTCCTGCAGCGCTCGCGTGGTCTGCTCGTAGACCTGCCGCTGGCTCTCGAGGTCGTTGAGCCGGTCCTCGAGGCTCAGCGTCTCGCGGCGGAGGCGCAGTTCGCTCGTGCGCAGCGCGGTCACCTCCGCCCGGTACGACTCGATCAGCGACGCCTGCGCCTTGATCGACTCGACGAAGTCCCCGATCTGGTTCTTCGTGGACTGCGCGTCCTCCTCCGCCTTGCGCTTGTCCGCGAGCAGCCGCGAGTTCTCCGTCAGCAGGTCGCGGATCTGCGAACGCAAGTTCGCGTTGTCCGTGCTCAACTGGTCCACCTGCCGGGCCAGCCGGTTCTGCATCTCCGAGAACTGGCTCGTCGCCGCGTCGCGGGCGGCCGCCGCCTCCGCCGCGCGGGCCAGCGCGTTGCGGTGATCCGCTTCAACCCGGTCCGCGTTCACGCTGTACGTCATCGTCAGCGCGGCGAGCACCAGCGCCAGCACGGCGGCGAACACGACGAACACCTTGGTGAGAATGTGCACGGTCTGCTCCTCGGGCGTGTGTGCCCGCCTCTCGGGGCGGCGACCCCGCGTCACGCCGCTCGGGCGCATGGCGGGAGGTGGGTCCAGGCTCCTCTTCGCGTCCCGGGCCGCCGCGGCTGCCGATCCGCCGGCAGGGCGACCCCCCACGGGCCGGACGCGCGTCCCGTTTGATACCGGGCCGATCGTAGCCTGTCAATCGCCGATCGCCAGAACGCAGGGCAGAACCGGGCCGTCCTTCACCGGCCGGAACCCTGCAAGCCCCCTCCTACCGCCCCGCCGACCTGTCCGCGTACCGCAGCACCCCCGCCGCCGCCGCGACCCGAACCCGCTCGTCCGGGTCCCGCAGCAGGGCCTCCAGCCGGGCGGCGTTGTTCGGCCCGGTCGTCTCGCCGAAGACCACGGCCGCCTGGGCACGCACCAGCGGGCTGGAATGGGCCGCGTACTCCTCGGCGATGAAGGAGCCGTCGGTCTGGCCCAGTTTCGCCAGCGCGCCCGCCGCCGCCAGACGCACCTCCGCCGGCATCTGGTTCCCCTGCTCGTCCCGATAGACCGCGAGGTTCCGCAGGTCAGGGATCGACGATCGGTTCCCGACTTCCCCCAGGATCTGAGCCGCCAGCGCCGCCGTCTCCAGATGCTCAGGCCGCGACACGAACAGCGCGGCGTGCAGCGGGTGCAACTGGTCGTCGTCGCCAAGTTTGAGCATCGCCTCGGCGACCTGAAGGCGCATCAGACGCACTTCCGCGTCGCCAGCCCGGGGCATCGGGCGTGCCGCAGCCTCGCGCAACAGCGGCAGCGCGGACGGATCGCCCAACTCGCCCAGCGCCCAGACCGCGTGCGCCCGCACGGACGGCCTCGGATCGCCGAGGGCGAACGAGGCCAGCGGCGTCGGGTCCGCCTCGCGCCCCAGACGCCGCATCGCGTAGATCGCCGACGTCTGCACGAGCGGGGAGGGGTCCGAGAGCAGCGGCTCGACCGCCGAAGCCAGCCGCGTCAGCCGCGCCTTGCCCACCGCCATCGCCGCAACCGCGCGCACGCCCTCGTTCGAATCGCGCAGCCCCGCGGCCGCGATCGGCTCGAGCCGGGCCGGCGCGACGACCAGCGCCTCCAGCACGTTCGCCCGCACCTGCGGATCAATGTCCACCGACAACTCCGTCAGCATCGCGATCGCCCGCTCGCGCAACTCCGTGATCCGCACCGGATCGGAGGGGCGGTCGCCACGCGCCGCGGCGGGCATCCGCGTCGTCGGCTTCTCGGCCTGCTGTCCCGACGAGCCGCACCCGCCCGCAACGAGGGCAGCAGCGATGGTCAGGGCGAGTGCGGGGCATGTGTTCATGGTGGAAACCTCGAAGGGTCGGTTCAGCGCGCCGGTGGTTCGTCTACGCCGGTCCGGCAACCGGCGTTCACCGTCCCGGTGGATCATTGGTCGGCCGACCGTGCCCCCGGACTGGCGAAGTTCCGGCCTCGACGGCCCCCAACCGCCGTCCACGCCAGCCCAGCGGCCAGCCCGGCCAGCGACGCCCACCCGGCCGCCTCTCCGATGCGGGCGTAGACCGTCCGCCCCTCACCCAGCGCGACGGTGACCACGAGCACCCCTTCCGTGTTCGACGGCACCGCTGCCAGCAATCGCCCGCGGGCGTCGATCGCAGCCGAGACTCCCGTGTTGGCGGCCCGGACCATCGGCGTGCCGAGTTCGGCGCACCGCCAGCGGGCCAGCCGCAGGTGCTCCGCCCGCCCCGAGTCCGCCCCGCCGAACCAGCCCTCGTTGGTGAGTTGCACCATCAGGTCCGCCGCACGCTCGCCACCCGCGTAGACCAACCGACGGCAGACCCGCGCGACCGTCGCCTCGAAGCAGATCGGCGTCGCCGCCCGGACCTCGCCCCCCCCCGGTCGCGGCACGCGCAGCACGACCGGCGCACGCCCCGGCGAGAGATCGAAACTCATCCCCGACGCCCCGACGCCGATGCGCAGCATCGTCCGCTCCAGCCAGGGCCACGCCGAGATGTACGGCATGACCTCGCCGAACGGAGTCAGGTGCATCTTGTCGTAGCGCTGCGCCGTGACGCGCCCCTCGTGCAGCACGAACGCGCTGTTGTAGTGCCGCTGGTAACTCGGATGAACGCCCTTCTCGTCCGCCTTGATGCGAAGGCCCTCGAACCCGTCCGCGCCCACCAGCATCGGAACGCCGATCGCGGCCTGCCAGACCAGCAGCGTGTCGTACGCCGCCATCGACGGCACGACCAGCCACTCCCCGCCGTCCACGGCCCCCTCGATCAGCGTCGGCTCCTCGTCGCCCTCCAGCCCGCGCCACACGATGCGCTCCCACGTCGGCGGATCCGGCCGTGGATCGTCGCGCCACACGATGCGGGCCGCGCGTTCCTCCTCCGCGTCCTCGGCGGCGAGCGTCTCGCCGGGGAACATCGTCTCGGGCCAGACGATCAGGTCCGGCCCCCCGCGGGCCGCCTCGATCGTCATCGCGATGAACGAGTCGAGGTCCGTGAGCCGCTGGAGTGGCGGCCACATCCCCCGCACGCTCTGCGGCACGTTCGTCTGAACCACGGCGACGCGGTACTCCCCCCCCTGCTCCGGCCCGCGCGCCAGCCCGCACGCGCTCCACAGCGCGATCGCGAAGACAATCATCCCGACCGGCAACGCACCGCGACCCAGGAACGAGCCGTGACTGGAAGGGAGTGCTCCCGCTCCCCGTCCGCGCACACCCGCCGCACACGCGCCGACCGCGCACCCCACCATCGCCACGAGCGCCGACGCACCGTACGCCCCCACCACCGACGCCACCGCGGGGCCGAACGGCGCATCGAGCAGCGGGTGCCCGACGAGGTACCACGCGTAGCCGTGCCAGACGATCTCGCCGCGCAGGAACTCGACGCCCACCCACGCCACCGCCGCCCACACGCCGACAGCCCGCGGCCACGCCCTCGCGCCCCGCCCCACCGCCCAGACGAACGCCCACTGCTGAAGCGAGAGGTACGCGATCAGCAGCGGGAAACCCGCCACGGCGACCCCCGCGATCCAACGCTGCTCGAACGCCCAGAACGCCGACGCCCCCAGCGCGGCCCAGAAGCCCGCCCGGCCCGGACGATCCGCCCGCAACGCCACCCACACGAGCGGCGCGGGCGCGAGCAGCGCGGCAGGCCAGAAGTCCACCGGCGCGAACGCCGCCACCATCAACGCCGCGTGCAGAAGCCCCAGCGCAAACGCCACGCGCCGCCGAAGGGGGGGGGCGACCGGCGGCCCATCCGACGGCTGGCTCACTCGCGTGCGCGTCACTTGCCGGCGTAGTCGATGACCCGGGCGATCTCGCTCCGAAGGTCGTGCCGCGACACCACCCGGTCGATGATCCCAGACGTAAGCAGGAACTCGCTCCGCTGGAAGCCCGGAGGCAACTCCTGCCGGATCGTCTGCTGGATCACACGCGGCCCGGCGAACCCGATCAACGCGTGCGGCTCGGCCACGATCACGTCCCCCAGCATCGCGAACGACGCCGTCACGCCCCCCGTCGTCGGGTCCGTCAGCACGCTGATGAACAGCCCCCCCGCCCGATCAAGCCGCGCCAGCGCAGCGCTCGTCTTGGCCATCTGCATCAGCGACAGGCCCGACTCCTGCATCCGCGCGCCGCCCGAGCAACTCACGATCACCAGCGGTAGGTTCCGGTCCGTCGCCGTCTCGATCGACCGCGTCACGATCTCCCCCACCACGCTCCCCATCGACCCCATCATGAACGTCAGGTCCAGGCAGCACAGCATCGCCTGCCGGCCCTTCACGAACGCGACGCCCGCCTGGGCCGCGTCCGTCTGCCCCGTCCGCAACTGCTCCGAGAGCAGCCGCTCCGAGTACGCCTTCAGGTCGCGGAACCCGAGCGGATCGCCCGGCGCGAGGTCGGTGAACATGGGCTGGAACGAGCCGGGGTCCGCCAGTTGCGAGACCCGCTCCGTCGCGCTGATCCGGAAATGGTGCGAGCACTCCGGGCAGACGTGCAGATTCGCCTCCATCTGCCGCCGATAGACCATCTGCGCGCACCCGGGGCACCGCATCCACAGCCCCTCGGGGATCGCCGCACGCCGCTGCGGCCGAACGTCGCTCCAACTGCGGTTCGCCAGTTGTGTCATGGCCCTGCTTCCTTCCCGCTGCGCGTGCGACGCGCGGGCCGTTGTGTCAACTCTCGGCGCGGGCACGCTCGCCGCCCGCCTTCAGTTCATCCCGGCGCGCCGAGTGCCACTCGACCGCCGCCGACTCCTCCATCATCGCCCACAGGCGCGAGGCCGGCACCTTCAGCAGCGTGCCGCGCACCAGCGCGTGCGCCATCGGCCGGAGCACGACGCCCGTCACACCCTTCGCCTTGGCCAGCCCACGCGACAACGCCCCGACGATGCGCTCCTCGGCCTCCGCCAGCGACTCGCCCTCCGGGGGCGTCACGCTCGCCGGGTCGTCCTTCCATTGGCGGTACGAGGTCGGGTATTTCTCCTCGACCTCGCTCGCCAGCATCCCTTCCCACAGGCCAAGCCCGACCTCCGCCAGGTCATCGAGTTCTCGGACCTTCGCGCCCGTCCGATCCGCAAGGGCCTTCGCCGTTGCGACGCTCGCTTCATCCGACCCGCAAAGCACGAGCGAGACGGCCTCCCCGTCCACGCCGGCCACCGAGTCCTTCACCACCCGCCGACCCTCCGCCGAGAGCGGCAGGTCGCACGCCCCGCACAGCCGCCCCGCGGCCTCCCATTCGGTGGCGCCGGTCCGGACGAGCAACAGCCTGATGTCAGTGGATTTGGCCATAGGCCCGCGTCGTGCCCCGGCGGCGTATCCCGGCCGCTGCTCCGCCCCCGAGACTGACCGGCTTCGCCGGACCCGGGGTTCGAGGCCGCTGAGTGTAGCATCGGGAACCAGAGCGTTCCGGGCTGAACTTTGCCACCATACGAACGTTTTGCGAACGAACGGGCGGCGTTCTCGCGCCGGACTCCGCCTGCGCGTCATCGCGCGATCAGATGATGTCGCCCACCACCCGCCGCGGCACGGGTTCGGAGCGCACGCCCCCTCGCACCCACCCGATTGAGGCGGTCGCTACATCAGATCGCGGACGCTCGCCAACTCCGAAGCCAGCAGTTCAGGAGGAACCCCGAGCCCCCGCTCCGCGAGTCGATCCAGAACCGGAGCCAGCTGGGAACCGAGATACTCGATCTCGCTCGTGTTGACAGCCCCGGATCCGATGCGGTTTGCCACGATGCCGAAGAGTGCCCCCAGCGCGAGGGACTCGACCAGGTTCGGTTCGGGCTGCGTCTTGGCGCCACGGAGGAGTGCGAGGGAGAGGCCCTCAAGTGTGGCAGCACACAGATTGGTTCTCGCGGCTTGCGCCAGCGCCATGACCGTACTCATTGCCTAATCCCAGCTCGGATGCGCGAAGCAGAGGCCGATACGGCACTCCCAGACTCTGCATGAGCCTGTCGCCGCCGGCGTCACGATCGAGGATGCACGTCGCGAGCACGACCGTGTGGTTCGCCGCACGCACCGTCTGTATGGCCTTCGCGATCGAGCCGCCGGAGGTTACCACGTCGTCGATGATCACGACGCGTGAGGGAGCGCTCGGAATCGGGCCTTCGATCTGCTTCTTCGTCCCGTGGGACTTGGCTTCCTTCCGCACCACGAACGTCGGGAAGATGCGGCCGTGCCGGCGTGCGTAGTCTCCCAGAACGGACACGATCGGCGTAGCGCCCATGTCCATCCCGCCGACAGCGTCGAACTCCACGTCCGCGAGTTCCTCGAACATGGCCTCGGCGACCAAGGCCGCTCCTTCCGGGTCCAGCGTCACCATTTTCCCGTCGCAGTAGTAGGTCGCCTGCTCGCCGGACGACAGTTTGAAGGTTCCCTTCCGGATCGCCTTCTCCATCACGAACCTTGCCAGCGGAGCGTGTCGATGGGCTGTGTTGCTCATGAATCTCTCCGTGGTTCTGGATCAGACACGCTTCATCACATCGTCGGCCATCCTAGCGGCGACCGGCGAGCGCGGTCAGACCCGCGCCGGGGTTATCCACATCGTCGCCTCCTGACCGCGGATGCCCCGATCCTAGCCTCACCCGGGCTGCCGACGCACCCCATGTCGCTCGGAGAAGATCCGGCTCGCTCTCCGCGCCGGATTCTGCATCAGCCCCGAAGGCGGGTGATGACCTCGTTCCTCTCGGCCACCGGCACGCCGAACACCGCCGACGCGGCCACCAGCACGTCGCACCCCGCCCCTCGCACCTCCGCCGCGTTGCCCGATCCGATCCCACCGTCCATCTCCAGACGCTGCTCCGGCCGCAGGCGTGCCGAGATCGCCCGCGTCTTCTCCAGCACCCCGCCGATGAACGCCTGGCCGCTGAAGCCGGGGTTCACGCTCATCACCAGCACGAGGTCGAACGCCCCCACCTCCGGAAGCACGGCCTCGGCCGAGGTCGGAGGGTTGATCGCCACCCCCGCCGTCGCGCCCAGCGCGCGCACGCGCTCCGCCAGCCGCACGCACCCATCCAACCCAATCGCCTCGACGTGGAACGTCAGGTGGTCCGCCCCCGCATCGACGAACGGCCCGACGAACCGCTCCGGCTCCGCCACCATCAGGTGAACGTCGAGAAATGCACCCGGCAGCGCGCGCCGCAGCGACGCGCACAACGCCGGCCCCATCGTCAGGTTCGGCACGAAGTGCCCGTCCATCACGTCAAGATGCAGCAGGTCCGCCCCCGCCCCCAGCACCCCACGGCACTCCTCCCCCATCCGCGCGAAGTCCGCCGACAGGATCGACGGCGCGATCAGCGGCAGCCGCGGCGGTCGCGTGAACAGGTCGGCCACGGTCGGACTCTACCCTCTACCCTCCCCACATGCCCGATCTGCACGCCCTCCGTCAGCGCCTCGAACGAGCGGGCCAGCAGCACCTGCTCAACTTCCACGACCGCCTCGCGCCCGACGCCCGGCGCTCGCTCCTCGCCCAGATCGACGCGATCGACATCGACGCCCTCCCTGCCCTCGTGCGCGACTACGTGCTCGGCACGCCGCCCGTCGATCTGCCCGCCGACATCGAGCCGGCCCCGTACTACCCCAACGACCCCGCCTCCACAGTCCGCCCGTGGGACAGCGCAGCCTACCGCGCTGCGGGCGAAGCCCTCCTCCGCGCCGGCAAAGTCGCCTGCTTCACCGTCGCCGGCGGACAGGGCACCCGCCTCGGCTACGACGGACCCAAGGGCTGCTACCCCGCCGGCGCGGTCACCGGACGACCCCTCTTCCAGTTCTTCGCCGAGGGCATCCTCAAGACCGGCCTCAAGTACGGCGTGACACCACCCTGGTACGTCATGACCAGCCCCCTCAACCACGACGCCACCGTCGCCTTCTTCGAGCAGCGCGGCTACTTCGGCCTGCCGCGCGACGGCGTCATGTTCTTCCCCCAGGGCGCCATGCCCAGTTTCGACCTGCGCACGGGACGCATCCTGCTCGCCTCGCCCCACCAGATCGCCACCAACCCCGACGGGCACGGCGGATCGCTCCGCGCCCTCAAGGTCTCGGGTGCGCTCGGCGACATGCGCCGCCGCGGCGTCGAGCACCTCAGTTACTTCCAGGTCGACAACCCCATCGTCCGCGTCGCCGATCCCGTCTTCCTCGGCCTGCACGCCGCCGCCCCGGACTCCTCCGCCGAGATGTCCAGCAAGATGCTCGCCAAGGCCTACCCGGAGGAGAAACTCGGCGTCTTCTGCGTCGCCGGCGGGCGGCTGCGCATCATCGAGTACTCCGACCTGCCGATCGAGCGCCAGCGCGAGCGGCTCCCCGACGGCCGCCTCCGCTTCCTCGCCGGCAGCCCCGCCATCCACATCCTCAGCGTCGAGTTCGTCGAGCTGCTGAACTCCGACCCCGCCTTCGCCCTCCCCTGGCACCGCGCCGAGAAGAAGGTCCCCTGCATCGACCCCGACACCGGCGATCGCACCGAGCCGCGCGAGCCGAACGGCGTGAAACTCGAGCGCTTCGTCTTCGACGCCCTGCCGCTCGCCCGCGCCTCCATCGTCTACGAGGCCGACCGCGTCGAGGAGTTCGCACCGATCAAGAACGCCGAGGGCGTGGACAGCCCCCAGTCGAGCCGCGAGATCCAGACCCTCCGCGCCGCCCGCTGGCTCGAAGCCGCGGGCGTCGAGATTCCCTGGCGCGAGGAGCCGCAGCCGGATGGGACCACCCTTCGCGTGCCGGACTGCACGATCGAGTTGAGCCCGCTGACGGCGGTGGAGGGGAGCGACATCGAGTCAGTACCCTCGGAACTCCAACTCTTCCCGGGGGCCCGCGCTCTGGTATAGCCCGATCTCTTGCCGCTTCACCGCCAAGGCGGAGAGACACTCCCGAATCGAGCTGCATTACCTATTCTGTTACCCATTGAACTGGGTATTACCCATTTCACCCCCTGACTCTCCGCCACGTGGCGTTTCGCCCCCGCCCGAGGCACTCGACCTCCCCGGCCTGCTTCATGCTCTTGAGCACGTGCCGGATCATGTCCACGCTCACGCCCGGGCTGGCTTTCTGGAGGTCGCCGACGCTGAAGGGGCCTTTGGACTTCGTGATCGCCGCGGCGACAAGCGCTCGCTTCTCTCCCCTCGGCGCCTTGACCTGCCCGACGCGCTCCTCGAACTCCTTGTACGCGGTTCGGAGGATGTAGAGCATGTAGTTGATGCAGGGCCAGGGGTCGTGCCTGCCGTCGTGCCAGCCCGCCGAGGACTGCTCCAGCGTCTCGTAGTAGCGGTCCTTGTGCTGCTCGATGATGCGCTCGAGGCTGACGTACCGTCCGACCTCGAAGCCGAGGCGGTAGCACTGGAGCAGGAGCAGCAGGCGCGAGGCGCGGCCGTTGCCGTCGCGGAAGGGGTGGATGCACAGGAAGTCGAGGTTGAACGCGGCGAGCGCGAGGAGGGGGTGGACGCGCCCGCCGCGCACCGCGCCGCTCCAGTGCGAGACGAGTTCCTTCATGGCCGCGGGCGTGCGCCGGGCGGTGACGCACCTGAAGCGGACGCGGGAGCGGCCGTCGGAGTAGGTCTCGATGATGTCCACGTCCGACCGCTTGTACCTGCCCGCGTCGCCGGTCCCGCCGCGCGAGAGGCGGTGAAGACGCCGGATGGTCTGCTCAGAAACGGCGAGCCTCGCCCCGGACTCGTGGATCAGGCGAAGGGCGTCGCGGTACCCGGCGACCTCCTCCTCGTTCCGGTCGCGCAGCACGGGTTTTCCCAGCACCACAGCCCTCGCACGCCCCGCCTCGATCTCCACGCCTTCGATCCGGTTCGACGAGATCGCGCTCTCGACGATCGCGTGCTCTCGCAGAGCCTTGAGGCGCTGCGGCGACTGGCGGGTGTAGAGTTCCTGCTTGCCGCGGGCCTCGGCGAGGTCGGCGAGGTACCACGCCGTGCCCATCGGCACGTCGGGCGGCTTGGCGACGAAGCGGCGCAATGTCATCATTGAAGCGATCCTCGCTCCTCTCCCACGCCACGACCCAGCCTACTCAAACAGGTTGGACCACACCAACTCACATCCGACCCCGCGCCCCCGCCGGAGCGATCCGCTCCCGCCCCCTTCACGGCCCGAAACTCACCACCTCCCCCTCACCCACGCGCCCGTAACTCACCCGCTGCACCACCGCCCCGCTCGGGTCGAGCAGTTCGATCGTGTCGCCGTTGTTGTTGAGCGACATGGTCTGCCCGAGGCGGACGACGGTCGCCTCCGCCCCCGGCGCGAGGGTGCCCAGCGAGTCGAGCGACCACGTCCCCCCCCCGAGGTCGCGCAGGCGCCACCCCGTCAGGTCGATGGCCGTCGTGCCGAAGTTCCGCAGCGTCGCCGTCTCGTGCTGTCGGTCGTCGCCGGGCGGGTCGGGCAGGAGGGCGACGATGCGCACGCCGTCGGGCGCGCCGGGCGTCGGGTCGGCGAGTCTGAACCACACCACCACCGGGTAGTGGTCCGGCCCCGCCACCGGGTCGTGGCGGTGCGGGATGTCCACCGTCTCGATGCGCCCCGCCAGCCCGGGGCCGATCAGCACGTGGTCGATGCTCGTCAGTTCCTGCGGGTAGTCCACGCGGCCGTTGCCGTTCTTGTCGTAGTGCGCCGTGTACCGCTGGCTCTTGTCCAGCAGGCTCGCGGCGTTGAGCAGGTCGTCGTCCGGGTCGCCCGGGCGCATCGCCCGGATCGCCGCCAGCACGGTCGAGATCGGCGCGCTGTCGATGTGGTCGAGGCTGTCCGCCGCCCCGTCGTAGTCGTTGAAGTCGCCGACGATGACGACCTCGTACCCCGCGTCCGCCTCGTCGATCGCCATGCCGACGATCGCGTCCGCCTGCGCCTGCCGCTCCAGCCGCCGGTCCTCGCGCGTCGGGAACGCCACGAAGTGCAGCCCGATCAGCGAGAGCCTCAGGTCCGGCTCGGCCTCGAACCGCGCGATCAGGTGCTTGGAAACGCCCTTCTGCTCGCTCCCGCTCACGCCCGTCCGCTCGTCGCGCCGCACGCTCACCGGGTCGATCCGCGTGAGCAGCGCGACGTCCTGCCCCGTGTAGGTGTCCTTGCCCTTCACGAAGTACGGCTCGTACCCGCGCCCCGCGAGGAACGAGTCGCGGAAGAGCGTGAGCGCGTCGAGGTTCTCCACCTCGACGAGGTGCACGATGTCCGGGTCGCTGAAGATGATCACGTCCGCGACGCGCTGCATGTGCTCCGCCGCCGCGTCGGGGTCGCCCTTCCACGCGAACGCCACCTGCCCCTCCTCGGGCGCGAGGCCGTCCCACAGGAACTCCGCGTTGAACGTCATGACCGAAAGGCGAGACGTGTCCGCGCGCCGATCGTCCGCGATCGCCGGCGCGGCAACGCACGCGACCGCCAGAAACGCGACCCGCACCCGATCGCGCCCACAAACCCATCCGATCTCCGGTGCCATGTGCCCTCCGTTCCGGGGCATGAACGAAGACCCCCGCGTGGCTCGCTCCTCAGACTACCACTGCCGACGCCGACGCGCGAACACCCGATCGTTCCCCGTATCATCTCGCAAACCTTTGAACGACAGGTGTTTGCATCGGATTGTCGGTTGTCTTTCGGCAGGTGCTCGCGAGACAGTTGCGGACTTCGACCCGCAACGTCCTGAAATTGCCGTCCGGAGGCACTCTTGCGAGAGGATTTCCGGGGACCGGGGGCCAATAGTTGCCCGCGTCACATCGCGGCCTGGGGAGAGACGTTCCGAACACAGGCACGCGAACACACCCTTCCTGTTCGGCCTTTTTTCGGAGTTCAATCCATGAAGAAACTCAGCATCTCTCGGTGGGTCTGCGCCGCGGCGGCCTCCGTCGCCCTCGTCGGCGCGCTCGGTATCGTCGGCTGCGAGCAGTCCGGCTCTTCCGGCATGCACAGGGATTCGGAGACCTGGCAGCGCGCCCAGAAGACCGGCGCGTCCCCGCACGCCGCTGGATTCTCCCACGGCATGGGCCGCAACGTCTCCGGCCAGGAGACCGCGGCGCCTGCGCCTCGCGCCGAGGCGCCCCGCCCTGCTCCCGCGCCGCGCACCGGCTCGGTCATCGCGGCCTACCCGACCGGGCACACGCGCACGCCCCAACTCCTCGTCGAGAAGTTCGCCCCGGCGCAGGTCGCGCTCGGTGAGGAGTTCACCTACGAGTACCGCCTGACCAACAACACCGACTCCACCATCGAGGACATCGTCCTCACCGAGCAGATCTCCCCCAACTTCAAGTTCGCGTCGTCCGACCCCGCTCCCTCGGGCCAGGGCGAGTGGACCATCCCCAGCCTCGCCCCGGGCGAGTCGCGCACCATCCGCATCACCGGCAGCGCATCCAACGCCGAGACCATCGCGGCCTGCGCCGACGTGCGCTACAAGGTCCCGCTCTGCAGCGAGACCCTCGTCGTCCAGCCCGCCCTGCAACTCGCGCTCGTCGGACCGGCGACCGTCCTCCTCTGCGACGCCTACAACCTCGAAGTCACCGTCCGCAACACCGGCACCGGCGTCGCCCAGAACGTCACTGTTGACGTCGCCCTGCCCCGCGGCGTGACCACGCTCGACGGCCGCACCTCCGTCACCCTTTCCGCCGGCGACCTCGCCGCAGGACAGGCCAAATCCCAGACCGTCCAGGTCAAGGCCGCCGCCACGGGCACCTACTCCGCGAGCGCGAAGGCCAAGGGCGGCGCCCTCACCGCCGACGCCGCTCCCGTCGAGACCAAGGTCGTCGCGCCGAAACTGACCATCGCCTGCGAGTCCCCCGAGCGCCGATTCGTCGGCCGCCCGGTTGACTTCGCCGTCACCGTCAGCAACACCGGCGACGCACCCGCAACCAACACCGTCGTCACCCAGACCATCCCCGCAGGCGTCACCATCGGAAGCATCTCCGACGGCGGCGCAGTGCAGGACGGACGCGTCGTCTGGAACCTCGGCACCCTCGCACCGAACGCCTCGCGCAAACTCACCGTCAACACTACCGCGGCCACCATCGGCTCCGTGACCGCCAACGCCAACGCGGTCGCCGACTGCGCCGACCCCGTCTCCTGCCCCACGACCACCGCGGTCGAGGGCATCCCGGCCCTGCTGCTCGAAGGCAACGACAGCCCAGACCCCGTCGAGATCGGCAACACCACCACCTATACGCTCGTCGTGACCAACCAAGGCTCCGCCGCGCTCACCGGCGTCAAGCTCGTCTGCACCATGGACGAGGGCGACACCATGGAGTTCGTCAGCGCGTCCGGCGAGGGCGGCGTCACCGGCACCGTCCAGGGCCGCACCATCAACTTCCCGGCGATCGCCCGCCTCGAAGCCGGCCGCTCCTCCACCTACCGCATCGTGATCCGCGCCAAGAACCCCGGCCAGGTTTCATTCCGGGCCGAGGCGACCAGCGTCGAGATCACCCGGCCGCTCCTCAAGGTCGAGACCACCAACTTCTACCGCTGATCCTCGACCGGCATCGCTGACCGCAACACACGCGGGGCGCACCCACTCGGGTGCGCCCCGTTTCTTTTCACGCCCCATAGGCAACGGTGGCACGGGCGTCCCGCCTGTGCCGACTCTCACCCCCGCCGCCTGCCCCGGCAGCCAGCGCCCGCCACAAGCACAACCGCGGTCCCCGGCCCCGGCACCACCACGAACGAGAACCCCTCGACGCTGCCGGGGAGATCCGCCGACGATCCATACTCGTCCGTGTACACCGCGTGGTTCAGGTGGGCCGTGCTCCCGGACACCACACGCGGCGTGTACCCGTCGGGGTTCCATCGGAGCGTGAACAGCCAGATCGGATCGCTCGCGTCGAAGCCGTCGTTGAAGAAGGGCGGCTGCTGAAACGCGTCGATGGCGAGGATGTCGTTGTTCCCCTGCGGCGTGAGGTCGCCGAGCGAGAGAAGAGCGTCGTTCCACGCCTCGACGCCCAATCCGCCCGTCGCCCAGAGTTCCGTCCCGAGCACGTCGAAGAGCGACCCCGCGAAGCCGATCGCTCCCGCCCCACCCCACTCGGCGTGCAGCGAGAGGAGCACGCTCTCGCCGGGCGCGATCACGCCGTCGCCGTCGCCCGTGTCCCCCACGGTCCACCACCAGTGCATGGCGTGCTGGGCGGCCGCGATGGGCGCAGCGCATGCCAGCGCGATCGTCATGGTCCTCACGAACATGGCACGTCCTCCGATGCCCCCGACTCCCCGCGTCAGACGCGCCGGCGACGAAGCGCCAGCACGCCGCACGCCGCGCCCAGCGCGAGCGCGCCAGGCGCGGGCACGACCTGGAACGAGAACCCCCCGATCGTCGGCGTCGCTTCCACCGAGGTGCCGAAGTCGTCGATGTAGAGCGAGTGGTAGAGGTGGTTCGCCGACGTGCCCGAAACGGTGCGGGGCGAATAGCCGTTCGGCGCCCACTCGATCCAGTAGATCGCCATCGGGTGACCATCCCAGAACTGCGGGTTGAGGAACCGGGGCAACTGGAAGACGTCGATGTCGAGGATGTCGTTGTTCGACTGGGGGCCGCCGTCCTCGTTGGTCATCTGGCCGAGCGTGTCGTTGCCGTCGGCGACGAGGAGCGTCCCATCGTCCCAGCCCGAGTTTCCCACGATGTCGAAGAACGACGCAGCAAAGTAGACGGGCGGAGCGCCGTCCCAGTCGGCCAGGAGCACGAGCAGGGCGTGCTCGCCCGGCTGAACGATCCCATCTTCGTTGCCGGTGTCGCTGACCGTCCAGTACCAGTCCATCGTGTACTGTGCCTGGGCCGCGCCGGCACAGCAGGCCATGGCGACACCCGCGCGGATCGCTCTCAGCATGACCCACCTCCCGGGGCGGCACGATTGCGAAGCCCCGAGTTTCCCATCTGGCCATGATGCGCGCCGAGCGGACGAGGTGCAAGCCCTTCGGGCGAGAACCCGGTACTCTCGGCAAAAACAACCCCGCCCGGGGTTTCCCGGGCGGGGTGAGAAGCGTGGAGCTTCGCGTTCGGTCGCGACCGCGATCAGCGGCGGCGACGGGCGGCGACGAGACCGCCGAGGCCGATCAGCCCGAGGCTGGCCGGCGTCGGAACGCAGGTGATCCGCAGGCCGTCGATCGTCGGGGTGGCCTCCTTGGAGGTGCCGAAGTCGTCGGTGTAGACGCTGTGGTTCAGGTGGTTGAGGCTCGTCAGCGTGAAGGTGCTGCCGTTGAAGGCCGTCGCGGTGATGTCCAGCGTGTACACCCAGATCGGGTTGCTGGCGTCGTAGGCCGCGTTGAAGAAGGGCGGGAGCTGGAAGGCGTCGATGACGATGATGTCCTCGGGGCCGACCTGCGTGCCGTCGTTGTTCGACAGAGCGCCGAGCGTGGGATTGCCCATCCCGTTCGAGATGAACCCGTCGCAATCCTCGCAGCCGGCGTTGATGTCGAAGATCGAGCCGGCGAACCCGACGAGCGGCGAGCCGCCCATCTCAGCCCACAGCGTGTAGGTGCCGGTGGGGTTGGCCTGGCTGAGCTCGGTGGGACCGGTCCAGTACCAGTGCATGGTGTACTGAGCCGACGCGATGGCCGCAGTGCCCGCAAGCGCGAGCAGCGCACAAACGTTCCGCATTGCTTGTTACTCCTCTCTTCTCACACATTCGACCGCCGCCACGTTGCAGCGGGTTCGGCCCGATCATACCAGACTCCCCACCCCACGCGAAAGGGGTCTGTCACAATTTTCCACGAAAAGATTGCACCAGAATACCAATCAAAAGACGTACAATACCCCCAATAACCCCGCCCAAACCCCTTCCCGGCCCGAAACACGACGATTCTCGCATCCCCAGTCCCCCCGTTTCCTTGCGATCGCCCATCGGCGTGGCATGTTTCCTCCGGCCGAGCGCCCCGCCCGGGGTCGCCGCAGGCCGGCCGTGAGTGGACATCCGTGGGGTGGGAGGAAGAACCGTGAACCGTTCAATCGCACCGTTCGCCGCCGGGCTGGCCGCCGCCGCGGCTTCCGTCGCCCACGCGGGCATCGTCACCAGCACCTTTGACCTCGACACCGAAGGCTGGGTCGTCAGCGACTCCATGCTTCCGCCGAGCGAGATCTCCACGGCGGGCGCGCTCCACGTCCTCGGCTTCGGCAACCCCGGAGGCTTCATCACCGTTCCCGACACCTTCGACCCCGGCGAAGCCGCCTTCGTCGCCCCGGCCAAGTTCCTCGGCAACAAGACCGACGCGATCGGCGGCGCCTTCCTCACCCTCGACCGTCGCGTCTGGGATCCGCCCCACAACAACAACCCCCAACAGGTGGACTACGCCTACGACATCACCGTCTCCGGCAACGGCGTCATCCTCGGCTACGACCTGCCGCCCACCACGCTCCGCTGGTCGAGTTACTCCGTCCCCATCGGCGTCGGCATGGGATGGACCAACCTCGACAACAACCAGCCCGCGACGCTCGGCGACATCACCGCCGCCCTCTCCGCACTCGACGACCTCCGCATCCGCGCCAACCTCAACGAGATCGGCGTGAACTCCGGACTCGACAACGTCGTTCTCCTCCCCGCCCCCGGCTCCATCGGGCTTCTCGCCCTCGCCGGCGTGGTCTGCTTCCGCCGCCGCCGCTGAACCCGACTCTCCCACACGACGACATCGGACCTCTCCGCCCGACCCCCCTCGACCTCCCGTGGAGGGGAGAGCGGAGCCGTCCCCCGGGACGTACGGGGCCTCGCGCCCCGGGCGGCGCGGCGGTTCCAGCAGCCTCGCGCCGCTGCTCCGTGCGCCGGCCGCGCACCCGCACACGCGTACCATCGCGCCATGCCCTACCGCGTCCTCGCGTTCGAGTCCACGCCGAACCCCAACGCCCTCAAGTGCCTCGTCGAGCCGCGACCCGCCGAGATCCCCCGCTCGTACCGCACGCCCGCCGAAGCGACGGATGACGACTCGCTCGCACAGGCCCTCTTCGCCGTCCCCGGCGTGACCTCGCTTCTCATCCACCGCGCCTTCATCACCGTCACCAAGTCGCCCGGGGCGCGATGGCCCGCCGTCCGCGCCGGCGTCGAGCGTGCCCTCCATGCCGCCGACTGAACGCGATCAGTCCCGTGCGCTCCTCGTGTGGTTCCGGCTTGCCGCGCGCCCGCTGCCGTGGCGCCCGTGCCCGCTCGACGCCCCGCGCGACCCCTACCTCGTGCTCGTGAGCGAGTTCATGCTCCAGCAGACGCAGGCCGCGCGCGTCGCCGAGCGCCTGCCGCTCTTCCTCTCCCGCTTCCCCGACCTCGCCTCGCTCGCCCGCGCCTCCGAGCACGATGTCCTCGCGCTCTGGTCGGGCCTCGGCTACTACCGGCGCGCACGCAACCTCCACGCCGCGGCTCGCGAGATCGCCGCCCGACACGACGCCCATGTTCCCGCCGACCCCGCCGCCCTGGCCGCACTCCCCGGCGTCGGCGACTACACCGCCGCCGCCGTCGCCTCGCTCGCCCACCGCGTGCCCGTGCCCGCCATCGACGGCAACGCCGCCCGCGTCGTGATCCGCCTTCACGCGCTCCCGCTCGCCGCCGCCTCGCCCCGCGCGCGCACCGCGGCCCGCGAGCAGGCCGCCGCGTGGATGCACGCCCTCCCGCGCGGCACGCACCCCGGCCTCGTGAACGAAGCCCTCATCGAACTCGGCGCGACCGTCTGCACCCCCCGCGCCCCACGCTGCGACGCCTGCCCCCTCGCGGCCTCCTGCGCCGCCGCCCGCACAGGCGCGCAGCACGACCTCCCGATCCCCGCGGCACAACCCGCCCGCGCCACGCTCTACTGCGACGCCGTGCTCGCGCGCGACCGGCGCGGCCGCGTCCTCGTCGAGCCACGCCCTCCCGACGGCATGTGGGCGGGCCTCTGGCAGGCGCCGACGCGCGAACACCCCGCCCGGCGCGCGGCCGCGCGCACGCTCCGCGCCTGGCTCGCGCTCGACGCGCCGCTCTCGCGCGCCGACCGCTTCACCCACGCCACCACGCACCGCACCGTCGAGTTCACCGCCTGGACCGCCGGCGTCCTCGCCCCTGCCGACGCCCGCGCGCTCGCCCGCGCCAGACCCGGCTCGCGCTGGCACACCCGCGCCGCCGCGGCCCGCCTGCCCCTCTCGACGCCGCAGCGGAGAATCGTGCTCGGTTGAACTCCCCGCCCGCCGCGTTCAACTCGACACGGACGCGGCCTCCGGCGAATAGAACTCCTCCAGCACGCCCCGCCAATCCTCCAAGCTGCACACGCCCACGAACCGCCGGCGCACTTCCTCCGGCCTCGGGTGGTGCTCGGCGAAGCGGATGCCGAACTTCCGCATCACCTTGCCGGTGTAGACCTCCGGCCGCCTCGCCCCCGCGTTCACCGCCAGCGCGAGCGTGAAGTGCTCCTCAAGCACGCCCCGCTGCTCCACGACGCTCGGCGCGGTCGGCGCTTCGCCCGCGAGCAACTGCCGCGCCTGCCGGAAGACCCACGGGTTGCCGATGCACCCGCGTGCCACCGCCGCCGCGTTCACGCCCGTGTACCCGATCATCCGGTACACGTCCTCCGCGCTCCACACGTCGCCGGAGCCGAAGACGACGCGGTCCGGATCGCGCCGGCGCACCTGCCGCACGATCTCCCGCAGCGCGTCCCACCGGCTCGGCCCGACGTACTTCTGCTCGACGGTGCGGGCGTGGACAGTGGCCCAGGCGTAGCCCATGTCGTACGCCGCGTCGAGGATGCGCAGGCACGCCGCGGCCATCTCGGGCGTGTCGTCGAACGATCGGCGCAGTTTCACCGTCGTCGGCACGCGCGCGGGCAGCGCCTCGCGCACCGCCTCCAGGATGCGGATCGCCCCCTCCGGCTCGGCCAGCCAGTGCCCCCCCCTCGCCTTGCTCGCGATCTTCTTCACCGGGCACGCCAGGTTCACGTCGATCGCCGCGAACGAGACCTCAGAGCACGAAGCGCAAGCGAGCGCCCGCCCCCCTCCCTCCTGCGCCCCCATCCGCTGCTCTGCTGTTCTGCTGCTCTGATGCTCTGTATCCGGCCCTTTGGCCATTTGGCCCTTTGACCATTTCCCTCTTCCGATCTGCTCCCCCCCCGGCAGCCGCAGGTGCTGCTCAACCCCCGGCGCGAGCGCGCCGTTGTACGCCAGCCGCCGGTACTTGCGGTCGGCGCGCCCGCCCTGCTCCACCAGTTTCAGCGCGGCCGCCGCCATCTCCCTCGGCTCGCTCCCCATCAACTGCCCCGCGAGCGGGTGGTCCTCCTCCCCGCCCGGCACGTTGTCGTGCAACTCGCCCAGGTCCGCCTTGGCGAACCCGCGCCCGCCCGCCAGCAGCGTCCGGTCAAGCAACGCCTCGGTCACGCAGTACGGGCACCCGTGCCGGCGCGCGATGATCCGCATCGCCGCGTCCGAATACCCCGCCAACCCCGCCTGGAAGAACGGCCCGTCGAACCCCGGCACGATCTCCCGCACACGCGGATGCACCCCGCTCACGCCATGCTCCCGCACCAGCCGCTCGGCGACCCGGCGCGCGTCGAGCGCCTCCGCGCCGGGAGCGATCGCCGGCGAAGGCGCGGTCGCGTTCGAGCCTGTGCATCCCATACCCTGAGAGGATAGGGTGAGCGCCCCGCGCCCCCGAGGAGCCGCGACCATGCCCGAGCGACCGCCCACGCACGCCGCACGACTCGCCCTCGCCTGCCTCGCCATCGGCGTGTCCGTGCTCGGCGCCGCCTGCTCGCGGGTGCCGACCGCGCTCGTCGGAGGCCCGGTCGGCCCCTACGACCGCCCCTACCCCGCAACCATCGAGCCGACCGAGCAACTCGACGTCCAGGTCGCACGCGACGGACCCGTCATCACACTCACCAACACCACCGCACGCTCCTTCGGACCGTCCACCCTCTGGATCAACCGCCGCTACAGCAGGCCCGTCGGCGCACTCGACGTCGGCCAGACCGTCACACTCCCCCTCCAGCAGTTCCGCGACGAGTACGGCGACCCCTTCCGCGGCGGCGGCTTCTTCGCCACCGAGCAGCCCGACCGAATCGTCATGGCCGAACTCGAAACCGTCGCCGACAACCAGACCGTCATCTTCGGCCTTGTCGTCGTCGGTGGACAGAACTGACCCCCCCCTCCCTGGAGCCGCGCCGTGGCCAACGTCCTCGTCGTCGCCCCGCACCCCGACGACGCCGAACTCGGCATGGGCGCGACGATCGCCCGACTCGCCGCCCAGGGGCACGACGTGCTCATCCTCGACGTGACCGACGGCGAGCCGACGCCGCACGGCGACCCCGAGACCCGCGCCCGCGAAGCCGCCGAGGCCGCCCGCCTGCTCTCGCCCGATCCCGCCCGCTTCCCCCGGGGCCTGCCGGTTCGCCGCGTCTGCCTCGGCCTGCCCAACCGCTTCGTCACGCACACCATCGAGGCCCGGCACGCCGTCGCCGGCGTCATCCGCGCCCACCAGGCGCAGGTGCTCTTCGTCCCCTACCCCGAGGACGCCCACCCCGACCACCGCGCCGTCACCCGCATCGCCGAGGACGCCCGCTTCGACGCCAAACTCACCGGCATCGACATGCCCTTCCCCTCGGATCTCCCGCTTCCGACCTCAGGACTCAAGACTCTGGACTCAGGACTCAAGCCCCTCCCCCCCCCCATCTACCCCCGCTGGCTTTTCCACTACTACTGCACGCACCTGCGCATCGTCCCCGAGCCGTCCTTCATCCTCGACGCCACCGGCTTCGAGGACGCCAAGCAAGCCTCGATCCTCGCCTACCGCTCCCAGTTCGTCGTCAACGAGCGCAACCGCGCCGTGCCCGAGTGGCTCATGCACGCCGCACGCTTCTACGGCTCGCGCATCGGCACGCACGCCGGCGAACCCTTCTTCGCCCGCGAACCCCTCGGCCTCACCTCGCTCGACTCGATCCCGCTGTGATCCCTCGCGGCCCGGTGGCACAGGCGTCCCGCCTGTGCCCAGCCCCAGCCGGCCCGATAACGACCTCCTCTCGACCGTCAACTCAAACCCGCCCCCCATCGCGCCGATGCATCCGCCCGGATGCCCCACTACACCGCAGACCCGACGCCGCGCCAGCCCCAGACGCCGGTCTGGGCCATCGTCCTCACCTCGTGCGCCGTCATCGCCACCGCGCACCTCCTCGGCGTGCCGAACCTCGCCGAACTCTCCCTCGGCCTGCCCGTCGGACTCTGGATCGCCATCGCCATCGCCTGCGCCTGGACCGCGTTCACCCTCTCGACCCCCGGCCCGCCGTCCCGGGTACCCCGCCACTCCGTGGCGGCTCCTTCCGCGACCACTCCTTCAACGCACAACCACTCCAAGGCGGTCGGCTCGTCCGTTCCCCTCTCGCTCTCCGCCGAACTTCTCACTCGCGCCGCCGCGCTCATGGGCGAGGCGATCTCGCTCACGCTTCGCGCGTCGGTGGCGGCCGCGCCGGCCGAGCGCCTCCGCACCGCCGACCCCGAGTCCCTCCTCTGCTCGCTCCTCGACCGCCTCCGCTGGCCCGCGCGACCGCTCCGCATCGGCCTCGACCTCTCCGACGCCGACGCCGACGCCATCACACGCGACCCCCCCCCCTTCGGCGTCCGCTGGTTCCGCGTGAGCGACACCCCCGACCTCATGGCCGCCTGCCGCCGTCACCGGCTCGACGCCGTCGTCTCGCGCCATGGCACGGGGCCGGTGCGCATCGTGACCAACGAGCGCGCCGGGCGCGACGCCGCACGCCTCGACTGGGCCGCCGATGAGACCGCCTCGCTCGCCGCCGTCTTCCCGCACCGTATCGACACTCAGGGCGTCACCATCGACGCCCCCGCGCCGCTCTCCCCCGCCGAAGCCGCCGCCGTGCGCGACCTCGCCCTCGCCGCCGCCTCGCTCGCCCGCCACCCGGCCCGCCTCGGCCTGCCTGACCGCCTCTTCGGACGCCGCCCCATCGCCGACTGCGCCCCCCTCATGCACCGCCTCGCCGACCGCCTCGACGAGCCGACCCCCGCCGAGCGCACCATCGCCCGTGTGGTCTCCGCGTGGGCGGTCGCGCACGCTCCCCCCCTCGTCGAGCGATGCGCCGCACACGCCCGCACCGACCCGGCCGTGCAACTCCGCCTCGCCGCCGCCCGCTTCGCCCGGGGCGACGACCGGCGCGCCCTCTCCGCCCTCATGCACGCCGACCGTCTCCTCCGCACAGGCGATCCGCCCGCGCGCCTCGACCACGCCGCGTTCGTCGAGTCCGAACTCCGCTGCGGCGACGACGCCCCCATGACGCTCGCCCGCGTCGCCGTCGGCGTCTGCCTCCTCTGCGCCGCCACCCCCGCCGACCGCCTCCGCTTCATCCGCGACGACCTCGACGAGGAGATGCGCTTCGCCCCCTGGCTCATCGGCCGCGACCAGGACCGCAGACTCATCCTCGAAATCCTCCGCGAACTCGAACGCTGCCGAAGAGCCGACGAACTCGGCCTGCCGGCGGGGGCAAGGGCAGCGTGACTCGCCTTCGGCGGGGTCCAAACTTGGCCGCAGTGAGCGATGTCGATTGCGCGTCGTCGGAAGTGACTTCGCGTGGTGCGCCGCGGCTTCCGCAGCAAGCGACGGCACCGAGGAATCAATCGAACAAGCACTTCATACTGAGCCGATGAAGGCTCGCCGACAGTTCCGGCCAACGCAGTATGAACGGCTCTGCCGATACGCGGCCCAACTCGCTCGGCTCGATCTTGTTCAGGCCACCGCCGTAGACGCGCCCCTCGCCGCGGAGTTCGTGCCCGGTGATGCGGCCCAGGAGTTCGTGCACTTCTGCGGCGCGGGCTGGGTGCTGTCGGAGCATGCCCGCGAGGCCGTTCTGCGGATAGAGCATGAGGTACAGGTTGGTGCCGATCGCGCGGGACCGGTTATGGATGAAGCGGAACGGTTGCTTGCCGTTCGCGCCCCGGCCCATGTAGGTGCACAGGAACGGGCAGGGGTCGCGCTGCTCCTGCTTGTACCAGGGGCTGCGTTTACCGACGAGGTAGCCGTCCTTGACGCCGAGGGCCTCGGCGGTCTGCAGATACGCCCACAGGGCCGGGTACCGCTGCTCGACCACGTGCTCGGGGAGGTCGCAGTCGATCACGCAGAGTTGGCGCTCGATGCGCGGGAAGCCGTCCTCGTCGGCGTCAATAACGGTGCCTTTCAGATGACGAGGGCTGGGCAGAATGGGGCGAAGGCAGCTGGCGGAAAGTTGGAGGCGCTTCGCGTCCTCGCGGCCCAGAATGAAGAACTTGTTGTCGCCCGTAGCTATGCCGCGTTGGATGCGGAACAGGTCAGAGAGGGTGGGGCCGTTGCCGTCGCTGATCGTGTGACGGTCGTTCTTGGCGTGACTTGGGTACACCGTCCATTTGCGCGAAGAGCGCAGCCGGTCCAGCGTGAGACGATCGCCGGCGTGCGGCACTTCGAGTGTGCCGCCGAAGGTGAACTCCGGCTGGTGGCCCGGCGATGGCGGAGCCTTCCTGAACACCAGGACAACAGATGACACCAAGGCGTCGCCGAACTGAACCTCGTCGGGGTCGAAACGGTGAGCGCGGATGAGTGTCACGCGGTCTGTCAGGTAGCGCCTGAGTGCCGCCCCGTAGTTGACGTCCATGAACTCCGAGGGGATCAACCACGCCGCGTAGCCGCCATCCTCCAGCCACGCCGTGGCGAGCAGGAGAAAGTAGACGTACAGCCCCGCCAGCCCGTTGACCTCCACGCCGGTCATCTTGTACGCGAGGCGTTGCAGGCGTTCCTTGTCCTTGCGGTCCATGTGATGGTGGCGGACATACGGCGGATTGGCGAGGATCAGGTTGGGCGCTGGCGGACACGAGCCATTGGCGACGAGGCGGGTGAAATCGCCTCGCACCACGTCCAGCCCCGCATGGGCCCATAGGTCCCGCGCGGCGTCGGCAAAGACGGGATCGAGTTCGACGCCGACGGCGCTCTCGATGCGATCGGCTCCGAAGACCGCGAGCGCAGCCGAAAAGAAACTCCCCGAGCCGATGGATGGGTCGGCGAATCGGATGCCTCCGCGGAGCGAGCCGATGAGCGTGCCGACATACCGCGCGATCTCGACAGCGAGGGCGTTGGGCGTCGCGAACTGGCCCAGGCGATTGCGCTCGGCCGCCGACCTGGTCGCATCGATCGCTGCCTGGATCGCCTGGCGTTGTGCTTCGGTCGTGTTGTGATGCTGCGCAATCATCCTGTTCACAGCCCCAACTTCGCCATGTCTTCGATGCGATGCTCCCAGACCCAGTCGATCCCCTCCGCGGCCTCGTAACCGAGGTAGTCCGAGCCGAAGTAGCCGCAGAGGAACAGGATGAAGCACACGTCCTTGCCGTAGGTCGCCTGGAGTTGGTGGATCTTGGTCGCCTCCTCCTTGCGACGCTTGTTCGTGTTGGTGAAGTCGCCCGCCGACTTGGCTTCGATAAGGATGGGCAGACGGTTGCTCCGCGACCGCTTCGGTTGGATCACCACGTCGATGGGGATGTTGATCTTGACGGCCTTCCCCACAGCCACGTTCATGCGGAACGAGTACGTTCCGGCCTCCATCTCCACGAGCGGCTTCCCGGCAGCATGGGACTGCTTCCGATACCCCCGTTTGTCCAGCCATTCACCGAGGAGCGCGAGTTGCCGATGTTCCTGTGCGTTGCGGACGATCGGGTTGGCGACGGCGCTGCACAGACGATCGGCCACGATCGTTGATGCGCGTTCGCGCTCGTGCTCCGTCGGGTCCTTGCCCGCACCAAGCCACGGGAAGATGTCGCGGTCGAGCAACCTCGCCAGCACAGCGCAGACCTTGTTGATGTTCTCGTCCAGCAACTCCGACTTCATGCGGACCGAGAGCTTGCCCTTCTCCATGCTACCGATGAGTGACTTGCTCGCGCCGGACAAGCCGACAAGGCGGTCCACCGCAAGCGGCGGGGCCGTACACATGCGGAGCGTCGAGAGCGATGCCGGGTTTGCGCGGAGCGTGGCGCAGTCGATGCCGCGGAGATCGCGCGTCGCGAGCAGCGCAGCCTTGACGTGCTCCGTGGTCTTGATGCGCGTCGAGCGAAAGGCCTCCGGTGCGAAATGCATAAACCAGTGATTGAACTGATCGACCGAAGCCGCGACATCGGCCTTCCACAGGTGCGGCTTGTCGGCGTTGATCTTGACCGGCGCCATGCGGCCCTTCCGCGTCCTGCTCCGGCTCGTGCTCCGCATCGGGCGCGCCATGGCCGAGTATACGGGGTGTGTTCGGGCTTGTCTTGGCCGCCCGGCCATCGGTGTTCAGCGGCCTCGATCATCGCACCACCGGTCATCGAGAGAACGGCGTGCTTGGCGTTGAGGCTCACAGCCGACGGCGTCCCGGGTAAGCCTCGGCCATCCTCACACCACCACATCCACCATCGACCCGCGCGGCACGGACCGGCACACCCGGTACTCCGTCTCCACCCGCTCCACCCTCGGCCTCATCGACGCGGACTGAAGCCGCGCGGCTCTGACGGGCGTGGGGGGGGTGGGGGCGTTGAGCGCACGATGTCTCGGCAGGCTGCGTTACTGACTTTCCGGATCGCGCACCCTGCCGCCGACAACGATCGCCGCGGCGATGAGGACGAGGTTCTTGATGATGTACTGCCCCTCGACGGTGGGGGCGTAGGGCGCGCGGACCCACGTGACCTCCGGCAGGATGAACAGCGGCAGGATGGTGCCCGGCATCTGGAGGATCAGCAGCATGATGGCGACGCGCAGCAACGGCCGGATGAGCAGGCAGACGCCGATCGCCACCTCCCACCAGCCGAGGAAGGGCACGAACCAACCCGGGTCCACCCACCAGACCGTACGAGCCACCAACTCCGAGGCCGGGCTTAGCCCCAGCGGCTTCAAGGCCCCGAACCAGATGAAGACCACCGCGAGCGAGACGCGGAGCAGCAGGAACCCGTGACGGCGCATCCAACCCGCGATGGCGCGATCGACGGAGTCGAGCCGACGCGGAAGCATGGAGAACGATAGCGGCCGCGTGCAGGAGAGCACTCGCCCCGTGTGGCCGCCTCCCTCACACCACCACGTCCACCATCGACCCGCGCGGCATGAACCGACGCAGGCGGTAGGTCGTCTCCACGCGCTCGACCTTCAGACGCACCGGCGCCGGGGCGACGTCGGCAAGACGCGGCGCTCCCGGGCGAGATACGTCCGTGCGGCGTGCGTGCGGCCCGGCTTCCGCCCCGCCGGGGGTGGCGACGGGGGTCGTAACCGGCGCGGGCGCTCCGCGTGAAACCCGATCGACGCTCTGCGCGCGCACGGTGGGCGGGCACGGCGTCACGCGCCGGGCGCACTCGCGGGCCGCGCGGTTCTCGCGGGCCAGGTGCAGGTCGAACGGGATCGGGGCCGCGGCGTCGGGGCAGACCTTCATGCAGCACACGCTGTGAACGCCGCGCCGAACCCCCTGCGCCCGATAAGATCGCCGGCCGCGTCCCCGGTGCGCCGCGGCCTGTGACGCGCGTTGCCCCCCGGCGACGCCCGGCGTGGCGAGGAGGCAGCGTGCTTCGGACGGCGGACCTCGAGTACGACCTACCGCCCGACCGCATCGCGGTGCGCCCCGCCCACCCGCGCGACTCGGCCCGCCTGCTCGTGCTCAGCCGCACCGACCCCGACCGGCTCGAACACCTCACCGTGCGCGACCTGCCCCGCCTGTTGCACCCCGGCGATCTGCTCGTCGTCAACCGCTCGCGCGTCCTGCCCGCGCGCTTCACCGGCCTGCGCGAGGACACAGGCGGCCGCGTCGACGGCCTGTACCTCCACGACGGCCCGACCCCACGCACGTGGGTCTGCCTGCTGCGGGCGAGGCGGTTCCGCGTGGGGGCGAGAGTGCGGGTGGAGCAAATGGCCAAAGGGCCAAAGGGCCAAAGGGCCAAAGAAGAGGAGAGAGACGGGAAGAGCGAGTCCTGCATCGTTCTCGAGCTGCTCGCACGCGCGCCGGAGCCGGCGGGAGCGTGGGTCGTGCGCGTGGAGCAAGTGGAAGACGCCGGGGAGGGCGGCTTGAGCGCGCCCGAGATACTGGAGCGGATCGGGGTCGCCCCGTTGCCGCCGTACATCCTGTCCGCGCGCCGGGCGGCGGGGCTGGCGACCGATGCGCCCGAGGATCGGGAGTGGTACCAGACGGTGTACGCGGAGCATGGCCAAAGCGCCAAAGGGCCACAGGGCCAAAGGGCCAAAGAGAAGCCGAACTCCGCCGCCGGTTCCGTCGCCGCGCCGACGGCCGGGCTGCACTTCACCGACGACCTGCTCCGCTCGATCGAAGCCCGCGGCGTGCGGATCGCCGGCGTCACGCTGCACGTCGGCGCGGGCACCTTCCGCGCCGTCGAGACCGAGCTCGTCGAGCAGCACCCCATGCACGCCGAGTGGTGCTCGATGACGCCCGAAGCCGTCGCCCTCGTCCAGCGGACTCGGCGCGACGGCGGGCGCGTGATCGCCGTCGGCACCACCGCCGGGCGCACGCTCGAGACCTACGCCGCCGAGGTCGAGCGCACCGGCAGCGTGCCGCCCGGCGTCGAGACGCGGCTGCTCATCACGCCCGGCTGCCCGTGGCGGTGGGTCGACGGCCTGATGACGAACTTTCACCTGCCGCGCTCGACGCTCATGGCCATGGTCGCGGCCCAAATCGGCGAAAACGGCGTCGATCGGCTCAAGCGGGCGTATGTGCAGGCGATCAACAGCGGGTACCGATTTTACAGTTACGGCGACGCGATGATCGTGCTGCCGTAGGCAAAGGGCCGAAGCGCCACTCGGCCAAATGGCCGGATCGGAGAGGCGACAGGCGCAGCGGGGAGCGGGTTCGCGGCGATGGATCTGGCCAGGCTCATCGAGGGGACCGGCATCCGCGCGGCCGGCGCGTGCGCGGGCGTCGCCGTCCGCGCCCTGACCGAGGACTCGCGCCTCGTCCAGCCCGGCGACCTCTTCATCGCCCGACCCGGCACGCGCGCGGACGGCCGGGCCTTCATCGCCGACGCCCTCGCACGCGGCGCGGCCGCCGTGCTCACCGACCGCACCGTCGAACCCGCCGCCACGCCCGGCGGCGCGGCCCTGCTCATCGCCGACGACGTCCCCCTCGCCGCGGCACGCCTCGCCGAGCGATTCCACGGCGACCCGTCCACGCGCCTCACGCTCATCGGCATCACCGGCACCAACGGCAAGACGACCACCGCCCACCTCGTCCAGCAACTCCTCATCGGCGCGGGCGTCCCGTGCGGCCTCATCGGCACCGTCTTCACCGACGACGGCTCCGGCCCGCGCGAATCCTCCCTCACCACACCAGCCGCCGTCGAGATCAGCGCCACGCTCGCCCGCATGGTGGCCAACGGCTGCCGCGCCGCCGTGATGGAGGTCTCCAGCCACGCCCTCGACCAGCGCCGCGCCGCGGGCCTGCGCTTCGCCGCGGCCGTCTTCACCAATCTCACCGGCGACCACCAGGACTACCACGGCTCGATGGACGACTACGCCGCGGCCAAGGCGCGCCTCTTCGACGCGCTGCCCCCGAACGCCGCCGCCATCGTCAACGCCGACGACCCGTGGCACGAGCGCATGATCCGATCGTGCGCGGCGGGCGTGGTGCGATGCCGGGAATGGCAAATGGCCGAGGAGGCCGGAGGCAGAAGGCCGAAGAAGGAAGGAGAGAGCAATGCGGAGGTCATGGTGCTGGCGACGTCGGCGTCGGGGATGCGGCTGCGCATCAGCGGCGGGTGGGGGGGGATCGAGAGCCTCGTCCCGCTCGTCGGCAGGCACAACGCCATGAACGTTCTCCAGGCCGCGGCCGCGGCGCACGCGGCGTGCGCGATCCCCGGCGAGTCGATCGCCCGCTCGCTCTCCACGCTCCGCCCCCCCCCCGGCCGGCTCGAACCCGCCCACCGGCCCGGCGACGGCCTCCGCGTCCTCATCGACTACGCCCACACCGACGACGCCCTGCGAAACGCCCTCCGCGCCGTGCGCCCCCTCGTCGACGCCGCACGCGGCGAACGCCTCTGGGTCGTCTTCGGCTGCGGCGGCGACCGCGACCGCACCAAGCGCCCCCGCATGGGCGCGGCCGCGGCCGAACTCGCCGACGCCGTCGTCGTCACCAGCGACAACCCCCGCCGCGAGCGGCCCGAGGCCATCATCGCCGAGATCATGGCCGGTATCGAGGGGGGGGCGTCCGACCGCGTCCTCGTCGAACCGGACCGCCGCCGCGCCATCGCCCTCGCGGTCGATCGGGCCGCAACCGGCGACTGGATCGTCATCGCCGGCAAGGGCCACGAGACCTGCCAACTCCTCCCCGACGGCGCGGGGGGCGTGCGGCGCATCGACTTCGACGACCTCCGTGTAGCGAGGGAAGCGTTGGAGAGGCGCAAGGCCGAAGGGGGGAGGGCGGCGTGAGCGGCGATCGGTTCTGGACGACGCAGCGCGTGCGGGCCGCGACGGGCGGCGAGTGGCTCGTCCGCCCCACGCCCGCCACCACGCCGCTCGGCGCGTCCATCGACACCCGCACGCTCCGGCGGGGCGAGGTGTTCTTCGCGCTGCGCGGCGAGCGCACCGACGGACACCGCTTCGTCGGCGCGGCCGCCGACGCGGGCGCCTCCATCGCCGTCGTCGAGGATCCGTCCTGCGTCGTCCCCGCCGACCTGCCGCCGGGATTCGCCGTGCTCCGGGTCGCCGACGCCGCGGGCGCGCTGCTCCGGCTCGGCGCGGAGCGACGCCGCGACTTCGACGGCGTGCGCGTTGTCGCCGTCACCGGCTCGAACGGCAAGACCACGACCACGCAACTCGTCCGCGCCGCCCTCGAAGGGGGGGGCTTGCGCGGCTCCGCCTCCGTCAAGTCCTACAACAACGCCCTCGGCGTCCCGCTCACCCTGCTCACCGTGCGCGAGGGCGACCGCTTCGTCGTCTGCGAGGCCGGCACGAACTCGCCCGGCGAGATCGCCACACTCGCCGACGCCCTCCGCCCGGACGCCGCCGTCATCACGAGCATCGGGCGCGCCCACGTCGAGGCCTTCGGCTCCCTCGACCGCATCGCCGACGAAAAGTTCGACCTCGCCCGCGCCGTCCCAACCGGCGGCCTCCTCGTCTGGAACGCCGATGCCCCCTGCCTCCACGACCTCGTCGCCACCCTGCGCGACGTGCGCACCATCGGCGTCGGAACCGGCGCGTCGGCCGACCTCCGTCTTGTGGACATTGTTGAGGGTGATGGCGGCGTCGAGTTCGGAGTTCTGGCGCGTGAGGCGAAGAGAACGCGGCCCGGAGAAACCCCGCCTGGAGAGCAGGAGACATCACGCTGCCGCCTCCCGCTCCTCGGCAGGCACAACGCCGCCAACGCCGCCTGCGCCCTCGCCGTCGCACGCGACTTCGGCCTGCCCGACCAGGCCGTCCGCGATGCCTTCGCCCGCTTCGCCCCCCCCGGCATGCGCCTCGAACGCCGCCGCATCGCCGGCGTCACCGTCCTCAACGACGCCTACAACGCCAACCCCGACTCCGTCCTTGCCGGCCTGTCCGCCTTCGCGGGCGCATCCGCCGGCGCGGCCAGGCGCGTCGTCATCCTCGGCGAGATGCTCGAACTCGGCCCGGCATCCGCCGAAGCCCACCGCGAGGTCGCCCGCGCCGCCGCCAGCGTCGCCGACGCCGCCGTCTTCGTCGGCTCCCGCGCCGCCGACATGGCCGACGCCTGGCGCGACGCCGGAGGGGGGGGCACGCCCGCCGAGGTCCCAACGCTCGACAACGGCGGCGCAAACGCGGTAGCCTCGCTCCTGCGGCCCGGCGACGCCGTCCTCCTCAAGGCCTCGCGCCGGCTCGGCCTCGAACGGGTCGTCGAGGCCCTCGCCGCAAACCACGCCGACGCCTGACCGCCAGGAACCACCCGGATGCTCTACCTCATCTTCGACGCACTCCGGGGCTGGCTGGACGGCGTGGGCCTCTACGGCGTCTTCGGTCTGCTGGACCAGGTCCAGTTCCGCGCCCTCGCCGGCGCCGGACTCGCCTTCGCCATCGTCCTCCTCCTCGGACGCCGCGTCATCGCCGCCCTCCTCCGACTCAAGATCGGCGACCCCGGCATGACCGACGCCGACGCACTCCGCACCGTCAGCGCTGGCAAGGCCAACACGCCCACCATGGGCGGCCTGCTCATCGTCGGCGCGGCCTTCGTCGTCACGCTCCTCCTCGCCGACGTCTCCGCACGCTGGGTCCAACTCGCTGTCGTCGTCATGGTCTGGATGGCCGCCCTCGGCGGCGTCGACGACTGGCTCAAACTCACCGCCTCACGCAGAGGACTCAAAAGCCGACAGGGCCTCTACGCCTGGGAAAAACTCGTCTTCCAACTCGGCTGCGGCCTCGTGGTCGGCTACTTCGCCTACGCCGCCGGCGTCACCGGCGCGCCCGTCGAGGCCGCGCACGCCGTCAACCTCCCCTTCCAGAAGACCTACGACACCGGCACACCCACGCGCGAACTCTCCTCGTCGCTCATCGTCCTCACCATGCCCGCATACGTCCTCGTCGCCACCCTCATGGTCGCCGGCATGAGCAATGCCGTGAACATCACCGACGGCATGGACGGCCTCGCCGCGGGCATCAGCAGCGTCGTCGCGCTCGGCGCGCTCGCCCTTGCCCTCATCGCCGGCACGCAGAGCTGGGCACAGACCCTGCTCGTCCCCTACGTGCCCGGCACCGCGGAACTCGCCGTCGTAGCTGGCGCGCTCGCCGGCGCGTGCCTCGGGTTCCTCTGGTTCAACTGCTCGCCCGCACAGGTCTTCATGGGCGACACCGGCGCCCTCTCCCTCGGCGGCATGATCGGATTCCTCGCCATCGCCACGCGGCAGGAGTTCGTCGTCCTGCTCATGGCCGGCGTCTGCCTCGCCGAGATCGGCTCCGTCGTCATCCAGGTCGGCTGCTTCAAACTCACCGGCGGCAACCCCGGCGGGCGGCGCGTCTTCCGCGTCGCACCCTACCACCACCACCTCCACCTCGGCGGCTGGACCGAGCAGCAGGTCGTCGTCCGATTCTGGATCGTCACCGCAGTGCTCACGGTGATCGCGCTCGCATCCATCAAGGTGCGATGACACACGCGACATGCCCGTCGGGCCCGCCACTCGACGCGCGAGTCAGACGCCCAGCACGCGCGACACCAGCATCGCCGCCCACGTGACCGCGAACGCGATCGCACCGAGACCCGCGATGCCGACCAGCACCGTCAGGCACCCGCGCGTGTTCGAGGCCCGACCGGCGCGCGACGCTGGCGCACCGGCGTTCGACGCCCCGCTCGGGGACGCCGGAGGAACGGAACCGGATTGTGCGGACATGGGGTGATCGGCCCGGGCTGTGCCTCGCCGTGCGACTCGCAACGGCGTGCCTCGGCCTGTGCGACGCCGCTCGCCTCCCGGCGAACCGCGTACAGGCGAAGCATAGCCCATCTGCGGCCACGCCGCGATCGATCACTCCGCCAGATCGGATGCTCCCGCCTGACGCCGGCTCGCGTGGCGCACGTGCAGCACGATCACGCTCCGCCCGCGAACGATGAAGAGCGCCCGGTAGCCGGCACGCACCAACTGCCGGATCTCGACGCCGAACGCCCCGCCCTCTGGCGCAAGCGCGCACCGCTCCGCGAACGCCGCGAGCGATCCGATACCCGCCTCCATCTCGTCCAGCCAACGCAGCGCGTTCGCGGGCGACCCGCGAGAGATGTACGCGTACGCCTCGCCAAGGTCACGCTCCGCCCGCGCCGTGAGCAGCACGGAGCGCTTCACGACTTGCGCGGCCTGCGCGTGCGCCTCGACGAACCGCGCGCCCCGCCCCTCAACGCACCGAACACGCGATCCGCCGGAACGACCCGCCCCGCCCCGGCATCGGACAGACCCTCACGCAGCCCGGCGAGCGTCTCCAACTCTTCCAGCCGATCCAGCAGCCGCTGGTACCCGTCCGCGCTCTGCACGATCAGCTCCGCCTTCCCGTCCACCGTCAGCACCTCCGGCCTCCCGCTCCGCTTGAGCCGGGCACGGAACCGGGTCGTGTTCCGCTTGAAGTGGTCGAGTGCGTGGATGTCGCCGAGCTGGATCACGACCGGACTCCTTCGCATGGCTTTCGCATCGAAAACAATGCTATCATCCGCAGGGCCGCGCGTCCAGAGTCTCGATCGCCCAGCCCCTCCCCGCGCCTCCGCAGCCCGTCGGCAGGTCACCCCCGCCCTACCATCACCCGTGTTCACCCCCATCCCCGAAATCCTCGACGAACTCCGCGCCGGACGCATGATCGTCCTCACCGACGACGAGGACCGCGAAAACGAGGGCGACCTCGTCCTCCCCGCCCAGTCCGTCTCCCCAGAGGCCATCACCTTCATGCTCCGCGAGGCCAAGGGCTACCTCTGCCTCTCGCTCACCGAGAACGACTGCGACCGACTCGAACTCACCGCGCAGTCACCCGTCAACACCTCCGTCCGAGGCACGCCCTTCACCGTCTCCATCGACGGACACCCCAAGCACGGCTTCACCACCGGCGTCTCCGCACGCGAACGCGCCCGCACCATCCGCCTCGCCATCGACCCCGCCTCACGCCCCGACGACTTCGTCCGCCCGGGACACATCAACCCGCTCCGCTCCCGCACCGGCGGCGTGCTCGTCCGCACCGGACAGACCGAGGGCAGCGTCGACCTCTGCCGTCTCGCCGGGCTGCACCCCTCCGCCGTCATCATCGAAATCATGCGCGACGACGGCGAGATGGCGCGCCTCCCAGACCTCGAAACCTTCTGCGCCCGCCACAACCTTAAAATGTGCTCCGTCGCGCAGATCATCGAGCACCGCCTCGCCCGCGAGTCGCTTGTCCGCCGCATGGAGCCGCGCACAGGCACCCCCGTCCGCACCAGCGAGGGCGAGTTCACACTCTTCGCCTACGAGAGCCTCGTTGACGCCGTCCCCCACGTCGTCCTCGCGGCCGGCGGCGTCGGCGCACTCGACGCCTCGGGCCGACCCGTCCCCGTCGCCGAGCCGACGCTCGTCCGCGTCCACCGCCGTCATCTGCTCGGCGACGTCTTCGGCGACCCCACCTCCTCCCCCGAAGGCCCCACCGGCGACACCCTCCGCGGCGCGATGCGGCTGATCCAGCGCGAAGGTCGCGGGGCGGTCGTGTACCTCCGCCCCGAGGGCGTCGGCGACGGCCTCGCACAGCGACTCCAGGCCATCCGCCGACCAACCGGACCCGAAGAAACCCCCGACCTCACCCGCCCCGGTACCGAGACCGTCCCCCTCCACGCCCGCGAAATCGGCACCGGAAGCCAGATTCTCCGCGACCTCGGCCTCAGCCGACTCCGACTCATCACCAACCACGGCACCGACTGGCCCGGCCTCGACGCCTTCGGACTCGAAGTCGTCGAACGCGTCCCCGTCCGGCCCGAAGGCCCCGTTCCGGCCACCCGACAGGCTCGGCCCAACCGGCCTTGACTCTTCCCCTTGTCCCGTCTACAACCCGAACAATCCATGCCCGATGTGCATGACGCGCGGCCCGGGGGTCGGCGTCTGCGGGGCGTGAAACCCTCACAAGGAGATCGACGATGGGCTGCTGTTTCGGAAGAACGGGCGTCGTGGCACTGTGCGCCGCGGGCATCGCCGGCGCGGCCGGGCTGGGCTTCGGACTCGCGGGCAGGCACGCCCCCGACGCCGCAACCGTACGCACGGTCGCGCAACCGGAAGACATGGACATGGCCCAGATGATGGAGGCCATGAAGAAACTCGCCACCCCCGGCAAGCCCCACGAGCAACTCGCCCAACTGGCGGGCACGTGGAAGGCCGAGGCCAAGTTCTGGATGGGGCCTGAGCCGACCGTCGAGCAGGGCCGATGCGTGTACGAGGTCGTGCTCGGCGGCCGCTTCGTTCGCTCGCACTACTCGATGTCCTTCATGGGCGAGCCGTTCGAGGGCATCGGTTTCGTGGGCTACGACAACCTGAAGCGCGAGTACGTCTCGGTCTGGTTCGACACGATGAGCACGGGCGCGTGGATCCAGACCGGCCACGCCGACGAGGCCGGCACGACCATCACCATCGAGGGCGTCGCCGAGTCCCCCATGGGCGAGTCCCCCATGCGCAACGTCTGGAAGATCGAGAGCAAGGACCGACACGTCCTCGAGTTCCACGAGCCGGACCCGGAGAACCCCGGCGAGTGGCATATGACCGGCGTCATCACCTACACGAGAGAGAGGTGATCCTTGGCCGAGACCACGAAGCACGACCAGTGCGCCCAGATGGGCGCGCTCTGCGAGCACCACGACTCCTTCAAGCCCTTCGTCGGAACCTTCCGCGCCGAGGTCAAGATGTGGATGGGGCCGGGCGACCCCATGATCAGCACGGGCACCATGACCAACACCCTCGCCCTCGGCGGGAAGTTCCTCGCCCAGGACTACGTCGGCGACCCCTCGCCCGGCCCCTTCGGCGACTTCGCAGGCAAGGGCTTCTGGGGCTACAACACGATCGACAACCGCTACGAGGGCCTCTGGATCGACACCGCCTGCACCTTCATGATGACCGAGCAGGGCCAACGCGAACCCGACGGCAGAACCTGGACCATGCTCGGCTCCATGACCAACCCCGAGACCGGCCGACCCATGCGCAAGAAGTCCGTCATCCGCCTGCGCGACGCCGACTACCACTCCATGGAGATGTTCTTCGAGACCCCCGACGGCCAGTGGGCCAGGAGCATGCACATCGAGTACGTGCGCCGGCAGTGATTCAGCAGTCTCACGCAGAGGCGCAGAGGACGCGGAGAGAAGCAGGCCGGGTTGAATGACACACGGTGGCACAGGCGTCCCGCCTGTGCCCCGTTTTTTTCCCCCTCCGCGCACTCCGCGCCTCCGCGTGAGCCCGCCTTACCGCAGCCCGCCCCCGATGTTCTCGAACAACTTGTCCGGTCGGCTGAGGTTGTTGATCAACTGGTTCCCGATCAGGTCCACCGCAACGTCCGTCTTCGGGTCCGCGATCGGCCCGCGCGTCCGGAACGGCACGTTCGTCAGCGTGTTCAGCCCCGGCACCACCCGCCCCGGAAGGTTCAGCAGCCCGGTGCTCAGGAAGTCCAGCGTCTCCAGCGCGACAGCCCCAGCCGGCACCACCGTCAGCACCTCCATGTGCCCAGGCTCCAGGAAGTTCTTCGAGTCCCGGTCCGATCCCGACCGGATCTTCACCCGCCGGCTGCTCAGGTTGATCACCCCCTCCGTGTGCACCGTGAACTCGCCCAGCGGCAGCGGGTAGCGGTCGAACGTCACCACGCCGTCCCGCATGTGGAACCTGATCGCCGGCATACGCCTGCCCACCTGCCCCGCGTCGCGCTGCTGCACCACGCGCAGCACCTTCGAGAACACGTCGCTGGTCGCGAAACTCGCCGTCCCCAGGTCCAGCGTCAGGTCGCCGTTCAACGCGTCGAACGTCCCGTCGATCGGCACCACCACCGGCGAGTCCAGCGTCACGCGCAGCGCCTCGTCGCGCTCGTTCTTCTCGAAGCGCGACACGATCGGGATCGCCGCCCGGAAGCGGTCCGTCAGGTCCGTCGTCACCCGCGAGACCGTCGCGTTGCTCGACTGATCGACCACGAACACCCCGTTCGCCATCCGTCCCTGCACCGTCGCGTTCGCGTTGGGCGAACTCGCCGACGCCCGCAGCGTGCCCGCGTTCATCGACAGGTTCTGCGCCGACGCCGAGAAGTTCACCCGCTCGCCCAGCGCATCGACCAGCAGCCCCCCCTGGTTCGCCAGCCCGTCGAGCAGTTCCGTCGGGATCGGCTCGACCCCGGCCTCCACGTTCACCACCGCGGCCTCGAACGACGGGTTGCCCGCATCGTCCGCGAAACGCGCGATCGTCCCCGCGATCCTGCTCTTCGTTGGCCGAACTTCCGGCCGGTCCCCGAGCGTCCACCGCGGCACGTCCATCGCGAACGCCAGTTCACGCGGGTTCGACCCGCGCCGCACGTCCAGCGCGACCCCCCCCACCTTCAGCGCGACCCCCTCGTCCGTCACCAGCGATGTGTCAGGCAGCGAAACGCTCGCCTGCACGTTGAAGGTCGGCGCACGCAGCGGCCCCGTCCCCTCGCCGAGCGGAACCGCGAGCCGATCGAGCCGAACCGTCGCCGGCGCCGGCGCGACAAAGGCCAGCGAACGCGGGCTGCCGTCGGCAGGCGGGGCAAACACCCACCGGTTCCCCCACTCCGGGTGGATCACCGCTCGCACCTCGGCCGGCGCGGTCAGTTCCATCCTGTCCGCGTGCAACGCGACCGAGATCGGCCCCGCCGTGTTCACGCGCTCCGAGGCGATCGCCAGCGTGAACACGTCGGGCTGGGCCGACCCACCCGACGCGCCCGCGCCCGCCAGACTGCGCAGCGTGGCAGAGGCGTCGATGCGCGCCGTCGGCCCGAGCGAACCCGCCAGCAGCCCGGGCCGGTCGAGCACCTTGTCCACCCAGGCCGTCTTCACCTGGTCCACCGTGAACGAAGCCTGCGCCGGGCCGGCGAGCGTCCGCGCCTTCACGGGCGCGGTCCCCTTGCCCGTGAGCGTGAAGAGCACGCCCTCGGCCGTGAGGAACCCGCGCAGCGCGACGCCGGCCTCCGCAACCCCGCCGCGGGCGCCCAGCGCGCCCGCCGGCAGGTCGAGCGTGATCCGCATGTTGTCGAGCCGAAGGTGATCGACGCGCAGAGGGGGGCTTCCTTCACCCATCGGCACGGTCACGCCGCGCATCGGCACCAGCCCCCGGACCTCGACCGCCGCCTTGCCCTGTGTGCGTTCCCAGTCCGGCGCGCCGTCGGGCGTGAGCGCGACCGTCAGCCCGCCCGCGCTCAGGTGCAGGTCCGCCACGTTCGACAGCCGCGGCAGCGACGCGGGATCGGGGGCGAACGCGTCGATCAGCAACTCCGCCGCCCTCGGCTTCACCTTCGCCGCCACCACCGCCCGCTCGAACACGACCGCCGACGGCGAATACCTGCCCGCCAGCGACGCGCTCCCCTCCGCGTACGACACGCGAACGTCCAGCCCCGTCGCTTCGCCGGCGGGCTTCACCTCCGCCCGAACCTCGATCGTCTCGCCCAGCGACTCGCGGGCGATCGTCAGCACGTCCGCCCGACGCTCGCCCACACGCCGCAACTCCGGCGGCAGCACCTCCACGAGCGCCACCGGCACGCCCAGCAGCGCGATCGTCCCCGCGGGCTTCACGCCCGCCGCGTCGATCGAGTCCACCACCGACCCGCCCGTCCCGGGATCGCGGATCAGCCCCTCCAGCGTCGCCCGCGCCTGCGCCGTGAACGCCCGCTCGCGGTGCGTCATCGTCGCGTCCAACTCCACGAGCGGCGCGCTCCCGGGCGCGACCTTCGCAACCGCCCGCAACTCGCTCAGTCCCAGCGGCACGGGCTGCACCCGGGGTGTCACGCCCGGCGGCAGCGGGTCGTACGTCGCCGACAACTCCCCGGCCGTCACCGTCGCGTCCAGACGCGAACGGTGCACCATCGGCATCATCGTCACCGCGTCGAACGGCACGCTCAACCCGCTCACCACCGCCCGCGCCCACCCCGTCGTCCCCACGCGAACCCGCGTCTCCGCCGGCACGATCCGCCGCAGCGCCGGCCCGGGCCGGCGCAGCGCGACCACCACGCCCTCCTCCCGGTTCGTGAGCACGTTCTCCGCCCACCGTAGCGGCGCGGTCACGTCCGCGTGCCGCGAACGCACCGTCAGGTCCACGTCCGCCGAGGCCGCCCCCGACTCGTCGAACTTCGTCGCCGCAACCGCCAGCACCGACACCGTCGGCCCGAGATCATCCGGCAGGTTCAGCCCCGCCGCCGTCAGCGCATCGGCCAGAAACGACTGCACCAGTGAAGACGACACCTCCCCCACGCTCACACGCCCGTCCACCGTCCGCGGCAGCCCCGGACGGCCCGCGCCGTCCAGCAGCCCCCCCCCGCGGACCCCGACCTCCACCACGCCCGCCGACTCGCCGTCCACCCTCGCCGACGCGCGCAGGTCCACCGTCGGTGCATCCGCGTTCGCCGCCCCCACCCGCAGCACCAGCGGCGCGATCTCCACCCGGCGCGACGGCTCGCCCGGACCCGGCTGCCACTGCGCCTGCGTCTCACCCACGTCCACCTCGAGCACCGCCGACACCCCGCGCAGGTCCGGCCCGCCCGCCGACGCCAACCCCGCCACCCGCGCCGACGCCGACGGCACGCGAACCTCCACCCGCGCCCCCTCCGACACCGACACCCCGTGCGCCGTCAGCAGCCGATCCAACACAGGCGCGGCCGAACGCACCAGCACACGCACCCCATCGCCCCGCGTCGAGACCGCCTCTCCGTCGTACGCCAGCGCGGCGTCCACCTCCACGTTCGCCGACCGCACCGCCGCCGTCACCGCGCCCGCCGAAGCCGACGGATCCGCCCCGGGCACGGCCTCGGCGCGCAGCGAGATGTCCACCGTCGGCCCCAGGTCCGTGCCCAGGTCGATCGATGCGCCCGGCGGCAACGACGCCTCAACCATCTCCGCGAACGGTTGCAGGATCGGCGTCGCGAACCCCGTCAGATCGACCGACCCCTCCACCCGCGCCGGCAGGCCCGCCCGCAGCCCGCCCGCCTCATCCAGCAGCCCCGAAGCCGACAGCGCGATCCTCAACTCACCCGCCGGCGCGCCACCGATCGTCGCCTTCGTCCCCCCCCCCACGCGCACCCCCGATGCCGGGTCCGTCGCGTCCACCCGGACCTCCATCGGCTCGACGGCGAAGGGCTTTCGCGGCGAGGCCGGCAGCAGCGCGGTCCCCTCCACCCCGCCCACCGCCAGCAGCAGCGACGCCGACGCCTTCCGCAGGTCCGGCGGCCCCCCCCCCAACGGCAGCGGCAGCGCGCCAACCTCCGCCTCCACACGCACCGTCGGCAGCCGCGTGAACGCCACCGACTCGTCCGCCTCGAACGCCGCCGCCAGCGCGGGGAACATCGCCGCCAGCGCGTCCACGTCCGCGCTCAGCGTCGCCGGCTTCACCGTCCGCGCCACCCCCCCCTCCAGCGCGATCTCGCCCCCCGTCTCCACCCCCGGCAGCGTCGCCTCCCACGCCAGCGACCCGTTCGCCTTGGCCGCGTCGACCTTCCCCGCCGCGTCCGTCAGCCCGTCAACCCGCGCCGTGATCTTCAGGTTCCCGCTGTCCGAGAGCGTCGCCGCGCTCGACCCGGTTTGCGTGCGCGCCGTCAACTCCAAGGTCCACGGCATGCCGACCTCGACGCTCGCGCTCCCGCGCAGGTCGCGGATCGCCGCCGCCGCGATCGTCCCACCCGTCCGCACCGGAAGCGACTCGTCCACCACCGTCACCGTCACCCCGTCCACCACCAGCGCGGCCCGCAACCCCGCCGGCAGCACCACCGGCTCCGCGCTCGGCGGCGAGGGGGGGGCAGGCTGCGCCGGCGCGGTCGCACGCTCCACGTTCGTCGAGCCGTCCGCCTGCCGCACCACCGTCGCGTGCCCCGACACGACCACCCGCCCCGCATCGCGCCAGTTCGTCGCCAGCCCCAGCAGCCCGCGCTCGACCCGCACATCCAGCAGCGCGACCTCGCCGCCGTCCGGGTCCACCAGCCGCACACGCTCGACTCGCTGCGAGCCGAACCACGACAGCGACACCCGCCCGACCTCAACCCGCCCCGCGATCGCCCCCGAAGCCGCCCGCTCCACCCGCGGCCGCACAATCGGCCCCGCCACCATCGGCCCAACCGCCACCAGCACCACCAGCAGCACAACCCCCACGCCCACCACGCGCACCACGCGCCGCCCCCGCCGCCGCGACCGCCCGGCATCGCCGCCGCCGCCGCTCCCACCGCCGGTTCCGCCGGCCCCGCCCGCTCCACCGCCCGCCCGTACCTTCGCCATGGCCCCTCACCCTCCGCGCTCGAACCCCACCAAAGGGTACCGGCCCAACCGGGTGCGGGCTGCCCACCCGCAAGACCCTTGGCAACCTCGCCCCGGTTGATTAGATTGTCGCGGAGGAAGGAGGCCCGCGATGCCCATTCAAGTCACCGTCCACGACGAACGCCTCGGCCTCGGACGCGAGACCGCCGACGGCGATGGCCCGCTCGTCCTCGAGTTCCTCACCGAGCGCATCACCGTCCGCGAACTCATCCGCTCAAGGGTCTACGAGGAAGTGCAGGACTACAACCGCCGCAGACCCGAGCGCTACCGCGGCCTCGTCGAGCCGACCGACGTCGAGCGGACGCTCAACGGCGTGCGCCCGAAGGCCGGACGCGAGATCGACTGGCAGAGACAGTTCGAGACCGCCTGCAAGGCCTACGAGCGCAACGGCTTCCTCGTGCTCGTCAACAACCGCCAGGCGGGCGGGCTGGACGAGGAAGTCACGCTCGGGCCGGGCGCGGAAGTCACCTTCGTGAAACTCGTGCCGCTGGTGGGTGGGTGAGTGATGGCGAAACCCGATGTGATCGACACCGCCTTAGAGGACTTGTTCAAGGTGTACTTTTCGAACCAGCCCAAGTGGGGCGAAGAAGTGCTCCGCTCTCTGCCTGAAACGGCACGGCTCAAATCGTTGAGCGCGGAGGATCGCGCCGAAGCCGCGACCCGAGCCATCGAGCGAACAGCCGAGGCGAGCCGAGCGTGGGCGCGGAGTCGAATTCAGATCACTTGGAAGGACCCGGCATACGTTGGGCTCCACACCTATCGGTTTGCGGCGTCAAGCCTCCTTGCCAGCAAGTTGCCGCTCACCCGCGAGCAGTTGCTGAGGATGCTCAGAGCAGCGAGTTCGTGCGGCAGGCAGCGCACGAGCTATGACTTCCCGCTCGGACGCATTGCGAGCGCGCTTGAACGGTTTGCCGAAGGAAACGAGTTTGGCAAGGAACTCGAGCGTGCCGCGAGCCGTCTCGAAAGGCTGCTTGAGAACAACCGCTACCTCGCTCGCGACAAGGCACGCTTCGCCGCCATCCTGCGCCACGCTCAGCAATCCGGCCCCTCGTCATCCCACGAGACAGTGACTGCCAAGCGACCGCACACTCAGGAGAAGAGCGGTGGGCGCTCAGGGCCGTCACGAGCGACGTCGGACGCTGAGCATGTTCGGTTTGCACACTCTCTGCTCGAGGAGTTCGTCAAGACGTGCCCGTCCTGTGCGCGCCCCGATACCGAGCCTGTAGCACCGGTGTGTCGGAAGCTCAAGAAGGCGAGTCCCGCTGTTCAGGTGGTCTTCGTCCTGCTTGCGCTGGATCGGATTGCGTCGATCGCACGCACTTGCACCCTTGAAGGAGATCAGCGCTTCTATCATCTTGTGAACTTCCATCATGCCGCGAACTGGACGCTCGGGTTGTCCCAGTGCATAGCGATGATCCTGCGCCGGACGTTGCCCCTCTCGGACGATGATGTCCTCCAAATGGTCGAGGCGTGCAACGAGTACGGCGCGGCATCAACTTTCTGTATGCCTCACTTGTCTTCGCTCTGCTCGCTTCTTGAACACCGGTATCGCGATGGCACCCCGACCGCGAAACTCGCGTCTGCCATTCACCGAATGGCCAGCATGGCCGCGACTATAGGAAGGGCGCCAGAGCAACGATTGTCGCGCCGGCTTGTTGCCGTGGCTTCCGGTCCTCGCACGCTCCCAATCGAAGGTGGGGAGGCATGGTCAGACCGCGCCCTCGCAGACCTGCAAGGGCTGAGCGGTGAAGTCTTCGACGCTTGGCGATCGTTGCTGGAGGTTTCCGCGACCGCTGGAAGCGCGGAGCCGACACGGAAGTGGACGGAGACCGCGACCGTCGCACTGGGAACGATCGGTGAGGCGAGGTTTGTTGCTACCGTCATCCCCTGGTTCGGGCTGGTCAACCAGCCGCGCACTGTACCTGCCATTGCCTTATACGATGGCGAACCCGATCCCAATCTCCTCCTGATCGACCGGCACATGGACGTCCTGCGCGGGCTGTGCTGGGCCTGTGCAACCGTTCCGGACCCGACACTCTCCCGCGCACTCGGCAAGCTCGCGATCTCGGCTTATCGCAAAGTCCCCGGTCGCGGCCCCCGTGCCGTGAAGGTCGGCAACGCCGCCGTCTACGCCCTCGGGCAGATGCCCGGCGAGGCCGCGCTCGGACAACTGGCGATGCTCCGCGTGAGGATCAAGTTCGGCACCGCCCAGAAACTCATCGAGAAGGCCCTCGCCGCCAAGGCCGAGCGGATGGGCCGGCCACGGAAGGAGATCGACGAACTCGGCGTCCCGTCCTACGGCCTGACCGACGTGGGTGTCCGCACCGAGACGATGGGCGAGCACACCGCCGAACTGCGCGTCGAGCGATCCGGGGCCTGCTCGCTCACGATCCGACGGCCGGACGGCAAGACGCAGAAGTCCGTGCCCGCGGCGGTGAAGGCGGCGCACTCGGATGACCTCAAGGAACTGAAGGCCGCGGCCAAGGACATCGCATCGATGCTCGCCGCCCAGCGCAACCGCATCGACTCGCTCTTCCTCGACGACAAGTCGTGGGACGCGGCGACGTGGCGCGAGCGCTACTTCGACCACCCGCTCGTCGGTGTCCTCGCCCGCAGACTCATCTGGCGATTCGCCCCACCGCGCGACGGCGCGTGGAATCCGGCAGCCGAGGCCCGCTCGGCGATCTGGTTCGACGGTGCGCTCCTCGGCCCCGACGGCACGCCGGTCGAGATCGACACGGACGCCGTCCGCGTCCGCCTCTGGCACCCGATCGAGGCCGGCACGGAGGAGACGCTCGCGTGGCGGCGCTTCCTCGATGCGCGCGAGATCGTCCAGCCCTTCAAGCAGGCCCACCGCGAGGTGTACATCCTCACAGACGCCGAGCGCGCCACCGAGACCTACTCAAACCGCTACGCCGCCCACGTGCTGCGCCAGCACCAGTTCAATGCGCTGTGCGCGGCCAGGAACTGGCGGAACACGCTGCGCCTGCTCGTCGACGACGAGTTCCCCCCCGCCTCGCGCACGATCCGCGCGCACGGGCTGAGGGCCGAGTTCTGGGTCGAGGGCGTGGGCGGCGACTACGGCGAGGACACAAACGGGTCGAGCGTTTTCAACCACGTGGCGACGGACCAGGTGCGTTTCTACCCGATCGAGGCCGCGGAGAACCGTGCGCACGCGTCCGGCGGCGCCTACTCGAGCGGGCGCGAGCACGATGCAACGCAGCCCGTGCCGCTCGAGCGGATTCCGCCGCTGATCTTCTCGGAGGTGATGCGCGACGTTGACCTGTTCGTCGGCGTCACCAGCGTCGGCAACAACCCCGCCTGGCAGGACGGCGGGCCCGACGGCCGCTACCGCGACTACTGGTGGGCCTACTCCTTCGGCGAACTCACCGCCACCGCCGAATCCCGGCGCGACATCCTCCGCACCCTCCTGCCACGCCTCCGCATCGGACCCGTCTGCGAACTCGACGGCCGCTTCCTGAAGGTCCGCGGCACGCTGCGCACCTACAAGATCCACCTCGGCTCCGGCAACATCCTCATGGAGCCGAACGACCAGTACCTCTGCATCGTTCCCGGGCGCGGCGACCCCTCCATCCCGCAGACCCTCTACCTCCCCTTCGAAGGCGACCGCACGCTCTCCGTCATCATCAGCAAGGCCTTCCTCCTCGCCGCCGACAACGAGATCAAGGACACGACCATCACACGCCAGATCGCGAGCCTATGAGCGCAAGAGACAGCCTCCCCATAGGACCCATAGGTCGTATAGGACCCACAGGACCTATCGCGTGCAGCCCCGGCGTCGGCCGCGCTACCGGTCGTCCGCCTTCGCGATCTGCCACTCTTCGAGGTCGATCGGCGCCTGGCGGCCGAAGATCGTCACCAGCACGCGCACCATGCCCTTGTCCGGGAAGAGTTCGTCGATCGTCCCCTCGTAGGACTGGAACGGCCCTTCCTTGATCAGCACGTGCTCGCCCTTCTCGAACGTCAGCTTGACCGTCGGCTCCTCGTCCGGCTTGCGCGAGTCGCGGAGCATCTTCTCGATCTCGTGCTCCTTCATCGGCGTCGGCCGACCGGCCGTGCCCACGAAGTCCCCCACGCCCGTCGTCTCCTTGATGAGGAAAAACACGTCCTGCGGGATGCGCCCGTCCGGCTCCAGACGCATCTCGACGAAGACGTACCCCGGGTAGAGTTTCGTCTCGGTGATCTTCTGCTTCCCGCCCTTGATCGTCTTGGTCTTCTCGGTCGGCACGAGGATGCGCTTGACGAGATTCGTCATCCCCTCGATCTGCACCTTGCGGAGCAGCGTCTCGCGGACCGAGTTCTCCTTGTTCGACGCCACGCGCAGCACGAACCAGTCCATCCCCTCGTGCCGGACCGGCTCTTCCTCGGCGATCAGGTCCGCCTTCTCGTTCGGTCGCCCGTCGAAGGCGGCGTCGTTCGGCTGCGCGGCGGTCGTCTGCTCGTGCTCGGACATGGTGCGGTCTCCCGGCCGCGGGCGCGGCGGTGGAGGGTTGAAACACGGCGGCGGTCAGCGCTCAAGCACGCCGACCGCGTCGAAGAACGCGGCAAAGGCCTGGTCCACGACGTACAGGAACCCCGCGATCAGGACGCAGGCGACGATCACCACCCACGTCGAGCCGATCACCTCGCGCCGCGTCGACCAGTTCACCTTCTTCATCTCGCCGTCGGTCGCGATCAGGAACTCGACCGCGCGCGGGCTGCGGGCCGTGAGGCGATAGATCAGCCAAAGCCCCACCAGCAGCGTCAACGCCACCATCCCCGCCTGCAGGTACAACTGCTCGAACATCGGCACCGCCGACACGCTCGCGATCGACGCCTCGAACCCGCCGTCGCCCCGGAACGACACGATCGCCGCAGGGCTGGTCGCGTCGCGCAGAACCGGCGGCTCGACGATCAGCGTCCCCCCCGCCTCGACCCGGTCGATCGAGCGCACCACCGCCTCGCCGAACGAGGCCCGCTGCGCCGTCACCGGGTCGATCGCGAACGCCTCCAGCCGCGCCCCCGCGGCCGTCGCCCCCTGCGTCGGCCCCAGCGTGTAGCGCCACGCGCCCGCCGGAATCTTGACGAGCGCGCCCTGGCTCCACACCCACGCCGCGCACGCGAGCAGCAGCACGCCCGCGCCCACCGCCGTCAGCACGCGGACCCAGTACCCCTGCCCCGGCTTGTAGATCCCGATCGCCATGCTCGGCCCCACCGGCAGGCCCGCGCCCGCCTTCGTGTCCTTTCAATCCCAAGCACGCCAAGAGGGACTCGAACCCCCAACCTGCGGATTTGGAATCCGCTGCTCTACCAATTGAGCTATTGGCGTAGTAGGCACCAGCCACCAGCCATCAGGCGCCAGGCATTCCTCAGGGCACAGGCATCCGGCGCCTGATGCCCGATGCCCATCGCCTCACTTCCGCTTGATCTTGTGCACCGTGTGCTTGCGGAGTCGCGGGCTGTACTTGCGCAGGCCCTCCTTCAACTTCTCGGGCAGGCCGCCCTTCGTGTTGACGCTCGTGCGGTAGTTCAGGTCGCCGCACTCGGTGCACTGCAGCCAGACGTACTCGCGTGCCACCGCTTTCTTCTTGGCCATGGTCCAGCGGTCCTTTCCCTGCGGGGGCGCGTGCCCCGGTCGTCAAAGCGGCCCGCCGGGGGTCTCCCGACGGGCCGCGCCGATTCTAGGCCAGCCCCCCGGCTCCGCGCCGGCCCCGGGGCGTCGTCCGACCCCCCGGCAACGCCGGGGGGACCGGGGTCACTCGGTGATCTCGGTCACGGTCCCGGAGCCGATCGTCCGCCCGCCCTCACGAACGGCGAACCGCAGCCCGGGCTCCATCGCCACCGGCTTGTCCCCCAGGTCGATCACCATCGTCACGTTGTCGCCGGGCATGCACATCTCGGCCTTCTTCCCGCCCTCGCCCTGCAACTCAAGCACACCGCCCGTCACGTCCGTCGTGCGGAAGTAGAACTGCGGCTTGTAGCCCGGGAAGAACGGCGTGTGACGCCCCCCCTCCTCCTTCGTCAGCACGTAGACCTGCCCCTTGAACTTGGTGTGCGGCTTGATCGAGCCGGGCTTGCAGATGACCTGCCCGCGCTCGATCTCGTTCTTCTCCACGCCGCGCAGCAGCACGCCGACGTTGTCGCCCGCCTGCCCCTGGTCCAGCGTCTTGTTGAACATCTCCACGCCGGTCACGACCGAGTTGCGGTTCTGCGCCTGCAGGCCCACGATCTCGCACGCGTCCCCGACCTTGATCACGCCGCGCTCGATGCGCCCCGTCGCCACCGTGCCGCGGCCCTTGATCGAGAACACGTCCTCGACCGACATCAGGAACGGCTTGTCCACCTCGCGGGCAGGCTCGGGGATGTAACTGTCGATCGCCTCGAACAGTTCGTCGATGCACTTGCCCGCCGCGTCGTCGCGCGGGTTCTCCACCGCCGCCTTCGCGTTCCCGCGGACGATCGGCGTCTTGTCGCCCGGGAAGTCGTACTTGTTCAGCAGGTCACGGACCTCCATCTCGACCAGTTCCAGCAGTTCCGGGTCGTCGACCAGGTCCACCTTGTTCAGGAACACCACGATGTACGGCACGCCGACCTGCCGGGCCAGCAGCACGTGCTCGCGCGTCTGCGGCATCGGGCCGTCTGCGGCGGAGACGACGAGGATCGCCCCGTCCATCTGGGCCGCGCCGGTGATCATGTTCTTCACGAAGTCGGCGTGGCCCGGGCAGTCCACGTGCGCGTAGTGACGGTTCGACGTCTCGTACTCGGTGTGCGACGAATGGATCGTCACCGTCTTGTTCGCGTCGCGGACCGTCCCGCCCTTGGTGATCTCAGCGTACGACTTCACCTGCCCGCCGAACTTCACGGCGGAGCGGGCCGACATCGCCGCCGTCAGCGTCGACTTCCCGTGGTCGATGTGACCGATCGTGCCGACGTTGACGTGCGGTTTGGTGCGCTCGAAGGTGCCCTTGGCCATGTCCGACTACCTCCACAGGTTCCGGTTGTCTCCCGGCGACGATCCCGCCCGCCGGCTGGGCATTCGCCCAGGGGTTGTACGCTCGATCCTCCGCGGGATTACAGGCCCGCCCGTCCCGGCCGCCCCACCTCGCGGCCCCTACCACACTACGCCCGGTTCAGCAGAACAAGCCGCTGATGGGATTTGAACCCATGACCTCACCCTTACCAAGGGTGCGCTCTACCACTGAGCTACAGCGGCACGATCGCCGCCCAGCAGGCCACCGAGCGAGCACCGATGATACCCGGACCCCCCAGACGGTCAACCGACCCCGCCACGCCCCGGAACCGGCCGCCTCACTCCCCGTCCGCCAGTTCAGGCCGCGGCATCAACTCGTACCGATCGCTCGGCCCAGGCCCGAACACCACGAACCGGATCGACCCGTCAAACGCCGCCATGTTCCCCCCCGACGGCTCCGAGTGCCACGACGCGTCCAGCACGTCCTGCTTCGGACCCCCAGCCCCAGACGCGATGTACCAGATCGGGTCCGCGACCAGCAGCAGACGGCTCGGCTGGGCCGTCACCTCCGCCACCTTCAGCGGCCTCGCCAGGTCGTCGATCCCCGCCCGCGTCGAATCGAGCAGGAACGGATTCGCCCGGTACGAAGTCCCGAACGCCTCGAAGCACGTCCGCCCGTTCAGCACCGACTGCTTCGGCGCGTTGCGAGGCCCCTTCAGATAAATCCCCATGTCCGCCGGACACGCGAACGCCCGCGCCACACGACCGCTCTCCGCCTGAGCCTCCCCCGCCATGTACGGGTTGATCGGGCGATCCGCGTCCAGCACCACCAACTCCCCACCACCAAGGAACTTCACCCCGCCGTACTGCCAGTCCGGCTCGTCCGTGTGCCGCGGGAACTGCTCGTGCTCCTGGAAGTACGCGTGCCACCCAAGCCCGATCTGACGCAGGTTGTTCGCGCACACCGCCTCGTGCGCGATGCTCCGCGTGTGCCCGAGCAGCGGCAGCAGCAGCCCCACCAGGATCGCCACGATGGCGAGACTGATGATCAACTCGACCACGGAGAACCCGCGCCGCGAACGGTGACGACCCTGCACCACTCGAGAACCTCCAGTGCCCTTCATCCTAGCGAGCCGACCCCCGCCGCAACAGAGAAGAACTCCGAGGGAACCTCCGCGATTTTCGCCGCACCGCCTCAGGTCCGGATCGTCGAGAGCGACGCCACCGCCACCAGACCCAGCACCACCGTCGGCACGAACACCCCCACCGCCGCCGGCAACCCCGGCACCGGCGCGGACGCCCCCAGTATTCCCCCGAGCAACGCCACCATCGCCACCGGAGCGCAACGAAGCGTCCGAACCACCATGTTACCGGGCGTTCGCGCCAGAAAGAACGGCAGTGCGATCAGCAACGCCAGCACGTTCGACGCCATGATCGACACCCGCCCCCAACGCTCACGCTGAATCTGCTCCCGCCTCGCCCGAACCTCCGGCGCATCGCGGTCCAGCCGGTCCAGCACCCGCAGCATCTGCCCCAACTGCCGCCAACTCAGCGCGTGCCGATACGCGTCATGCCGGCGCACACGCAACTCCGTCGGGTCGAGATTCGTCTCGATCCGCTCCACGCGCACCGCCGCCTCCGCCCGGTTCGTCCTCGACTCCGCGATCCCACCGTCCAGGTCCCACCCGCCGGAACGCCACCGCGCCCGCTCCGCATGAATCCGCCGGATCGCCATCCCCTGCGCGTCGCGCTCCCACACGTACACGTCCTCCAGCGTCCCCGTGTCCGCGTCGAACGCACGCGCGTACCACACCCGACCAAGCGTGTCCGCAACCAGCGGCACCCGGGACGCACCCATCGCGTGCTGACCCGCCTGCCCCGTGTCACGCGCCAGCAGCGGCGCGATCCGCGGCAGCGCGAACTCCTGATTCAGCCCCTGCACCCCCGTCATCACGAACGCCACCGCCAGGATCGGAGCCGCAACCCGCCGCAGGCTCACCCCGCTCGCCAGCATCGCCACCAGCTCCCGGTGCCGAACCAGCTGCGTCAGCGTGAACCCCATCGCCGCCACCATCACCAGGCCCAGCATGAAGTTGAACAACTGCAGCAGCCGCGGCCACCACAGGTCCGCCACCAGGAACGCCGTCACCACCGCCACCCGCGCCCCCGACGGCTCCGCGCCGCTCCCCGCCTGCGCCAGTCGCGTCGCGTTCGAGATGAACCGGTGCACGTTCAGCGACACGTCGATCGCCACCACGAAACTGAACAGCAGCACGAACAGCACCACCACGTTCACCAGGAACTGCCGCGCGATGTACCGGTCCAGCAGCCTCATCCCGCCCGCTCCCACCGCGGCAGCGCGGCCCCGCCCCAGCCCCACCGCTCCGACAACCCACGCCACCACCACCGCGCACTCGCCCACCCCAGCACGCACCCGCCGTACACGTCCGACGCGAAGTGCGCCCCGGCCAGCACGCGCGTCAGCCCGCACCCGCACGCCAGCACGAGCGCCAGCCAGCGCAGGGGGGGGTACGCCGCCGCCAGCGCGAACGCCCCCCCGAACGCCGTCGCCGCGTGCGAACTCGGGAACCCGAGGTTCGACGAATCCGCGAACGCCCCCAGCGGCGCGCGGAAGACGTACCCCTGCCACGCCCCGTCCACCCCCGACACCTCCGGCCGCTCACGCCCCACCAGCAACTTCACCACTTCCGCCGCAAGCCCCGCCGTCAGTGCGCCCAGCACGACCACCGCAGCACGCCGCGACGCCGCCCGCTCCTGCCCCCCCCCTCGTCCCAGCAGCACGATCGCCGCCCCGACCGCCAGCCACGCCGGCAGATACCCCGCCGTCCGCAGCATCTGGTACCAGTCCTCCATCTCCCCCAGCCCCCGCCGCTCCGGCGGCCACGCGAGCGCGTCATACACCACCCGGTCCAGCAGCGACACCGCCAGCAGCCCGAGCAGCACGAGCGCGCCGGCCGTCATGGCCCGCGAACGCCGCATCCGCCGCTCGGCCGCCGTGCGATGGATCACCGCTCGCCCTCCCGTGCGCCCGGCCGCGCCGCCGCGCCGAACCCACGGTACCCGATCCCCACGAACACCTGCCGCCCCGCCTTGCTCTCGCCCCGCAACTGCGGGCCGGCCTCCACCCGCTCGAACGCCGGCCGCCACTGCTCGACCGTCGCCCCCGTCAGCAGCGCGGGCCGACCAAGCAGTCGTTGCTCCACCTCGGGGTTCCGCAGGTCCGTCTCCCGCCAGTGGTCGTACTGCGTCGCCCGCCCGTCCGTCAGGCTGCTCGCGCAGTACACCGTCGGACGCCCCGGCAGGTAGAACGCCATCTGGCTCGCACGCCCGTACTGCTGCGCGATCACGAACGGCTCCAGCCCCGTCCGCTCACGCAGCGCGGCCAGACGCTCCGCCGCGTCCGCCGCTCGATCGTCCGCCCCGGACATCCGACCCTCCGGGAACATCCACCCCACCAGCGGCGCACGCGCCAAAAGATCAATCCGCAACGCCCCCACACCGATCACAAGCCCAAGCACAACCGAAACGTCCCACGCGATCTGACGGTGCGACTCCGGCTTGCGCCGGACGATCCCCGCCCACGGCCGCTCCCCGCGCGGCAGCGCGCTCCACGCCGCACGCCGACGCAGCACACCGTCCATCGCATCGACCACGCCCCACCCGCACAACGCCGCCATCGTCACGTACCCCGCCATCGGCCAGTTGCCCTCAGGCTCCGTCACGAACGACACCCCAACATAGATCGCCAGCACCGGCGCCCCGCACACGATCAGGAACGCCCGACCCGGCCACCCCGCCTCGCGCCGCCGCCGGATCGCCACCACCGCGCTGTAGATGCCCAGCACCAGCGGCGCGCCCGCCAGCGCGATCTGACCGCCCAGGAACTCCAGCGTCCACCTCGGATCGTAACGCCAACCCCCCCCCTCGGCCCGCGTCGGCGCAACGTCCCCCCCCGGCAGCCCGAGGTGCCCCAGCAGATGATGCACCGTCGGCCACCCGTGCATCGCGTTCCACGCCGCCACCGGCACGACGCCCAGCAGCCCCACGCACACTCCCGCCGCCACCCATCCCCACCCCGCGCGCGCCCGCCCCGACCCGCGCCGAAGCAGCGCATACCACACCAGCCCCGGCGCCAGCAGCACCACGACGTACTTGAACAGGAACCCGACCGCGAGCGCGGCCCCCAGCGCCACCCACGCCGGCCCAGACCCGCGCTCCATCGCCCGCCACCCCGCCCAGCACGCCGCCGCCCAGCACGCCACCATCGGCCCGTCGATCGTCATCAGCAGCCCCACCACCTGGAACACCGGCATCAGCAGGAAGACGCACGCGCCGAAGAAGCCCGCGCGCCCGTCCCCGCACGCGTCCCGCGCCAGACCCGCCACGCACAGCGCACCCACGCCCGACGCCATCGCCGCCGGCACCCGCACCGCCCACGCCGACTCGCCCAGGAGCCACGACGACGCCGCGATCAGCCACGCCACCCCCGGCCCCTTCGAGTAGTACGACAACTCCAGCCGGCGGCTCCACTCCCAGTAGTGGGCCTCATCCTCGATCAGCGTGTACGGGCACAGCCACACCAGATACACCACCCGCAGCACGGTCACGCCCAGCACGAGCAGCAGCGTCGCGCGCCACCCCGCCGCCCACGGCGCAAAGACTCGCACCCCGACTGTCGCCGCCGAATCCGCCACTAGTGCTTCCTCAGCCCGCGGTACGCCGCCAGCGTGTACGCCGCCAGACCGCCGACACCCCCCCACAGCATCAGCAGCCCCGGCGCGCCCGTGTTGTGCACCAGCGACTGCCCCCCGCTGATCGTCAGCACCGCCCCCAGCGCGGGAAAGAAACTCCACAAATACACCGTCAGCGGCAGGCTCGAACGCAGACGCACAGCCGTCACCGCACCCGTGATCACCATCACGAAGCAACTCGTCGCCATCGCCCACCGCTCGTGCTGCTTGCTCGTGATCTCACGCTCCAGCTGCTCCAGACGACGCTCCAACTCCCGCGTCGGCGGGAGCAGGAACGGGTCCGCCCGCTCGCCGGTCACCCGCGGCACGGCCATCGCCAGCAGACGCGGAGCATCCACCGCAAGCAGCGACGGCAGCGGGTTCTCCCCGGGACGGATGTTGTCCAGCACACGCTCCGACAACTGCCCCCCGGGCGCCTCGCCCACCGTCCCCGGCTCCGCCCCCGCCCCACGCGCCGCGAACCCGCGCAGCGTCAGCCGCAGCGTCAGGTCGCGGTCCTCCAGCCGAGGCCCGCCCATGTGCGTCGCCAGCAACGCCTCCGCCGCCGTGATCTCCGTCACCCCCCCCCCGCCCGGCTCGCCCCCCGGCCCCAGACGCCACACCTCCACGCTGATCGGCGCACCGTCGCGCGCCGGGTTCAGCCGCCACGCCCGCTCCGCGTGGTCCCACGCGATCCCCGCCGCCCGCACCACGATCGGCTCCCCGTTCGCCCGCTCCAGCCGCACCCGCCCCTGCGTCGCCAGCGCATCGTTGATCGCGTCCGTCGTCGCACGCTCCGCCAGGTGGTACGCCAGGTCGCGCGTCCTCATCCGGATGAAACTCATCCGGTCCGGCTCGTGCCGAAGCCGGCGCAGTTCCGCGAACGTCAGGAACTTCGGGTCGTCCTCGAACGCGCTGGGCACCGCGAAACTGAACGGACGCAACTGCTCGAACAGGATCAGCGTCTCGTCGCGCCGAACCCCCGACCCCCGCTCCGGACGCACCCACGCCAGGCTCTGCCGACGACCGTGCTCGTCCTCGTCCGGCACCACGACGATCGGCGCACGCCGCACCACCGCCTCGTCGCGCACCTCCCCGAACTTGTCGATGTCCAGAAACACCACGCCCCCGAGCACCAGGTACTGCGTCGCCCCCATCTCCGCAAGCCGCGGGTCCGCCCTCGGGTCCACCTGCACCACCGAGTCCGCGTGGATCATCAGCGACCCGATCTCCACCGACTGCCCCCGCTCGAACGAGCGCACCATCAGTTTCGTCACGTCCTGCCGCACCACCTGCTCCATCGAACGCAGGAAGTGCGGGATCACCCACTCGTTCAGCAGCAGCAGCGCGCCCGCCAGCGCAAGCCCCGACGCCGCCGCCGGCGCCAGCACCCGACCGTGGCTCACCCCCCCCGCGTGCGCCGCCAGCACCTCGTTGTCCTGCGCCATCCGGTGAAACGCCAGCGTCGCCGCGAAGCCCGACGCGAACGGCAGCGCGTACGCCAGCATCGGCGGCATCGCCAGCAGCACGAACCGGATCGCCTCCGCAGGTCCCAGCTTCCCGTCCGCCAGCGGCTTCACCGCCGCCGCGAACGAGATCACCGTCACCAGCACCGCCGTCGTCAGCAGCAGCAGCCGCCACAACTCCGCCGTCGTGTGCCGCCAGAGCGTCCAAGGGGCGGTTCGGATCATGGTCAGACGCATCACGCCGGCGTGCGGTCGCCCGCCCGCTCAGCCCTTCTTCTGGTAGTAGTCCAGGTTCACCTGGATGTACCTGCTCCACTCCGAAGGCAGGTCCTCCTGCGGATAGATCGCCTTCACAGGGCACTCGTCCACGCACAGACCGCAGTCGATGCACGTGTCCGGGTCGATGTACAACTGCTCCGCCGTCTCGTAGTCCGGCTCGTCCTTCGTCGGGTGGATGCAGTCAACAGGGCACACGTCCACGCACGACGTGTCCTTCGTGCCGATGCAAGGCTCGCCGATGATGTGCGGCATGACAACACGATCTCCGCCCAAAATGCTCCGCCAGGACCGCTCCCCGGGCCTGCGCCGCCGATGATAGACGGCCGCCGCCGCGCCCGTTCCCCCGCGTCAACCCCCGCACGCACCCTCCCACAAACCCCGGTACGCCGACTCCACGCGCCGGCACGCCCCCGCCGCGTCGCACAAAGCCGACCGCGCCACCCGCTCGCGCAGCCCGCGACGCAGCGACGCAAGCCGTTCCCCATCCCGCGCCAGCGAAACCGCCGCCTCAACGTACCCCTCAACCGTCGGCGCGCACAACGCCTCCAGCCCCACCGCCCGCAGCAGGCTCAGCCCCACCCGCGACGCGTGCGCCCCGCCCGACACCGACACCACCGGCACCCCCATCCACATCGCCTCGCACGTCGTCGTCGTCCCCGCGTACGGGAACGTGTCCAGCCCCACGTCCACTCGGCCGTACACCTCCAGGTGCTCCCGCTGGCCCGGCGTCGGCCCCAGCAGGTCCAGCCGCGATCGCTCCACGCCGCGCCCCTCGAAGAACGACGCGATCCGCTCCCTCGCCCGCGCGTCCGCAAGCCCCATGTTCTTCAGCACCAGCCGCGACCCCGGCACACGCCCCAGCGCCTCCGCCCACGCCGCGAGCGTCCATTCCCCCATCTTCGGCAGCGTGTTGAACGAGCCGAACGTCACCACGCCTGACGACTCCGACGGCCCCGGCCCAACCTCCGGCGCATCATCCATCGGCCGGTAGCACAGGAAGACCGGGTCCAGCCGCACCAGCCGCTCCGTCGCCAGACGCTCCGCGCCCTGCGGGTCCGTCGCGCTGTCCACCAGCCGCGCGTCGATCGCCGGCACCCCCGTCGTCGCCGGATACCCGATCCACGTCGCCTGCACCGGCGCGGCCCGCGCCGCCAGCGCGCCCAACCGATTCCCAACCGTGTGCCCCCCCAACTCCACCAGCACGTCGATCCCGTCCGCTCGCACGCGCCGCACGAGCGCGTCGTCGCTCAGCCCGGAGGCGTCCACCCATACGTCGGCCTTCCCCCGGATCCGCTCCGTCGTCGCGTCGATCCGCGGCGCGGTCATGTAGCACGTCACGTGCACCTCGCCGCGGTCGTGATGCTCCACGATCGGCTCGATGAAGAACGCCACCGAGTGCGCCCGAAAGTCCGACGACACGTACCCCACCCGCAGCGGCCGCTTCCCCGCGTCCGACGGGCGAATCACCGGCGGCGTCCGCCCCCCCGAGACCAGCCGCCCCAGCCGCCCGTGCAACTCGAAGACCTCGTCCGCCGAGGCGTGCGCGTCGTAGTGCAGCGCGCTCACCAACTGCCGCAGGGCCTCCGCGTCCGCCGGCGCGAGCGCAACCGCCTCGCGCAGCGCGGCCACCGCCTCCGTCACCCGACCCGCCGCCAGCAGCGCGCCCCCGAGGTTCACCCGCAGCCGCGCATCGCGCGGGTTCGCCGCCGCCCCCGCGGCCGCCGCCTCCGCCGACTCCTCGTTCCGGTCCTGCAGCGTGAGCGCTCGAGACAACCCCAGCGCGCCCGGCGCATGCGCCGCGTCGATCTCCAACGCTCGCCGGTACGCCCCTTCCGCCTCCTCCAGCCTCCCCAGCGCGACCAGCGCATTGCCCAGGTTGTTGTGCGGCCCCGGCGCGCCCGCCGACAGCGACGCCGCACGCCGCAACGCTCGCTCCGCGCCCGCCGCGTCCCCGGACTCCAGCAGGATCACACCCAGCACGTTGTGCGCGTTCGCGTTCCCCGGCGCGCCCGCCGCCGCCCGACGCGCCGCGGCCAGCGCCTGCGCCGTCCGCCCCGCGCGGTGCAACTCGACCGCCCGCTGGATCGCTCGGTTCGGGTCAGCCAACGCTCCGCCCCGCCAACTCGCCCACGCGCGACGCCACGAACGCCCGCGCCGCCCCGTCCGCCTCCATCACGTCCGCCAGCGACCGCACCGGCCCCGGCGCGATCGCCTCCATCGCCTCCCCCACGATCTCGACGATCCGACCGAACGGGATCGACCGCGCCCGCAGGAAGGCGTCCACCGCCGCCTCGTTCGCGGCGTTGAACACCGCCCCCGCCGTGCCCCCCGCCTCCACCACGCGCCGCGCCAGCCCGATCGCGGGGAACCGCTCCTCGCACGGCGTCTCGAACTCGAACGTCCGCAGGCTGTCGAGGTCCAGCGCCCGCCCGCACCCCGGCAGCCGCAGCGGCGCGCTCAGCGCGTGCTGGATCGGCACGCGCATGTCCGGCGCGCCCAACTGCGCGATCGCCGACCCGTCCGAAAGTTCCGCGATCGCGTGCACGATCGAACCCGGATGGATCAGCACGCCGATCCGGTCCGCGCCCAGCCCGAACAGCCAGTGCGCCTCCACCACCTCCAGCCCCTTGTTGACCAGCGTCGCCGAGTCGATCGTCACCTTCGACCCCATCGACCACGTCGGGTGCGCCAACGCCTCCTCCGGCGTCGCGTCGTACGCCCGCGCCGCGCTCCACGTCCGGAACGGACCGCCCGACGCCGTCAGCACCAGCCGACGCACGCACGCCGGCGCGACCATCGGCGGCCCCTCCGCGCACCCCGGCAAACCCGCCAGGCACTGCCACGCCGCCGAGTGCTCGCTGTCCACAGGCAGCAGCCTCGCGCCCGCTCGACGCGCCGCCGGCACGACCACCGCGCCCGCCGCAACCAGCGTCTCCTTGTTCGCGAGCGCAACCTCCCGACCCAGTTCCACCGCCGCCAGCGTCGCCGCAAGCCCCGCCACCCCCACGATCGCCGCGAGCACGACGTCCGCCTCGACCTCGCGCACGAGCGCCTCGGCAGCCCCAGGCCCCACGCGGCACCGCACGCCCTCGATCACCCCCCCCTCCGCCAGCCCGCACTCGCGCACGCCGAACTCACGCGCCTGCTCCGCCAACAGCCCCGCGTTCCGCCCCGCGCACAGGCCGACCACCTCGTACCGCACCGGCGACGCCCCGGCCCCGTGCAGCCCGTTCAGGTGACGCACCACCTCCAGCGCCTGCGTCCCGATCGAACCCGTCGAGCCGAGCACGATCAGCCGGCGAACGCCGCGCATCTCCCTTCCCGATGTCGCGCCCTGCCACGCCATCCCCGCCTCACTCCTCGCTCGGCTTCAGACGCGCCTTCTCGCTCGGCAGCAGCCGACGACGCGACGCAGCATACAGCGTCCGCGGCTGCGGCTTCGGCGCGGCCTGCCCGTTCGGCGAGGACGCCGGCGCACTCACCGGCGCGCTCGGCGAATCAGCCCGCTCCGCACCAGCGCCGCGCTCGCCATCGCTCCCGCCCTCCGAGGACCCGCCCCCGCCGCGCCGACGACGGCGACGGCGACGCTTCTTCTTCAGCCCCGTCTCCCCCGACGCCGCGCCCTCCTCCGCCTGCCCGTCGTCCGAAGCGTCCGCATCACCCGCCGCCCGCGCACCTTCATCGGACTCCCGCGCCGACGCCGCCTCGGACGCCCCCTCCGCCGCCCCGGACTCGCCGCCGCCCTCGCCCGCGCCCTTGCGACGCCGACGACGACGGCGACGCTTCTTCTTGCCCCCCCCCTCATCGCCCTCGCCCGGCCCACCCTCGTCCGCGCTCACCCCCGCACCCTCACCCGCCTCGACCCCCGACGGCTCCGCCGCCGAGGACGCCTCCCCGCCCTCCGCCGGCGCGCCCTCCGCTCCCTCGCCCGCGCCCTTGCGACGCCGCCGACGACGGCGGCGCTTCTTCTTCCCGCCGCCTTCGCCCGCGCTCTCCCCCCCCTCCTCCGGCTCCTCCATCTCGATCGGGTGCG
>JBDIVY010000006.1:0-253140 GCA_039794165.1 Phycisphaerales bacterium
CGGACGGCGGGATCGTGCAGTCGTTCCGGCTCGGCTCGGAGACGGGGCTGGGCGGTCTGGACGGGTTCGGGCGTGTGGCGGACCTGCGGTTCGTGAACGCTGATTCGACGCCGGCGACGTTGTTCCGGGCGGAGTACGGGTACGACGCTTCGGGGAGCCGTGCGTCGTCGCGGCTGACGCAGTGGCCGGTGGCGTCGCAGCAGCAGGAGAACGTTCGTTCGCAGGTGAACGCGTACGACGCCTTGCAGCGTCTGATCGGGACGGAGGTCGGGGAGTTGGACTTCGACCAGGGCGGCTCGCCGTTCATCGTGCCGTCGTCGCTGGTGCGTTCGGACGTGTGGCGTCTGGACCTGCTGGGGAACTGGGTCGGCGACGGCGGGAGCGGCGCGGGGCGCGAGTCGTGGGGCGACTTCGGCGGGCACGACGAGTTGCACGTCACGCACGGCGTGGACGAGCGCAACCGGCTCACGGGGATCGTGCGCGAAGACGAGACGAGCGTGCTGGACGACCACGAGCCGGTGTACGACGGCGCCGGCAACCTCGTCTTCGACGGCGACTCCTGGTACCAGTACGACGCGTGGAACCGGCTGGTGCAGGTGAACGAGGCATGGCGGGACACGCAGGAGCCGTTCGACGTGGTCGTCGGCGACCTGGTGAAGCACCACTCGTACGACGGCCTCGGGCGGCTGGTGCGGACGCAGTCGCCGATGCTCGGGCTGACCGCGTTGCGGACGGAGCGGTTCCACTACGACGGGGTGCGGCGCATCCAGGAGGTGGTGACGGACCCGGTGGCGACGCCGGGCGGGGCGATGTCGTCGGGTGACCCGGAACTGGAGGCGCTCGCGCTCTCGACGGTGGAGCCGGGGACGGACGAGCAGGCCGCGCCGCTGGCGTTCGAGCAGGGTCAGGTGGAGCTGCTGAGCGGCGGCGGGCCCGGAGGGGGGGGCGGCGGAGGTGGGGGTGGCATCCAGCCGCCGCGGATCGACCGCGAGTACATCTGGGGCCCCGGCGACAACGGGCTTGACGAACTCCTGGTGCAGTACGACCGCTACGGCGACGAGTGGTGGGCAATCACCGACGCCGGCGGCGACCTCGTCACGCTGTGCGACCTGCTCGGTGAGCGGCAGTGCGTGCCATCCCGAGCCTCCCGGGTTGCGCAGGCATCTCCTGACACTCGGATCATCGCTTGAATCAGCCCTGGGGCGGTAGAGCCGGTCAACATACCGATCAAATTCCGTATCGCACCCGCAGCCGGACGACCCGAATACTTTTGACCAAACGACCATCTGGTCATATGGTCATCTGATTACGCCGATTCAGGAGCCGGTGATCATGGTGAGTCCGAGCGTCGGCTATGCGGCCTCTGCGATGGGACACCTCGCGGTCCACGGGGATGGGCCAATCCGCGTGGACGCCCTCGCGCGGGCCGTGGGCGCTCCGCCGGCGTATCTCGCGAAGCTCGTGCACATCCTCTCCAGGAAGGGCCTGCTCGACACGGCCAAGGGCAAGGGGGGGGGCGTCCGCCTGAGCGCGGACGCGCGCACGGTCACTCTCTTCGACCTGTGCGTCGCGCTGGACGACGACATCCTCCACCCGAAGTGCGCCCTCGGCATCGCGGAGTGCTCCGACGAGCGCGCCTGCCCCGCGCACGCCCTGCAGGTCGCCATCCGTGCCGAGCAACTGGCCTTTCTCAAGCGGACGACGATCCAGAGTGTCGGTGAGTTCAACGCAAAGCGGTCGGGCACGACGGCGGCGCCGCTCGCCACGACCGAACCTTCCACCCACGGAGCCTGACCATGAACCAGGCGACTGAAGATAGCGCGAACGTCCGCGGATCCACCGGCTGCATGACCCGCCGCGAGGCGGTTCGGGCTGGCGCGCTGGTCGGCGCGGGTCTGGCTGTAGCCGGCGGGACGGCCGTGCTGGCCCGACGCGCCACCACGCCCGCGGACCCGGCCGGACCCGGCACGATCCGCAGCCTGCCGGTGCTGAACAACGTTCGCCCTCGCGTTGACGAGGACGTGCTGCTGCGCATGCAGCGCGAACTGGTGAAGGCGATGGCCAAGCCGGTGGAGCTGCGGCGCTGGATCATGGTGATCGACACCCGCAAGTGCGTGGGCTGTCACGCCTGCACGATCGCCTGCATCGCCGAGAATCACCTGCCGCCCGGCGTGGTCTACCGCCCCGTGGTCACCGAGGAGTTCGGCGAGTTCCCGAACGTGCAGCTTCGGTTCACCCCACGCCCGTGCATGCAGTGCGACAGCCCGCCCTGCGTGCCGGTGTGCCCGGTCAACGCGACCTGGAAGCGTGCGGACGGCATCGTCGCGATCGACTACGACAAGTGCATCGGCTGCCGCTACTGCATCGCCGCATGCCCCTACGGCGCACGGACCAGCGACTTCGGCGAGAACTACACGGACGGCGCTGCCGAGGGCTGCCCGGATGGCGATGAGTCGCCGATGTTCGGCGCGCAGGCCCCGTGGGCGGACCAGCCAAGCCACGAGTACGGCAAGGCCTGGCGGCGCGAGGGGCACCAGTCGCCGACCGGGAACGCCCGCAAGTGCCACTTCTGCCTGCACCGCCTGGAGGCGGGGCAGCTGCCCCAGTGCGCGACCACCTGCATCGGACGCGCAACCTACTTCGGCGACGCCAACGACCCGGACAGCCTCGTAACGGAACTGGTGACGAAGCACAACGTGCAGACGCTCCTGCCCCACAAGGGCACAAAGCCACGCGTGTTCTACATCGTGTGACGATCGGAGAACAGCCATGACAACGCTCTCGACAAGTCAGGCGACGCACCCCGCGATGTCCGCGCCGGCCGCGCACGGCAAGCGTTACTGGACGGCCGCCCTGTGGCTGCTCTGGATCGTCTGCCTCGGGCTTGGCGCAATCGGCATGTACCAGCGCATTGCGCACGGGCACCTGCCCGCGGGGTACGGCTCGTACGTGCCGTGGGGGCTGTGGATCGCCATCTACTTCCACGGCGTCGGCATCGCGGGCGGGGCGTTCGCGGTGGCCGCGGCGGGGTTCATCCTCGGTCTGCCGGGGTTCCGGCACCCGGCCGCGCTGCGTGCGGCGATCGTGCTCGCGTTCGCGGCGGTGGTTCCGGCGTTCATGGCGGTCTGGCTCGATCTCGGGCACATGGAGCGAGCGTCGCGCATCCTCACCGCGCCAGCGTTCACCAGCATGATGGCCTTCAACGCCTGGATGTACAACGCGTTCCTCGCCGTCGCCGCGATCTGCTGGTTCATCAGCTACCGGCGCGACACGGGCTGGCTCAAGCCGCTGCTCTGCCTCGGCGTGCTCCTCGCCCTGATGTTCCCGAGCCAGAGCGGCGCGTTCTTCGGCGTCGTGGACGCCAAGCCCTCCTGGCACAGCCCGCTCCTCCCCATCATGTTCCTCGCCTCCGCGATCACCGCGGGCGCCGCCATGCTCCTGCTCATCCGCGGCATCATCGGCGTGGATAGCCCCGCGGGGTATGGCGATGCCGACCCGGCCATCTTCACGGCAGCCATGGCACGCCTGCGGTCCATCGTGCTCGTGGGGCTGGTGGCGTACTTCCTCCTCGAGTTCGCCGAGTTTTCGATCGTCTTCTGGAACACCCAGACGCACGCGCCAGCGCTCGACCTCGTCCTCTTCGGACCGTACTGGTGGGTCTTCTGGATCGTACACCTCGGCATCGGCGGCCTCTTCCCCTTCGCGTTGCTGCTCACCCGACGGCCCGGCGCCTGGATCTTCGCCGGACTGCTCGTCGCCGTCGCCTTCATCAGCGCACGCCTGAACGTGCTCGTGCCGGGACAGGCCATCGGCGAGATCCGCGGCCTGCAGGACGCCTTCCAGCACCCGAGGTTGAACTACACCTACCACGCCACCGCCATGGAGTACCTCGTCGGCCTGTTCCTGATCGCGGTCGGCATGGCCGTCTACTTCGTCGGTCGTCGCATCAGCAGAGCGCTCGCGGCCAGAGCCGCGTGAGAAAGGCGAGCGTCATGGACACGCACAACCCCTCCGTTCAGTCCCGTCGGCAGTTCCTCGCGGGGGGCGCTCTCCTCGGCGGCGGCATCCTGCCCGCGGTCGCCCACGCGCAGGACAGCAAGCGCGACGGCGCGGCCATCATGAACAGCAAACGCCCCGACGCCAAGTACGAGCTGCCCCTCGCCGACAACCACATTCTCTCCGCCTGCCTCCAGTGCAACACCGGCTGCGGCATCCGCTGCAAACTCCAGGACGGCGTCATCACCAAGATCGACGGCAACCCCTACAGCCCGTGGACGCTCCACCCGCATCTCCCCTACGCCACCGCAGCGGACGACGCCGCGCCGGTCGATGGCGGCCTGTGCCCCAAGGGACAGGCAGGACTCCAGACCGCGTACGACCCGTACCGGCTGCGGAAGGTGCTCAAGCGCGCCGGGAAGCGCGGCGAGAACAAGTGGATCACCATCCCCTTCGAGCAGGCGATCCGCGAGATATGCGAGGGCGGCCGGCTCTTCGCCAACCTGCCCGGCGAGGAGCAGCGCGAAGTCGAGGGTCTGCGCTCGCTGATGGCGCTCACCGAGCCGGCCGTCGCCGCCGCGATGGAGAAGGACGTGAAGGCGATCTGGGCCGAGAAGGACCGCGGAAAGAAGGCCGCGCTCGTGGAGGACTTCAAGCGCACCCACGCCGAGCATCTGCACCTCCTGATCGACCCCGACCACCCCGACTTCGGCCCGAAGAACAACCAGATCGTGCTGAACTGGGGGCGCATCAAGGGCGGGCGCGGCGACTTCTACAAGAGGTTCGCGAGCGCGCTCGGCTCCACCAACGCGCACGGACACACCACCGTCTGCCAGGGGTCGCTCTACTTCACCTGCAAGGCGATCAGCGAGCAGTACGCGGACGGCAAGTTCGCCGGCGGCAAGAAGTTCTACTGGCAGGCCGACGCCGAAAACAGCCGGTTCATCCTCTTCGTGGGCGCGAACCTCTTCGAGGCGAACTACGGCCCGCCCAACCGCACCGTGCGGCTGACCGGCAACCTGGTGAGCGGCGCCACAAGGATCGCCGTCGCCGACCCGCGCTTCAGCAAACTCGCGAGCAAGGCGTGGAAATGGCTGCCGCTCAAGCCCGGCTCTGACATCCCGCTCGCCATGGCGATGATCCGGTGGTTCTTCGAGAACGAGGCCTACAACGCCCCCTTCCTCGCCGCGGCCAACAAGGCCGCCGCCAACGCGAGGGGTGAGACAAGTTGGACGAACTCGACGTGGCTGGTCGCGGTGCGCAACGGCGCGCCGACGCGATTCGTCCGCGCGAAGGACCTGGGACTCTCCGACGGCCACGAACTCGTGGCGATGGTGGGCGGCGTCCCCACCGCCGTCGATCCCAACAGCACAAGCGTCCCGGTCGAGGGCGACCTCTTCGTGGACACCACCCTCCCCGACGGCACCGCGGTCAAGAGCGGGCTGCAGATCCTCAAAGAGTCGGCGATGCAGCACGAGATCGCCGAGTGGTGCACGATGGCGGACTGCCCCGTGGACGACCTGACCGCCGTGGCTCGCGAACTCGCCCGCTGGGGCAACGCGGCGGCCGTGGACATCCACCGCGGGCCTGCGCAGCACACCAACGGCTTCTACGCCGTGCTCGCCTGGATGTCGCTGAACATGCTGCTCGGGAACTTCGACCACGCGGGCGGGATGATCGCCGCGGCCGCGTGGGACACGATGGGCAAGGGCGGGCTGTTCAGCCTCAGCAAGCACCCCGGAGCGATCAAGCCCTTCGGCATCTCCAGCATCCGCCACGACGTTGACTACGAGAAGTCCACCCTCTTCGCCGGCTATCCCGCCAGGCGCAACTGGTACCCGCTCGCCAGCGATATGTACCAGGAGGTCATCCCCTCGATCGGCGACGCCTATCCGTACCCGGTCAAGGCGCTCATCCAGTACATGGCCGCGCCGACCTACGCCCTGCCCGCCGGCCACACGAACGCCGAAATCCTGCGCGACCTCGACCGCCTCCCGCTCTTCATCAGCAACGACATCATCATCGGGACGACCTCCATGTACGCCGACTACATCTTCCCCGATCTCTCCTTCCTCGAGCGCTGGGAGTTCCAGGGTTCGCACCCGAACATCCCCGCGAAGGTCCAGCCGGTGCGGCAGCCGGCGATCGCGCCGATCCCGGAGGAGTGCGAGGTCTACGGCCGGCGCATGCCTCTCTCGTTCGAGGCCATGATGCTCGGCATCGCCGAACGCCTCGGGCTGCCTGGCTTCGGCGCCAACGGCCTCGGCGACGGCCTCGACCTCGTGCATCCCGACGACTACTACCTGCGCGGCGTGGCCAACCTCGCGTTCGGCGAGAAGACCGACGGCTCTCAGGCCGTTCCCGACGCCGACGCCCGCGAAATCGGTATCTTCCATCGAGCACGCCGGCACCTTCCGAAAAGCGTCTTCGACGCGGACCGCTGGAAAGCGATCGTCGGCGATGCGATGTGGCCCAAGGTCGTCTACGTGCTCAACCGCGGCGGACGCTTCCAGGATCACGACACCTGCTACAAGGGGCGGATGGTCGCGAACACCTACGGCGCGCTCCTTAACCTCTACCAGGAGAAGACCGCGGGCACGATCCACGCCGGCACAGGCCGCCCGTACGCCGGATACGCAACCCACGTGCCGATTCAGGACTTCGCCGGCCGCGAGCCGGACGCCCTGCGACAGGGACACGAACTCACGCTCATCACGCACCGAACGATCAGCCAGACCAAGAGCCGCACAATCACCAACCCGTGGCTCACGCCGATCATGCCCGAGAACGGCATCCTCATCAACCCGCGCGACGCGTCGCGCCTCGGCCTCAGCCAGGACCAACTCGTGAGGGTGACGAGCGCCACGAACACCAAGGGCGAGTGGCCACTGACGGCGGACCAGAACAAGCCCATGGTCGGCAAGGTGATACTGACGCAGACGATGCGCCCCGGCGTCGTCAGTTTCGCCCTCGGATTCGGCCACTGGGCGACCGGAGCGGCCGATATCACCATCGACGGGCATCTCATCAAGGGCGAGAAGCGCCGTCAAGCCGGCGTCCACGCCAACGCCGCGATGTGGACCGACCCGCTCGTGCCGAACACCTGCATGTTCGACCCCATCGGCGGCAGCGTCTCGTTCTACGACACCCACGTCAGCCTGAAGCCGGTCGAGGCATAGACCAAACTCGCAACCCCCAACCGTCCCAGCGAATGACCCCACGGGGATTCGAACCCCGGTTTCCAGGATGAGAACCTGGCGTCCTGGACCAGACTAGACGATGGGGCCAAGCGGCTCCGGGCAGGATAGGCCGGAGCGGGGGGGCGTCAAGGAATCGGGTAGGGCGGACCGGCGTCCGCGGGGAGCGCGACGCCCGCGGGCGGGCCCTGCCGCTCGGTCAGACCGTGGCAACGGCCGAAACCGACGCGGTCGCACGACGCATCTGCGACAGCGCGAAGACCGCGGCCTCCGCGGCGGTGCGGCCAACAACCGCGCCGGCAGGTTGGCCCGTGCCGTCTTGCCACTCCGCCCGGTAGCAGTCGAACAACTGCACGTGCCGAACCTTCAGCGGAAAGCCCGCCGCCGCGAACTCCTGCTCGACTCTGGCGAGCGACGGGAAAGGCCGCCCGTCGTCGTGACGTTCGCAGTCCCGCGTGTCGAGGGGCGACCAGCCGGTCGCGTACAGCTCATCGATGGCGAAGTCGAGACCCATACCCGGACCTCCTTGGCTCGTCGAGGGCGGGCACTGCCCCGGTCAAACGGACACGCCCTGCCCTTGAGATCGGCTCACCGGCCGGGGGCGGACCAGCTCAAGTGTAGCGGAGGGGGGGATGGCCTGTCCAGAAGCGAGAAAAAAGCCCGAAGCGGGAACCCCAAAGGGCACGCAGTGGGCACGGAACGCCCGATCCGTGCCCCGCCGGCTAGCCCATGATCACAAGGGCCAGCACGTCGTACAGGGCGTGGACCGCCACCACGATCCCGAATCCCCGCGCGATGTAGAGGCCCGCGAAGTACAGCCCGGCCAGCAGGAAGAACGCCGACTCGACCGGCGTCGCCGCGTCGTGGTAGAGCATGAACGCCACCGCCGACACGACCGCCGCCCCGACCTTCGACCAGTGATCCGGCAGACAGAGCAGGTCGGCGAGCACGAAGTGGGCCGCCGCGATCAGGATCATCCGGAACAGAAGTTCCTCGTACAGACCCGCGCCGATCGAGAGCGTGAGCCGGGCCTGCCACGAGCGCTCGCGCAGTTCGGCCGCGGCGGTGGCGGCCTCTGTCTGCAGGACCGGCCCTGCGGTCATCAGCAACGCCAACAGGAACAGCGGAACCGTCCAGACGCACGCCTCCATCAGCATGAACGCAAGGTACGGCCCACGGACGCGCCAGCGCTCGCGCAGCAGCACGTGCCACAGCAACAGCACCGCAACGAGCAACCCGGCCGGAAGGTGCAGCCCAACCACGCCGAACGACTCGAACACACGCGCAAGGATGCCCCGGGCGGCGATGGTCTCGCCGGGCAGGTAGACGATCGCCCCGATCTCGTAGAGCAGGATCAGCGGGGCCAGAAAGACCAGGACGTGCAGCGGGCGCGCCGAGGCCACGCCGTAGGTGAGCGGCCCGGACTGCCTGCGCCGGGTTCGGCGTCCCGTCGCGGCGGCCGATGCGCTCTCGCTCCGAATGGGCCGGCTCATGGGGGCAAGGTAGCGGGGAATCGGAACGACGGGGGAAAATAGACCACGGGTCCAGGCGAGAGGGCGACGGAGGAACAACCACAACGTCCGCCGAGCAGCGAGCCGAGGGAGAACGGGAGATCGGATGTGGGGTCGGGTCAGACGCCGGCGGTCTGCTTCGCCTTGAGGCGAGCGCAGAGCCTGCTCTTGCGGCGGGCGGCCTGGTTCTTGTGGATCACGCCCTTCTGGGCCGTGCGGTCGATGACCGAGGAGCACTCGCGGTAGGCCGCCGCCGCGTCATCGGCGGTCCCCTGCGTCAGGGCGTCCTGGAACTTCTTGATGGCCGTCCGCATCGTGCGCAGCCGCCAACGGTTGCGGGCGCGGCGCTTGGCGTTCTGACGGATGCGTTTGCGGGCGGAGTTTGAGTGCGCCATCGGTTTCCTCTGGAGGCTCGCTGATCGCGGGGACGGCCCCGGCTGGACTCCAATCGTCGCAGGCTCGGGGAGGAAATCAAGCCCCGACAGCGAGGGTAGGCTTGCCGGGACGGGAGGGCGGGATTAGGCTTCCGGGTGCGGGCCGGGAGGCTCGCTCGGGCGGGCGTAGCTCAATTGGATAGAGCACCTGACTACGGATCAGGAGGTTAGGGGTTCGAGTCCCTTCGCCCGTGTGTCGCGGCAGCCCCGCCGATAAGGCGGGGTTGTGCTTTTTGACCCCGCCAGAGCAGGGGTCGAGGCACCTCGGCCCGCCCAAGTGTTGGGATCGTGATCGGACATGCATCCCCGCCGCGGCTGGGTCGATATAGTCCACTGATGCCGGCGAGGTTTGCCATCCTGGTGCTCGTGGTTGGCGTCTTCCTGCAACCGCTCCTCGCGGGCATGCACGGGACGGACGACTGCTGCGCCATCCCGGACACACCCGCCCCCGTGTTCGCCGCCGAGGGCGACGACCACGAATGCTGCTGCTGCGAGGCGACCGAGGCGGCCGGAGAGAACCGCCCGTCCGATCGCGATCGCAGCGACCATCGCCAGCGCGGGTGCGACTGTCCCAAGTCGTGCTGCACCGGCATCGTCAAGGTTCCCTTGGGCGTCGCGCCCGCTTGCGTGCTTGCCGAATGGCGGGATCCCGTCGAGCGGGTCTTCGCCGATGCGCCGGGACTTGCCGGCGACGCGCGGACTTCGCGCCTCAAGCGTCCTCCCAGAGCCGTCGCCGCCGTGTAACACGGAAAGTGCGCGCCGATCGTGCGCCAACGGGCGAACACAGGCTCTGGAGCAACACCCATGTCGGTCGGAACAATCGAAGGCGATCGGCCCGCCACGGACGTACCGCGGCGGTCGAAGGCGGCGACAATCGTGCCGCTGGCAGTAGTCGCGATGACCGTGCTGGTCGTCGCGTGGAGCGCGTGGCCGACGGTGCGGCCGGTCCGCACGGTGCAGGTGACACAGGCGGTCTTCGAGCGCGCCGAGGAGCCGCGCGACCAAGCCGTTACCGGCGATCGCCACGCGGGCGCGGGACGCGTCGGCACCGCCGTGCAGGCCCCGGGCTGGCTCGAAGCGGAGCCGTACTACGTCGCGGCCGCCGCGCTCGCGGATGGCGTGGTCGAGCACATCGACGCGCTCGAAGGCGACCGCGTAACGGCCGGACAGGTCATCGCGAGGCTGGTCTCGATCGACGCGGAACTGAAACTCAGCAGCGCGGAAGCGGAGTTGTCCGTCGCGCAGGCCGAACTCGCGCTCGCGGAGGCCGAACTGCGCGCCGCGGAGACAGAATGGAACGAGCCGGTCGAGCGGGAGCGTGCCGTCGAGGCCGGGCACGCGGCCCTGGCCGAGAGCGAGGCCGAGGTGGCGCAGTTGCCCTCCATGATCGCGGCAGCCCGCGCAACGCTCGTGCAGTACGAGGAGGAACTCTCCCGGGCCGAGCGTTCACTGGCGGGGCAGGCTGCCACCGAACTCGAAGTGATCGTCGCCCGCCAGCGCGTCGAAGCCCAGCGGGCGACGGTCGAATCGCTCGAAGCGATGGGGCCTCTCCTCGCCGCCCGGAGCGAGCGACTGCGGGCGGACCTGCGCGCCGCAGAGCGCAACCTGGCGCTGCGCATCGAGGAACGCCGACGGCTCGACTCGGCCCGCGCGTCCGTGGACAAGGCACGCGGCGCGGTCGAGCGGGCACGCGCCGCCCGCGACGAGGCCGCGCTCGAACTCGACCGCATGGTCATCCGTGCGCCGATCGACGGGTTCGTCCAGCGCCGGCTCAAAGCGCCCGGCGACAAGGTCGTCCGCATGATGGACGACCCGCACTCCGGGCACGTCGCCCTGCTCTACGACCCCGAGCGCATCCAGGTCCGCGTCGACGTGCCCCTGGCCGACGCCTCGCACCTGTTCGTGGGCCAGCGGTGCGAGGTCGTCGTCGAGGTGCTGCCCGACCGCGTCTTCGAGGGCGAGGTTCTCCGCATCACCCACGAGGCCGACCTGCAGAAGAATACGCTCCAGGCCAAGGTGCGCGTCATCGCACCATCGCCCCTCCTCCGCCCCGAGATGCTCACACGCGTGCGGTTCCTCCCCCGCGGCGAGACGGCTCAGCAGGGCGCCGCAACCCCGGCGGGCGGAGCGGGCCGAGTCCGCGTGCCGAGCGACACCCTGCACCCGCACCACGCCGGCGTGCAGGTCTGGACCGTGACCAACCGACGCGGAGACCGAGGCATCGCCCGGCCCGTGCACGTGCTACCCGAGAGCGAGTCCGAGGGCTGGGCCGTCGTGAGCGGACCGATTCAGCCCGGTTCGCTGCTGGTCGTTGACGCGGAGGGCCTGCGCGACGGGCAGCGGGTGCGCTTCGCGTCGCGCAGCGCGGAGGTGACACCATGAGCCTGATCCAGTGCAGAGCCTTGACGCGGGAGTACCGCAAGGCCGACAACGTCATCCGACCGCTCGACGGCCTGGACCTCGACGTCGACGCAGGAGAGTTCCTCGCTCTCATGGGCCCCAGCGGCAGCGGCAAGACCACCCTGCTGAACCTCATCGCCGGCATCGACAGCCCGACCCGCGGCACGCTCCGCATCGGCGGCACGGACCTGTCGAGCCTCAGCCCTAACGCACTCGCCGCATGGCGATCCAAAAACGTCGGCTACGTCTTCCAACTCTACAACCTCGTGCCCGTCCTCACGGCCTATGAAAACGTCGAACTCCCCCTGCTGCTCCACCCCCTGAACCGACGTGATCGCCACGCACGAGTCATGGCCGCGCTCGAGCGCGTGGGCGTCGCCGACCGCCTCGACCACTTCCCGCGCCAACTCTCCGGCGGGCAGGAGCAGCGCGTCGCCATCGCGCGGGCCATCGTCACGAACCCCGCCATCATCGTCGCCGACGAGCCGACCGGCGACCTCGACAAGACCGCCGCCGCCGCCGTCATGGCCCTGCTCGGTGAACTCAACCAGGAACTCGGCAAAACCATCCTCATGGTCACCCACGACCCCAAAACGGCCGAGCACGCCACGAGAACCCTGCACCTCGAAAAAGGCAGGCTTATCGAGAGCGGCCTCGCCGCCGCCATCGGAGGAACAGCATGAGCATCCTGAACTGCGCCCCCTACGTGCTCAAGCAGGTGGCCCGCCACCGCGTCCGCACCGCGCTCACCATCGCGGGCATCGCCATCGCCATGTTCCTCTTCACCGCCGTGCAGGCCATGGACCGCGGCGTCACAGCCGCAACCCGCGCCACCGCCGGCGACACCACCCTCGTCGTCTACCGCGAGGACCGCTACTGCCCGGCCACCAGCGAACTGCCCCAGGACTACCTCGCGCGCATCGAGCGCATCGACGGCGTCGTCTCCGCGATCCCCATGAAGATCGTCGTCTCCAACTGCCGCACCAGCCTCGACGTCGTGACCTACCGCGGCGTGCCCAAGGAGCAGTTCCTCGCCGACCGCGGCGACAAACTCACCATCGTCTCCGGCTCGGCCGAGGACTGGATGCGCCGCACCGACGCCGCGCTCGTCGGCGAGACGCTCGCGAGCCGGCGCGGCCTGCGCCCTGGCGTCACCTTCGACGCCGCGGGCATCACCGCCTACGTCGCCGGCATCATCCGCTCCGACGACCCCCAGGACTGGAACGTCGCCTACACCTCCCTCGAGTTCGTGCAACTCGCCCAACGCAACCGCCTCGGCATCGTCACCCAGTTCAACGTCAAGGTTGCCGACCCCTCGATGCTCGAACGCGTCGGCAAGGACATCGACGAGACATTCCGCCACGCCCAGGAGCCAACCACGACCTTCACCGAGAAGGCCTTCATCGGACGAATCGCCGACGACATCATCGAGATCGTCGGCTTCGCACGCTGGCTCGGACTCGGCTGCCTCGTCGCCGTGCTCGCCCTCGTCGGCAACTCCATCGTCCTCGGCGTTCAGAGCCGAGTCTCCGAGCACGCCGTCCTCCAGACCCTCGGCTTCTCCGGGCGGCTCGTCGCCGCGCTCATCGTCGCCGAGGGCGTCATCCTCGCCCTCGTCGGCGGTCTCGTCGGCGCCGGCGCGGCCGTCGCCGTCGCTGGTTTCAAGAGTTTCGCCCTCTCCGTCGAGGGCGCAACCGTCCCCATCGTCGCCGACGGCCTCCTGCTGCTCACCGGCATGCTCGTCTGCGGCGCGATCGGCGTCGTCGCCGGGCTGGTCCCCGCGTGGCAGGCCTCACGACGCGAGATCGCCGAGTGCTTCCGCGCCGCATGACAGAACCAGCCATGAGACAACTGCCATTCCACTACGCCTTCCGCAACCTCGGCCGAAGCCGCCTGCGCCTCGCCGCAACGCTCGTCGGCTCCACGCTCGTCGTGCTCCTCGCTCTCGCCTCCGGCGGGTTCGTGCGCGGCATGGCCATCACACTCACCCAACGCTCCGGCCTCCATGAGAACGTCATGATCGTCGGCATCGGCAGCGAGGAGGGCGTCGAACGCTCCCAGATCGACGCCGGAATCGAGGGCATCGCCGCCGCCAGCATCGCCGGCCTCAAAGAGCGCGCCGGCGTCATCTACGCCTCGCCCGAGATCCACGCCGCTCTCCCCGTGCGCGAGACCGCCACCAGCAACCGCGACCTGCCCGCCGTGATGCGAGGCGTGCGACCCGTCGCCCTCCTCGTCCACCCCGAAGTCGAGATCGTCGAGGGACGCGCCCCGCGCAGCGGCCGCGACGAACTCATGGTCGGCGCCCTCGCCGCCACTCGCCTCGGCGTGCCCGACTCGCGTCTCGCCGTCGGGCAGACCCTCCACTTCAGCAACCGCGACTGGACGATCGTCGGCCGGTTCACCGCGCCCAACACCGTCATGGACGCCGAGATCTGGCTCCCCCTCATCGACCTCCAGGTCGCCATCAACCGCCCCGCCTCCCTCTCCTGCGTGATCGTCACGCTCGACTCGGCCCGCTTCGCCGACGTGGACCTCTTCGTCAAGAGCCGCCTCGACCTCGAGATCACCGCCATCCGCGAGCGCGACTACTACGCCTCTATCGCCGCCTTCTACGCCCCCATCCGCGCCATGGTCCTCGTGACCGCCGCGCTCATCGCCTCCGGCGGCATCCTCGGCGGCCTCAACACCATGTACGCCGCCTTCGCCGCCCGTGTCCGAGAGGTCGGCATGCTCCAGGCCCTCGGCTTCACACGCACCGCCATCGTGCTCAGCCTGACCGAGGAATCAACCTTCGCCGGCGCGTGCGGCGCGATCGCGGGCGCGGCGCTCGGCCTGCTCCTGCTCGACGGCCTGGCCGTCCGCTTCTCCATGGGCGCGTTCACGCTCACCCTCGACGCCCCTGTCGTGCTCGCCGGCGTGCTGTGCGGGCTTGTCGTCGGCCTGGTGGGCGCCGTCCCGCCCGCCGTTCGTTGTCTCCGTCTCTCCATCCCCGAGGCCCTCAAGGCCCACTGAACCGGTGTCCAATCGCCGAGGAGTTCCACATGAGTCAGTTCACCGCTCTCACGTTCGTTGCTCTCATCGCCGGTTCGATCGCCGGGTGCGGCGAGTCCAAGCCGACCTCGACCGGCACGCAGGCCCCGAGCACGCCGCCGACCTGGCTCCTCACCGCCCAGCCCGCCGATGCGCTCTCCGTCTCCGACGCCAAAGAACAGGCGGCCGAAGGCGAGACCATCGTCGTCCGCGGCCGGATCGGCGGCCGAAAGGCCCCGATCTCCGCCGACGGCCCGGTCTTCATCATCGTCGATCTCTCGCTCCCCCACTGCGGCGAAAACCCCGACGACAAGTGCCCGACACCCTGGGACTACTGCTGCGAGCCGAAGAGCGAACTGGCCGCCCAGAGCGCGACCGTCCAGATCGTGGACGCCGCGGGAAACTCGGTCGCGCCGATCGGCGGTTCGCTCAAGCCCCTTGACGAAGTGATCGTCGTCGGCGCGGTCGGCGCGCGCCCGACCGAAGGAGTCCTCACGATCCGAGCCACCGGTGTCTACCGCGTCGGCGGGTGAGTCGCCGCGCGGGCAGCCGTCAGTCCGAAGCAGGATCGGGGCTGTCCAGCACCTTGCCCGTCTGCGCCTCGCGGTACGCCGCCAGCGCCTCGCGGTACTCGGGCCGCTTCGTGCCGAGGATCGCCCCCGCGAGCAGCGCGGCGTTGATCGCGCCGGCCTTGCCGATCGCCAGTGTGCCCACCGGCACGCCCGCCGGCATCTGCACGATCGACAGGAGCGAATCGACGCCCTTGAGCGCCTTGGACTCCACCGGCACGCCCAGCACGGGCAGCGTCGTCTTGGCGGCGCACATCCCGGGAAGGTGCGCCGCGCCCCCCGCGCCGGCGATGATCACCTCCAGCCCGCGCCCCTCGGCAGACGAGGCGTACTCGAAGAGCAGGTCCGGCGTCCGGTGCGCGCTCACCACCCGGCTCTCGTGCGGGATGCCGAGCTCCGCCAGCGTCTCCGCCGCGTGGCGCATCGTCTCCCAGTCGGACTTCGAACCCATGATGATGCCGACCAGCGCGTTCATGCCGCGGCATCATAGGAACACGATCGACCGGGGAGGTCAGCCGCGGATCAGGGCAGCCGCTCGTCCCATTCCGCCGGCAACTCCCCGTATCCCTTCGCCGAGCCGTCGAAACGAACCGCCTGCACGACGCGCCCCGAAGCGTGGAACCACCCCACGCGGTACTCGACGTGCTCGCTCTGGCGGAAGTCGATCACGCTCGCCGTCCGATCCGAGGGGGGGGCATCGGTGATGTTGTACCCAAGGTCCGAGTCGAGCAGGATGGCGGTGCGATCCGGGAACGCCACAAAGTCAAGCCGCACGTGCGCCCGACCGTCCGCACGGTCGTAGTCCGTCGGGTCGCCCATGTCCGCCCCCGCGTGCCCCGTGCCGTTCATCGCGTACGTCCGCGTCATCACGATCCCGAACGCACGGTCGATCGTCGGGCACACGAGCACGGACTTCGGACGGTACAACTCGCCCGCCGTCTCTCCCGCCATGCCCGCGTACGTCTGCACCACCAGCGCCCAGTTCGGCGGCTTGCCCCACGGCTGCCCGATCGCCGGCCCGTACCCGTCGTGCTCGTCGGCGTAGATGCGGCAAGCGAGGAACATCTGCCGAAGGTTCGACAGACACGCCGCCCCGCGCCCCGCCTCGCGCGCCCCCGCCAGCGCGGGCAACAGCAGCCCGATCAGCAGGGCGACGACGGCGATCACCACCAGCACTTCGACAAGGGTGAAAGCACGCCGCACCGGCGACAGTGGGCAGTGGACAGTGGACAATGGAAAGCGGCGGATATTCGGACGGCGTCCAGCGGCCCCTCGGGATCTCCACGTTCCACTGTCCACTGTCCACTGTCGCGGAGCGGGCATGGGGGATTCTGGGCCTGCCGACGCCCCACGGCTACCGTCACACTCCGAATGTCCACTGCCCATTGTCTCCAGGAGGTCCCGCATGACCCGACCAACGCTCACCCTGCTCTCCATCGCACTCGCGTGGCCCGCCGCCGGGCAAGGAACCGGGCCGGGAGTCCCCGAGTTCGGCGTGCGAGAGGGATACACCGTCGAGGTCGCCGTGCCCTCGCTCCCGGGCGCGAGGTTCCTCGCCTTCGACGACCGCGGCACGCTCTACGTCTCCCTCCCCGGACCGGGAGTCGTGCGAACCTTCCACGACCCCGACGGCGACGGCCTCTACGAGCCGCTCGGCACCTTCGTGCAGGGCAAGCGATCGGTCCACGGCCTCTGCTTCGCCGACGGCTGGATGTGGTTCAGCACCGAGTCCTCCATCCACAAGGGACGCGACACCAACGGCGACGGCGTGGCCGACGAGGTCATCGACGTGCTCACCGAGCGCGAACTGCCCACACGCGGAGGCCACTGGTGGCGATCCCTGCTCGTCACGAGCGATCACATCTACACCTCCATCGGCGACACCGGCAACATCACCGACGAACGCGACACCGACCGCCAGAAAATCTGGCGCTACAACCTCGACGGCTCGGGCAAGACCCTCTTCGCCGAGGGCCTCCGCAACACCGAGAAACTCCGCATCCGTCCCGGCGACGACCCCGCCGACGAACGCCTCTGGGGATTCGACCACGGCTCCGACTGGTTCGGCCAGCCCATCGGCGATCGGCGCGACAATCAGCCCATCACCGACCTCAACCCACCCGACGAACTCAACCTCTACGTCAAAGGCGGCTTCTACGGACATCCCTTCGTCACCGGCCTGCGCGTGCCGCGCTACGAGTACCTCGACCGCTCCGACATCCACGACCTCGCCGGGCGAACCACGCCGCCCGAGTGGTGCGTCGGCGCGCACTGGGCCACCAACGGCTTCGCCTTCGTCGATCCCGCGCGCAACCAGGGAGCGTTCCCGCCCGACCACAACGGCGACATCTTCATCGCCTGCCACGGGTCGTGGAACAGTTCCGTCCCCGTCGGCTACTGCGTCGCCCGCGTGATCTTCGACGACGACCCGCTCGGCGCCGGCCGACCCGTCGGCATGGTCAAGGTCGTCTCCACCCTCAGCCGCGACGGCCGGCAGGTCCTCGCCCGCCCCGCCGACGTCGAGCAAGCCCCGGACGGCTCGCTCTTCTTCTCGACCAGCGGGCGCGAGGGGGCCGTCTACCGCCTGCGATATCGCGCCGATGACGAGTAGCCCCGCGCCGCGGGCACGCACTCACCCGATCGACGCCGCCCGTGCACGCAGCCCGTCGATCATCCCGCGCACTTCCTCCGCCATCCGCGTGTTCGGGAACTCGTTGATGATCCGCTCGCCGACCCGCGCGGCGTGCCCCCAACGCCTGTCCCGCACCGCCAGTTTGAACTCCACGCCGAGGTTCTCGCGCGCCTTGCCGATCACCCCGCGCGCCACCTCGCGGAACGGCTCCGCCTCGCCCTCCGTCAGGTAGCCGTCCAGTTCCTTCAGCATCACCATCGCGTCCTCGATGCGGCTCTCCTGCGCGGCCAGCAGGAACCGGCGCTCAAGGTCCTCCTTGTACCGCTCGTGCGCATCGTCCACGCGCTTGCGCAGCCCCTGCACGCGGTGCGAGTCGGGATACAGCCGCGAGAGCCTGCCCGCCTCCGCCCGGGCATCATCCCAGCGACGCTGGATGATCAGCCCGTCCAACTGCGCGATCGCCGCCGAGATCTGCCGCTCATACGCGTCGCGCCGACCCGCCTCGACCCGCGCGCGGAACTCCTCCGCGTCCGTCCGGTAGCCGAAGCGGTCGGCCAACTCGCGCACCAACACCAAGGCGGCCTCCCACTCGCCCGACGCGATGTCCTCCTCGATCGCCCGTCGCAGCAACTCCCGCTCCCGCCCCCGGTTCAGCACGCGGCGCGCGTCATCGGAAAGCGCCTGCAACTCCGCCAGCCGCTCCACCGCGTCACGGAACTCCGCCGCGGCCCGCCCGACGTCGCCGCCCCCACCGCCGCCGCCCACCCCCGCGAACGTGACCGGCGCGACAGCCAGGACCAGCACGAGGCCGAGCACGCCCATCGCCGTGAGCGTCGCGTCCCGATGCCACACCCCCCACAAGCACAGCCCGAGCGCAGCCAGCGCGGCCGCGCCGTAACTCCAGGCCAGCCGAACCGTCGCCTCACGCCATGCCGATCGTGAACCCTTGTCGCTCATCCCTGATGACTCCGTGGCTCGATTGAATCCGCCTCAACTCCCCGGCGTCGGATCGCCGCAGTCCCGGCTCATCGGGACGAGGCAGAGAAACCGCAGGCCCTCCGGCGCGCCCGCCTGAAACTGATGCTCCTCGTTCGCCGGCACGTAGATCACGTCACCCGCCCGGATCGGACGTTCCTTCCCCTCCAGCAGAATCGTCCCCGAACCCGCCACGATGAACACCTCGTGCTCGTAGTCGTGCGAGTGCCGAGGCGTGTGGCCACCGGCCTCGACCCGGAACTGCCGCAGGGCAAAGTTCGGCGCCCCGTCGGCCCGGCCCACCATCACGGCCATTCGTGCCCCCTGAACGCCCGGCATCTCCACCGGGGTCAGCGGCGTCTCATCGATGTTCCGGATCAGGGGCATGGGCGGCTCCTTGCCAGGCGATCGGGGCGGGAGGCTCCACAAGTCTAACTATGATCGACGGATGCGGCCCGAGCCAGCCCCAAACATCGAGATCGTCACACTCGGCCCGTGGGAAACCAACTGCTACGTGGTCTCCGTGCCGGGGTCCGAAGAGTGCTGGATCGTCGATGCCGGCTTCGACCCCGCGCCCCTGATCGACGCCGTCCGTAGGCATGGCCTGCGCCCGACCGCGACCCTCCTCACCCACGCCCACCTCGACCACATCGGCGGCCTCAACGGGGTGCTTCGGGCATTTCCCGGGACACCCGTCTGGATCCATGCCGCGGAGGCCCGGTGGTTGAACGACCCCGAACTGAACCTCTCGGCCGCCATCGGCATGCCCGTAACCGCCCCCGGCCCTGACCGAACCCTCGAAGGCGGCGAGGAACTCACCCTCGCGGGCGCCACCTGGCGAGTGCTGCACACTCCCGGTCACTCCCCAGGCGGCATCACGCTCGTCCACGACGCCTCGAAAACCGCCATCGTCGGCGACACCCTCTTCGCCGGGTCGATCGGACGCAGCGACTTCCCCACCTCCGACCCCGAAGCCCTCGTCCGCTCCATCCGCGAAACGCTCTACGCGCTCCCCGACGACACCCGCGTCCTGCCGGGCCACGGCCCCGCGACCACGATCGGACGCGAGAAGTGGACCAACCCCTTCGTCCGCGCCTGAACCCGATCAACCCTGCCGCGAGACAGCGACCACGCTCTCGATGATCTCGCGCGAGTTCGCGCACCGCGGGCACTTGTGCTGCCCGCCGAGCTTGCCGCGCGACTCGAGCCAGCGATGAAACGCCCCCACCGGCAGGGGCGTAACGACCGGCGGCGCCATGCCGAGGTCGCCCGTCCGCTTCGTCGTGTAGTCCACGTTCTGCGACTTGAGCGCACGGTCGAACGCCTCGACGAACCCCGCCGGCGCCTCGCCCGCGATCTCCACCGCAAGTTCAAGCCCCGGACGCCGACCCTCCCCCGGATACACCGGCGCGGCCGTGAACTCCCCCACTGTCGCGCCCGTTTCGCGGGCCGCCGCGGCCACCGCGTTCTCAACGTGCTCGACGATGATGTTCTCGCCGAACGCATTGATGAAGTGCCGGTGCCTGCCCACGATCCGCAAACGGCAAGGGCCATCCACGCCGGGGCCTGCAACGCTCCGTTTCGCCCTTGGAACGGAATCAAACTCCACCACGTCCCCCAGCACGTACCGCCACAGTCCCGCGCACGTCGACAGCACCACGACGTACTTCACCCCCGGCTCGACCTCGTCGCACGCGAACGCACGGGGCGAGGCCGAGTCGATCTCCTCCAGCGGCACGAACTCGAAGAAGTTCCCGTGGTCCGCGCACAGCCGCAACGAGGGCTGCGAAACACCCTCCCGGTTCGGCTCGTCCTGGATCGCCACGAACGCCTCGCTCGCCGGGTACAACTCGACCCGGTGCGGGATGTCCACGCCCTCGTCCCCCGACCAGAACCGGCGCACGCGCGGATCGAACGGCGCGTACTTCACGCCCCCGTGCACGAACACCCGAAGGTTCGGCCACAGGTCGCGGATGCACGACGCGGCCCGACCCCGCTCGCGCGCGATCTCGAGCATCCGGCCGAACAGCACCATCGCCCACGAAGGCATCCCGCTGATGAACCGCACGTCGTGATCCACGCACAGCCGCGCCATCGCGTCGATCTTCGCCGGCCAGTCGCTCATCAGCGCGACCTCGCGCCCCGGAAGATACACCTCGCTCAGCGGCCAGCGGATCAGACCCGTCACCAGCCCCGACAGGTCGCCCGTCCGCACCCCGTGCTCGTTCGTCTCCACGCTCGTGGACCCGCCGATGAACAGGCACCGCCCCCCCATCACCTCAGGCAGCGAGATCCCGAAACGCACCGCGTGCGCGAAGATGTCCAGGCTCGCCCGGTAGTTCGACCGCATCATCTCCCGCGAGACGGGGATGAACTTGTCCCCCGCCGTCGTGCCGCTGGTCTGCGCGAAGTCCCGCACCAGCCCCGGCCACAGCACGTCAGGCTCGCCCCCCTCACGCATCCGTGCGATCGGCTCGCGGAACGCGTACCAGTCGGCGACCGGCGCCGCGGCCCGGTACCCCGCAAGCATCTCCTCATCCGACAGCGAAGCCAGCCGCGCGAAGCCGTGCGACCGCCCGAACTCGCACCCCGCCGCACGCCGCAGAAGCCCTCGCAACTGCGCCCGCTGCACCCGTGCCGTGTGCTCGGCCCACCAGCGCGTATCCGACAGCCTCGCCGCACGCCGAGCGACGCGGGCGTGCAACGCTCGCCCCACGATCGAGGTCCAACGCCCCTTCCCAGGGAGGTGCGCCACGCTGGTTCCGTCAGCGATTGCCACGGCCGTTCGCGCCCGATGTGCGTTCGTCGAGCTCGTCCGCGAACCGGATCATCGCCGCCGCGAACTCGTCCGGCTTCTCCACCATCGGCACGTGCCCGCACCGGTCGAACCAGACCAGCCGAGCATCGGGCAGCAGCCGCATGAACTCCTCCGCGGCCTCCGGCGGCGTCACGATGTCGTTGCGCCCCCAGATGAGCAGCGTCGGCGCGGCGATGCGCCCGATCTGCTCGCCGAGGTGGTTCTTCCGGGCCGTCCGCGAGAGACGAACCATCGCCCGGGCTTTCTCCCGGTGGGTCAACTCCCGGTGGGCACGGTCCAGGTCCGTCTCACGCACGTGCATGGGGTCGTAGAACAACTCGCCGATCTTGCGGGCAAGCCACTCCCGGCTGGGACGGATCTGCACCTCCCGCACCATCGACCGCTCGATCAGCCCGCTCGACCCCGCCAGCACCAGCCCGCGGACCAGGTCCGGTCGGCGCAGCGCGACCCGCAGCGCAACGTGCCCCCCGAACGAGTTGCCGACCAGCACGGCCGGCCCGTCCAGGTGCACGCCGAGGAACCGAGAGGTCAACTCCTCCACGCCGTCCACCGAGCAGTCCTCGTCGGTCAGGTCGAGGAGCGGGAGTTCCAGCATCACGCAGCGAACGCGGGACTGGACGCGGTTGACCACCTCCTCCCAGTGGTCGTTCAGCCCCACCAGCCCGTGCAGGAAGACCACCGGCGGCCCTTCGCCGACCTCGGTCACCTTCGCGCAGACCGGCTGCCCGCTCGCACCCACAAGGGTGAGCGTGGTTGAGGGAAGGGCCGGTCCTGGGGTGACTTCGCTGGTCGGCATGGCTTCACATGGGGCCGATCCGGGGATAGTAACCGCTTTACCGCATCGGGGCGCGCCGAGGCCCCTCAGATCGACCCCGGCACCACGCGGCCGTCCTCAAGGTGGACGATCCGGTCGGCACGGGCCGCCACCTCCGGATCATGGGTCACCATCACGATCGTCCGGGCGGAACCACCCCGGACACCCGCGATGGCGTCCAGAATCCGCCGCCCCGTCTCCCGGTCGAGGTTGCCCGTCGGCTCGTCGGCGAGCAAGAGCCGAGGCTCATTCATCAGTGCCCTGGCGATGGCGACCCGCTGCCGCTCTCCTCCCGAAATCTCCGCGGGTCGGTGTGCGAGCCGGTGCGAGAGACCGAATGAGGCCAGCAAGTCGGTCGCCCGGGCACGCAAGGCCCCACGCCGCCGCGAGTACCCGAACCGCCCGTGCAGCACCATCGCCCCCAGCAGCACGTTCTCCAGCACGTTCAACTCGGGCAGCAGGTGGTAGAACTGGAAGACGAAGCCCACCGAATCCGCCCGGTAGCGGTCCAACTCGCGGGCGGACATCTCCGAGAGCGGCCTGCCCTCGAAACGGATCGGGTGCCGCTCACCCGCCCCGCTGTCCGGGCGATCCAGCCCACCCATGAGGTGCAGCAGCGTGCTCTTCCCAGAGCCTGACGCCCCGAGCACGGCCACCCACTCGCCCTCGCGCACCTCGATCGTCGCACCGCGCAGCACCGGCACCTCCACGCGCCCGAGGCGGTAGGTCTTGTGCAGGTCACGCACGGCCAGCAGCGCGACCCCCGCCGTCGGCCGGGCCTCTGGAGCGGTCGGGATGGCGGCGTGCCGGGTCACGGTGATCACTCGAATCGCAGTGCGCGGATGGGATTCATGAAGGCAGCCCGCAAAGCCGGAATCAGCGCGCCCAGCAGGCACGACAGCACGCCCCCGGCGAGCACGAACGCGGCCTTGTCCGGCTCGATCCGCCGCGGGATCTCCTTGAAGACGTAGATCGCCGGATCCCACACGTACAGCCCCAGGCTCGTCCCCATCCAGTCGTGGATGTCGTTGATGTTCGTCACGATCCCCCACGCCAGCAGCCCGCCGGCGCTCGAACCGACCAGCCCGATCGCCGCGCCGTACCGCAGCCACACCCACGCGATCCCCCACGACCCCGCCCCGAGCGCGCGCAGCACGCCGATGTCGCGCGTCTTCTCGCTGATCATCGCCCAGAAGATCGCCAGCACAAGGAACACTGCCGTCATCGAAATAAACGAAAAAATGAACAGGACCAGCGCGGTCTCCTTCTTCACCGCCGCGATCATCGTCCGGTTCGCGTCCTCCCAGGTCTGGATGACGATAGCCGACGCCGACGGCACGTCCCCCGCTCGTGCAGCCGCGAACTCGGCGTAGATGCGCTCAACGCGGGCCTTGAACCCCGCGAGATCACGGTCGGCGGTTCGGCCGCGCACCAGCACCGCCGTCGTGCGCGCCGGATCGACCTCGTAGCGTTCCTCCCGATCGCCTTCCTCCGTCGCAAACGGATCGTCGGGGCCGTCTTCCGCCAGCCGCAGCCCCTCGTTCATCTGGAGCATCGATTGCAACTCGTCGAACCGCACCAGCACCGTCTGCCGGTCGATGTCGTACAGCCCGCTCTCGAACTCGTTGGCCACCGGCAGCACGCGCGTCTGCACGTCGCGCGGGCGGCCCCTGCTGTCCAGCGGCACCACCCGTAGCGTCAGTTCCCCGTGCAGCGGGAGGAAGACGTCGGCGTGCGTCAACCCGCCCTCCGCCGTCTGCTGGGGGATCACCATCGGGATGTAGAACCCGCTCCGCGTGCGCCGGTTGAAGTCCGTCACCTCGATGCCGAGCACCATCGCCGGCTTCGGCTCGCCGGTCTCCGGGTCGGGGCGCGTGAGCGCCAGCCCGTTCTCGTACAGCCGACGCCACATGTCCCGCCCGTCCAGCCGCGGATCCTCGCCCCCCCGGTCCTTGCGCAGCGGCTCCGCCATCGGCTTCCACCACAGCGTCTCCGCGAACGACGTCACCCGCGCGAACCCCGGACCGTCCACGCCGCGCACCGCTACGCCCTCCGTCCGGCCGTCCGGGAGCGTGACGATCCCGAACGTCTCGATCAGCGGCGTCGCCGCCTCGACCTCCGGATCCGCCTCCAGCCGCGCGATCAGGTCGTCGTAGTGCGGGAACCCCGTGTTCGGCCACACGATCCGCACGTCCCCGATCAGCGAACGACCCGAGTCCGTGAGCATCCGAAGGAACCCGCCCATCACCGACCATGTGATGAGCACCATCGCCGTGCACAGCGCCACCCCGAGCGACGCCAGCAGCGGCATCACCTTCGTCGTCAGGTACTTCCGGGTCAGCAGCGCCTGATACACGCGGGCAGTCTAGGAGGAAGTGACGAAGTGGGAAGCGGCGAAGCGACCCCGCGTTCCGCGACCGGCACCCGACGCCCACTTCCTGGTGCCTCATGCCTGATCCCTGGTGCCTGATGTCTCATGCCTCCCCCTACAGTTCCGCGTGCTCGCCACACCGCTCCAGATCGGCCCCGTCCGGCTGCGGACCAACCTCCTCCTCGCGCCCATCGCCGGGTGGTGCGACCTCGCCTGGCGCATGACCTGCCGCGAACTCGGCGGCGTCGGGCTGGCCTGCACCGACCTCCTCAGCCCGCGCGGCCTGCTCTGCGGCTCAGAAGCCTCGCTCGACCTCGCCCGCACCAACGAGTTCGACCGTCCCGTCGGCATGCAGTTGTACGGCTCGGACCCGGCCCTGCTCGCCGACGGCGCGCGGTGGTGCGCCGATCACGGCGCAACCGTCGTGGACCTGAACATGGGCTGCCCCGTCGACAAGGTCTGCAAGAAGGACGGCGGGTCGAAACTCATGTGCGACCCCGACCGCGCCGTGCGCATCGCCGAGTCGGTCCGAGCCGCGCTGCCCGACCGCATCCCGCTCACCGCCAAGATGCGCCTCGGCTGGAGCGAGGCCGACTACGAGCGCGGCGTGGCCTGCTCGCTCGCCGTGCGCCTCGCCCGCGTCGGCGTCGCCATGATCACCGTCCACGGCCGGACCACCGAGCAGATGTTCAAGGGCGAGTGCCGCCGCGAGGGCATCCGCCGCGTCGCCGAGGCCGTGGGCGAAGCGACCGGCCGCTACACCGGCATGCCGGGCGGAGGCATCCCCGTCGTCGGCAACGGCGACGTGCGAACGCCCGACGAGGCGGTGTCGATGATGCGCGAGACCGGGTGCGCAGGCGTGATGATCGGGCGAGGGGCGTTCGCCATGCCGTGGGTCTTCCGGCTCGCCTGGCAAGAGCAGCGCAGGATCGCGGAACGAGAGGCGGTCGGGACGCCCGCCCCACCGGGGGATGAGGCGTGGAAAGAGCCTGCCGAAAAGGAGAAGATCGAGATCGTGCGCCGCTACTTCGAGCGCATGCGCGAGTTCCGCGGCGACCACTACGCCATGCACAAGATCCGCCAGAAGATCGCCTGGCTCGGCAAGACGATCAACGGCTCCCACTGCCGCGAGTTGAAGGACGGCGTGCGCCTGGCCGCCACGCCGGATGACGTCCACCGCGCCCTCGACCACTGGCTCGCCATCGGCCCGGCGCATGAGCGGGCGGTTCCCCCGGTACCGGTCTGAACAAGACGATTCTCAGCCTCATTAAGACGCCCCAAACCACACCAAGCCCATTGATCGCGGGCCGCTTCCGCTTGTAGTCTGGCGGTTTCGGGGGCGGCCGCCGGTCGCGGGCGGCGAAGGAGCACGCGATGGCGTACCGAGGACCGGCGTGGTTGGCGTTCGTGGCGGCAGTGTTCCTGCTCGTCGCCTGCCTGGGCGCGGAGGCAGCAAAGGGACAGGTGCTCTCAGCCAGCGCCCCCGTCGCGACCTACACCTTCGACGACGACGCGCTCGACGCCCGCGCCGGAGGCCCCATCATCGTCCGAGACTTCCCGCTCGGAGCGGGCGGCCGGCGCGCCGACCTGCACCTGATCCGACTCTCGGTCACCACGCCCACAACGCGCTTCGCCGTCGGCCGAGCCGGCGAGCCGGACACCCCGCTCGACTTCGAACCCTCTTCGGTCTCCCTGCTGCGGGGGACGGTCGTCGGCCAGCCCGGCTCGCGCGTCTTCATCGCGCTGGGCGCGAACGCCGCGAACGGCTACGTCGAAGTCGCCGGCGAGCGCTTCGGCGTCTCGTCGCGCCTTCCGGGCGGCGGCATGACTCGCCCGGGCGAGGTCAGCGTCTTCGCCGTGCGCCCGGGCGGCACGCTCCTCCCGCCGGGCGTCGAGTTCTGCCGCGTCGTGCGCCACGATGAGGAGCCTGCGCCGGACACGCGGGCCACGCCCGACCAGCCGAGCAACCTCTACCGCATCATCGAACTGGCGATCGAGACCGACTACGAGTACTTCCTGCTCTTCGGCGACCTCGACGCCGCCGCCGAGTACGTCGTCATGCTCTACGGCGCGGTCTCCGACGTCTACCTCCGCGAGATGAACGCCCGCTTCGAACTCACCTACGTGCGCCTGTGGGACAACCGCGACGACCTCTACCAGGGCAACGAGAACCCGCTCGTCGCGTTCCGGAACCACTGGAACAACAACATGCAGCACGTCCAACGCGATACGGCCCAGTACCTCAGCGCGAGGCGCTACCTCAGCGCGGGCGGCGTCGCATACCTCAGCGCCCTCTGCACCAGCAGCGGCTACTCCTGGTCCGGCTACACCCTCGGCTTCTTCGCCGATCCCGACCGCCCCCACGTCTTCAATCAGGACGTCGTCGTCCCCGCCCACGAACTCGGGCACAACTGCGGCACGCTCCACACCCACGACTACGGCGTCGACAACTGCGCCAACGACACCCCCGTCCCCAGCCGCGGCGACATCATGAGTTACTGCTCCCAGACCGTCAGCGGCGGAAAGGCCAACATCGACATGCGCTTCCACCGCCTCACCCGACGCGCCATGCACGAGCACATCACCACGCGAAACTGCCTCACCCTCGACTGCAACCTCAACGGCATCCCCGACGACCAGGAGATCGCGCAGGGCCTCGCCCAGGACGCCAACGGCGACGGCATCCCCGACGACTGCCAGGACTGCAACGCCAACGGCATCCTCGACCCCGACGAGATTGCCCTCGGCCTCGCCCAGGACATCAACGCCAACCTCATCCCCGACGAGTGCGAGCCGGACTGCAACGCCAACGGCCTCCCCGACGCCTGGGACACCTACACCGGACTCGAAGCCGACAGCGACGGCGACACCATCCCCGACGCCTGCCAGGCCGATTGCGACGCCGACGGCGTCTACGACTACGCCGCGATCCAGGCGAACATGCCCCTCGACGTCGACCGCGACGCAATCCTCGACGCATGCCAGGACTGCGACGGCGACGGCGTCATCGACCTGCTCGCCCTCGACGCCGCACACTTCTGCTTCGTCGCAAGCCTCTCGCAGCCCGAGATCCACTCGTGCCATTCGGTCACGGGCGTCGTCGCGGGTGTCTCGCCTCCCGCAGTCGCCGTCGGGCACGATCTCATCATCACGCCCGACCGGCGCGTGCTCGTCTCCAGCGGCGCGGACCACCGCGTCGTCGAGTTCGACCGCTCCGGCGCGCTCGTCGGCGACTTCGTCCCCGCCGGCACAGGCGGCCTCTCAACGCCGACCGGCATGGTCGTCACGCCCCGCGGCACCCTCCTCGTCGCCTCGCTCGACACCGCGAGCGTGCACGAGTACGACCTCGCCACCGGGCAGCACCTCGGCGAACTCGTCGCCCCCGGCGCGGGCGGCCTCGTCGAGCCGTGGGGAATGACGCTCTCTCCCGCCGGCACCCTCGTGATCGCGGCCGGCGACAACCGGGTCCACGAGTTCGACGCCGACACCGGCGCGTTCATCCGAACCATCGTCACCTCCGACAACGGCGGCCTCGACCAGCCGCGCGGCATCGTCTACAACCCGATCACCGGCGACCTCCTCGTCGCCAGTTACGGCTCCGATCGCATCCTCGCCTACGACCCCGCGACCGGCGCGCCGAAGGGCAAGTGGAACCAGGGCGGCACCGCCACCGTTCTCACGCTCGAAGAGCCGTGGGGATTGCGCGTCGGTCCCGACGGCGGCGTCTACGCCTCGACCAGCCACGTCCACCGCGACACCGGCGGCCTCCACGTCACCCGCGCACGCGTCTACCACTTCGACCCGCGCAACGGCTACTACATGCGCGCCTTCATCGTCGGCAACGACACCGACATCTGGCGGCCCAGCGCCTTCGATTTCATGCCCGACGCCGGCGCCGACTGCAACCGCAACGGCGTCCCCGACAACTGCGAGATCGCCGACGGCCGCGCGCAGGACTGCAACGCCAACGGCATCCCGGACTCCTGCGACATCGCCTCCGGAAGCAGCGAGGACGTGAACCGCGACGGCGTCCCCGACGAGTGCCAGTGCCTGGCCGACTTCAACGGCGACGGCACGGTCAACACCATCGACGTCTTCACCTTCCTCAACGCCTGGGTCGCGGGCGACGACGCCGCGGACATGAACGGCGACGGCGTCGTGAACACCTTGGACGTGACCGTTTTCCTCAACCTCTGGGTCGCCGGCTGCTGAGCCGCCCCAGCACGAGCCGTCACAGCCGTCAGAACGCGCGGAAACGGGCCTCCGCACGCGGGTTTTCCACCTCATCGCGCACGAGACCGATCCGGGCGGTCGATCCTCAGCGTACACTCGGAAAGCGGCATCCGAGGCCCACGCCGGCCGACACGCCGCCGCACGGGGGTCTGCCGCCACACGCGGCAGCGAAAGGAGGCGATCCGTGCGAAGGCTCCCCCTCACCCTGTCGATCTGCTCCACGCTCGCGCTCGCGTGCGCCCCCGCGGCGGGCCAGGACGAAACTCCGCCCGGCGAGCCGGCGCTCGTCGAGCATCGCGACGCCCCGAGCATCATCGTCGACCGCGCGCTGCACGACTTCGGGTCGATCCTCGACGAAGACCCGGTGGAGACGCGGTTCACGTTCGTCAACGAAGGCTCGGCGACGCTACGCATCCTCAAGGTCGACGTCAGTTGCAAGTGCGTCAGCGTCCCCGCGTTCACGGAGGAGTGCAAGCCCGGCGAACGCGGCGAGATCGTCGTGAGGGTGAACCCGCGGGGTCGCGACCCCCGTCTGTCGCAGTTCGTCACGCTCACGACCGACGACCCCGAGCGCCCCACCGTTCGACTCGACATCCGCGCAGAAGTCCGAACCGTCGTGATCGTGTCGCCCCGCGCGGCGGGCTTCGGCACGGTGGAGAAGGACCAGGTCGCCGAGGCCACGATCCATGTCGCCGGACGCACCGAGGACTTCCGCATCATCGAAGCCGTCGCGGACAACCCCGATCTGATCCGCGTCGAGGTCGGCGAGACACACCTCCACGAGTTCGAGGGTGAGCCCGAGCCTCTCCGGCGCACGGAGTTGAAGATCCGCCTGCTCAAGGGCGCGCCGGTCGGACTCGTCCGCCAGTTCATCACCGTCCGCACCAACGACCCACGCCGCGAACGGCTGCGCGTCGATGCGATCGCCACTGTCGTCGGCGACCTCGAGGTGCTGCCGGATCGCCTCATGCTCGGCTCCGTGATCATCGGCGAGTCAATCGAGCGCGAGATCGTCATCCGCTCAAGGTCCGGCACGCCCTTTACCATCCGCGACGTCAGAAACGCGACCCCGGACCCCGACGCGTGCATCCTCACCGTGACGCCCGTCGCCAACCCCGACGGCGCGCCCCCGAACGCCTACACCCTCACCTTGAAGATCACCATGCCCGAACACGGCCGCGCCGTCCGCGGGCACCTGACCATCCAGACCAATGTGGACCGGGAATGGACCAAGTCCGTGACCTACGGGGCCTCCCCGAGACGCCGCCACGCCCCCACCGAGGCCGCCCCTCTCCCGGCGCCGTCCCGGTGACCACGGCCAGGGGTTCCGCCCCCACCGCACATCCGGCCCGTTCCTGCCGCCGTCACACGGCGTGGGGTCAGGATTGCCCGCGATCGGGGCGATACACTTTCCGTGCCACCTCCCCCCGACTCCGAGCGTATCAGTCGGTGCGCCGGGGGGATCAGCACCGGCGACGAGTTCGTACTTTGACAGGTACCGGTCGTGCGACGGGCCTCGACGGCCCACGACCGGAAAACGGAGGCGAGCCATGAGGTTGTCCGCAGTCGCTCTGTTCACGCTCGCGATGGCCCTGCCGGCCGGGATGAGCGCGGCCCAACTCCTCGACCAGGCGGATGCCCCCAACCGGCTCCCGCCCACGCTCGAGGAACGCGTCCCGCCCCGCATCGTCTTCGACACCGAGCGTCACGACTTCGGCCTCATCCTCGACACCGAAAAGTCCGAGACCGAGTTCGTATTCGTCAACGACGGCCCCGGCCTGCTCCGCATCGAGAACGCGAAGGGCAGTTGCAACTGCACCGTCCCCGCCCTCAGCAAGACCCAGTTCAAGCCCGGCGAGCGCGGCACGATCAAGGTCGTCTACGACCCCAAGAATCGCGCCGGCGACCAGCACCAGACCGTAACGGTCACCACCAACGACCCGCAGCGGCGCACGGTGCAACTCGTCGTGGCGGCGAAGGTCCGTCCGTCCGTCATCATCGAGCCGCGCATGGCGCACTTCGGCCCCGTCGCCAAGGACACCCCCTCCGAACTCACCATCCGCGTCGCGGGACGCACGCCCGACTTCAAGGTCGTCGAGGCCGTCAGCGACAACCCCGACGTCTTCACGGTTACGCTGGGCAAGACCGAGCCTTTCAAGTTCGAAGACGAGCCGGAGCCTCTCCAGACGACGACCCTGACAGTCAAGATGCGCCCCGGCGCGCCGATCGGCCTCATCCGAAACTACCACGCCCGCATCCGCACCAACGACCCCAAAAACGAGCAACTCCAGGTCGAACTCCTCGCCCAGCACCTCGGCGACATCGAGATCCTGCCCGAGCGCATCTCCTTCGGCGCGGTCCGCATCGGCGACACCTTCGAGCAGGAGATCGTCGTCCGCTCACGCACCGGCACCCCCTTCACCATCCTCGACGTCGAGGACCGCAATCCCGACCCCAACGCCGTCAAGATCTCCCTCGCCCCGCAAGCCCCCAACGGCGGCAGCAAGGCGCCGGCCTACGTCATCCGGATCAGCGGGCAGATCGGCGAGAACGGCCGCGGCGTCCGCGGGCTGCTCATCGTCCACACCGACGTCGAGCGCGAGCAGTCGATGAGCGTCCCCTACTTCGCCACCGTGCGCAGAAACTGACCGACCCCGCGATCCCATGAGCGAGCACGACACGACGCGAAAGGGCAGGGTCTGCGCCGCCGGATCGCGCGGCGTGGCCGCCATCCTCACCCGCACGCTCGCCCTCTTCGGCCTCTCGGTCCTGATCGCCGGAGCGCACTGGTGGACGACCCCCACCATCCGCGTCCGCGCCGGCGAAGCACGCGCCGAAGGCCCGGTCGTCACCCCACCCGACCGCCCGCCGACCAACCCCGCCGACACGCCCACCGAGCCGACCGACACCCCCGAGCAAGCGCAGCCCGACTACGCCGTGGCCCTCGCCGCCTGGCTCGACTCACTCCCCACCGAGATCGGCACCGCGATCGCCTACAGGCTCTGGGACGAGAACCTCGCTCTCTTCATCGATGCCCGCCCCGTCGAGGAGTACGAGGCCGGCCACGTCCCCGGCGCGTTCAACGTGCCCCCCTCGAAAATCTCCGGCATCTCCGCCCTGCTCGACTTCATGGGGCCGGGCGACCGCATCGTCGTCTACTGCGAGGGCGGCTCCTGCGACGCCTCCCACCTCGTCGCCATCCGCCTCGAAGACCTCGGCATCACCACCGTCCACATCGACGCCGACGGCTACCCCGGCTGGACAGCCGCCGGGCACGAGACCGCCGACGGCCCCGACGAACTCCTGAGGTGGGACGAGTGAGCGCCCCCCCCCCCATTGTCAAGGCCGTGCTCCTCCTCGTACGGCTCGGACTGGCAGGCGTCTTCGCCTTCGCCGCCGCCCTCAAGATCGCCGACCCGCAGGCCTTCGCCTTCAGCATCCACGGCTTCAAGATCGTCCCCGAGCAACTCGTCCCCGCCGCGGCCTTCGTCGTCCCCTGGGCCGAGATGGTCTGCGCCGCCGCGCTGGTCGTCGGCCTCTGGAGCCGCTCGGCCGCCCTCATCCTCTCGGCCATGCTGCTCGCCTTCACCGGGGCGATCGTCTCCGCACTCCTCCGGGACGACGTGGACCCCAAGTGCGGCTGCTTCGGCGATTTCGGCCTCCTCTGCCCCCCCGACAAGATCGGCTGGTGCAACGTCGCCCAGAACATCCTGCTGCTGGTCGGCAGCGCGGCCGTCACCATCTGGGGGGCGGGCTACCTCAGCCTCGACGCCCTGACCCGCCGCCCTGCCGCGGGCCAGGCGTAGACCTCCATCCCCTGCGAACCTACTGTTGCCTCCCAGGACCGTCGCCCGGGCCGTCCCCCGGGCCGCACAGACCATGACGGAGCGATCGATGAGCAGATTCTCCCGTTTCCAGACCCCGACCAAGACCAACGTCGTGAAGACCTCCGGCAAGGGCGTCGAGTACGTCGACTGGAAGGACTACGACACCCTCCGCCGCATGATGAGCCCGAACGGCAAGATCTACGGCCGCAAGCGCCTCGGCACCTCCGCCCGCGAGCAGAAACTCGTCGCCCAGGCCATCAAGCGCGCCAGGTACATGGGCCTCCTGCCCTACACCTCCGCAACGCTCTGAGCCGACCGTGCCCGACACCTCCGCCACCGCGGCCAGGCGCCAACGCGACTACTCGCGTCTGCGACCCGACATCGCGCCAGCCGCCTCGCGCGAGGTCCGCATGCAGGCCGTCGCCGACGCCCTCTGGGACGCCTTCTCGCGCGAGGGCTATTCGTGGGTCGGCTTCTACGTCAAGCCTGCCCAGCGCGATGAACTGCTCCTCGGACCGCGCCGAGACAAGCCCGCATGCTCCCCCATCGGCCTCCACGGCGCGTGCGGCCGCGCGTGGCGGGAACGCTGTCCGCTCGTCGTCCGCGACGTCGCCTCGCTCGGCGAAAACTACGTCGCCTGCGACCCACGTGATCGCTCCGAGGTCGTCGTCCCCATGCTCGACCCCGGCGGCGAGTGCTGGGGCGTCCTCGACGCCGACAGCCACGAGACCGGAGCGTTCACCGACCACGACGCCGCGGCCCTCGCCGAACTGCTCGTCCGCGCCGGCCTCTCCTCGGCGACCGTCGCCTCGCGCGACGCGATCGTGCTCTGAACCTCACCCACCATCGACACGCGAGCACGTCACCCCCGCGCCGGCTCGACGATCCCTCGGCACTCGCCGAAGCCGATGCGGCGGAATCCCTCTCGCTCGCAGAACGCCCGCATGACGACCTCGTCGCCGTCCTGGAGGAAGGTCCGCTTCTCCCCCGTCGGCAGTTCGATCGGCGTCCGCTGCGAGCCGGGGACGACGCGGGGCGGGTTGGCCCACGGGTCGCCGTCCCAGGTCAGTTCGAGGAGGCAGCCGCGGTTGTCGCGGGCCGGGCCGCTGATCGTCCCGCTGGCGAGCAGGTCGCCCGACTGGAGGTTGCACCCGTTCACGGTGTGGTGGGCGACCATTTGGGCGATGGTCCAGTACATGTGCCGGAAGCTCCCGCGGCTGAGGCGGACGGGCGAGAGGCCGCGCCGGCGCATGTCGGCGGAGGCCAGGAAGACTTCGCAGGTGACGTCGATGCCGCCGCGGGCGCGGTCGGCCTCGTCGTCGAGGTAGGGGAGCGGTCGTGAGTCGCCGGGAGGTCGCTCGAAGGCGGGGACGCGGAAGGGGGCGAGGGCCTCCATCGTGACGATGTAGGGGCTGACGGTGGTGGCGAAACTCTTGGAGAGGAACGGGCCGAGCGGCTGGTACTCCCACCGCTGCACGTCGCGGGCCGACCAGTCGTTGACGATGCACATGCCGAAGACGTGCTCCGCGGCACGCCCGACCGGGATCGGATCCCCGAGCTCGTTGCCGCGCCCGATGACGACGCCCAGTTCCATCTCGTAATCGAGCATCCGGCAGGGGCCGAAGCCGGGAGCGCCGCCTTCCTCGGCTGGCGGGAGTTGGCCGACAGGCCGACGGATCGGCGTGCCGCTGGGCACGATGCTCGACGCCCGCCCGTGGTAGCCGATCGGGATGTGCTTGTAGTTCGGCAGCAGCGGGCTGTCCGGCCGGAACATGGAGCCGACGTTGGTGGCGTGATGGATCGAGGCGTAGAAGTCGGTGTAGTTGGGGGTTGAACTGAGTGTAGGTTGCAAACGGCAATGGTCGGTAGGGACAAGACAGTGTCGGAGTGACTCGACCGTCGATAATGATCCGGCGCGGCCATCGGATTGCAATAAGCCGACAACGATCTTGCGCAGTTCGGCCCGTGAGTCGGCGGTGAGGCTGAGCAGTTCATCGACGCCTGCAAGACAAGAGAGGCCAAAGCCATCTGATAGGCCTTCGATAGTCTCCATCCTCTGAAGCAGTCCTGCTACATAGCACGCAGACAGCGAAAGCACGGAGTCACCGATCGCGACGCCAACGTGGAACGGAGGCAAGCGATCGTCATCAAAGGCGTCGGTGACGAAAACAACGAACGGCAGACTCTGAATCGGGAAGTCCGTCCCCGGATCGTTCGCCGACTCGACCCAACTCTGGAGGTTGGGGTCGTGCGTCTCGTTGATGTCGTAGGGCATCGCCACTGTGTCGCTTCCTTTCGGCTCCCTCCCCCGCGCCCCGCGGGGGAGGGCTGGGGTGGGGGCTACCACATCTTCCCACTCTACGTCATGTCTCTCGCAGGACGATTCTGCGCCGCCTCGCGCATTTTCTCAAACTCCACCGCCCTGGCACGCAGGAACGTCTCTTTCCTGTGCGCGAACTGGCCCGGCTTCAACTCCTCCATGCGCCGCTCCACAACCCGCAGAATGTGCTCGATGACACGATCCGCGTCCCTGCTGATCGCGGAGACCGGGATTCGGAGCGTCTCTACGCCGCGCTCGCGCATCCAAGCGTCGCGCCGCTGATCGTGATTCGTCCGTTCGACGTGCGTCATGCCGTCAACTTCGACGATAAGCGCGGCGTCACGGCAGAAGAAGTCCGCTACGAACTCGCCCATCGGATGCTGCCGACGGAACTTGATACCGTAGCAACGGCCGCCGCGGAGGCGCGACCAGAGCACACGTTCGGGCATGGACATGGAGCGTCGGAGTTCGATGGCTCGAATGGCGGCGCGATCGGAGGGAGTGAGAGAACGGTTGTGGGGAGGTGGGGTAGGCGTGGTAGCCCCCTCCCCGGCCCTCCCCCGCGGGGCGCGGGGGAGGGAGGCGGAAGCAGACTCGGTTCGGTCGTCGCGTGGCTTCATCACAGCCACCCCAGCCCCCGCAGGTCCGCCACCGGCTCCTCGAACGAGCACGAGCCGATCGAGACGGCGAAGGCGTCGCGGGCACGGGCGACTTCCTCCACGCTCCACCCGCGCCCGCGCCACGAGGCCGCCGCATCCGTGAACGCAAACGCGCCCGGCTCGCGCTCCTCCAGCATCGACGCCAGATCCTCCGGCCCGACCTCGCCCGTCCGCGCCGCCACCGCCGCCAGGAACACGTTCACGAACCCGTGCATCACCGCACGGGGGGGGGACGGCTCGTAGGTGAGCGGCCGCTCGCCCCGCACGGGGTGGTGAAGCCCCGCCGTCGCCTTGAAGGGCACGTCGCCCGACGCGCAGGCGTGCAGGAACGCAGCCAACCGCTCCGACGCCGGGATCGCCCCGGGCACGACGCCCCCGCACCGCACCTTCGCGCACGCCCCGCTCCCGGCCAGCGCGGCCGTCATCCCCCGGCAGTCGCGGTCGATCGGCACCTCGTAGAACGGAAGGAGATCATCCGGCACGGCGTCGAGCGTCTCGTCGATGAACGACGCGCTCTCCGCCCTGATCTCGACCGCGTCCGCTCGGGCCAGCCCGCAGTCCTCGCTCGAGTGCCGCTCGTTGAACTCGGCGATCCGGGCGAGCGCATCCTCCAGTGGCAGATCCGCCACCACCGTCACGCCCCACGGCTCCAGCACGTCCGCGTGCTCCCGGTAGCCGCTGGTCGCGTACGTCCCCGGCATCAGCGCGGCGCCGTGCTCGCTCAACTCGCCCAACCGCGACGCCGCGCACACGAACCGCCCGAGCATCCACGCGTGCTCGCCCATGCGGTGCCGCGCGTACGACTCGACCGCACGCTGCATCCCCTGCCCGGCCGGCGGGAACAGACCGGCGTAGTCGAACAGACCCGTGACGAGTGCTCGAATGGCCTGGGTGGTCATGCCGGAGGATAGCGACGGCCCGAGAGAAGTGGCAGAGTGGCAACGTGGGCGGACGGCGCTACTTCGCGAGTCTGGCGACCAGCCGCCAGACCGTGTGCGGCTCCAGGTGCCGGCCCGTCTCCGCGTTGAAACGCGCCACCAGCGCCTCGAACTCCGGCGTGTACGGCAGCCGGTCGCGCTGGCCCAGCGTCCCCGCCGCCTCGACCACAAGCGACGACAGCAGCGCCTCCTCGCGCTCGTCGATCCGCGGCGGAGCCGTCGCCGCACGCCCGAGCCGCGGCAGGCGCCCCGCCTTGCGAAGGTTGTGCAGCCGGTGAAACACACCGCGTTCGTCGAGGCCCGTCGCCCCCCTCACCGCGGCGAAGAGCGACGCGAACTCCGGCGTGTACGGCAGGTCGTCCAGCGTCCGCCCCTCGCGCTCGTACGCCGCAATGAGCGCGGCGTCGCTCGCCTCCTGCCCCGCCTCGAAGAGCGCGGGTTGCTCGGTCGCCGCCTGACGCACGCTCTCCCCCGGCCCGCGCTGCCCCGACGCGAGCGACGCGAGCCACGGCCCCATCGACTCGCCCGGTCGCTTCGCGGGATCGAGGAAGTCCGCGAGGCACCGCTCGAACAGCGCGTGCCGGCGCGCGTTGGCGATCCCGCCGTCGAAGTGCCCGTAGGGAACGACGAACCGCCAGCGCCGCCCCGGGTCCGCGCCCAGAGCGTTGAACACTCCGGCCGCCGCCGGCGCAGGGACCGTGTCGTCGCGCTCGGCGAGCATGCCCAGAGCATGGCACCGGACGCGTGTGGCGTGGACCGCCGCGTCGCAGAGCCGCAGCGTCTCGACGATGCGCTCGCGACGCAGGTGGTTCGCGGCCAGCACCGCCCAAACCTCAGCCCCGATTCCACGGGCGCACCTCGCCCGCTCCTCCAGCCGCCAGGTCCAGTCGCCGAGACTCGGCAGCGCAACGGCGATGCGGTCGATCCGCAGCGCCGGCGCCAGCGCGGAGGCCGCGACGATCGCCAGCCCCGCGCCGAACGACGTGCCGTGCAGGGAGATCGGCGTTTCCGAGCCGGTCCGCTCGCGCAGGAGCCTCGCCAGCGATCGGCAGGCGTTCGCCGCGTCCGCGACGGCCTGCGGCAGCACCCAGTGCATCGCGTCCTCGGGCGCGTGCACCTCCGTGTCAAGCCCGAGGCCGATCCAGCCGAACGGCGCGGCCGACGGCGAGCAGAGGTCGCCCGCATCAACCTGCGAGCCGGGGTAGCCACGCACACGAACGATCAGCACCGCCACACCGCGCTCAGCCACGACCTGCCAGTGTTCAGCGTCCTCGGTGAGCCGCGGCGGCCGGTCGTAGCCGTGAAGCGTGACCAGCCCGGCACGCACCGGCACACCCTCCGGCGGCTCGACGAGCGTGCACCCGATGCGCACGCTGCGCACGCTCTCGAACCACAGGCCTGCCGTCGGGTCGCCGGGGTCGCGTTCCCCATGCGTCCACGGCTCCAGCGCAGGCTCGGATGCGAACACCGCTTCGCGCCACCGCTTCCAGAAGACCGAGTGCGGCGGCGACGGCGCGGTGTCCGCCACGTGCGCGAGCGTCCGCACCACGCTCAATCCGAAATCATCCGGCTCGTTCATTCGCCCTGAAGGCTACGCGGGCGATCGTCGCCCGGAGCACGCTCCGCGCCCAGCCCCACCAACACCCCGGCGTCGAACGCCGCGCCCCAGATCTGGCTGCTCGGCCTCTGCTCCCCCTCGGCGAGCGGCCCGCGCTGCGCGACCCACAGCATGTGCCGTCCGTCCGCGCTGAACGCCGGCAACCCGTCGAACCCGTCCGCGTGGGTGATGCGGACGCGCCACAGGTCCTTCAGCGGCGTGTCCGGGTCGAACCGCACCGCAAAGACCTCGTAGTTGTGGTGCCCGACCTCGCTCGACGCATAGACGATGAACTCCATCGACGGATGCCAGAAAGGCGCCCAGTTGACGTAGGCGTTGTCGCTCAGGGCGATCTCGCGCTTCAGGCCGGCTGGCGCTCCGTCCTCATCGAACTCCAGCTCGCCCACGAAGAGTTGCAACTCGTTGTCGCCGCGACGGTCCGAGCGGTAGCAGATCCACTTCCCGTCCGGCGAGAAGAACGGCCCGCCGTCGTACCCGTCCGCGACCACGATCGGCGCGTGCCGCCCCGTCCGCGTGTCATAGACGTAGATGTCCGCGTCCGGCTTGCCGAGGCGGGCGCTCTTCTCGTCGTCCACGTTCGCGTACAGCACGAACCGGCCGTCCGCCGACCACGAGCACTCGGCGTCGTAGCCGGGGCGCTCGAAGAGCGGTGTCGCGGTGAGTTGTGTCGGTTCCCACGACGGCTCTCGCTCACCCGGATGCGTCGCACGCCAGATCTCGGGCACGACACGCGTCACGACCTCCATCTCCGACGGGAACTGCCAGACATACCGACCCTCGCCGCGCTGGTAGCCCGGGCCGCTGTGCTCCGCCGGCGCGACGAGCGTCGAGCCGAACATGACCTCCCACGGCCGGAGCGGATGGAACCAGCCGCAGGTGTTCGCCGAGCCGGGCGGGCTCACGAGGATCGGCTCCTCAAACCCGACGAGGTCCCCCGCGTCGTCGTAAACCACCTTGGCGACGTACATCGAGTAGTGCGCGTCCGGACGAACGCCAGCGGGCGGCACGGGGATCGCCTGGAAGATGACCCACGTCGCGTCGGCGTTGAAGTACTGCTCGCCGGCGCGAAGGAACCGCTCACGCGACGTCAACAGCACGTGCCGACGCAGCACCGGAGGTTCGAGCGCCCGCCACTCAAGCGGGTCGCCGCTTGGCGCGCCTCCCGGCTGCGCGTGCGCGAGGGTGGTCAAGAGGAGAACCGGGACGAAGAAAGCGGCAGCGGCGCGTCGCGGCATGGTCGGGTTCCAGCGGGGATTTCGGTGTGAAGGCCTCGTCGGTCGCCAAGGGTAGCCGCGTACCGTCCCCCGTGCGTCCCGATCCCGGCATCCCGATCCTCCACCGCGACGAGGGCCTCGTCATCGTCAACAAGCCCTCCTGCCTGCTCTCCGTCCCTGGGCGCGGACCCAACAAGGCCGACTGCGTCACCGCACGCGTCGCCGCGCTCATCCCCGAGGCCACCGGCCCCATGGCCGTCCACCGCCTCGACTTCGAGACCAGCGGCCTGATGGTGGTCGCCCTCGACGCGCCCACCCACCGCGCGCTCTCACGCCAGTTCGAGCAACGGACAACGGAGAAGACCTACGTCGCTCTGCTCGAAGGTGAGGTCGAGGGCGACGAGGGCCGCGTCGAACTCCCGATCATCGCGGACTGGCCCAACCGCCCCCGCCAGATCGTGGACCTCGGGCGAGGCAAGCCCGCGACGACGCTCTGGCGCGTGATCGCACGCGAAGCAGGGAAAACACGGGTCGAGTTCCGCCCGCTGACCGGCCGCACGCACCAACTCCGCATCCACGCCGCAACGCCGCGCGACAGGGGCGGCATCGGCGCGCCGATCGTCGGCGACCCGCTCTACGGCGCCGGCGCGACCGCGGAACGCATGATGCTCCACGCAGCAACACTCGCCTTCCGGCGGCCCATCACAGGCGAGTGGCTCACGTTCCGCAGCGAGCCGATGTTCTGAGCCTGCGCTCGCCGAACCCTCTCTCAAGGTTCGCCGTCGCGGAACAGCGCCACGCACGCCGAGAATCCGTGCAAAAACGACTCGTCCCCCACCGGCCCGATCTCCCCGGCCCCGAACATCCCCGCCAGCGGCACCGACCCACGGGCAGGCTCGATCGGCGCGCCCCCCTTGGCCCGCTCCTCCCCCGCACGCTCCGGCGCGAAGGCCCTCGACACGGCCTGCGCATCATGCCCCGGTCGCCCGAACAGCCCCGACCCGCGTCCGTTGCACGTCACCAGGAGCGCACCCGCGGGACGCTCGTGCAGTTTCTGGGCGTCGAGCAGCAGGGCGAGGTCTTCGTCGGCGGTCGCCGCGTCGCGCACGTGCAGCCGCACCGTCTGCCCGGTGCGCACCGCGTCGCCCAGCGCGATCGCCCCGGTCGCCTCGTCCGCTCCCGCAACATTGCGGATGAGGAAGTCGCCCCGCCCGAAGCGCTCCCTGTACTCGTTGACGACGCGACCGACGAACAGGCCTCGCTTCACCTGCTCGCGCCCGCGCTCATCCAGCGACTCGACCACCTCGCGCACCACCTCCAACGCCGGCCTGCCGCCCAGTTCGAACACCACGTTCCGCTTGGCCCGCGTCACCAGCAGGCTCGGTCCCACCGGCCGACAACCCTGGCTCACCACCGTGTCCACCCGCACCGGCCCGGCAATGCTCACGCCCACCGCCCCCGACCGCTTGACCACGCCGTCGATCAGCAGCGCGTTCTGCCCCGGCCCGCGCCCGCCGGAGACCACGCCACCGAAGATCGACCCGATCGGCCTCCCATCGCGCCCGCGCCGCCGCGCCGCGCACAGCCCGGGGAGCGTGTTCAGCACCGGCACGCTGAAGGCGTCGGCGAAGATCAGCGTGCAACGCAGATCCTCGCTCGCCCCGATCGCCTCACCAACCGCCGCGACCTGCTCCGGGTTCGCGGGGTCGGCCGGACCGAGCAACGCCTCGTCAAACCCGTGCAGACGCACGCCCGGCAGCGACGCCACCAGCAGCGACACTCCCGGCTGCCGCTCCAACTCGACCCTTCCCCCGATCACTGACTGGGTCGTCACGCCCACCAGCCGACGAGGCGAGAGGGTCTTCGCAACGACCTCCCCAAGCCCTCCCAGCACCCGCGAGTGCTGCGCCGACGCGAAGAGAAGGCATAGATCCACGCCCTGCGAGCCGTCGAGATCGGCCGCGGCCTGCTCCGCCACCTGCCGTGCAGCGGTGAAGGGGTCCACGTGGCCCGACAGCCCCGAGCCCATCCGTACGCCGCGCACAACCCCGGTCTCCGGCATGAGGGGACTGTATGCGGCCGGAGCGTCACTCCATCCGCATGGTGGACTCGGGCGTCTCCGTCCCGACGCCGTCCTCGGGACGCAGGATGTCGATCCGGTGCGGCACGACGATCCGCAGGCCGAGCGCCTCGTCCATCCGCGACTCCCCGACCACGCCGACCACGCGCCCGACCTTCGCGCCGAGGTCGAAGCGGTCGTCCGGCAGGACGTACCCGATCGTGCGTGGGCTGACGCCGCCGACCGACACGATCCGGTACATCAGCGGCAGGCGCCGCCCGTCGTACAGCGAACTCGGAACCACGCGCCCGACGAACTCGTACCCCCGCGTCCGCTCCAGCGCAGCGATCCGCTCCGCCACCTGCGACGACTGGGTCTCCGTCTCCGCGCGCCTCGCGGCGAGCATCGCCCGAGTCTCGCGCAGCCTGATCCACAACTCCACGATCGCGAGCCGCTGCTCGAGCCCGCGCCGAAGGCCCTGCGAGAGGGGCGAGTCGTCCAGCGCCTCCATCCCGCGTCGGATCTCGGCCGCCAGTTCGCTCAGCTCCGCCGCGTCCGGGTCCTGCCGACGCAGCGACTCGAACGCCGCCTCGAGCGCATCGAACGTGCCGACCGGACGCTCCGCCTCGGACAACGGCGCGGCCTCCTCAGCCGGCGCGGCAGCCTCCGGCGGCAGCGAGGGCGTGGCCTCCTCAGAGGGAGCGCGCGCGGGCACATCAGCCGGAACTTCCGTCGTCGCCGGCGTCGGCTCCTCGCGCACGGGAGGGGTCACCGCCGGCGGCTGTACGACCGGCGCGCCCGGCGACGCCTCGTGCGCCCGCACCTCCTCCGCCGTCGCCGTGCGCAGGTTGTTCGACGCGATGTACGCCCTCGCACCCGCCGGCGGCACGATCTCGTAGCCGACGATCGCGTTGTCGCGGTTGCGGACGGGCTGGACGATCTTCAGCGAGGCCCCCGGTTCGAGTTCCGCCCCTTCGGGCATCAGCCGCTGCCAGCTCGCGCCCCATCCCGCGACCATGCTCCGGGCCTTGAACGCGCTGCGCCGCGTGAGGCGCGCCGTCTCGCCCTCGACCTGGACCTCGCGCGCGTCGACGAACGCCGTCACGCCCGCCGGGTACGCCACCCGCGCCCACCCGTTCCCCTCGGCGTCCACGCGGACGACCTGCCCGCGCTTCAGTTCGGCGACCTTGTAATAGTCCGCCATGTCGCCGCTGCGCATCGGCGCGCCGTCCACCGTGACCACAGCGTGGTACGGCTCGACGGGCCGAACCTGCGCGAGCGCGGGGCCGGCCACGCTCAGCGCGGCAACGACGAACGACACCAGGATCAGAACAATCGGGACTTGGCGGAACATGGCGTGCGCCCTCCGTGATCCGCGCCGGCCGTCCTTGGCTGCCCGTGACAGGCCGCAAAGCCGCCATCGGGGCATCCGGCGCTTGTGGTCGTGAGTCTACCCCGCCCGGCCGGCGTGTGCGGGCCTTTGACCGGGGGGCGTGCGGGGGCTAGGTTGTCCGCACGAATGGACACCACCCTGCCACGGGCCATGCCGCGGATGCTGCTGTTCTGCGGGCTGGCCGCGGCGGTGGGCGGGTGCGCCTCGCCCATCGCTCCCCGAACCGAAGCGGACCTGCGCCGTTCCGTCGTCGAGGCGGTCCGCCGCGAGATGACCGAGGCCGAACGCGACCCCACGCGCCGCGCGACCACCCGCAGCGCGGACGCGCAGCCGCTGCCGATCCCGCCGCACCTGATGGCCGAACTCGAGCAGATGTCCGGCCCCGGCTCGCGCAACGTCGCCGCCACCCCCCTCACTGCCGACCTCATGGGACTGCCGCAGCGCACCGTCGCCGTGAGCCTCGAACGCGCGGTCCGCTCGGCCGTCGAGAACAACCTCGAAGTCCAGTTCGCGCGCCTCGCCCCAGCCATCGTCCAGAGCCAGATCGTCGCCGCCGAGGCTGCCTTCGACTGGACCTTCTTCTCAAACCTCCAGTGGACCAACCAGGACCAGATGCGCCCCTCCCAGGCCTCGTCCGGGTTCCCGATCGGCACCGGCCTCGACCAGCGCCAGATCGTCGAATCTTCGACGGGCCTGCGCCGCCAGTTGACCAGCGGCGGCCGCCTCACCGTGCAGCAGGACCTCATCTACACGGATTTCGCCACACCCGGCCAGAGTTTCACCCCAGACCCGGCCACCACGCTCACCGTCAGCGCGCAGATCGACCAGCCCCTGCTGCGCAACTTCGGCTCCGATGTCGCCCTCGCGCAGGTCCGCCTCAGCCGCAACGCCGAGCGAAACACCGTCGCCGACCTCCGACGCGACCTCATCCGGCTCACCAACGACACGGAGCGCGCCTACTGGGAACTCGTCCGCGCACATCACGACGTCGCCATCCTCCTGCGCCTCCTCGAGCGCGGCGAGCAGGTCCGCGACATGCTCCGCATCCGCCAGGAAGAAGGTCTCGACGCCCGCCCGGCCAACGTCGCCGAGGCCATCGCCCGCGTCGAGCGCCGAAAGTCCGACGTCATCGCCGCCCAGGTCACCCTCCGCCAGGCCAGCAACCGCCTGAAAGTGCTGATGAACGACCCCGACCTCACCGTCGGGTCCGAGGTGCTCGTCCTGCCCGTCGATCAGCCCATCGACGCCCCGATGGAGTTCAGCCTCCTCGAGGCGCTCTCCACCGCCCTCTCTCAACGCCCCGAGATCGAGCAGGCCGTCATCTCCATCGACGACACCTCAATCCGCCAGGTCGTCGCTGCCAACCAGCGGCTCCCGCAACTCGACATGCGCGGCCAGATCCGCTTCCACGCCATGGACGACGACCTGAGCGTCTACGACAGCGTCTTCGACGGCAAGTTCGTCGACTACATCGTCGGCCTCTTCTTCGAGCAGCCCATCGGCAACCGCGCCGCAGAGGCCGGCTTCCGACAGCGAAGGCTCGAACGCATGCAGGCCGTCATCTCCTACCGAAACACCGTCCAGGGCATCGTCCGCGAAGTGAAGGACGCCCTCGACTCCGTCACCCTCTACTACCAACTCATCGCCCAGACACGCCTCTCCCGCATCGCCTCCGCCGAGTCGCTCCGCGCCCTTCAGGTCGAGAACGAACTCCTCACCGGCCTCACCGCGGAGCGCCTCGCACTCGAACTCAACCAGCAGGAGTCGCTCGCTGCCGCGGAGCGGGCCGAGATGGAAGCGCTCACCAACTTCAACGCCTCCATCAGCCAGTACCACGCCGCCGTCGGCACCAACCTCGAACGCAACCGCATCGAGTTCGTCGTCCCCAATGCCGATGAGGCCCTCTCAGGCCGCACGCGCGGCCGCGCCCACGCCGAGTCGGAATAAAGTCCTCCATGGACGCCGGGCCGGAGCAGATCGCCGAGGCGGTGCGCCGGCTGAGCGCGGGCGGCATCGTCGCCTTCCCCACCGAAACCGTCTACGGCCTCGGCGCGGACGCCCTCAACGCCGAGGCCGTCGCCCACGTCTTCCGACTCAAAGGCAGGCCCGCGAACAACCCGCTCATCGTCCACGTCTCCGGTCCGGCGATGGCCCGCGAGGTCGTCGCGCAGTGGACGCCCGATGCCGACCGCCTCGCCGACGCCTTCTGGCCCGGGCCGCTCACCATCGTGCTCCCGAAGGCCCAGCGCGTCCCCGACATCGTCACCGCCGGCGGGCCGACCGTCGCCGTTCGATGCCCCGACCACCCGCTCACGCTCGCCCTGCTGGAGGTCTTCAACGGCCCCCTCGTCGGCCCGAGCGCGAACCCCTCCGGCTTCGTCTCCCCCACCACCGCCGACCACGTCCGCGCCGCCTTCATCTCGGGCGCGGCCTTGCCTGCCCCCGTTGCCGGCGTCTACATCCTCGACGGCGGCCCCTGCCGCGTCGGCATCGAATCCACCGTCGTCTCCCTCGCCGACGACCCCGTGCGCGTGCTGCGCCCCGGCATGGTCAGTGCGGAGGAGATCGCCCGCGTGCTCGGCCTCCCCGTTGTCGATGCCCCCCCCTCTCCCGCGAGCGAAGCCGCCCCGCTCGCATCGCCCGGCCTGATGCGCTCGCACTACGCCCCGCGCAAGCGCGTCGTCCTCGCGCCGAGCGAACTCGCCGGCATCGACCTCAACCAACCGATGACCGTCATCGCCTCACGCCCCATGCACGCCGCCCCGACGATCCGCCTGATCGCCATGCCCGCGGACCCCGCCGACTACGCACGCGGCCTCTACGCCGCCCTGCGCGACGCTGACGAGCACGGCCCCGGCGACCTCATCGTCGTCGAAACACCGTGGGACGGCCAGGAACCCCCCGCGCAGTGGCGGGCCGTCGCCGACCGCCTGCGCCGCGCCGCCGGTCCGCGCGACTGAACAACACCGGCGAACAAGCCGATCCCGCTCTGGGGTGCGCTATCCTTGCGCCCCGAACCCCCGTCACGCCGGAGGAAACCCGCATGTCCGCCCCCGTCCGCGTCGCCCTCGCCCCGGGCGACGGCATCGGCCCCGAAATCACCGAAGCCGTCCTCGCCGTCTTCGAGGCCGCGGGCGTGAACGACCACATCGAGTTCGTCCCCGTCGAGATGGGCCGCGCCGTCTTCGAGCGCGGCGATTCGCGCGGCGTGACCGACGAAGCCCTCGCCACCGTCGAGGACTGCGGCCTCGTCTTCAAAGGCCCGATGGAGACGCCCAAGGGCGGCGGCGGCAAGTCCATCAACGTCACCCTCCGCAAACTGTACTGCGCCTACGCCAACGTCCGCCACTTCCGCGCCCTGCCCGGCGTCGAGACCGTCTACTCCCGCGCCGGCGTCCCCGTGAACTTCTACGTCGTCCGCGAGAACGTCGAGGACACCTACGGCGGCATCGAGCACCGCCTCACCAACGACGTCGTCGAGTGCAAGCGGCTCATCTCCGCCCCCGGCTGCGACCAGGTCCACCGCGCCGCCTTCGAACTCGCCCGCCGGCTCGGCCTCTCGCGCGTCACCTGCGGCCACAAGGCCAACATCATGAAGATGACCGACGGCCTCTTCCTCGAACGCTTCCACGCCACCGCCGCCGACTACCCGGGCATCCAGCACGAGGACGTGATCATCGACGCCCTCTGCATGAACCTCGTCCTCCGTCCGCACAAGTACGAACTCGTCGTCCTCCCCAACCTCCAGGGCGACATCGTCTCCGACCTCGCCGCCGGACTCGTCGGCGGCCTCGGATTCGCCCCCAGCGCGAACATCGGCCAGCACGTCTCCATCTTCGAGGCCGTCCACGGCTCCGCCCCCGACATCGCCGGCAAGGGCATCGCCAACCCCACCTCGCTCCTGCTCTCGGGCCTGATGATGCTCCGTCACGTCGGCCTCGTCCGGCAGGCCGCCACCATCGAGAACGCCCTCCTCGCCACGCTCGAAGACGGCGTGCGCACCGGCGACTTCGGCGACCCCGCACGCGAGCCGGTCGGCACCATGGCCTTCGCCCGCGCGATCGTCGATCGCCTCGGCCGCACGCCGCGCACCGCGCCCGCCGTCCCGGTTCCCGAGCGCGACGCACCCCCGTTCAAGCGCCCCGAGCGGCCGCGCATGAACACGCTCATCCAGACCTTCACGCAGGTCGTCAGCCACCACGCCGGCTGCGACGTCTACGTCGAGACGACCATCAGCCCCCCCGAACTCGCCGCCCACCTCCAGCGACTCTGCGAGCACACGCCCTTCACGCTCACCATGATGTCCAACCGCGGCACGCAGGTCTGGCCCTCCGGCTCCGTCTTCACCGAGGTCGTGGACTACTACCGCGTCCGCTTCGAACTGCGAAACCCCGCCGAACTCGGGCGCTACGGCCAGGCCGCCGCCATCGCCCTCCTCAACCGCATCGCCGAAAAGTTCGCGGTGACGGACTTCCAGCCGCTCAAGGTCTACGACGGCAGGCCCGGCTTCAGCCTCGCGCAGGGGCAGTAGACCCCCTCGGGATCACCCTCGGCGCGAAGCGCGGCGTCGTCCGCGTGTAGTTCTCGTAGTCCTCGCCGTACAACTCCTTCAGGTCGCGCTCCTCGAACCGCACCGCCACCAGGATGTACGCCGACAGAAGCACGGCGAACAGCAGGTGCGAGACCGTCATCGTCGGCGTCGACCAGAACGCCAGGAACCATCCCGTGTACAGCGGGTGCCGCATCGTCTTGTACAGCGCGCGCGTCTTGAACGGCAGTGGCCGGTACGGCTCGCCCTTGAAGTGCAGCCACGCCTGCCGCAGCCCGAACAGGTCGAAGTGGTCCGTCATGAACGACGACAGCGGCACCAGCAGCCACCCCGCCGCGAACAGCGTCCACAGCGCGATCCGCCCGGCCTCGTGCTCCACGTGCCACACCACCCCGCCCATCGGCCTCCACTGCCAGAAGAGCACGATCATCAGCAGGTTCGAGATCAGCACGTACGTGCTCCGCTCCGCCGCCGGATGCACGAACCGCGTCCACCACCGCTTGAACCACTGCCTCGCCATCACGCTGTGCTGCACGCCGAAGACCGCGATCATCCCCACGTTCACCGCCAGCGCGAGCCACAGCGGGTCCGTCCGCGGACCGTCGAGCGTCGTCGGTACGAGGAACCCGCCCACGAACGCGCACGCGTACGCGAACACGCCAAGGAACATCACCCAGCACGCCAGGGCATAGCCCACGATCAGGTACCGCTTCATGACTCGGCTCCTTGTGAGATTCCCCCGGACCGAGCGCTCACGCTCAGCCGGACCGGACGAACGTCGTAGAACACGTCACGCTTCATCCCCGCGAACGTCACCGACCCCGGGCACGCCCGCACCATCTTGCGCCTGCCCGGCGAGACCAGGTCGAAGAACTCGGCGCACGACGAGCACACCCCCGCGTTCCCCGTCACGCTGTGCGCCACCTCCTCGCCGTCGATCCGGGCCGTGAACCGGCCGGACAAGAAGTTCGCGTGGTTCGCCCGGTGGCCCAGCCAATGCCGGCGCAGCGTCTCCCCCCGTCCCCAGAACCGCGTGACACGGAACAGCCACCGCATCAGCACCGCGTCGAGCCGATGGACGCGCTCCCAGTCGCCCGGCTTCGCTCTGCGGTACTCGTCGGACTCGATCAGCGCTGCCAGTTCGTCGTCGCCCGGCATCCTCTCCGGCTCGAAGTCCGACGCCCCCAACTCGACCGCGAGGAACTCCCCCAAGCCCTCGGGCAGCCGATGGTCCGACACGACCATGTACAACCCAGCCCGCATCGACTCACGATACCACGAGCCTTGACGGTTGCAGAACCCGTTCCACCGACCGGGTGGCGTGTAGACCAGCCGCCTCCCCCGGCTGCGCAGGGCCTGGCACGGCGTGAGAGGCGCGGCGCGCAGCCGGTAGCCCAGCACGCGCAGTTGAGTCTTCACACGCTCGAACGCGGCCGGGTCGATCCAGTAAACAAAACGATGGGCGGGTTCCGCGGAGCGGTCGGGCTTGGGTGCGAGGCAGATCACGGTCGTCTCCTTCCGGCTCAGCCGGGCCGTCGCCTGCCGCCAGCGGCACAGCGACCACCAAGCATTCGGAAGCAGACCGCCGAAGGGGACTTGACTCGTGGTCCAACCCACCTTGACCCCCGGTCAAGGGGTGGCGGGAGTCACCCATCGCGCCGCAGCCGGTCGATCGACCCGTCCGTCCGCTCGACGAAGACCTCGTCGGCCTCGGTCAGGAACAGCCCGTGGTCCACCACGCCGGGGATCGAGTTGAGCGCGGCGTCCAGTTCCTCGACGTCGTGCTCGCCCAGCGCGACGTCCACGATCAGGTTCCCGTTGTCGGTGATGAACAACTCGCCCTTGATCGTCCGCCGCACCACGCCGTTCAGCCCCAGCGACCGCAACTCCGACCGCACCGCCGACAGCCCGAACGCGAGCACCGCCACCGCAAGCGTCGTGCGCGTCCCGAGCCGATCGACCATCTTGCGCTCGTCCACCATGTAGATGCGCCGCTTCGAGGCCCACGCCACGATGCGCTCGCGCGTCATCGCCCCCCCCGCGCCCTTGAGCATCCGAAGGCTCGGGTCCACCTCGTCCGCGCCGTCGAAGAGCAGGTCCACGCTCTCCACCATCGCGAAGTCCATCACGAGCAACCCGTGGTAGCGTGCCAGTGTCTCCGTGGCGTGGCTCGTCGGCACGCACCGTACCTCGAGTCCATGCTCCTTCACACGCTCCGCCAGTGCGACAACCCCGCGCGACGCCGTGCGCCCGGTCCCCAGCCCCACGATCATGCCAGGCGTGATCTCAGCGATGACGGCCTCCGCCAAAGCGTCCGCTACCCGTTGCTCGCTCACTGCGCTTCTCCGAACTGGATGCCCTGGGCGAGCCGGAAGGCCCCGCCGAAGTTGACCGTGCACGTCTGCCGACGCGCGTACGCCTTCCACGAGTCCGACCCGGACTCGCGCCCCCCGCCCGTATCTTTCTCACCTCCGAACGCCCCGCCAATCTCCGCACCGCTTGTCCCCAGATTCACATACGCCAGCCCGCAGTCGCTCCCCGAACCCGCCGGGCTGAGAAACCGGTCCGCCGCACCGATCCGCGACGTGAAGATCGCCGAACTCAGCCCCTGCGGCACCGCGTTCTGCATCGCCATCGCACGGTCCAGATCGCCGTATGTGAAGACATACAGGATCGGCGCGAACGTCTCCTCCATCGCGATCGGCAGCACGCCGGACGCCGGCGCTCGCACGATCGTCGGCTCGACAAAGTGCCCCTTCAGCCCCGGCACACTCGCCCGCCTGCAGCCGACGAGCACCTCGCCCCCCTGCTCGCGGGCCGCACGGATCGCGCTCTCGAAGCCCTCCACGGCTCGCTCATTGATGAGCGGGCCGACCAGCGTCGCCGGGTCCAGCGGGTCGCCGATCCGGATCGTCCGGTACGCCCCGACCAGCGAGTCCACGAACGAATCCGCGATGCGCTCGTGGACGATCAGCCTCCGCGTCGTCGTGCACCGCTGCCCCGCCGTCCCCACCGCGCCGAACAGCACCGCCTTCATCGCCAGATCCAGGTCCGCGTCCGGCTCGACGATCACCGCGTTGTTCCCGCCCAGTTCCAGCAGGCACCGCCCGAGCCGCTCCGCCACTACACGCCCCACACGCCTGCCCATGCGGCACGACCCCGTCGCGCTGACCAGCGGCAGGCGGCGATCCGCGATCAGCCGCTCGCCAACCTCCTCATCCGTCCCGATCACCAGCCGGAACACGCCCTCGTGCCCCATCGACGCCGCGACCCGCTCCGCGATCGAGTTCGTCGCGATCGCCGTCAGCGGCGCGAGCAGGCTCGGCTTCCACACCACCGCGTCGCCGCACACCGCCGCCAGCATCGCGTTCCAGCCCCACACCGCGTTCGGGAAGTTGAACGCCGTGATGACCCCGACCGCCCCCAGCGGCAGCCACTGCTCGTACATCCGGTGCCCGGGCCGCTCGCTCGGCATCGTGCACCCGTGCAACTGGCGCGACAGACCCACCGCGAAGTCCGCGATGTCGATCGTCTCCTGCACCTCGCCCACGCCCTCGGACGCGATCTTCCCGACTTCGAGGCTCACCAGCCGCCCGAGCGGCTCGCGCAGGCGCCGGTACTCGTCCGCGATCGCGCGCACGACCTGCCCTCGCACCGGCGCGGGAACCTCGCGCCACCGCCTGAACGCGGCGTCCGCCTCCGCGATCGTGCGCTCGCACGCCGCGCCGTCGTCGAGCCGAACGCCTGCGATCGGCTCACCCGTCGCCGGGTTCGTTGATAGGACGAATCCCGCGCCCCGCGCCGCGCCCGACTCCACCACGCGCGGGTGGTCGGCGACGCCGAGCGCATCGAGCAACGGGTGCGGCATGGCCGAACTCTAGGCCCCCACAAACGAGCCGCAACCACCAGCGGTCCTCCCCCACTACGCCCTCTCCGGCACGGGCAACGCTCTCAGGAAGCCGACGAGCCGCTCTTTCGTGGGAGATTCCCCGTCGCGCACGTACGCCCCGCTCACCGCGCACCCCACCGCGAGACGCTCGTCGAGCGGCAGGCCGAGCATCTCCGCCAGCCCGTAGCCCGCGTTGAAGTGGTCGCCAGCCCCCGTCGAGAGCCGCGGACGCGCCGTGAACGGCCCATCGAACCACGCCGTCGAGCCGTCGTCCGTTGCGCCCGCCGCACCCTCGCGCACGTGCACCACGACGCACGCCACCCCCGCACGCTCGCGCACCCTCGACGCCAGCAGCACGACCGACTCACCGTAGGTCGCGCTGTCCTCCGCGCTCGCGGCCCCGAGCGCCCGCGCGATCCGCTCCCCCTCCGCCAGATTCAGCCCCAGCGTCACCGGCACGAGCGCGTTCATGCGCGCCATCGCCGCCAGCGCATCACGCAGATCCTCGTCGCTCCGCTTCGCCGGGTCAGAAATGTCGATCAACACGCGCCGACCGCCCGGACGCGCACCCAGCCTCGGAAACACCCCGTCGATCAGCCCCTCCCAGATGCCCGGCACGCCCCCGCACAGCGACCAGTTCACCATCACGATCAGCGCGGCCTCCTCGACCCGCCGTCGCACGCCGTCCACGCCGATCGTCCCCACGATCCGATCCCACGTCACCGCCTGCACGTTCCGCGTCTTGCCGAGCATGATCTTGCCGTCGCCGAACTCCAGCGCGTCCGTATGCCCCGGTGCCGCGACGCTGACCACCTCCCGGCACCGCGACGCGAACGGCTCGTAGATCGGCGCGATCCGCCCCGGATCGTCCTCACGCCCCACCGCACCAATGAAGCACACCGGCACCCCCAGCCGGCCCAACGCCCCCGCCGTCAGCGGCCCGTTCCCACCGAACCGGTCCTCATCCACCCACAACTCCATGTTCGTGCTGCGCCCCGCGGCCGCCGCGCACCGCCCCGCGAACTCCCCGATCGACTCGATTCGCTCAAAGTCCTCCCCCTCCATGCTCCGCCGACGATCGACCACCCGGATGATCGAGTCCACGAACCCATCGAAGCCCACGAGCGCGGAGCACGCGCTCAACCCCGACCCGCCCGCCCGCTCGATCGCCTCCGCAGCGGCACCTGCGATCCCGGCCCGATCACGCCTGCTCATGCGCCAAGCCTACCGCGACCGCACGCGGCCAGGCACTATCCTCCCGCCGATGGGACCGATCGTCGTCGCCACCGGCAACCCGCACAAGGTCGAGGAACTGCGCGCCATCCTCGGCCCGCTCGGCGTCGAACTCCTCTCGCTCGCCGACGCAGGCGACACCGGCCCCGAACCCGACGAACCCGGCTCGACCTTCGAAGAGAACGCCGCGCTCAAGGCCCTCGCCTACGCCGAGCGCACAGGCCTGCCATGCCTCGCCGACGACTCCGGCCTCGAAGTCGACGCCCTCGCCGGCGCGCCCGGCGTCATCAGCGCCCGCTACCACTCCGACGGCAGAGAGACCGACCTCCCCCGCGCCGAACGCGACCGCCTGAACAACGAACGCCTGCTGAACGAACTCGAAAGCGTCCCCCCCGACCGCCGCACCGCCCGCTTCGTCTGCGCCATGGCTCTGGCACATCCAGCAAGGAAGGTGCTGGCAAGTGTGAGAGGCGCCTTTGAAGGCCGCATCGGCCTCCCCGGCCAGGTCCCCAGAGGCTCCAACGGCTTCGGCTACGACCCCCTCTTCCTCGTCGCACCCGACTTCACCCGCACCAGCGCGGAACTCGCACCCGACGAGAAAAACCGCGTCAGCCACCGCGGGAACGCCGCCAGAGCCATGGCCGTCTCCATCGAAGAACTTCTTCGCTCCGGCGCGTGAGCCGCAGGCACGGCCTCCGTTCCTCCCCGTGAGGGGATGGCAACGGGCCGAACCCCGGCACGCAGCACCAAACGGAGCGAAACAATGGCACGCATCACCACCCGGAACCGCGGAACGCTCGCACTTCTCATCGCGGCGGCGACCATCGCCAAAACCGCCTGCCTCGCACTCGCGGGCGACCCCCTGGCCGTGGACGTCATGGCCAGCGTCAAGGGCTTCGACAAGCCCCAGAAGATCGGCGCCATCAACGCCGCCTCCGGCTACAACGGCAAGGCCAACGCCGTCAGCTCGAAGTTCGAGTTCCACAAGGACTTCGCCTTCCTCGACAAGCACTACGACTTCGACTACGTCAACGTCGTCCGCGAACTCTCCGACGGCTACAAGCCCCTCTTCCCCAAAGGCGCACCCGCCATCGACCCGCAGTCCGGCGACGTCTCAGGCAGCCCCGAGGACGACTACCCTTACTACTACCACTTCAAGAACGAGTGGCAGGCCAACTCGTTCGGCGGCGGCGCGATCCGCGAAGACGAAAAGTGGTCCATGTTCATCGACTACCCCAAGGCGGCCAAGGGCGACTTCCTCGACTTCACCAACATCCTCGTCGTCCGCGACCACGATTCCGTCAACTTCGAGGGCAAGACCCAGTTCGGCCTCCTCACCGCCTTCGACTGGCGGTACGACGGCGCGGACGGCACGGGCGACCGCGGCGTCTCCAAGATCGGCGACCTCCGCGCCACCGATGCCGCCCTCCAGAAGCTCGTCAACGACGCCCTCGTCAACGAGCACCTCGGCGCCTTCAAGGACTGGTCCGCGATGATCACCTTCACCCTCGTGCCCACTCCCGGCACGCTCGCCCTGCTCTCCGCCGGCGCGTTCCTGTGCGTCCGCCGCCGCCGGGCCGCCTGATCGACGCGACCCCCGACCCCACAAGCGCCACGCCCCGAGGAGCGATCCCCGGGGCGTGGTTGCGTCCATGGATGCCGATCAACCGCCGTCGATCAACGGTCGTCCTTCACCTCGAACTCCGCGTCGATCACGTCGTCCCCCTTGCCGCCGGACGAGCCTTCGGGCGCGGCCCCCGAGGCGCCGCCCGCCTCCTTCGCCGCCTGCTCGTAGATGATGCGGCCCAGTTCCGACGAGGCCGTTTCCAACTCGCGCACCGCGGCCTCGATCGCCGACTTATCGTCGCCCTTGATCTTGCTCTCGAGGTTGCTCACCGCCGACTCGATCCGGGCGCGGACCTCCGCCGACACCTTCCCGCCGTGCTCGTCCAGCGCCTTGCGCGTCTGGTACACCAGCGAGTCCGCACGGTTCTTCGCGTCGATCAACTCACGCCGCTTGCGGTCCTCCTCGGCGTGCGCCTCCGCGTCGCGCTTCATCCGCTCGATCTCGTCCTTCTGCAGGCCGCCCGAGTTCTCGATCCGGATGTTCTGGCTCTTCCCAGACGCCTTGTCCGTCGCCGTCACCTGAAGGATGCCGTTCGCGTCCAGCGCGAACTCCACCTCGATCTGCGGCAGGCCGCGCGGAGCGGGCGGGATGCCGTCCAGCGTGAACCGCCCGAGCGTCCGGTTGTCACGGGCGAACTCACGCTCGCCCTGCAGCACGTGGATCTCAACGCTCGGCTGGTTGTCCGTCGCCGTCGAGAAGACCTCCTTCTTGCTCGTCGGGATCGTGGTGTTCCGCTCGATCAGCCGCGTCATCACGCCGCCGAGCGTCTCCACGCCCAGCGAGAGCGGCGTCACGTCCAGCAGCAGCACGTCCTTGACCTCGCCCTGCAGCACGCCGCCCTGGATGGCCGCCCCGATCGCAACCACCTCGTCGGGGTTGACGCTCTTGTTCGGCTCCTTCCCGAAGATCTCGCGCGCGATCTGCTGCGCCTTGGGCATCCGCGTCGAGCCGCCCACCAGCACCACCTCGTCGATCTTCGACGGGTCAAGTTTCGCGTCCTTCAGGGCCTTCAGGCACGGGTCGCGCAGCCGCTTCCACAGATCCTCGCACAGCGACTCGAACTTGCTCCGCGTCACCGTCACCTGCAGGTGCTTCGGACCGTGCTGGTCCGCCGTGATGAACGGCAGGTTCACCGTCGTCTCCTGCATCGTCGACAACTCAATCTTCGCCTTCTCCGCGGCCTCCTTCAGCCGCTGCATCGCCATCGCGTCCCCACGCAGATCGATCCCCTCACGAGCCTTGAAGTCGCCCGCGATGAAGTCGATCAGCCGCTGGTCCCAGTCGTCGCCGCCCAGGTGCGTGTCCCCATTCGTGCTCAGCACCTCGAACACCCCGTCCCCCACGTCCAGGATCGAGATGTCGAACGTCCCGCCGCCGAGGTCAAACACGGCGATCTTCTCGTTCTTCTTCTTGTCCAGCCCGTACGCCAGCGCGGCCGCCGTCGGCTCATTGATGATCCGCTCAACCTTCAGCCCAGCGATCTCGCCCGCGTCCTTCGTCGCCTGACGCTGCGAGTCGTTGAAGTAGGCCGGCACCGTGATCACAGCACGGTCAACCTTCTCACCCAGGTAGTCCTCCGCGACCTTCTTCAGATCCTGCAGAATGAACGCCGACACCTGCTGCGGCGTGTACTCCTTGTCCCGCACCCGAACGCGCACGAAATCCCCCGCGGCCCCCAGCACCTCGTACGGCACCCGCTTCTCCTCGTCCGTCACTTCCTCGTGCCGGCGCCCCATGAACCGCTTGATCGAGTAGACCGTGTTCTTCGGGTTGGTCACCTGCTGGTGCTTCGCGGGCTGACCGACAAGCCGCTCCCCCTTGTCCGTGAACGCCACCACCGACGGCGTCGTCCGGTTCCCCGACGAGTTGATGAGCACCTTGGGCTGCCCGCCCTCCATGATGGCGACGACCGAGTTCGTCGTCCCCAGGTCGATCCCGATGATCTTCGACATTGCACGCACCTCCGAGTCGGGGCCACGCCGGCCGTGGCGGGCCGCTCAACCGCTTCAAGGCAAGGACGATGCCAGCCCGACCGCCCGGCGACACCCGCGATCCGCCCGCACGCTCCGCCGACCCGTGCCCGAAGCCGCCACCGCCTGCCGATCTGGCAGCCGGCCTCACCCCATCCCCGGCGGCCGCACGAACGCCCGCGATGCGAACCGGTACGCCGCCAGCGCCCCGAACAACGCCCACAGGTAGTTGTTGTTGTACGTCCCGTACGCCGTCCGGATCGCCGACAGCCGATCAGCCCCCGTCCACCCGCTCGACACCTCCGGCAACGGCCAGACCGACGCCGCGATCGCCCCCAGCGTCGCCGCGACCGCGCACACCCCCAGCCGCCAGTCCCCTCGTCCCCCCACGCGCAATGCAATCGACCCAACGAACGCCCCCAGCGGCCACGCCAACGAATCAAACCGCCGACCCGTCAGGTGCGCCGCCAGCAGCCACACCCCCAGCCCCACCCCCGCCGCCGCCCAGGCCGCGACGAACCCCGCAACCCGCCGCCTCGGGGCGGGGCCTTCTCTCGGGGCGGGGCCTTGAAGATCTCGTCTCCCCTCCTCCTCTTCCTCCCTCCCCACTCCCCCCCCCTCCACTCCTTCCCCCAACTCCCTTTCCAGCGCAGCCAGTCTCGGGTCGCCCCCCCCTTCCGCGTGCCGCGCCGCCCGGTACTCCCCGACCGCCTCCAGGTACCGCGCCGCCCGCTCGCGCACCTCCTCGTCCCACCGAAGCCCCAGCGACCGGCACGCGCGCTCCAGTTCCGCCATCGGCGCGTTCACCAGCCTCTCGTACCGCATCCGTACCAGCCGATCCGCCCCAAGCCCCAGCTCGCGCGCATCGCGCAGGAACCGCCGCTCCGACTCCTCGTACTCCGCGATGATCCGCTCGCGCAGCGCCTCATCATCCGGCAACGCCTGGAGCGACTGCGCCTCGAGCCGCCGGTGCATCGCCACGTTCGATCGCACCACGTCCTCCGCCCGCCGCATGATGTGTACGAACCGCACCCGCCCGCCGAACAGCCGGTCCAACTCGCGCACCCGCCCCGTGTGGCTCGGCGACTTGAGCGCCAGCGTCCGCCCACCCTTCCCCGCGCACACCTTCCACGCGAACGCCGCCGCCGCACGCCGCCACCGTCCCAACTCCGCCCCCGTCAACCCCTCCAGCGAATCGAACCGCCCCCACCGCTCGCGCTCGCGCACCAGCACCAGCCGACCCGGCAGGCTCGACGCCAACGCCCAGTTGTTGTGCGCAAAGTCGTCCTCAGCAGGCCAGTCCGGCCCGAATGCCACCCCGTCCTGCGGCCGAGTGTTCGGCAGGAACGGCACGAGCGCCCACCCCAGAAACGCCCACGACAACCGAAACCCCTGCGGCGACATCGCCTGCACCCACCGCGGCGTCACCACGTCCGGGTGCGTCGCCAGCAGATTGTGCAGGTGCGTCGTCCCCGAACGGAAATACCCGAGCACCACCACCGCGTCCCGCCGCGGCGCAAACCTCGCCTCGCGCCCGCGAAACCGCCACGCCAGCCACGCCCACAGCAGCACCCGCTCCGGCAGCGTGATCGCCGTCGCCGCCACGCTCGTCGCCACCGCCGCCGCCAGCCGCACCCAGTACCGCGGCCCGACGCGAAACCGGCACGCCCACAGCAGCCGCGCCCACACGTCCAGCGGCGCAAGCCCCATGAAGTGCCCGCCCGGAAGCGCAATCGGCAGCCGCAAGCGTGGTGTCCTGCCCAAGGGGCGGCAGTCTATCGACCCGAACCGGTGGCACAGGCGTCCCGCCTCTGCCCACACGTCCCTCCTGGGCGGGGCCATTCATGTCATGCCCAAGGTCGAAACTCACCCTCAACCCGCCGACAATACCCCATGCCCGCAGCCACACTCCCCGCCCCCGCCGCCCCGCCCTCCGCCGACCCGCGCCTCGACGCCATCCGCGACAAGGTCCTCGCCGGCGAGCGCCTCACGCTCGACGACGGCGACCTCCTCTACACGACGCCCGACATCTGGACCGTCTGCGAACTCGCCGACGCCGTCCGCCGACGCCTCCACGGCGACGCCGCATACTACAACATCAACCGCCACTTCAACTACTCCAACGTCTGCGCCCTCTCCTGCAAGTTCTGCGACTTCTACGCCAAGCGCGGCGACGCCCACGCCTACACCCGCTCACTCGACGACGCCCGCGCCGAGGCCCGACGCGCCATCGACGCCGGCGCGACCGAGATCCACATCGTCGGCGGCCTCGACCCCTACCTGCCCTTCGAGTACTACACCGACATGCTCGCCGCCATCCGCGACGAGGCTCCGATACTCCACATCAAGGCCTTCACCGCCGTCGAGATCGTCCACCTCGCAAAGATCGCCAAGGTCTACAAGCAGTCCGACCGCCGCGCAGGCATCCGCTGGGTGCTCGAACGACTCAAGGAGGCCGGCCTCGGCTCCCTCCCCGGCGGCGGCGCGGAGGTCTTCGACGACCGCGTCCACGACGAGGCCTTCAAGGGCAAAATCCGCTCCGACGTCTGGCTCGACGTCCACCGCACCGCACACGAACTCGGACTCAACACCAACGCCACCATCCTCTACGGCCACGTCGAGGACCGACGCGAACGGCTCATCCACATGGACATGCTGCGCCGGGCGCAGGATGAGGCATTGGCGAGGATGGGGTACGAGGTGACGCAGTCACGAAGTGACGAAGTGACGAAGCCCGGAGACTCCGGCCCCATCACGCTCACGAGACCCGGCGCGCCGCTCCCCGAACACATCGCCTTTGCCTCCCCCACTCCGTCACTGCGTCACTCCGTCACTCCGTCACTCTCCGGCTATTTCCAGACCATCATCCCCCTCCCCTTCTTCCCCGACGGCAGCGAACTCGAACGCCTCCCCGGCCCCGGCGGCCTCGAAAACCTCCGCACACTCGCCGTCGCCCGCCTCATGCTCGACAACTTCCCCCACGTCAAGGCCTTCTGGATCATGCAGACCCTCGCCATGGCACAACTCATGCTCCAGTGCGGCGCGGACGACATCGACGGCACCGTCGTCTGGTACGACATCACCAAGGTCGGCGGCGCAACCACCCACCAGGAAGTCAACGTCTGGACACTCCAGAAAGCCATCCGCGAAGCCGGCTTCACACCCATCGAACGCGACACCCTCTACCGCCGAGTCGAACGCGAAGGCAACACCTGGCGCGTAGCACTCCTCTGAATCCCACCCCGCTCCCCCAGTCGTGCTCCTCCAGTCGTGCCATCGACATCGGCTGCTCGGAGTCCATGTCAATGCGCTCAACCCCCGTCGCGCAGTCGCGTCAAACCCCCACGCCTCGGGTACCCGCCACTCCGTGGCAGCTTCGCCCCTACCCATCCTCCCTCCGCGCGCGCCTCACACAATCCACCAAAGAGACGATTCGAATGCACGCACGCAACCCGGCCCGCACCCGCAAGCACGCCAAAGGCGTGAACCAGCCGAAGCCAGGGGCAACGCCCCTGGACCGCCACACACCACCCCGACAGCCCTGAAAGGGCGCGCCAACTCGTCGCATGTGATCCAACGCGCCCCCACCCGGCCGACGGGCAACCCACCCCTCCGCGCCAGACGCCCCTCACGCCCGAACCTCCTCAGGGCCTCAGCCCGCGCCCTCGAGTCTCGGCACTCGTGCCACCACCATCGGCCGCTCTGGGCCGATGGTGGTGCGATAGGCCAGTCCTATGCACAACAGTCTGCAACCGCAAAGCCGATCTCTTAGCTCGCTACGGCTGCAGATGCCGCTCCGCTGGCATCAATCACTCAACCCTCTCTACCTCCCTCAGCAAATTGTCGTGGCTCCACACGCAATCAGCCAGTTGCTGGTAAAGTGCCTGACGAGCCTCCAAATCGGCCTTGCGGAACTCGGCGTGCGGCCGGAGGGGAAGGCCTGACTGAGCGACGAACCGCTTGAAACCTGGGTCGTTCTCGTACGCGAGTTCGTGGAGACTCTGGGCGAGCAGGTTCTGCTTGAGGTAGTGCTCGCGTTTGGTGGCGTAGGGCAGGTCGCCGTAACTTGCATTGAAGCTCTTCGGCAGGAGGAGCAGGCCGCCGATGCGGTTGCGATACTCAGCGAACTCGGACGGGTGACCGAACTCGTCGGCGTGGCGCTCGAAGTGGTTGGCCCAGATGTGCTCGACTTCGTAGCCGTTCTTTCCGCGGCGGGTGATGTACTCGGCGTAGCGGGAGGTCCGGCCGGAGAGGGTCTCGATGTAGTCGGTCATTCGGGCTAGCAGCCGGTGGATCTGCTTGCTGTTCATACCGTGGAGGTAGAAGCGATCATTGCCGGCGAAAGTATCCTCGTCGGCAGAAAGGCGAGCTACGAGCAGGTTTGCGACCTCTGAGGCGGCCTTGCCGCGAATCTCCTTGATGACGAGAAACATGGAGTACTGCATCGTGGAGTAGTCGGTGGCCTTCCAGTTCCAGATTCGTCGCGCGACTAGGATGTCGATGTAGCCGGCCGCGATGCGAACCTTTCTGAGGCTCTCCTCTTCCGAATCGTTGCGGCAAAGGGAGGCGAGGATCACGGGGTATTGCAGGGTGAAGTTGTTCTGGGCGTTGTAGAATACGGGTTCGAGGCCGGGGGTGAGTGTCTCGGCTGCCCTGCGGAGGCGTTCGTACCAGCGGGTGTAAAAGGCGAAGTCCTGCACAATGAAGCGGGCGTAGTCCGACGGACCTCGGAGGCCAAGCGCCTCCTCGTTGTCGCGGACCCACCGGTGAAACTCGGTGCCGATGAGGTCGAAGTCCTCGGGCTTCGCGCCGCGCTCACGCTTGCGCGTGGTCTGAGCGTGCTGGCTGCGGAGCCAGGTCTTGATGGCGTCGGCATCCTCTTCCTTGCCGAGTCCCTGAAGTCGGGCGATGTGGTCGCGCCAGACCGTGCTCGCGCGGACACGGGTGTCGGAGTCGGTAATGTTGGCGAGCAGGTAGCCCTTGAGCATGTCGGTCGCCGTGAGCGATAGTCCGCGGTCGTTCATGGTCTCAAAGATGGTGTAAGCGTCGGCGTCGGAATAGGCGGTGATCTCGACGAGGTGGACGTTCTCGATGAGCCAGTCGGCGAAGTACGGAAGCGCACCGCCGGCGAAGTCGCCCGGGAAGTGCTCCTCGATGTCGCGGAACCGCTCCAGGATGTTGACGACAGACTCGGGCTGGCCGGCCTCGTCGAATGGGGCGCCGGTGAAGAGAGCCTCCATGCACGGCGTGCGTTCGGGCACGTCGAGGTTGAAGGATCGTTTGCCGAGCCTCAGAGAAAAGATGAGGTCTGACAGCTGTCCCCTCTGCTGCTCGTCTTCGAGTTGGCGGTAGATGTAGATCAGCAGCAGGGTGAGCGAGGTAAGGCGCTGCTGTCCGTCGATAATGAACTTGTGACCGTCCTTGTCGCTGATGATGATGGAGCCGAGGAAGTAGTGTCCATAGCCCTCAACAGCCGAACGATCGTTGCTCGCCTCGTGGCTCTCGCCGAACTTCTCGGCGAGGTCATCAATGAGTTCTGTGATCTGCTTTTTCTCCCAGCGGTACTCGCGCTGATAGTAGTCAATGGCGTACTTTGCCCCGCTAAGCAAGGCACGAATGTTCTTAGCGTCTCCACGGATTTCCCTCATCGGCACGCTTCCCCTATCACTTCGCCAAACAGACTCCTCGGTCTCACTGCCCTGCATCGCTAGCCGACAGCCCAATATACCAAAGCGCTCGCTTCCAAGCAACATCCTTCACCTCCAATCCACCACCACCTTCCCGAACTGCTCCCCCGCCTCCAGCCTCCGGTACGCCTCGCCGCACTCCTCCGGCCTGAACACCCGGTCCACCGCCGGCCGCAGCGCGCCCGCCCGCAGCAGGCTCGCCACCTCGCGGAACTCCTCGTTCGATCCCATCGTCGACCCGAGCACGCGCAACTGGTTCCAGAAGATGCGTGCCAGGTCCGTCGTCGCGTCCGCCCCCGTGGTGCACCCCGGCGTCACGTACGCCCCCCCCCGCGCGAGGCTCCGGATGCACGAGAGGTGCGTCGCCTTGCCCACCGAGTCCACGACCACGTCCACGCCGCGCTTCCCCGTCCACGCCCGGACCTCCTTCGACCAGTCCTGCCCCGTGTCGTGGACTAGGCACGCCGCCCCCAGCCCGCGCGCCTGTTCCAGTTTCCACTCGTGCCGGCTCGTCACCGCCGCCGAGCACCCGAAGTGCCGCGCGATCGCCAGCGCGCTCGTCGCAACCCCCCCCCCGATCCCCGTGATCAGCACGCTCTGCCCCGCCCGCAGCCCCGCCTTCGTCACCATCATCGACCACGCCGTCAGCGCGCACAGCCCGAACGCCGCGGCCTCCACCGGGTCCGTCTCTCCCACGTCCGCCAGGTTGTCCGCCGGCACGGCGAACCGCTCCGCGTGCGCCCCGAACCGGTGCTCCCCGATCAACTCATACTCGGGCGCGAGCGTCGAGCCGGGCGGGTCGACCGCCCGCGCCCCCCGCCGCACCCGCACCGCCGCGTTGAAGATCACCCGCCGACCGACCCACGCCGGGTCAACCCCCTCGCCCGCGGCCTCCACCACCCCGCACGCGTCGCACCCCGACACCCGCGGGTACGCGAGGTCCAGCCCCGGCACCCCCCGCCCGACCCACAGGTCCATGTGGTTGAACGCCGAGCACAGCGTCCGCACGACCACGAACCCCGCCCCCGGCGGCCCCACGTCCGCCCAGTCCGAGCGCAGCGAAACATTCGGCGCAACCGGCGACCCCTGACGCGCAACAACGATGGCTCTCATCCCGACACAATAGGGGTACCCCGCCACTCCGTGGCGGCTCCGTCCCTACCACATCTCCATCGCTCGATGAACGACCGACGCATGGAGCGCGCACACGGATCGGCACAGGCGAGGCGCCCGTGCCAACCGCCGCCTCACCCCTGCACGGTCGCCTGCCCCGCCACGTGCTTCAGCCCGCGCCGGCGGTCGCGCAGACGACGGCTCTTGCCCGCACGCTCGCGCAGGAAGTACAACTTCGCCCGCCGCGCGTCGCCCCGGCGCACGACCTCGAACTTCGCGATCAGCGGCGAGTTGATCGGCCACGTCCGCTCGATCCCGATGTCGTCCACCACGCGCCGCACCGTGATCATCTCGTTGATCCCGCGCCCCTTGCGCGAAATCAGAACGCCCTGGTAGACCTGGATGCGCTCCTTGTCGCCCTCCACGATCCGCGCGTGCACGTTGACCGTGTCCCCGATGTCCATCACCGGCAGGTCCGACTTCAGCTGCTCGGCGTTGATGCTCTCGATCACCTGCTGCATGCCCATGGCAAACCTCGCGTCCTGATGCCCACACCCCGCCGTGGCAGGGCAAACCCCCCGCCAACCCCCCGGCCACCGGGGCCGGAAGGCTATGCCCGCTCGGAGCAGGGGTCTATCGCCCGCCTTCCCCGACCGCCCCCGGGGCATCGTCCTCGTCAGCCTCGTCTCCCCCCGACTCGGACGGCGGCGCAGGCCGAAAGTCTTCCGCCACCTCCGACCAGTCCAGCGGCACGCCCCGGATGACGATCTCCTCGCCCCACAGCGTCTCGACCGTGCCCAGCCGCGCGGCCCAGTGCAGGTCGGGGATGATCGCAACGTCAACGGTGTCAACAAACGGCAGATCGAAGACATACACCGTTGACCCAGTGCTGATCCATGTCGACTCAATCACCGCTCGATACAGGTCGCTCCCTTGGTCGTCCTGGCGAGTGCGCGCCGATCGTCGCAGAGGCCATGATCGATCGCCGATCCGTAGTTCGACCGTGCCGACGATGTGCCCCTCATGCTCCGAATCGAAGCGATCGACGCTGAACGCGATGCTGAACACCTCCTCATCGCGAGGATAGGTGAAGGGAACGGTGATTCGGAGCGGCATCGACGCCCGAACGATGGACGACGCTGGGTTTATTGCCACCGCGGGCGCCGGCGAAGTGTCGCTCCCAATCACGCGCACCATGTCCTCAGGCCGCGCATACCCCCGGATGCGATGCATCGTCTCAAACTCCCAGACGATGTCGAACATGGACTCTGTGACCGACTCCCCGCCGTGGAAGTCAAGAGCAGGCGATGATGATGTGCGCACTTTCCACACGGCGCGAACCTCATTGTCTCCCTCTGGCACGGACCATTCTGCGGGCAGATGCGCCGGAAACTCGCTCCTGAGCGGGCTCGAACTGTGACTCTTCTGGGTGCGCATATTCCAATCTACTTCTTGCCTGCCATGCCGAATCAACGGAACCAGCCCGAGGGGAACGCCGTTCAACTCCAGCCTTTCCAGCGTGACGACGTAGCCGATGAATCGCGAATTGACGACCCGCAAATCGGGCATCATGTCCGGTCCACCAAGCCTATGCCGCACAGGCCAGGAGTACCCGGCAAGCGCGCGATCCGGGATGTGAAAACGCGGGGTTGACATCGCGTTCCGGATGTACAGCTCCGTCTGTGCCGCGTCCGGCATGCCGGCCGCGAACGCATCGTCGAGCAGGATCGCCCAGGGACTCCCGTGCCAAGCACGTACTCGGTCTTCTTGAACGCGTAGGCACGCGTCGATCACGCCCGCCAGCCGCTCCGGCGCGAGCGTCCCCGCCGCGGATCGCCTCACCAACTCCGCGGCCGCCGCGTCCGCCACCGGCCCGCGAAGCGCCGACGCCTCGAACACCAGCAACCGCGCAGGCTTGTACGAGTTCCACGACGGGTTCGCGGCCGACACCCCAAGCCCTGCCGCGCCGACCGCCGCGATAAACGCCGCAGCCCCAACGACAACGAACCACGGGCGACGCCGCCTCGCCCCCACCACCACCGCACGCCCCTCAGCCAGCGACCGCCCGCACTCCGGGCACGCCGCCGCCCGATCCACGATCCCGCTCAGATCAAACCCGCACCCGCGGCAGTGCGGCGCCGACCCCACGCGCCGCCCGCGCAACCCGATCGCAACCGCGACCAGGCCCCCGACCACCAGCACGATGGCAACCGCCCACAGCATCGCGCCCCCCTCATTCGCCCATCAAGTCCGGCCGCCTTTCCCGTGTCCGCCGCAGCATCTCCTCCAGCCGCCACCGCGCCACCGCCCGGTGGTCCCCGCTCACCAGCACCTCCGGCACCTCCATCCCCTCCCACACCCGAGGCCGGGTGTAGTGCGGACAGTCCAGCAGCCTCGCCCCCTCCGGGATGCCCAACTCCCGCGCCACCCTCGGGTCGATCGGCGACCCGTTCGGGTCCGTCGTCGGCGCCGGCCCGAACGACTCCTGCGCCGCCGAGTCCTCATCGCCCAGCGCGCCCGGCAGCACCCGGATGACCGCGTCCATCAGCGCCATCGCCGCGATCTCGCCGCCGGACAGCACGTAGTCCCCCAGCGACACCTCCAGCGGCGCCAGCCGCTCGATCACGCGCTCGTCGATCCCCTCGTACCGACCCGCGATCAGCAGCAGCCGAGGCCGACCCGCCAACTCCCGCACCAGACCCTGCGTCAGCCGCGTCCCTTGCGGCGTGAGCAGCACGCGCGTCGCCGGGCGCGCGTCCGCCGACTCGACCACCCGCACCGCGTCCCACAGCGGCTGGCACATCATCACCATCCCCGGCCCCCCCCCGAAGGGCCGGTCGTCCGTCTTCTGGTGCTTGTCCGTCGTGTACGCCCGCAGGTCGTGCGCGTGCCACTCGACAAGCCCCGCCGCACGCGCCCGCGCCGGGATCGACACCCCGAGCGCTCCCGGCGACTCGGCCGCGAAAACCTCGGGAAACGTCGTCAGGATGTCGAACCGGAGCGCGGCCATGGTCGGTCCTTCATCCTTGGCACGCGGCACATCCGCCGCCCGATCCAGGCCCCCACAACAACAAAGCCCCGGGCAGCACGCCCGGGGCTTCACAATCTTCCCTTCAACCCTCGCTCAGGCCTCGGCCGCGACCGGCGCGGCCGCCTTGCGCGCCTCGACTCGCTTGCGGTCGATCTCCCGCTGCGCCTCCCACGCCTTGCGCTCCTCGGCCGTCAGCAGGTCCAGCCGGGCGAGCAGGTCGCGCACGGTGTCGCTCGGCTGCGCGCCCACGCTCAACCAGTGCCGCACCCGCTCCCCGTTCACGCTCACCTGCTTGGCCGGGTCCGACGCCACCGGGTCGTACCACCCGAGATTCTCGATCACACGCCCGTCGCGCCGGGTCCGCTTGGCGATCGCGTTGATGCGGTAGAACGGGCGGTTGCGACGCCCAAGACGCTGAAGCCTGATCCGAACCATCCGATCTCCCTGCCGCGCACGCGGCCGCTAGCCACCGAACCCGCCGCCCCGAAGGGGCAGGCGTCATCGCTCGTTCTTGGTCACTTCTGCCGGCCCGGCCACACGCCGACCCGGTTCCGAGCGGGCACAAGTGTAGGCATATCCCCCGCTCCCCCCACACCACCGCATCGCCCCCCGCGTTCCTCCCCATTTGGCCCTTTGGCCCTTTGGCCCTTTGCACCGAAGCGGGCCAGGTGGGAGTCGAACCCACACTCCCCTTTCGGGGAAGCGGATTTTAAGTCCGCCGCGTCTGCCGATTCCGCCACAGGCCCGGGATCGTTCATCTTAGCGATCGATCGACACCCACCCCTCCGAGCCCCGGGCTTCAGCCCGCGCGCCCCTACGCCAGCCGTTGGTGCGCGAGCCTTCCCGCGCCACACGATGCTCCGGGATGAGTGTCCTGGAACATCGAGAATCGCCCTCGGTTCGACCGCGTCCACATCCACAGGCGCCGATCTCTTTCACGAGTTTCACGGCGGAGTGCGACGCCTGTGTGAAGGTGGGCCTTGAGAACCGGTTGACGCCGGTTGTCGGCACCGCGCCCATGATTGACATTCAGGACGACCTCGGGCTGGACGAGTATGCTGCGCGAGGACCACGTCCCGAACGGCGCGGGCGATGATGGCCGCATCGGAGACGTTGGAAGGGCGCTGCTCAGCTGCGGTCGAAACGTTACCGAGAAAGGACCGACATGGCATCCATCACCGAAGTATCGCCGGGAGTCCATCGGATCAGCATCCTGTACCCCGAGATCAACCTCCAGTTCAACCACTTCCTGGTGGTTGATGACGAGCCTCTGCTCTACCACACCGGTATGCGGCGCATGTTCCCGGAGGTATTGGAGGCCGTGAAACGGGTGATCGACCCGGCCACGCTCCGCTGGATCGGGTTCGGACACTTCGAGGTGGATGAGTGCGGCTCTCTCAACGAGTGGCTCAGGGTGGCGCCTCGGGCGCAGGCGGTTTCGGGCGTAGTCGGCTCGCTGGTCAATCTCAATGACTATGCCGACCGTCCGCCCCGAACGCTGACGCCGGACGAAACGCTCGTCACCGGCGCGTTCCGCTTCCGACACCGCCCCACGCCGCACCTGCCGCACGGATGGGATGCGGGCGTGCTCTTCGAGGAAACGCAGCGCGTGCTGTTCTGTGGCGACCTGTTCACGCACAACGGTGACGTCGAGCCGCTCGCCGAGTCGGACATCCTGGGGCGTGCACGCGAATCGCTCGTCGCCTTCCAGGCAGGACCGCTCATGGACTACATGCCCTACACGCCGAACACGCGTCCACTGCTGGAGGGGCTGGCGGCGCTGCGCCCGCGGACGCTGGCCATCATGCACGGCAGCTCGTTCACGGGCGACTGCGCCGCGGCCCTGCTCGGCCTGGATGGCGTGATGCAGGAAATGCTCGGATCGCCGACACGCCGGTAACCATCTCCCGTCCGCTTCGCAAGCCCATCGCCGCCCGGCTCACCCTTCCACGAGCCGGCACAAGCCGCGTTCCCAGCCCCAAGGGAGCAGACTCCTTGCACGAACGGTTCAACCGCCGTTCTGTCACCCCGGGCTTGCGGCCGAGCATGAGGGTCGCGCGCCGCAGGCATTCTCAATCGCCTCAGAGCCGCCGGCTTCAGCCCTCGCACCCCACCTCACCCCGACCCCCGGACGCACCCCCATACCATCCCGCCCATGGCACGCATCATCGTCCTCCAGCACAGCCCCGATGGCGTCCCCGGACGCATCGGCGTCACGCTCCGCGACCACGGACTCCGCCTCGACGTCCGCCGACTCGACCTCCTCGGCTCGCCCGCCGTCCCCACCGACCTCGACGACGTCGCCGGCGTCCTCTCCCTCGACGGCCCGCAGAACGTCGGCGAATCCCACGACTGGATGGACCACGAACTCGCCCTCCTCAAGGCCGCCCACGACTCCGAACTCCCCCTCATCGGCGTCTGCCTCGGCGCGCAACTCATCGCGGCCGCGCTCGGCGGCGAAGTCGCCCCCATGGATCGCCCCGAGTACGGCTTCGCCCCCATCGACATCACCATCCCCGGCCAGACCGAAACCATGCTCGCCGGCATCCCCTGGCGACACGAGCAGTTCCACGCCCACGGCCACGAGGTCACACGCCTCCCCGACGGCGCGACCCTCCTCGCCTCATCCAAGGCCTGCAAGGTCCAGGCCTACCGCGTCGGCCTGCGCACCTTCGGCTTCCAGTTCCACTTCGAGTGCGACCGCGTCATGATCGGCCGACTCGCCGAACGCTCCCGCGACGACCTCTCGGCCCTCGGCCTCACGCCCGAGGAGATCGACCGCCAGGCCTCGCTCCACTACGAGCGCTACGCCCTCGTCAGCGACCGACTCGCCGTCAATCTCGCCACCTACTGCTTCCCCGCTGCCCGTCTCCTCGCGGTCTGAGCATGGGCACACGCCTCACCCTCCGCACGCCCGGCGACTACGTCCTCTCGCGGGACGTCTGCTCCTACGGCTACTTCCTCCTCGCCCCGAACCACTGGGACGCCAAGGCCCGCACCCTCCGCCGCGCCCTCGACCTCTCCGACGGCCCGACCACCGTCGTCATCTCGCAGGGCGACGCCTGCCGCCCCGGCGACCCCCTCCGCATCATCGCGGATCGCACGCTCTCCTCCGCCGATCGCGCCGAGGCCCGCCGACAGATCGCCCGCATGTTGCGCCTCGACGAAGATGAGTCCCACGTCGCCGCCTTCCATCGCGTCGACCGCCGCTGGAAACGCTCCGGCCGCGCCCGCCTCTTCCGCTCCCCCACGCTCTTCGAGGACGTCGTCAAGACCGTCACCAGTTGCAACGTCGCCTGGCCCAGCACCGTCAACATGAACCGCCGCCTCTGCGAGGTCATCGGCCGCGCCGGAGCCTTCCCCACCGCCGAGCGCATGGCCCGCACCCGCCCCGGCACCCTCCGCGCCCGCTGCCGCGTCGGCTACCGCGACACGCGCCTCGTCCAACTCGCACGCCTCTTCGCCCGCGGCGACATCAACGAACCCTGGCTCGAAGACCCCGCCACCCCCGACGACGACGCCTTCGACTTCCTCCTCACCCTCCCCGGCATCGGCCCCTACGCCGCAGGCAACATCATGCAACTCCTCGGCCGATACTCACGCCTCGCGCTCGACACCGAGAGTGTCCGCCACGGCCGCACCGTCCTCGGCTACGACGGCACCGACGCCGCCGTCCTGCGCCGCCTCAGAACCCACTACGAACCCTTCGCCGAGCACAAGTTCCGCAGCTACTGGTTCGAACTCTGGCGCTTCTACGAACGCAAACGCGGCCCCGCCCACACCTGGCAGCGCGAAGTCGTCGAGAACACCTTCACCGCATCGAAACTCTGACGCCGCCTTTCACGCCAGCATGTCCGGCACCACCCGCCCGTGCACGTCCGTCAGCCGGAAGTCCCGCCCCTGGAACCGGTACGTCAGCCGCTCGTGATCGAACCCGAGCAGGCGCAGGATCGTCGCCTGAAGGTCGTGCACGTGCACGGGGTTCTCCGTCACGCGGTACCCGAGTTCGTCCGTCGCCCCGTAGACCAGCCCCGGCCGCACGCCCCCCCCCGCCATCCACATCGTGAACGCGTGCGGGTGGTGGTCGCGCCCGAGGAACTTCGATCCGTCCCGCTCCTCGTTCATGCACGTCCGCCCGAACTCCCCCGACCACACCACCAGCGTGTCGTCCAGCATCCCCCGCCGCTTCAGGTCCCGCACCAGCGCGGCCACCGGCCGGTCCGTCTGCCGGCACTTCAGCGGCAACTGCGTCACGATGTCGTCGTGCGGCCCCGTCCCGTGCGTGTCCCAACCCCAGTCGAACAACTGCACGAACCGAACCCCACGCTCGCACAGCCGACGCGCCAGCAGGCAGTTGTTCGCGAACGACGGCGCGCCCGGCTCCGCACCGTACATCTCCAGCGTCTCGCGCGGCTCGCGCGAGATGTCCATCACCTCCGGCACCGAAGCCTGCATCCGGAACGCCAACTCGTACTGCTCGATCCGCGTCAGCGTCTCCGGATCGCCCGACGCCGCGTGGTGCGCCCGGTTCAGGTCCGACAGCGCATCCAGCGTCCGCCGCCGCGAATCCCGCGACATCCCCGCCGGATCGTTCACGTACAACACCGGATCGCCCGACGACCGGCACTGCACGCCCTGGTACACGCTCGGCAGGAACCCGCTCCCCCACACGCTTTTGCCCGCGTCCGGCGTGTTCCCGCCCGAAACCAGCACCACGAACGCCGGCAGGTCGCGCGTCTCGCTCCCAAGCCCGTACGCCACCCACGACCCCATCGACGGCCGCCCAAGGATCGACGACCCCGTGTACAGGAACAACTGCGCCGGCGCATGGTTGAACTGCTCGGTGTGCATCGACCGCACGAAGCACAACTCGTCCGTCATCCGCGAAAGGTGAGGCAGCAACTCCGAGACCCACATCCCGTTCTCGCCATGCCGCGCGAACCGGTACGGCGTCCCCAGCACCTTCGGGTGCCCCTTGATGAACGCGAACCGCTCGCCCTCCAGCAGTTCCGCCGGGCACGGCCTGCCGTCCAACTCGTTCAGGATCGGCTTGTAATCGAACAGGTCCTGCTGCGGCGGCGAACCCGCCATGTGCAGGTAGATCACCCGCCTCGCCCGCGGCGCAAAGTGCGGCGGCCTCGCCCGCAACGGATCCGCAACACCCGCCCCTACGCTCCCCGCGCGAAGGTCGTCCCCCATCAGCATCGCCAGCGCGACCGCGCCAAGTCCCGCCCCCGACCGGCCCAGAAAGTGCCTCCGCGTCATCTGCGAGCAACGGGCGACGTCCGGCACGCGATCGTTCATGGCTCAGCCTCTCGTCAGGAACTCGTCGAGATTCAGCAGCACGTTGGCCACCGCCGTCCACGCGGCCGCTTCCGTCGCATCGACCCCCTCCGGCAGCGGCCCGAGCGGATCCGTCGCCAGCGCGACCGCATCATCCGGCCGCGCTCGATAGTGCGCCAACTCGCTCTCATAGAGCGCGACCAGCCTCCCCACCTCCGCCCCCGCCGCCGGCCGCCCCAGGCAAAGCCGCACCGCGAACGCCGCCCGCGCCGCCGAGTCCGCCCCCCCCTCGGCCATCACCCGCCGCGCCAACGCCTGCGCCGCCTCCACCAGCGCGGGGTCGTTCAGCGTCACCAGCGCCTGCAACGGCGTGTTCGTCCGGACCCGCCGCGGCACGCAGAACTCCCTGCTCGGCGCGTCGAACGTCGTCATCGCCGGATGCGGGCTGGTCCGCCGCCAGAACGTGTAGAGGGCGCGCCGGTACCGATCCTCGCCGCCGCTCGTCTCCCACCGATCCGCGTTGTACACGATCGACCACACCCCCTCGGGCTGCGGCGGGAACACCGACGGCCCGTACATCTTCCGCGACAAAAGCCCCGACACCGCCAGCGACTGGTCCCGGATTGTCTCCGCGTCCAGCCGGAATCGCGGGCCGCGCCCCAGCAGCCGATTCCCCGGATCACGCTCCAGCGCTTCCGCCGTCGCGCGCGAAGACTGCCGGTACGTCGCGCTCGTCACGATCGTCCGCATCAGCCGCTTCACGCTCCAACCCTCGCGCACGAACTCCGTCGCCAGCCAGTCCAGCAACTCGGGGTGCGACGGCAGCGCACCCTGCACGCCGAAGTCCTCCGGCGTCTCCACCACTCCCGCGCCGAACAACTGCTCCCACGCCCGGTTCACCGCCACGCGCGCCGTCAGCGGGTTCGCACCGTCCGTCAGCCACCGCGCAAACCCGAGCCGATCGAGCGGCGCATCCTCCGGCCACCCATGGAACGCCGACGGCGCGCCCGCCTCCACCACCTCCGCCGGCGACAGGAACGAACCCCGCTCCAGCCGGCGCGTTGTCCGCCGATCCTCCGCCGCCTGCTCGCGCATAATCGGCAGTTGCGGCAGCGTCGCCTCCACCGCCGCCAGGTTCGCCCGCGCCTGCGCAATCCCGTCATCGAGAAACCTGAACAGATCCGTCCACGCATCGAACGGCGACCACGGCCTCGGCGAGTGCGGCGTGTGCGGCGAGTCCCTCACGGGCGCCCTTCCCCCCTCGACCCGCGCCAGAATCTCCGCCACGCGCTCCGGCAGACGCTCCGCGTGCTCGACCGTCGCCCGCGCCCTCGCCAGGTCCGCCTCGCGCTCCGGCGTCGGGATCGGCAGCGTCGGCGCCTCGTCCATCCGGTCCGCGTCCAGCGTCGTGTTGAACACCGCGAACACGCGGTAGTAGTCCGTGTGCGTGATCGGGTCGTACTTGTGCGTGTGGCACTGCGCGCACGCCATCGTCAGCCCCATGAACACCTGCATGGTCGTGTTCACGCGGTCCACCACCGCCGCGACGCGGAACTCCTCGTCGTCCGTCCCCCCCTCATCGTTCGTCATCGTGTTGCGGTGGAACGCCGTCGCCACCAGCGCGTCACGCCCCGCGTCCGGAAGCAGATCGCCTGCCAACTGTTCCTCAATGAACCGGTCGTAGGGCACGTCCGCGTTGAACGCCCGGATCACCCAGTCCCGCCACGGCCACATCGTCCGCCGACGGTCCGCCTCGTACCCCTTCGTGTCCGCGTACCGCGCCTGGTCCAGCCACCCAGCCGCCATGCGCTCCCCATACGCCGGCGACGCCAGCAGCCGATCCACCACGCGCTCCCACGCGCCCGGCCGCTCATCACCAACGAACGCCTGCACCTCCTCCGGCGTCGGCGGCAGGCCCGTCAGGTCCAGCGACACACGCCGGATCAGCGTCGCACGATCCGCCTCCGGCGACGGCCGAATCCCCTCTCGCTCCAGCCGCGCCAGCACGAACCGATCGATCTCGTTCCGAACCCAACCCTCATCACGCACCCGAGGCGGCTCTGGCCGACGCGGAGCCACGAACGACCAGTGCGCCTCGTACCGCGCCCCCTCCTCCACCCACCGGCGAAGCGTCTCCACCTCACGCGCCGTCAGCGGCCCTCCCGCCTCCGCCGGCGGCATTCGCTCCTCCGCGTCGTCGCTCGTCACGCGCCGAAGCAACTCGCCCGCACCCGGCTCGCCCGGCACGATCGCCCGCCCGCCGTGCCGCAGCGCCGCGATCGCCCCATCGAACGTATCCAGCCGCAGCCCCGCCTCGCGCGCCGCCTCATCCGGCCCGTGGCACTTGAAGCACCGGTTCGACAGGATCGGCCGCACGTCCCGCGTGTACGAAACCGCCGACGGATCAGGCTCCCCCGACGCCCGGAACGCGACACCCGTCACCGACGGCATCGCCTTCGGCTTCACCGCGACCACGCCGAGCGCGCCAAGTGACGCGACGATCACCGCGAACAGCAACCACCCCGTCGAGACGGCCACCCCGCCCCCCCGCGATCGGCATGCCGCCATGTGCCTCACCCGCCCAGGCATGACTCGCACACCTTCCCTTCCGCACGCGCCGCCACGCAGCACGGGTGGTCGCACTCGCTCCCCCGCGCCGCCGCCGCGGCACAGCACGCCGGCACACGCTCCGCGGCCGCCTCGCTCTCGCCCACCGGCTCCTCCGCGATCGCCGGCAACTCCGCGCCGAGCACCACTTCAACCGCCGGATTCGCGCCCGTCAAGGCCCGCGCCCCCTCCGCCGTCACCGCCGTGTTCCACACGTACACCCGCCGCAGCGCGGGGAACGACCGCAGCCGCGCCAGACCCCCGTCCGTCACCGCCGTCCCGTACAGATTCAGTGTTTCCAGGCGAGGCAGGCGAGCGAGCCGCTCCAGCGCACCATCCCCGACCCCCGTGCGCTGCAACTGCAACCGATTCAGCCGCGTGAAGCCCTCCAGCCCCGCCATCCCCGCGTCCGTCACCGATGTCCCCGCGAGGTTCAGCCACACGAGCGACCCCTCCAGCCCGCGCAGCAACGCGAGGTCAGCATCGCCCGCTCCCGCCCCCAACTGCGCGAAACTCACCTCAACCTCGCTCGAATCCGCCGCGATCCGCGCCGCGTGCGCGCCACGCTCACGCAGCCGCGCGATCGCCGCGTCCACCGCCACCGCATCGCCCGTGGTCACCGGCGCAGCCCCCACCCCGGCGCGCGCCGTCGCCCCCGTCGCCGCGCCCGCATCCGGCCAGCGCGCCCCCTCCGCGATCCATAGCCGGATCAACGCGATCTGTTCCGCCGACAGCGGCTCGCGCTCCTTCGGCATGAACTCCTCATCCCCCGGCGGCAGCGAGATGCGTCGCAGCAACTCGCTCCCCTCAGGATCGCCCGGACGCACCACCCACCGCGACTCGTCCGCCCCGAACACGCGCGACCGAACGTCCAGCCGCAGCCGACCACGCGCCCGCGTCGGCCCGTGGCACTCCACGCACCGCTCCTCCAGGATCGGCCTGATCCGCGAGACGAAGTCCACTGTCGCCCCCGCCGGCAGCGGACCGCTCACGAGCGCCTCCGCCCCCGCCTCCTCGCCCACGAATATCTCCGTCAGGTACGTCGGCCCGTACACCAGCGATGCCCCGAAGTGCCCCGTCACCCCCACCAGCAGCGCGGCCAGCAGCAGCACGAACCGATACACCCGCGCGAACACCCACAGCCGCGTCGCCGACGCCGCGACCGCGACCAGCAGCGCAAGCGCGGCCAGGCCGGCCGTCGCCACGCCCGTCCACCTGTGAATCTCGATCGTCTCCGCCGCCGACGAGCCGTGCGGCTCCATCGCCGCGTTGATCCACCCGAACCACGCCGCAGCCCCCGCGCTCACCGCCCCGATGAGCAGGCAGACCACCGCCGCCCGCGCCGGCGGCCGCGACGCCGCGTCCCGCGCTACGTCCGGCGACTGCTCGTCCGGATCGCGCGGATCCGGCGCCCCGCGCCGGATCCCGCGCCACGACGACGCCGCCATCTCGATCAACAGAGCGCTGATGAGCAGCGCGATCGGAAAGTGCACCACCAGCGGGTGCAGCCGACCAAGAAAGCGAAGCAACAGATCCATCGTCATGGTTCACCCGTGGAACGAACGCGCAGGACGCGGAGAGAAGCCCGGACAACACGAAGGAATCCACGAATCGGAACCGCCGGTCGGCACCCTCATGCACTCCAACCCTCTTCCCCTCTCCGCCACCTCCGCGTCCTTCTCCGCGACCTCCGCGTTCCTGTCCTTCACGCCAGCAGATCCCTCACCACGTGCCCGTGCACGTCCGTCAATCTGAAGTCCCGCCCCTGGTACTTGAACGTCAGACGCTCGTGGTCGATCCCGAGCAGGTGCAGGATCGTCGCGTTCAGGTCGTGGATGTGCACCGAGTTCTCCACGATGTTGTACCCGAAGTCGTCCGTCGCGCCGTACGAGAATCCCGGCTTCAGGCCCGCCCCCGCCATCCACACCGTGAAGCACCGCCCGTGGTGGTCGCGCCCGTAGTTGTCCGCCGAGAGCGGCCCCTGGCAGTAGACCGTCCGCCCGAACTCCCCCCCCCACACCACCAGCGTGTCGTCCAGCATCCCGCGCTGCTTCAGGTCCTTCACCAGCGCGGCCGCGGGCTGGTCCACCACCTTCGACACCGCCCGGATGTCGTTGGGCAGGTTGCCGTGGTGGTCCCAGTCGCGGTGGAACAACTGCACGAACCGCACCCCGCGCTCGCACAGCCGCCGCGCCAGCAGGCAGTTCGCCGCGAACGTCCCCGGCGTGCGTGAGTCCGGCCCGTACAACTCGAACGTCGACGCAGGCTCCTCCGCGAGGTCCGCCAGTTCCGGCACCGACTCCTGCATCGAGTACGCCATCTCGTACTGCTCGATGCGCGCGTTGATCTCCGGGTCGCCGAACGCCTCGTGCGCCATCCGGTTCAGCGAGTTCGCCGCGTCGATCATCCGCCGGCGACGATCCCGATCGATCCCCGGCGGGTCCGACAGGTACAGCACCGGATCGCCCGCGCCGCGGAACTTCACACCCTGGTGCGCCGCCGGCAGGAACCCGGCGCCCCACAGCCGATCGAACAACGCCTGCGTCGGCCGCGGCACGCTGTTCGAGATCATCACCACGAACGCCGGCAATGCCGACGTCTCGCTCCCCAGCCCGTACGACAGCCACGCCCCCATGCTCGGCCGGCCCGGCTGCTGCGCCCCGGTCTGGATGTACGTGATCGCCGGGTCGTGGTTGATCGCCTCCGTGTTCACCGTATGCACGAACGTCAGGTCGTCCACGATCGACGCCGTGTGCGGCAGCAACTCCGACACCCACGCCCCGCACCGCCCGTGCTGACGGAAATCGAACAGCGACGCCGCGATCGGCAGCCGGTCCTGCCCGCTCGTCATCCCCGTGATCCGCTGACCCATCCGCACCGAATCCGGCAGGTCCGTGTCGTGCAACTCCCGCAGCCGCGGCTTGGGCTGGAACAGGTCCAACTGCGACGGACCGCCCGACATGAACATGGAGATCACGCGCTTCGCACGCGGCGCGAAGTGCGGCGTGAGCCGCAACGCCCCGCCGACGTCCGGCGTCGCCGCGAACAGCCGCGGGTTCAGCAGCGACGCCAGCGCGGCCGTCCCGATCCCCGTCGCCATACGCCCCAGCAACTGCCGGCGCGTCATCAACAACCGATACTCACGGGCAGAGTCCATCGATCATCCTCTCTCGGCACAGAACGCAGAGAACGCAAACCGCTGCGATTGCCTCTGCATCAGCCACTCCTCTCCGCAACCTTCGTGTTCCTCTCCGTGCCCTCCGCGTTCCACTCCGCGTTCTCCCTCAGTTCTTCGTGATGAACTCGTCCAGGTTCATCACCGTCGTACACACCATCGTCCACGCCGCGTGCTCCGCGGCGTCCAGCATCGTGTCCCGCCCCGACGCCCCGACCGACAGCAGTGCCTCCGCCGCCGCCCTGTCCGCCCGGAACGACGCCAACTCCCGTTCGTACGCCCCCAGCAGCACGCCCGCCTCAGCCGCCGTCGGCGCCCGGCTCAGCGTCCGCGCGAAGATGAACGCCAGCCGACCCTCCGGCCCCCCCTCCGCCCGCATCGCACGCTCCGCCAGCGACCGCGCCGCCTCCACGTACGTCGGGTCGTTCATCAGGTTCAGCGCCTGAAGCGGCGTGTTCGTCCGCCCCCGACGCACCACGCACGTCTCAAAGTTCGGCGCGTCGAAGACCGCCATCGCCGGGTGCGGCGCGGTCCGCTTCCGGTACGTGTACATGCTCCGCCGATACAGGTCGTCCCCGACGCTCTCCACGTACACCTGCCCCGAGAACTCCTGCCCGAACGGGTCGTACGCCACGTCCTTCCACACGTCCGGCGGCTGATACGGCCGCACGCCCGGCCCGCCCATCCGCTCCACCAGCAAGCCCGACGCCGCCAGCGCAGTGTCACGCACCGCTTCCGCCGCCAACCTGAACCGCGCCCCGCGCGACAGCAGCCGGTTGTCCGCGTCCGCCTCCAGCCGATCCGCCGTTACCCTCGACGACTGCCGGTACACCGACGACGTCAGAATCAGCCGCACCAGCCCCTTCACGTCCCACCCCGACTCCACGAACTCCACCGCCAGCCAGTCCAGCAACTCCGGGTGCGACGGCCACTCGCTCTGCGCCCCGAAGTCCTCGCTCGTCCGCACCAGCCCCGCCCCGAACAGCATCTGCCACACCCGGTTCACGAACACCCGCGCTGTCAGCGGGTTTTCAGGACCAACCAGCCACTCCGCCAGCGCAAGCCGAGCCGGCTTCACCCCATCCGGCAGCCGCCCCAGGAACTCCGGCACACCCGGCGTCAGCGCGTCCCCCACCGGATGCTCGTAATGCCCCCGCGCCAGCACCCGAGTCTCGCGCGGCGTCTCCATCTCCTGCATCACCATCACCGTCGGGATCGCCGCCAGCAGCGCACCCTCCTCGGCCCGCATGTCCTCCAGCGTCGCCTTCATCGCCCGCCACTCCGGCGACCGCGTCGCCCGGAAGTGATCCCGCAGCAGCGCCCGCTGCGCCTCCGTCCGCTCCCCTTCCGCCCTCTCCGCAGCCAGCAGCACCGGCAGCGGGGCGACATCCCCATCCTCCCCGCGCGGATCGAAGTAGAACGCGTACCCGCCCGCGTAGTTCACCACCTTCAGCAGCACCTCGTTCTCGCCCTCACGCAGCGCGAGATCGAGGAAGTCCTGGTCCGGCGCGACGCTCCGCGCCGCCGCGTTCGCGTGCACCTCTTCCCCGTTCAGCCACACCTTGATCGCGTCGTCCGACCCGAGCGACACCCGCAGCGTTCGCGCCGTCGGCGCGCGCACCGTTCGCCGCAGATACGTCGCGGCGTTCATCCCCGTCAGTTCGTGCGCCCGCCCATCCACAAACTCCGGCCGCTCGACCCACGCAACCTCCTCCCCCCCTTCCGCGCCCGGCTCCGGACCGAACGCCGTCTCGTACGCCGCCTGCCCCGACTCCGCCGCATACGGCCCCGCCACCGACCACGCCCCCATCGCCGCAGGCCGCACCGCCGCCGCGTACTCCTCATCCGCCGACACCCCCAGACGGAACCGCCCGATCGCGTGCTGCGTGAACTTCGACTCGAACCGCAGCCGCACACGCACCCGCGTCCCGCCCTCGAACCCCACCGGTTCCGCCGGCACGAACTCCGCCGTCCGGTCCTCGCGCCGCTCGTACCCCGTCACCGCCCACCCGCTCTCCCGGTCCGCGTCGATCGCGTTTCGCACCGGGAACGTCGCCTGCTCATGGTCCGCCCGCGCCGACGCGAACGCCACCGCCTCGAACTCACCCCCCCCCGCCGGCGCAACCTCAACCTCGAACCCCGTCAGCACGAAGTTCGCGTTGTACGCCCGCCCCGCTCCCTCGTGCGGCAGCGACTCGTGCGTCAACGCATCCAGCCGCACCGCACCCACGCGCCCCTCCCCCACCACCGCCTCAACCTCGTACACGTCCACGTCCGGGTTCACGCCCGACGCCAGCACCGACCCATCCTCCAGCACACCCAGCGTCGAGCCGCCAGACGACTCCGCCCGCTCCGGCGTCAGCCACCGCCACCGCCCGGCCAGCGCCTCCCCCAGCGTCCGCTCCCAATCCGCCTGCGCCGCGTCCACCTCCGGCAGCGGCCCCTCCACCCGCGCCGACTGCCGCGCGATGCTCTCGCGCACAGCCGCCAGCGCGGCCTCCTGCCCCGGGTCCGGCGCCATGATCGTCGGCGCGGCGTTCCCCTCCCGACCGTCGATCCCCTGCTCCGCCACCGTGTTGAAGAACGCGTAGAACCGGTAGAAGTCCCGCTGCGTGATCGGGTCGTACTTGTGGTCGTGGCACTGCGCGCACGCCATCGTCAGCCCAAGCCACACCGTCGCCGTCGTGTTCACCCGGTCCACCACGTACTCGTTCAGGTACTCCTCCGCGATCGCCCCCCCCTCGAAGTTGATCATGTGGTTCCGGTTGAACCCGCTCGCGATCCGCTCCTCCGCCGTCGCCCCGGGCAGCAGGTCGCCCGCGATCTGCTCCACCGTGAACCGGTCGAACGGCACGTTCCGGTTGAACGCCCCGATCACCCACTCACGCCACCGCCACATGTGCCGCTCGTTGTCGATGTGGTACCCGTTGCTGTCCGCGTACCGCGCCGCGTCCAGCCACTCCAACGCCATCCGCTCCCCGTACCGCGGCGACGCCAGCAGACGATCCACTACACGCTCCCACGCGTCCACCCGATCGTCCGCCACGAACGTCTCGACTTCCTCCGGCGTCGGCGGCAGCCCCGTCACGTCCAGCGACGCGCGCCGGATCAACGTCCGCCGATCCGCTTCCGCTGTCGGCACAAGCCCCGACTCCGCCAGCCGCGCCGCAATGAACGCATCGATCGGCGTCCGGACCCATCCCTCAAACACCACGCCATCTACCCGCGGCACATCCGGCCGGTCCGGCGCCACGAACGCCCAGTGCGCCGAGTACTCCGCCCCCCCCTCGATCCACGCCCGCAGCGTCTCGACCTGCTCCGCCGTCAGCGTCTTCCCCGACTCCGCCGGCGGCATCCGCTCCGCCGGGTCCGACGCCGTCACCATCCGCACCAGCAGGCTCGCCCCTGCATCCCCCGGCACCACCGCAGCACCACGCTCACGAACCGCCACCGCCCCCTCACGCGTGTCCAACCGAAGCCCACCCTCACGAGCCGCCTCATCCGGCCCGTGACACTTGAAGCACGCATCCGACAGAATCGGCCGCACGTCCCGGTTGAAGTCCACCCCGGCAACCCGCGCACCCGGCCCCGTCGCCGCCACCCGGACCACCGCCGCCGAGCCGTCTCCCGGCCCGCCAACTCCCAACACCGCCACCACACCCATCCACCCGAGCAACCCCGCCCCGGCCAGAACCCACCACCCCACCCTCCCGGGCGCGGCATGGCGGGCATTGGTCCGGCTTCGAGGCATCAACTCCTCCCATCCCGGCAGTCTCCAAGCAGTCTACAGGACGACCGCCCGGAACAGAAACACCACCGCGCCCCCACTCCCCGCCTCCCTGCCTCGATGCCCCGTGCCTCGATGCCTCTCTTCAGTTCAACTCGCTCACCCTCCACTCCGCCCCATTCGCCCCTTTGGCCATTTGACCCTTTGGCCATTTCCTCCCCCCGCGCGCACACCCCGCGCCCCACCCCAACCCATTCCGCGCCCGCTCGCAAAAAAAACTCCACCCCACCCCAACCCCCGTCCGCCCAACGCCTTGCGCGCACATCATCCCCCATCCCCCCGCGCGCATCACCCCGCCGCGCGCGCCCACCCCCGTCCGTCCCACCTAATTACGGAAGACCAATGTGCCACCAGCGTCGGCTGCTCTGAGCCGACGCTGGTGCTCCGCCCGCTCACTCACCCATCACCTCACGCCCCATCCACCGATCCACTGCGTTGCTGCTCTGCTGCTCTGCTTATCTGCTGCTCTGCTGCTCTGCTGCTTTTCTGATTTGCTATTTGCTATTTGCTCTTTGCCATTTCCCATGTCCACTCTCAACTGTCCACTGCCCACTGTCGCACCTCCGTCCGCGCCGCGACTCCGCGCCCGCGTCCCCAACGAACTCCCCCCGATCCCCCCCGAACTCCAGACTCCGGCCTCCCCCCTCAAGACTCAGGACTCAAGACTCACCCCTCTCCTCAACCTCTTCACCCGCCTGGGCTTCTCCGTCCGCCAACTCGCCGTCGCCTGCGACCTCGGCGCGACCGACCTCCTCGAGTTTCTCGAAGACCCCGACATCGACAACAAACTCGACCGCCTCGAAGCCGTCCTCGAGCGCACGCTCAGGCTGCGTCTCCTTGACTCCGCCATCACCGCCGCTGACGAACTCGAGAAGATCGCAATCACAGCCACGGAGCACCCCACCGAGCGCCGCCGCGCCGCAACCACCATCCTCCGCGCAGCGACCGCTCCCTCCTCCCCCAAGCCCCGCGTCTCGGCGCCTCAGGACTCAGGACTCAAGACTCAACCCCCTTCCCCCTCTTCATCCCCTACCCAGCCTCCCCCTCAGGACTCAGGACTCAAGACCCAAGCCCCTCCCCCCCCTACCCAACCTCCCCCTCAGGACTCAAGACTCAGGACTCACCCCTCTCCCCCCCTCACTTCCCCGTCAGCAGCACGATCCCCAGCAGGATCGCCGCAACCCCGCCAGCCTTGCGGGCCGTCATCGGCTCGTGCAGCACGACCACCGCCAGCACGGCCGCCACCGCCGGTGCGAGCGCAAACGCGATCGGCTTGACACGCGAGATCTCGCCCAGGTGCAGCGCAGCGTAGAAGAAGATCATCGCCGCCGCCCCCGCCACCAGGCCCGACCCGAGCGCGAGTTTCAACAGCGTCGCCGCGCCCGCGCGGTGCCAGTCCGCAGGCTCGGCCCGCAGCACCCGCACGGCCACGAACCACGCCGCCCACAGCAGGGGCAGCGCGACCGTGCTGCGCACCGCGATCGCCGTGATCGGCCCCACCCTCTCCGTCTGCAGCACGCTCTTGGTGAACAACTCCCCGACGCCCCAGCACACGCCCGCCAACGCCGCGAAGAGGATCGCCTTCATGGCCGCGAGTCTACCGCGCTCCGCCGCGCCCTACCCCTACGGGCACCCCGCCGTGTAGGCGTTCAGGAAGCACAGCACGTCCAGCGTGTTCAGCACGGTGTCACCGTTGCAGTCCGCGCCCGGATCACCCGAGGTGTACAGGTTCAGGAAGCACAGCACGTCCAGCGTGTTCACCACCGTGTCCCCGTTGCAGTCGGCCTCGCACTCGCTCAGCAGACCGGCCGCGAACAGCAGGGCGTTGGCCATCAGCCGCCCGCCGTCAGTGCTCGCGTCCCAGTAGTACCTGAAGTTCACGTCGCTCGAGACCGGGTGCATGCCGAGTTCGACGACGTTCGGGCGCGCGTCGCTCGCGACGCAGAGCAGCGCGCCGTCCTCCCACAGCACGATCGGGTACGCCCCCGGCATCACCGTCGTCGTCACGGGCCGGAACGCCCCCCAGTACCCCAGCCCGTCCACCCAGTCCGACGGCGACCGGAACGTGTCAACGCCATCGAGGATCGGATGGTCCGGCACGAGTTTCGTCCCCATCGCCACGCCGCCGGGCAGACCCGACCGGAACCCCGATGCCGGCTCGATCAGGTAGTACTGCTCGTCCATCCACCGACCAAGAAGTTGGCGGGCAGGGTTCGTCGTCGTGTTCGTGAAGACCGCGACCACCACCCCGCCCCCCGCATCGGCGTAGTCCGCCATCACGTTCCCCACGCCCACCGAGTCCTCGTGGCTGTCGTTCGTCCACGTCAACACCGCGTCGAACTGCAACAGCTCGTCGAGCGTCGGCGTGTGCCCCCCGCCGTAAGGCGTCGTCGAGATGATCGTCACGCTCTCGAACAGGCCAGTGGCCATCAGCTTGTCCCGCGGATCGGTGAAACGGGTGTTGGTCTGCTCGTTGGCCGTGTTCGCCGCCGCGGCCACGATCGCCACCTTCGGCTTGGACTGCCCGTACGCCCCCACCGCCAGGCACCCGATCCCGACCCCCGCCGCCAGCGCCGCCTTCAGACCCGACATGTGCATTCTCCCATTCTCTCGGTCCTTCGGAGCATACCCGACCCCGGGCAGGGTTTACCCCCGTGCAATTCCCGAAAGCGGACCGCGTTGGGCCTGATACGCTGGTACGACCTCAGGAGCCTCGCCATGAACCTCCGCTTCGTCGTGATCGCCACCTTCGCCGTGTCGCTGGCCATATCCGCCGCGCTCACCCAGCCGGAACGCCAGGGGCAGCCGGAGGGCCGGCGGCAGTTCGGCCAGCAGCCCGAGAACCCGGGACGCAACGACTTCCTCGCGCTCGTTCGGGGCGCTGTCAACCCGACCGAGGAGCAATGGCACAAAATCGTCGCCCGCCACGACGCGTACCGCGAGGCCCAGCGCGACGCGATGCGCGAACTCATGCCGCCGCGCGAGCCGGGCGAACGTCTCGCGCCCGAAGGCGCGGATCGCGAAGCGCTCATGCAGCGGATGCAGGCCGCCATGAAGCCCATCAACGAGTCCTTCTTCAAGGACTGCCGGGCAATCCTCGACCCCGAGCAACGCGAGCTCTTCGACGCCTATGTCACCGAGGCCGACCTGACCATGCGCATGGGCGCCATGGCGCGCGGCGAACGCGGACAAGCCCAGCGCCCCGTCCGCGTCGGCTCCCCCGCGCCGGAGTTCGAACTGCGCAACCTCGAGGGCGAGAGCGTCTCGCTCGCCTCCCTGCGCGGCAAGCCGACCGTCGTCGAGTTCGGCAGCTACACCTGCCCGCGCTTCCGCGAGAAGGTCGCCGACTTCGCCAAGATCCGCGAGCAGTTCGGCGACCGCGTCAACTGGGTCATCATCTACACCCGCGAAGCCCACCCGAGCGACGCCAAACCGCTGGCCGCCAACACGCGCGCGGGCGTCTCACTCGCGCAGCACGCGACCGCCGAGGACCGCGCCAAGGCCGCCGCGCTGGCCAAGGACAAACTCTCGCTCGGCTCGGTCGTCCTCCTCGATGACCTCGAAAACAAGGCCGCCGCCGCCTGGTCCGGCTTCCCGAACCGGGCCTTCGTGCTGGACAGCCAGGGCATCGTCGCTTCGCGCCAGATCTGGAGCGACGCGAAGGAGACCGAGCAGGCCCTCAAAGTCCTCCTCGGCCTCGCGCCGCCCGACGCTCAACCCGCGCCCCGCGCCCTGCCCCCCGGCTCGAACCGCTTCTGACCGCGGCGGGTATCCTCCCGCCATGCGCACTCCCTTCGTCGGCGGCAACTGGAAGATGAACACCGACCGCGCGTCGGGCGTCTCGCTCGCCCGTGCGGTCGCCGAGGGGACGACCGCGTGCAAAGGCGTTGAAGTCGCTGTCTTCCCCCCGTTCCCGTACCTCGCCGCCATCGCCGAGACGCTGCGAGACTCGCCCGTCTCGCTCGGCGCGCAGGACCTCTACCACGAGAAGAGCGGCGCGTTCACCGGCGAGGTGTCGGCGGCCATGCTGCTCGACTGCGGCGTGTCCACCGTCCTCACCGGCCACTCGGAACGCCGCCACGTCATCGGCGAGAGCGACGACCTCGTGAACCGCAAGACCCGCGCTGCCCTCGACGCGGGCCTGACCTGCGTGCTCTGCATCGGCGAGACGCTCGACCAGCGCGAACGTGGCGAAACCGACGCCGTCAACGAGCGCCAACTGCGTGCCGGCCTCGCGGGCGTCGGCGCGGAGCGCGCCGCGCGGTTGGTCATCGCCTACGAGCCGGTCTGGGCGATCGGCACCGGCCGCAACGCCACGCCCGCCGACGCGCAGGACGCCCACGCCAAGGTGCGGGCCGTGCTGGCGTCGGTTTTCCCGCCCCAGGTCGCGGCGTCGGTGCGGGTCATCTACGGCGGGTCGCTCAAGCCCGACAACGCCGAGGCCCTGCTCGACCGCCCGGACGTGGACGGGGGGCTGGTCGGGGGGGCGTCGCTCTCGGCGGCGGACTTCTGCGCCATCGTCCTGGCCGCCGCCGCGAGGGCCGCCAGGCCGATCGCCTAGACTCCCGCCCGGCTCCGCGGGTCGGACGCCGGCATCCCGCGGCCGGAATCCCGAATCACCGAGCGGCCGCCCGGAGCCATTGCCAGATGCACGCGACCCTGACCGTTCCTGCCCTGCTCGCCGCGTCGCCGGTCCTGAGCGGCCTGCTCGGCGTAGCCTTCCTCGGCTGCTCGCTTCTGTTGATCCTGACCGTGCTGATCCAGCGGCCGCAGGGCGGCGGGCTGAGCGGCGCGTTCGGGTCGGGGTCCGGCTCGGGCGAGACGGCGTTCGGTGCGCGGACCGGCGACGCGCTCACCATCGCGACGATCGGGTTCTTCGTGCTGTGGCTGGTGATGGCGGTGACGCTGGTGTTCGTGAGTCGTCCTTCGGGGCCGATCCCGGTGACCGCGCCGGCGGCCCAGACGACCTCTCCGGTCGAGGACCTGCCGACAGGGCAGACCCCTGCGCCGGCCGTCGAGCCGGTGCCCGAAGTCCCCGCCGCGAGTCCGGCCGACGGTGATGAGCCGGTCCCGTCTCCGAACGGCGCGGATGCGGGGGAGGACGAGCCTGAGCCGGAGTGAGGCCGGGCGCGGCGGGGGGGCATTGATTAGACTCCGGAGGGGCGTCCGTCCGACGGCGGGCGCGCGTGAGTCGGGCCGTGGGGTTGGGAGCCGCGCGTGATCCGGAGCATGACGGGGTTCGGAGAAGCGTCGTCGCAGGTGGACGGCGTGCACTTCTTCGTCGAGTTGCGGTCGCTGAACAACAAGTACTTCAAGGCCGTCATTCGGCTGCCCGAGACGCTCCAGGTGCTGGAGGCGGAGCTGGAGTCCCTGCTGCGCCGGCGGATCAGCCGGGGGACGGTGACGCTGACGGCGAGTTGCACGGACTCGTCGGAATCGGCCGCGCTGGACGTGAACCACCGCGCGCTGGACCGCTACGTGGAGCAGTTGCGGCGTGTGAAGGCGGTGGCGTCGGGCGAGTTGCAGATCGACGTGGGGTCGCTGCTCGCGCTGCCCGGTGTTTTGCAGCCTCCGGCGGACGAGGAGGATCGGCTGCTGCGGGCGCGGGCGGCGTTCTCGAGGCTGACGGACCTGGCGTGCGACCATGCGATCTCGATGCGCCGGCGCGAGGGGGCGATGCTGGAAGAGGAGTTGCGCCGGCACGCGGGCGAGATCGGGGCGCGGCTGGGGCAGATCGCGGCCCGCGCGCCGCAGGTGATCCAGGACTACGAGGCGCGGTTGCGCCAGCGGATCGACTCGATGCTGGAGGCGGCGGGGGTGAAGGTCGAGCCGGTGGAGTTGATCCGGGAGTTGGCGACGTACGCCGAGCGGACGGACATCGCGGAGGAGGTCACGCGGCTGAGCGCGCACATCGACCAGTTCGGCGACCTGCTCGGCGCGCCGGACGATCAGCCTGTCGGGCGGACGCTGGACTTCCTGGCGCAGGAGATGCTGCGCGAGGCGAACACCATCGCGAGCAAATCGTCTGACGCGCTGATCTCGAGGCTGATCGTGGAGGTCAAGGGGCTGATCGACCGGATCAAGGAGCAGGTCCAGAACGTCGAGTGACCGGCCCGAAGCAGAGGCAGGGAACGGAGCCGCCACGGAGTGGCGGGGTACCCTGGGGCGAATGCACTCCGTGGAACCCGCACGCAACGGCGAGAACAACGGGCGCGACCGCTTCTCGATGGGCGAGTTGGCGGTGGTCTGCTCGCACTACGACCTGGGCGTGATCGAGTCGGTGCACGAGTTCCCGCGCGGGTCGCGCCGTGCGCCGAAGGTTCTGCTCCGCACCTCGCGCGGGCCGCTGCTGCTCAAGCGCCGCGCGCCGGGGCGCGACGACCCGCACCGGGTGGCGTTCTCGCACGAGTTGCAACTGCACCTGCACGCGGCGGGGTTCCCCGCGCCGGAGATCATCGGCACGCGTGCGGCGAACAACACGCTGGTGCAGGCCGGGGGGCACGTCTACGAGTTGTTCCGCTACGTGCCGGGCGATGAGTACGACCGGTCGGCGGAGGCGACGGCGGACGCGGGCGCGCTGCTGGCTCGCCTGCACCGGCTGCTGACCGGCTTCGCGCCGACGTTCCCCCCCGCCGTGGGGTCGTTCCACGCGCGGCCGGCGGTGGTCGATGCACTTCGGCACGGCGGGCGGCTGCCGACGGACCCGCCGGCGCGGTCCGCGCTACGGCAGTTGCGGCACCACTACGAGGCCGCGGCGCAGGCGGTGGATCGGGCCGGGTACGCGTCGTGGCCGGTGCAGGTCGTGCACGGCGACTGGCACCCGGGCAACATGGTCTTCCGGTCGCGGCGTGTGGCGGCGGTCGTGGACTTCGACTCGGCGTGCGTCGCACCGACGCCGGCGGACGCGGCGGCCGGGGCGTTGCAGTTCTCGATCACGCGCGGGCCGGGCAAGCCCGGGCAGTGGCCCGCGGACTTGGACCTGGCGCGGCTCGGAGCGTTCTTCTCGGGGTGGCGTGCCGAGACGGGCCGTGCGCCAGAGACGGCGAAAGTGATTCCGGACCTGATGGTGGAGGCCCTGATCGCGGAGACGATCGCGCCGATCGCGGCCACGGGGACTTTCGGGGGGCTGGACGCCGGGGAGTTCCTCTCGATGGCGCTGCGGAAGGCCGACTGGCTTCGGGCGAACGCGGCGGATGTGGTGCGAGCGGCCTGCGGCGAGCGACAGGCCTGTTGACCCGTGCCGCCGGCCTGCGCACACTTGGGGGCGGGGCGACGCCCGAGGAGGCCGAATGACCGCTGCGACTGTCTGTCGATCGGGTTTGGCGGCCTGCCTGGCGGTGTCGCTGGCGGCGACGGCGTTCGGACAGACGCCGGCGCCTGGCTTGGACCTGCGCGCGGTGATCCGAGACCTTGACGCTCCGTCGCTGGAGGCGCGCGAGGCCGCGACCATGCGGCTGATGAGCCTGGAGGGCATCCGGCTGACCGACGTCGAGCCGATGCTGAACGATCCGACGCTGACGCCGGAGCAGGTGGCGCGTCTGGACCGGGTGGCGTTCACGTGCTTCCAGCGGACGCAGCGCGGCGCGCTTGGCGTGCAGTTCGGGAACCAGAACGGCGAGGGCACGGAGATCGCGGCGACGGTCGCGGGGTTCGACGCATCGGTCGCGCTGCGGCCGCGAGACGTCGTGCTCACGGCGGGCGACGTGCGGTTGTTCGACACACTCACCTTCCGCGCGGTCATTCTTTCGTATGAGCCGGGCGACGCGGTGCCGCTCGAAATCCTCCGCGACGGTCGGCCGATGCGCGTCGAGGTTCGGCTGGGTCGATTCGCGGACCTTCAGCAGCCGATGGTGCCGGATTATGCGGTGATGGCTCGGGCGTGGGAGTTGCGGCGTGAGCGGGCGATGAAGCCGTCGATGGTGATCGACGCGGGGGTGGAGCCCGGCGAGTGGGAGCCGTTGATCCCGGAGTTGGATGCGCGGGCGTCGAGGCGCGGGCCGATCCGTGTGTCGCAGCAGCCCGGACTTGGGACGGCGTTGATCGCGGGCGGCCTGCCGCGGCAGGCGTTGCAGGAAGATGGCTGGCGGGTGGTGGTTCGGCCGGAGGGGCTGGAGTGGGGCGAGCGCGATGCGCTGGCGCGGATCGAGGCGTTGCAACTGCAACGGCAGTGGTTCGTGGACCGGATTCTGGCGTTCGAGGCCGCGCTGCGGCAGCGGGACCTGCCGGCCGAGCAGCGCGAGGCGCTGCTGCGTGAGCGAGCGGAGACGGCGGAGCAGTTGCGGGACCTGGAGGAGACGATCCGGGCGATCCGGTTCGGGCAGGTCGTGGAGCCGTAGGGGTTATCGAGCGAGTTCCGCAGCGATCTTCGCGGCGAGGGCTGCGCCGTCGGTCTGGCTGAGCGGGTTCGGCCGCCAGACGATGCCGAGGCCGCCCGCGCTCTCGCCGGGGAAGCGTGGGATGACGTGGAAGTGGACGTGCATGACGGCCTGGTGGGCGTCGGGGCCGTTGTTCTGAAGGAGGTTGAACGCCTTGGCGCCCGTGGCGAGAAGGACGGCGCGGCAGATGCGAGGCAGGACTCGGCCCAGAGCGGCGGCGGACTCGTCGGAAAGGGCGTCGAGGGTCTCGGCGGGCTCCTTGGGGATGACGAGGACGTGGCCGCGGCTGAGGGGGTTGACGTCGAGAAAGGCGAGGACGCAGTCGTCCTCGTAGACGCGGTGGCAGGGGATCTCGCCGCGGACGATCTTCGAGAAGACGGTCTCGGACATGGCGGGAGTGTACCGCGCCGGGAGGTCGGTAGAATCGGGCGATGAGCCTGAACGCCCCGCCCGAGACCGCCGCCGCAACCATGCGGCGCATCGCTGCGCTGCCGCAACTGGTGGTCGACCAGATCGCGGCGGGCGAGGTAGTGGAGCGTCCGGCGTCGGTGGTGAAGGAACTGGTCGAGAACGCGCTGGACGCCGGGGCGCGGCGGATCATCGTCGAACTGGAGCAGGGCGGGATCGAACTCGTGCGCGTGAGCGACGACGGGTGCGGCATCCCGGCGGCGGACCTGGCGTTGGCGGTCGCGCCGCACGCGACGAGCAAACTGCGCGGGGCGGCGGACCTTGAGCGCGTGGCGACGCTCGGGTTCCGGGGCGAAGCGTTGGCGTCGATCGCGTCGGTGTCGCGGCTGAGCCTGCGCTCGCGCACGGCGGAGGAGCACGGCGCGTCGGTGATCGAGGTCGAAGGGGGACGGGCGACCGAGGTGAGGCCCGCCGCGGGCGCGCCGGGGACGGCGGTGGCGGTGCGCAACTTGTTTTACAACACGCCGGCGCGGCGGAAGTTCCTGCGGACGCCGGGAACGGAGCAGGCGCGGTGCGTGGACCTCGTGCGGACGCTTGCGCTGGCGCACCCGGCGGTGGGGTTCGAGTTGCGGGCGGACGGGCGGACGCTGATCGACCTGCCGCCGGAGCAGAGCGTGCGCGACCGCGCGCTGAACGTGCTGGGGCGGGAGCTGGAGCGGGAGTTGTTGGAGTTGGGTCGGGTGGGTCCGCAGCCGCCTCCGGGCGTGGCGATCTGGGGTCTGGCTGGGAGGCCGGGCGTGGCGCGGGCATCGCGCACGGGGCAGCACCTGTTTGTGAACGGGCGAGCCGTGGCGGATCGGACGCTCCAGCACGCGGTGCGCGAGGCGTACCGGGGGCTGATCGACCCGACGCGGCACCCGCTGGTGGTGGTGATGCTGGACCTGCCGCCGGAAGCGGTGGACGTGAATGTGCATCCGGCAAAGGCGGAGGTGCGGTTCCGGGACCAGGGGCTGGTGCATTCGGTGGTGCTGGGCGCGGTGCGGGATGCGCTGCGCGCGGCGGACCTGACGCCGAGCGTGCCGTCGTCGCGGTTCGCGGGGGCGACGCCGGAGGCGCGGGTGTCGTCGTTCGTGGAGTACTTCGCCCGGCAGGTCCCGGCGCAGACGGGCGGGCGGTTCTCGTACGAGGCGGTTCGTTCGGCGGTGGAGGCGGCGGATGCGCCGGTCGGGACGGTCGAGCCTGCGCACCCGGAGCACTCACCGCCGCAGATGGCCGTGGCGAGGCCGGTGGATCGTGCCCTGCAGGTGCACAACTCGTACATCGTGACGCAGGACGAGCAGGGGGTCGTGATCATCGACCAGCACGCGCTGCACGAGCGGGTGATGTTCGAGTTGCTGCTGGAGCGGGTGGCGGCGGGTCCGCTGGAGAGCCAGCGGCTGCTGACGCCGATCGTGGTGGAGGCGCCGGCGGAGCGCGTGGCGCGGCTGGCCGACCTCGGGCCGCTGCTGGAGCGGATCGGGGTGGATGCGTCGCCGATGGGGCCGCGGTCGGTTGGAGTTCATGCTTTCCCGACGTTCCTGTTCGAGCGCGGCGTGGAGGCGGGGCCGTTCATGGAGGATTTGCTGCACCGGGCCGAGGAGGAGGGGTTCGCGCCGGACGGGGAGGAGGCGCTACGCGAGACGCTGGACATGATGGCGTGCAAGGCGGCGGTGAAGGCCGGGGATCGGCTGAGCGAGCCGGAACTGGGCGCACTGCTGGACCTGCGGGGCGACGTGGAGCGGTCGTCGTCGTGCCCGCACGGTCGGCCGACGTCGATCCGGCTGACGATCCGGGACCTGGAGCGACTCTTCGGCCGTTCATAAGGAGCAGCAGGATGCCGAGTTGCACAGCGAGTGTCACGATCAACGCGGACCCGGAGACGGTGTTCCGGGCGTGCACGGACTTGGCGCGCGCGCCGGATCGCATTGAGGCGATCACGCGGATCGAGGTGCTGACGGAGGGGCCGGTCGGCGTGGGGACGCGGTTCCGCGAGACGCGGATGATGTTCGGCCGCGAGGCGAGCGAGGAGATGGAGATCGTGGAGTTCGATCCGCCGCGGTCGTTCGTGATGACGGCCGAGTCGCACGGGATGCGGTACCGGACGGCGCACCGGTTCGTGCCGGACCGGGGCGGGACGCGAGTGGAGATCGAGTTCAGCGGGCGGGCGGTGAGCCTGGGGGCGAAACTGCTGCTGCCGCTGGGGGCGCTGATGATGGGCGCGTGCCGGAAGGCGTTGAAGAAGGACCTTGCGGACGTGAAGCGGGCGGTCGAGAGCGGATCGTGAGGTTCGGCCGTGCCCGGCGGACACCGATGTGGTAGGCTGGAATCCGGGTGGCGCCGCCACCCCGTGGGAGCGGCGGCATGGCGAAGATCTGCGCCGTGTGCGGCGAGGACTGCTCGGATCGGCCTCGTGTGAAGGACAAGGCCGGGCGGTACTACTGCAAGCCCTGCGAGGTGAAGCGCGCAGCGGGGTCGGGTGTGGCGGCAGCCCCGCCCACGACGAGCACGATGCTGCTCGCGACGGACGACGCGGAAGACCTCATCCAGATCGAAGAGGCGCACGTCGCGGCGGGGAAGGCCTGCCCGGTGTGCATGCTGAAGATCTCGGCGGACGCGGTGGTGTGCGTCCACTGCGGGTACGACGAGCGGAAGGGGATTCAGAGTTCGACGCTGGTGGAGGGGAAGCGCGCGGGCGACGGCCGGGTGACGCTGCCGTGCGCGAAGTGCGGCTACGACCTGACGGGCCTGCACGCGCCGCGGTGCCCGGAGTGCGGGACGATCGTGGGGACGACGCACCGCGAGCGGATCGACAGCAAGGTGTCGCGGGACGTTGTGAGGCGGGAATACACGAAGCCGGTGGTGATGTTCGCGGTGGGGCTGGGCGGAGTGAGTCTAATCCACGTCCTGACCGGGGCACCCGGCGAGATTCTGTGGTCTCTTGCGTCCTACGCGATTGCACTGCCGATCGGGCTGGCCGTGCTTTGGCTCTGCTGTCTCGGCTGGATCGGGTTCGGCGCACCGTTCCATCTTGATGCCCTGCGGCTGGCGGGCATCTACGCGGCGCTCGACTTCTACGGCGCCGTCACAGGGTTCCTTCCTCTGGCGTTGATCTGGTTCATCCTGGGCATCATCTTGTACGTCTGGCTGCTTGCCGACATGATGGACATGGACACGAGCGACGCGCTCATCGTGGCAGTGTTGACCTTCATGGTGCGGCTCGGGATTGGGTTCGTCGCATTCGTGTGGCTGTTCTGACGGGGAATCCGGCTCAACTCGCCGCCCGGCCGGCCCGATAGCACCTGTATCGCCCTCGGCGTGCATCCGCCCGGGGGCACCGACAGGGGGTGCTCCATGTTCACGAAGGGCACTGACGTCTTTTTCACGCTGCCCGAGGAATCCGCGTCGCGGGTGCTGCACGCGGCGAAGGTGGTGGACGTGCGGAACGGGATGTTCGTGGCCCGGTTCGACGAGCCGGGGCTGACGGCCTCGCCGGGATCGGATGTGGCGGTGTTCTTCCAGGGACGCGCTGGTTTCATGCAGCAGGCGGCGCGGATCACGGCCTCGCTGGAGGAGAGCGACACGCCCTCGTTCGGGTTCCAGACGATCGGGGAGGCGGTGTCGTGCGAGTCGCGCGAGTGCTACCGGGTGAGCACGGTGACGACGGGGTTCAACGCGACGATCGACAACGAACCGGAGTGCCCGCTGACGGACGTGAGCGCGACGGGGTTCTCGATCATCTCGGCTGGGAACCACGGCTACGGTGCGGTGCTGACGGTGGAGGTGGAGTACGAACAAACGAAGTACAGCGGGCGTGCGCGGGTGCAGAGCATCAAGCCGCTGACGCCGGGGCGGACGCGGTACGGGCTGCTGTGCCTGCCGTCCGACGGGCCGAGGTCGCTGCTGGTGGGGATGCAGCGGATCAGCACGGCGGTGCAGCGTCAGCAGTTGCGCAGGCGCTCCGGGACGGGCTGATCGCCGTTGGTGGTCCACACCTCGCCCGGTTCGACGACGATGATGCGCGAGCGGCCCTCGCCGGCGGCGGCGAGCAGGCGGCGCATCGGCTCGTCGCGGTGTTCGTCCGAGAGTTCGAAGGTCGAGTGGTGGACGGGGAGCAGCCTCGCACCCGGGGCAGCGGTGAACATCTCCCAGACCTGTTCGGGCGTGGCGTGCTTGTGCTGCCAGGGGTCATAGGCGCCGATGCCGAAGACGGCGAGGTCGATGGGGCCGACGCCTCGGAAGGCGTCGGTGCGGGCGGTGTCGCCTGCGGCGATGGTGCGTCGGGCGTCGGAGGCGATGACGTAGGAGTTGAAGCCGCGGCCGAAGTCGAGCCAGGCTCGCGCGCCCCAGTGGGCTGGGCGGATGGCGCGGACGGCGAGATTCGCGACTTCACGCTCGTCGTCCCAGTCGAGTTCGACGACGTGGCGGAACCCGCGGGGGATGAGGCGGCGCGTGCCTCGGGCGGTGATGACGGTGGTGCGCGAGGAGGCCAGAGCGGCGAGCGTGGGGCGGTCGAGGTGGTCGTAGTGGGCGTGGGTGATGAGGATCGCGTCGATCGGGGGGAGCGCTGCGGCATCGACGGGACACGACCGCCGGGCTGGGCCGAGCGTGAACGGGCCGAGGCGTGGGCCGATGCGGCGTGAGAAGACGGGATCGACGAGGAGGGTGACGCCGCCCTGGCGGAGGAGAACGCTGGCGTGGCCGAGCCATGCAGCGGCGAGTTCGAGCTCGTGGAGGCCGCGCAGATCGGGGGGTGCGCCATCGCCGTCGGTGCGGGAGCGGGCGACGTCGCGGATGGATTCGGCAAGGTCGCGTGGGTAGCGGCGAAAGCCCGAGGCGGTCGCGGCGGCGGCGATCCTGAACCTCCCGGGGCCTGCGTTTGGATCGCGCCGCTGCACGGCTGCATCATTGGGGGCTGGGGCGGCCGGGTCACGCCGAGCGAGACAGCAGGACGACGACGTGCGCCTCGACGGCGCGGCCTTCGCCAACGGGGCCGACGCGTTCGTGGGTCTTGCCCTTGACATTCACACGGTCGATCGGGAGGCCCAGAAGGCCGGCCAGGTTGTCGCGGACGGCCTGTTTGGACGGCGCGAGTTTCGGGCGTTCGAGAACGACGACAGCGTCCATGTTCACGACCCGCCAACCGGCGTCGCGGACGCGACGGAGGGCCTCGGCGACGAAGGCGGCGGAGTCTGCGCCGGCCCAGCGTGGGTCGGTGTCGGGGAAGAGTTCGCCGATGTCGGGGCCGCCGATTGCGCCGAGGAGGGCGTCGGTGAGGGCATGGAGGAGGGCGTCGCCGTCGGAGTGGCCGGCAGGTCCGCGGTCGTGGTCAAATCGGATGCCGCCGACGACGAGGGGACAACCCGTGCCGGCTGGGGGGAGAGGCTCGAGGCGGTGGAGATCCCACCCGAGTCCGACGCGAAAACCGGGGTCGAGGGGGTTGTGTCGGGCTTCAGGCATGGGGTTGAGTCTACCGATAAGTTCCGAGGGAACCCGCCGGAACCCGGCTGCGCCGGCCCTCGTAGGCATGGCGGCGCGCTCTCGACGAAGCCCCTAGACTGCCACCCCCACAGACGGAGACCGAGCCGATGGCCACCAACCGCCCCGCGACCCGTTCGAACGCCCTCCTGGCGGGCCTGCTGGCTGCCGCGTTTGTAGGTGCGGGAGTCGGGTGCGGGATCGCGTACCGGCCGTACTTCGATCCGGGCGGTTCGGGGGCTGCGATTGACGAGTACACGTATGTGAGCGAGCCGTACTCGCCGCAGACGATCACGGTGGTGGACACGCGGACCGGGGAGTCGGTGTTCGCGATGGACGTTCCTGTCGGGCAGCAGTTGGTGATCAACTTCGACGACAAGCGGGTGCAGAGCGAGGAGTGGATGTCCGGCGTGATGCGGTGGCGTCTGATGCCCGCGGGGCAGCGGTACGGGCGTCTGACAAACCGGATTTCGGTGCCGCCGCCTTCGTCGCGGCGTGTGGACGTGACGCTTCGTGCATACCCGGAGTTCCCCCCGGGCGGCAAGCCGGCTTTCTCGGAGACGCACGCCGCAGGGTCGGAAAGCCCCGAGACGACGCCCGTGCCCCCCCCACCGCCTCCAGCGACGCAGAGCGATTCGCAGATGCACGACACCGGCGGCCGGTGAATCGGGGATAGACCCTGAGAGCGGGGTTGATCGGCCGTGCCGGGTTGTGGTACGCTGTGGCGATGTTCCGGGACAGGATTCGCGGCGATCGCGGTTTCACGCTGATCGAGTTGCTGGTCGTGATCGCGATCATCGCGTTGCTGATCGGGATACTGCTGCCGGCGTTGGGGAAGGCGCGGGAGGCGTCGCGTCAGAGCGTGTGCCTTTCGAACCAGCGTCAGTTGGGCGTGGCCCTGCTGGTGTATGCGGACACGTTCGACGAGTACATCCCGCGCGAGGCGAGCCTTCCGAGCGACCCGTCGTGGCCGCGGGCGTTGCGGCCGCTGGTGGATCACACGGCGAGTTGGGAGGAGCCTCTGCGCGACCGGTACGTGAACGCGCCGTACTTCCAGGATCCTGCGAGGCCTCGGGACGACCTGCACCAGATCCACTACGTGAACAACGGGCTGTGGTTTGTCGCGTACGACAAGTTGTCGAACAACAAGGGCAGGTTCAAGGAGTCGATGCGTCTGACGCGGGTGTTCCGGCCGTCGGAGCGGGTGTACCTGACGGACTACAGCGAAGACAAGAACAACGTCAACTACAACTCGAGCATCCGCCCGGCCGGGGACGACGACTTCCTGATCGCGTTGTTCTACGACGTTCGGCAGGCGGTCCATCTGAACGGGACGGACAACCAGCGTCGGGTTGCGCCGCGCCGTCACGGGGTAGGCGCGAATGCGCTGTTCTTCGACGGGCACGCGCAGATCGTCCCCGCGGACGAGATCACGAAGACGCTGATCTGGGACGACGGCGACTACGCCCGGTGACGGTCGCGGCGGTCAACGCCGACCCATGGCGAGCGGGTCATCGCCCGCGACCTGCTCGAGTCGCTGCATGAGGGTGGCCTGGCCGTCGCTGACGTCGCGGAAGAGGGTGCTTCGGACGATCTGGCGTTCGCGGGGGCTGAGGCCGAGGAGATCGACGTCGCGGAGGAGGCGGTTGATGCCTTCGAGGTATGCCGCCGCTTCGGCCCGTTCGGGGGATTCGCTGATGAATCGGCGGAATCCGTCGGGATCGAAGGTGTCGCCCGGCTCGGCCTGGCTGTAGGCTTCGAGGGCGGTGTTGAGGGTTGAGGCGATGAGGGGAAGGCGCCGCTGGATCTCGGCGACCCGCGCCTCGTTGCTCTCGAACGCGCCGGGGTCGTCGCCGAGGATCAGCTCGCGGTAGGAGTTGAGGACGGCCTGCACGACCTCGCTTGAGAGGCGGTTGACGGTGACTTCGGCGCGAGAGACGGCGACGGCGCGGGGGACGTCGTTGTAGAGGGCGCGTCCGATGAGGGCCTCGATGAGCGTGCCGAGGTCGGGGTCGCGCGGGGCGAGGCCGAGTTGCTGGAGTTCATCGCGGGCGGCGCGTCCGACGGCGGTGTCCTGGGTGACTCGCGCGCCCTGGGCCTCGCGCGGGGCTGCGCCGGCAATAGCCTCGGAGACGTTGGCGTTGGTCGGACCGCTGGAGCGGAGGTCGAGGCCGGAGGCGAAGAGGTCGGCGGTGACCGAGCCGAACGCACGGAAGGGGAAGCCGGTGACGGTGGGCGAGCCGCCCGCGCCGTCGTTGGTGGCGAAGGTCGGGATGGGGCCTGAGCCGAGCACCTGCGGGACGACGGAGTAGGTGATGGACTGAGCGCCGACCATGTCCACACCGTCGTCGGTATCGACAACGCCGATGCTGGCGAGGACGGGGCCGGCGTCGCGGGTCTGGATGAAGATGGCGGGGGCGGTGATGTCGATGGTGGTGAGCGCGGTGAGATCGCCGTGGACGACGCTGCCCCCGGCGGTGAGCGAGATCGCTCCCAGTGCGCTGAGTTTCTCGTTCTGGCCCATACGGAAGTCGCCGTTGACGGAGGCGGACATGCCGTTGGGGGCGAAGATGGTGGCCCAGGCGGGCACACCGATGCGGCCGTTGACGGCGCGGGACTCGGAAAACATGAGGTGGAGGTTTTGGAGCGGCGCGGTTGCGCCGACCGGCGCGTGGAACTCGACGCGAGCGAGGTTGAGTTGGAGCGGGAGGCCGGGGATGGCGGAGCCGAGCGCGGGGTTGACGAGCAGAGTAAGGGAGGCCGCCGGTCCGCTCGGTCGGGACTGCGGGTCGCCGAAGTCGTCGACGGTGTTGAGGAAGACGATGGAGTCGGCGAGCGTGGGCGTGCCGAGCACGTGGACGATGGAGTCGGAGGCTACAAGGACGGGGACGGCGAAGATGATGCCGTTGGTGGTGGTGAGGTCGCCGTCGAGGATGACGACGCCCGTGCCCTGCTGGACGAAGGAACGGAGGGGGCTGGCCGTACCCACGCCGCCGGCGAGATGGACGGAGGTCGCGGCGTCGGTGGTGAGGAGGCGGGGCGTGGAGTCGGAGTTTGCGCCAGCGGCGAAGAGGATGGTGTCGGCGGTGATGGTCTGGTCGCCGATGAGCGTGACTGGGGCGGCGAAGGAGACGGAATCCGGGGTGGAGATGTCGCCACCGAGGGAGACGGGGCCGGCGAAGGAGACGGCGGCCGCCTCGATGGAAGAGAGGAGCACGGTTGAGCCGGCGCCGTTCTGGGTGAACGCGCCGCCGATGGCGAGCGGCGCGGCCGGGCCGGTTGTCGTCGTGCCGGCGTTCGTGATGGTTGCGGGACCGGCGATGGCGACGGGGGCGGCGAAGTCGATCTCGCCCGCGGAGGGGATGAGGAGCGAGGCGAGGGGCGTGGATGCGCCGATCGGCTGTGCGAAGGAGATCGGACCTGCGCCCGTGGAGAGGGTGAGCGTGAATGCGCCGTCGAGAGTGCCGCCGAAGGAGATGCCGTCGGACGCGCCGTCTGCGGAGGCGAGGGTGCTGTCCGCGAGGAGCGAGACGGGTCCGGTGAAGGCGATCGAGCCTGTGCCGGCCGTGGTGAGGGTCGTGCCGAGGGAGACGGCGGCGTTGTAGGTCTGCGGGCCGGCGGTGGTGATGCGGGGCGGCGTGAACGAGGCCGCGGTGACGGTGAGCGCAGTGGGCGGTGCGGTCGCGCCGACTTCGCCGTCGAGCGAGACGACCGCGCCGGGTGCGTTGACGGTGAGCGGGTTCGGGCCGTCGATCGTGCCGGTGATGGCGACGGTGGCGGGCGCGGTCCCGCTGTTGGTGATGATGACGGGCGCGGTGAGGGTCACGGGGCCGTCGATGAGGATGGGGGCTTCGTCGAGGTTGGTGAGGTCGCCGCGGAGCGTGGTGGCGCCCATGAGGGTTTGGCCGAAGGTCGTGGTGATCGATTGCACGTCGATCGAGGCGGCGTTGGCGGAGAACTGGGCGAGGGGCGTGGCGGCGCCGATGGCGCCGGCTGCGGTGAAGGCGGCGTCGCCCGCGGCAATGGCGAGGGCGTGCGCGCCGTCGATGGACTGGACGGAGATGTCGTCGCCGGCCTGGCCGCGCGTGGCGATGGTAAGGTCGGTCGTGAGCGTGGCGGGGCCGGCGAGCGTGATCGCGCCCGCGGCGTGTGCGGTGAGGTCGCCGTTCAGCGTGGCGGCGCCGGTGTAGGTCTGCGGGCCGTCGGTATCGACGGTGGGGAGCGAGATGGCGGCGGCGGTGGCGTTGATTGAGGTCGGACGTGAGGAGGCGCCGATCGCGCCGGTGAAGGTGGCTGCGCCGCCGCCGGCGTTAACGGTGAGGGCGTGCGCGCCGTTGGTGGTTCCGGCGACGGTGAGGTCGTCGCCGGATGCGCCGGCGGTGGTGAGAGCAACGCTGGTGGCGAGGGTGAGCGGGCCGTCGATGGTGATCGCGCCGGCGGTGAGGGTGGAGAGGTCGCCGTTGAGCGTGGTCGGGCCGGTATAGGTCTGCGGGCCGGTGGTGCGGACACTGGGGAGGTTGATCGCGCTGCCGGAGAAGGCGACGGAGGCGAGCGGCGTGGTCGATCCGACGGTCTGCAGGAGCGTGACCGTGCCGGCGCCGGCGGTGATCGGGAGGGCGTTGGCGCCGTCGACGGCGCCGGTGATAAGGACGTTGCCGGGGCCTGCGCCGGTGTCGATGCTCGCGCCCGCGCCGACGATGACGGAGTCGTCGATGGTGACGTTGTCGCCGTCGGTGACGATGGGGGCGTTGAGGAAGGTGGTCGCGCCGGAGCCGTCGAGGAGGAAGGAGGCGTTGCCCGTGCCGGTGAGCGTGCCGGCGAGGGTGATGCTGCCGCCGGCGGGCGTGCGGATGGTCGTGGGGTCGCGGAAGGTCGCGGAACCGATGACGATCGTGTGCTGGCCGTCGGCGCGGCCGACGGTGATGGCGGAGAAGCCGTCGGCGAGGGCTGCGAGATCGGTATCGCTGAGGTCGAGGGTGCCCGAGCCGCCCGTCGGCGAGCCGATGTCGATGGAGACGGTCGCTGCGGTGGGGCGCAGGAGCAGGGTGGACGAGCCGCTGAAGGAGTTCGCGCCGCCGAGGAGGTCGATCTCGTCGGCGGTGAGGGTGATGGCTCGGCTGCCGGCGGCGGCGGTGTTGAGGAATGTGATGGAGCCACCCAGGAGTTCGACGGACTGCGTGAAGGTGACGGGGCCGGCGAAGGAGATCGGGGCGCCCGTGGCTGTGACGTTCGCGCCGATGCTGACCGGACCGGAGCCTGTCTGCGAGAGGCCGCCTGAGGTGTTGACGGGCGCGCCGGCAGCGATGGTGAAGAGGCTGGAGTTGGCGACGGTGATCGCCCCGCCGCCGGTCGTGGTGGCGTCGTCGTTCAGCGTGAGGGCGGCGCCGGTGAAGGAGAAGCCGGCCGGGCCGGTGGTGTCGAGGATGCCGTTGAAGGTGGTGGCGGACTGACCCGCGGCCTGGGCGAAGGAGAGGGCGCGGAAGGCGGCGGATGCGGTGACGTTGCGGGCGTTGGTGATGGCGATCGCGCCGGGGCTGGTCGTGCCGCCGACGATGCCGGTGAAGGTGACGTCGCCGGCCGTGCCCGCGTTGATGGTGAGGCTCTGGGCGGCGTCGGTTGTGCCGTCGAGCGTGGAGGCGAAGTTGACGTTCGCGCCGGAGCCGGAGTTGGCGGTGGTGATGGAGCGGTTGCCGACGAGCGTGACGGGGCCGTTGAAGGCGACGGCGCGGCTGTTGGTGACGACGTTGCCGCCGAGACTGGTGGGCGCGTTGAAGGCGAGCGGGCCGCCGGACGAGGTGACCGTGCCGCCGAGGCTGATGGAGGCGGTGGTGATGCTGCCGCCGCTCGCGCCGGTGAGGTTGAGCGTGCTGAAGAAGCGGGTGAGGCCCTGGCCCGCGCTCTGGAGAAAGGAGAGGGCGCTGAAGGCGGCGGAGGCGGTGAGATCGTCGGCGTTGGTGATGGTGACCGCGCCGAGGCGGGTCGTGCCGCCGACTGCGCCGGTGAAGGTGACGTCGCCCGCCGTGCCGGCGTTGATGGTGAGGCTCTGGGCGGAGTCGGTGGTGCCGTTGAGCGTGGAGGCGAAGGTGACGTTCGCGCCGGAGCCGGAGTTGGCGGTGTTGATGGAGCGGTTTCCGACGAGGGTGGTTGCGCCGTTGAATGAGACGGCGTGGCTGTTGGTCAGGACGTTTCCGCCGAGGCTGGTGGAACCTGAGAAGGCGACCGCGCCGCCCGTGGATGTGACCGTGCTTGCGAGGCTGATGGAGGACGAGGTGATCGAGATGCCGCCCGCGCCGCTGGCGTTCAGCGTGCTGAGGAAGGAGGTGAGGCCCTGGCCGGCGGACTGGGTGAACGAGGCCGCGATGAAGGCTGCGGCGGCGGTGACGTTGCGGGCGTTGGTGACGCTGGCCGCGCCGATGCGGGTGGATGCGCCGACTGCGGCATCGAAGGCCGCGTCGCCGCCGGTGCCGAGGTTGAGGGTGAGGCCCTGGACGCCGGCATTGAGTGCGTTGAGCGTGCTTCCGAAGGTGACGTTTGCGCCCGCCGGCGAGCCGCTGGTGGTGTTGATGGCGACGGTGGCGTCGAGTCGAACCGGGCCTGTGAAGGTGAGGGCGTCGCCCGTGGTGGTGATGTCGCCGCTGAGGCGGATGAGGCCGTTGGGGGCGGAGAAGATGATGGGGTAGGTGACGGAGAGTGAGCCGATGTTGAACTCGTGCGCGCCGGCGCCGACGCGGCCGATGGTGACGCCCGCGACAGTCGAGGCGATGGCGGCCATGTCGGTGTCGCTGAGGTCGAGCGTGCCCGTGCCGCCCGCGGGCGAGCCGACGTCGATCGAGACGGCGTCGCCGGTCGGACGCAGGAAGATGGAGCCGGTGCCGGTGATGCTGGATGCGCCGCCGGTGAGGTCGATCTCGTCGGCGGTGAGAGTGAGTGTGCTTGCGCCGAACTGCGTGGCGGAGAGGGAGAGCGTGCCGGAGCCGGCGAAGATCTCGCGGTTCGCGGCGATGACGGTGGCGCCGGTGATGGTGACGGGGCCGGCGTCGGCGGTGACGTCGGCGTTGAGGTTGTTCGTGCCGCCGCCGATGGTGATGCCGCCGGGGCCGGTGGCGTTGAGCAGGCCGTTGAGGGTCCAGACGTCGTCGCCGCTGCCGGAGAGGGTGATGCTGCCGGCGGTGACGGCGGCGAGGGCGCCGGTTGCGCCGGCATCGTTGGCGTCGGTATCGAGGGCGAGGTTCACCGCGCCGCCGGCGGTGATGACGCCCGCGCTGAGGCCGGTGCGGGACTGCACGCTCACGCCGCCGGCGAGGGCGCTGACGGCCGCGAGTGAGAACTGGTTGCCCGTGAGGCTGACGCCTCCCGCGCCGGAGGCGGTGAGGGTGCCGGTGAAGGTGGTGAGGCCCTGGCCGTCGGCCTGGGTGATCGAGAGCGCGGCGAAGGTGGAGGAGGCGGTGAGGTCGCGGGTGTTGGTGATGGTGACCGCGCCGAGGCGGGTCGCGCCGACGGCGGCGGAGAAGAGCATGTCGCCGCCCGTGCCCGCGTCGAGGGTGAGGGTCTGGGTATCGGCGGTCGTGCCGGTGAGGGTGTCGTCAAAGGTGATGTTCGCTCCGGCGGCGACGCCGTTGGTCGTGACGACGCCGGCGGCCGCGCCGAGGCGGACGGGACCGGTGAAGCGGACGGCGTCTCCGCTGGTGGTGATCGTGCCCGAGAGGACGATGAGGCCGTCGGGGGCGAAGAGTCGGAGGGGCGCGTCGATGGAGAAGGAGTTGATGGTGATGGTGTGTGCGCCGGTGGTGGGCGTGCCGACGCGGACTTCGGAGAAGCCGGGGCCGATGTTGCCGAGGGTGGTGGCGGTGAGTTGGAGGGTTCCTGCCCCGCCGGCGAGGCCGATGGAGGTGGCATCGATCGAGGGGCGCAGCGAGAGAATGCCCGTGCCGGTGGCCGCGCCGTTGAACTCAATGCCGTCGGCGATGAGGGTGAGGTCGTTGGCGCCGGCCTGGAGGGCGTTGGCGAAGGAAATCGTGCCCGTGCCGGCGTGCAGCGTGCGCGGGCCGCCGAGGGTGACGGCGCCCGCGTAGGTCTGGTCGCCGCTGGTGCCCGCGCCGCCGTTGGGTGCGGTGGTGACGTCGCCGTTGAGGATGGTGGAGCCTGCGCCGGTGGTGGTCGCGCTGAGCGCGCCGAGTGCGGTGGTCTGGCCGACGCCGGGCAGGGTGATCGTGCCCGTGCCCGCGGTGAGCGCGAGTGTCTGCTCGCCCGCGCTCGCGCCGTTGATGCCGGTTGAGTTGCCGAGGTTGATGTCGCTGTCGGTGGTGGTGAGCGAGGAGTTGCCGGCGACGGTGACCGCGCCGGTGACGTTGGCGAGTCCGATGGCGAGGGCCTGGACGCCGCCGTTGAGGATGAGGTTGCCGGCCGTGCCGCTGACGGCGCGGGTGTCGATGTTCAGGGCGGTGAGGAACGCGCCGCCGGAGTCGTCGGCGTGGCCGAGGAGGACGTTGCCCGCGGTCGCGGCTGCGGCGGTGGTCGAGGTGTCGAGCGAGAGCGTGAAGCCCGCGCCGGTCGCGCTGAGCGTGGCGTTCGAGAGGTCGAGCGTGCCGGCGGAGCCGTCGTCGCCCTGCTCGGTGTCGATGGCGAGGGAGGCGCCGATGCGGACGTTTCCGGCGAGGGTGATCGCGCCGTCGGCGAGGATGTCGTCGCTGAGCGTGATCGCGCCGTTGGATGCGCCGCCGCGGGAGTCGGCGGTGAAGGCTGTGAAGAACGCGCCCGCCCCGCTGCCGTCGTCCACGCGGCCGAAGGTGATCGCTCCGCCCGCGCCGGCGGCGTCGGCGGTGGTGGTGTCGAGCGTGAGCGTGAGTGCGGATGACGCCGCGTAGACGTTCGACGAGCCGAAGTTGATCGCGCCGGCGTCGCCGGTTGCTCCGGCCTTGGTGTCGATCGTGATGGAGGCGTGGATGACCACGTCCCCGCCGCCGATGAGGGTGATGGAGCCGAGGTCGGCGGGGTTGCCGGCGTGGTTGTCGAACTGGAGGTTGCCGAAGAGGCGGAGCGCGCCGTTGGTGGTGGTTCCGGAGGTGTCGATGGCGAGGTCGTTGATGTAGTGGCCACCGTTGTTGCTGAAGACGCCGAGGCGGACGTCGCCGCCCGCGCCCGCGCCGTTGCTCGAGTCGAGGGTGAGGTCCACGCCCGCGGCGGAGGCGGAGACGGTGGCGCCGCTGAAGTCGATGAGGCCGCCGCCGGAGAAGAGGCCGATGGACGTGCCGAACTGCACGTCGCTGGCGAAGAGGATGTCGCCGGCGACGTCGATGTCGTTTGCGATGGAGATGACGCCGGAGCCTGCGCCGCCGCTGGAGCGGGCGGTGAAGCCCTCGAGGCGCTGGCCGGGGCCTGGACCGATCGGGCCGAAGGTGATCGCGCCGCCCGCGCCGTCGGTGGAGCGTGTGTCGAGGGTGAGGGTCGCGCCCGCGCCGAGGGCGTAGACAATCCCGGCGCCAAGGTCGATCGAGCCGGCGTCTGCGGCGGCGGTGGCGTTGGTGTCGATGACGGCGGCCGCGGCGGGCGCAACGGCGACCGTGCCGCCGCCGGTGAGGATGAAGTCCGCGGTGTCGGAGCCGTCGGCGTCAAGGAAGACCCCGGCGGTGAGGGTGAGGAGACCCGCGGTCGTGCCGCCGGTGTGGATGGTGAGGTCGTTGACGTAGAAGCCGCCGAGCGCGCTGAAGGCGCCGAGCAGGGCGTCTCCGCCGGCGTTGTCGTTGCTGCGGGTGTCGATCGTGAGATCGCGTCCCGCGCCGGAGGCGGTCACGACGGCGCCGCTGAGATCGACGAGTCCGGAGGCGCCGAGGTCGTCGGGGTTGGTGTCGATGGTGATGGAGGCGCCGAGGACGACGACGCCGGTGAGGACGACGGGGCCGTCGGTGGAGATGTCGCCGTTGAGGATGAGGTCGCCGGGGGCGCGGGAGCCTCCGGAGGTGTCGATGTTGATCGCGGCGAGGAAGAAGCCCACGCCGCCGCCGTCGTCGACTCGGCCTATGCCGACGGAGCCGCCCGAGCCGCCGGCGTCGGCGGTTGACGCGTCGAGGGTGAGCGAGGCGCCCGCGCCGGCGGCGTAGATGCGTCCCGTGCCGAGATCGATGGATCCGGCGTCGCCCACGTCGTCGGGGTTGGTGTCGAGGAGGGTGGCCGCGCCGGTGGCGATGACGACGTTGCCACCGCCGAGAAGCGTGAAGTCGTTGCGGATGAGGACGGAGCCGGTGAGGTTCAGGTCGCCCGCGCCGGAGCCGCCGGTGCGGATGGTGAGGTCGTGGACGTATGCGCCCGCGGCGTCGTCGAAGTCGCCGAGGAAGACCGCGCCGCCGGGTGCGCCGCTCGTGCTGGTATCGATGGTGAGGCTGAGGTCGGTGGTGGTTGCGGAGACGGTTGTGCCGCGGAGATCGACGGAACCGCCGGCGACGCCGGGCGTGGAGGCGGTGTCGATTTCGAGCGAGGAGGCGATGGCGATCGAGCCTGCGCCAGAGAGGTCCACGTCGCCGCCTTCGGTGCGGATGTCGGCGTTGAGCGTGAGGGATGCGCCGCTGACGGTGAGGCCCGTGAGGCGCGTGGAGTTGCCAATGCTCCCGAGCGATACCGCGCCGCCCGCGCCGCCGCCGGTGGCGGAGGCGTCGATGGCGAGGGAGAACGCGCCGTTGAGCGTGCCGGCGGGGGCGAAGAGAACGTCGCCCGCGTCGGTCGCGCCGCCCGCGGCGTCGGTGTCGATGGTGACGTCGGAAGCGAGCACCACGGCGGACGAACCGGTGAAGTCGGCGTTGCCGCCGCCGTTGAGGGAGAGGTTGCCGTTGAGCGTGAGCGATGCGCCGCTGATCGTGAGACCGGTGAGGCGGGTTGAGTTGCCGACGGCGCCGAGGCCGATGGCGCCGGCCGCGCCGCCGCCGTCGGCGGAGGCGTCGATGGCGAGGGCGAATGCGCCGTTGAGCGTGCCGGCGGGAGCGAAGAGGACATCGCCGGCGTCGGTCGCGCCGCCCGCGGCGTCGGTGTCGATTGTGACGTCGGAAGCGAGCGCCACGGCGGGCGAACCGGTGAGGTCCGCATTCCCGCCGCCGTCGAGGGCGATGCTGCCCGTGAGGCGGAGTTCGCCCGCGCTGACGACGGTGAGGCCGCCGAGCGGGACACTCTGGCCGATGCTGGGCAGGCGCACGTCGCCCGTGCCGGAGTTGAGGGAGAGCGTGTCGAGGCCTGCGGTCTGGCCTTCGATGCCCGCGGCAGCGGTGAGGTCGATCGTGGAGTCCGCGGTGGTGATGGAGGTTGCGCCGCGAATCTCGATGGCGCCGTCGAGTCCGGAGAGGTCGATGGCGCCGAGGCTTGCTGCGCCGGAGAACGAGACACCGCCCGCTGCGCCGCCCGCGCCGCCGGCGTCGGCGAGGGCAAGGGTGGCGACCGCGAAGCCGGCGGCGGAGTTGAACGTGCCGAGTTCGATCGCACCGCCGCTGAGGCCGGCCGCGGCGGTGGAGGTGTCGATCGTGAGTGCGAGCGCGCCGGCATCGGCGGAGACGGCCGGACCGGCGAGCAGCGCCCCGCCCGCGGCGTCGTCGTCGCCGGCTTCGGTATCGATGGTGAGCGAGGCGGCGACGACGATGGCGTTGAGGCCTGAGAGGTCGATATCGCCGCCGTCGGTGCGGAGGTCGCCGTTCAGAGTGGCCGTGCCTCCGGCGATGGTGAAGCCCGTGAGGGGCGTCACGGTGCCGAGTGAGCCGAGGTTGACGTCTCCGTCGGTTCCCGCGCCGTCGGCGGTGGAGTCGATGGCGAGCGTGAAGGCGCCGTCGAGCGTGGAGGCGTTGGCGAAGAGGACGCTGCCGGCGTCGGAGTCGCCTCCCGCGGCGTCGGTGTCGATGGTGACAGGGCCGACGAGCGTGACGACGGGGACGCCGCTCAGGTCGATATCGCCGCCCCCGCTGACGCGGAGATCGGTGGCGAGTTGCAGGGAGGCGGCCGAGATATCGAGCGCGGTCAGCGGCGTCGTGGGGCCGACAGCACCGAGTGCGACCGCGCCGCCCGCGCCAGCGCCGTCGGCTGTGGCGTCGATGGTGAGTGTGAAAGCGCCGTTGATCGTGCCGCCGGCGGCGAAGAGAACGTCGCCGGCGTCGAAGTTGCCGCCTGTGGCGTCGGTGTCGATGGCGACGTTTGCGGCGAGCGAGACGGCGCTGGCGCCGGAGAAGTCGGCGTTGCCGCCGCCGTTGAGCGCGATGTCGGCGTTGAGTGTGAGGGAGGCCGCGCTGACGGTGAGGCCTGTGAGGGGGGAGGAGGTTCCGGCGGCGCCGAGCGAGACCGCGCCGGATGCGCCGCCGCCGTCGGCTGTGGTGTTGATGGAGAGGGTGCGCGAGCCGTTGACAGCGCCGGCCGGGGCGAGGAGCACGTCGCCGGCGTCGGTCGCGCCTCCGGCGGCGTCGGTGTCGATGGCGATGTTGGCGGTGAGGGTGATCGCGGGGATGCCGGTGAGATCGACGTTGCCGCCGCCGTCGAGGGAGATGCCGCCGGAGAGGATGAGGGCTGCGGCGGAGACGTCGAGGGCGGCGAGTGGCGTCGTGGCGCCGAGGGTGCCGAGCGTGACACCGCCGCCGGAGCCGCCGCCGTCGGCTGTGGCGTCGATGGTGAGGGCGAACGCGCCGTTGACGGTGCCGGGGCTTGCGAAGAGGACGTTCCCCGCGTTCGAGGACCCGCCTGTGGCGTCGGTGTCGACGGTGACGTCGGCGAGAAGCGTGACGGCGCTGGAGTTCGAGAAACTGACCGATCCGCCGTCGGTGGAGATGTTTGCGCCGAGGGAGGATGGTCCGAAGACGGTGAGTCCGCCCGCGCCGTTGATGGCGACGTCGCCGAGGAGGCTGACGGTGCCGCCGCCGGACGAGCCGGCGCGGAGTTCGATCGCGCCGCCCGCGGTGGTGAGACGACCGACAGTGAGGCTCGCGGCGAGGTCGCCGGCCTCGCTGCCGACGTTTGCGGCGTCGTATCCGGCGTGGAGCGTGATCGTGCCGGCGCCCTGGGTGCGGAAGGCGAGGTCCGCGCCGTGCGTGCTGCCGGTGAGGTCGATGCCGCCGGCGGAGTCGCCGTCGCCGCTCTTGTTGCGCGTGCGGAGGGTGAGATTTCGATTGTTGGCGAGGAGGACTTCGGCGTTGTCGAAGGTTCCGCTGACGGAGATGGCGGAGCCGGCCTCGAGGATGATGTTGGCGTCGGTGCCCTCGATCTCGGACTGGTAGACCTCGAACGGCTCGGTGGAGTCGCCCACATGGGCGAAGAGAACCTGGCCGGGGGTGCCGCCGTCGGTTTCGAGGTTGGTGGCCGAGGCGTCGGGGCTGTCGCTGCCGTCGGCGGTGCCGCCGATGATGACGATGGCGTCGGGGTCGTAGAGGAGTGTGCCGCTGGCGCCGTTGGGCGCGCCGAGATCGACGGGGCCTTTGGCGGTGAGGGATCGCTTGCCGGAGACCTCCGCGAATCCGCCGTCGCCAGCGACTTCGCCGCCGCGTGCGCTGATGGAGCCGTGGAAGCGGGTCGAGCCGTCGGCCCAGACGATGACGGTGCCGCCGTCGCCGGCGGTGAGGGCGTCGGCGGTGAGGAAGGCGTCCGCGGCGACGACGGTGTGCGAGGCGCGTCGGGTGTCGCCCCCCCCCTGGAGTTCACCGCCGACGAGGATGGCGCCGCCGCCGGCATCGCCGGAAGCGTCGACGCGGGCGGTGGTGACGCCGACGCGGTCGCCGAGGATTTCGACGCGGCCGCCGGTGGCCCCCGGAGTGCGGTCGGAGGCGTCGATCTCGCCGGAGACGAGGGTGGTGGCCGCGCTCTCGACGGTAACGTGGTCGGCCTTGACGCGAGAGGAATCGAAGAGGACGACGCCGTAGACGTCGCCGACGCCGAGTCGGGCGCGTCGGGCGCGGATTTCGCCGGCGTTCTCGACTCCGCCGGTTGCGCTGGGGCTGGGCTTGCTGACGCGGGCGTAGACGTTGCTGCCGGACTCGCCGACAAGAATCTCGTCGGCGGAGGCCATGACGACGACGCCGCTCTCGGCGACGATTCGGCCGAAGTTGGCCACTCGCCGGCCGAGGAGGTAGGCGGTGTCGGCCTGGATGACTCCGCGATTGACGACCTCGCCCTGAAGGTCGTAGAAGCGGTCGATGCCGCGGATGAAGTCGGCGTTGGTGATCGAGCCTGCGGCGGCGTAGATGGCGCCGGCGTTGACGATCGCGCCGTCGCCGAAGTAGACGCCGGCGGGGTTGGTGATGTAGACGCGGCCGTTGGCGAGGAGCGAGCCGTCGATGTGGGTGGGGAGCGCGCCGGTGACGCGGTTGAGGACGCGGCTGGAGGCGTCGGGCTGGACGAAGCGGACGGTCTCGTGTGCGGCGATGCCGAAGGCGTTGTAGTTGATGACGGCGGTGTGGGAGGTGTGGATGACGGTGGTCGCGCCGCTGCGCGAGAAGGAGGCGGACCCGTGGACGACGCGCGGGCCGTCCGGCCCGGCGAGGGCGAGCGGGCCGCACAGGGCGCTGAGCAGCGGGCTGATGGAGAGCACCCCGCGAGCGGCTCGCTGCGCCGCACGGCGGTCTTGACGCGTCCTCAGTCTCTTTGGCATGGATCCGCCCTCTCGTGTCCGGCGCGCCCTCGCCCGGAACTCAGAACAGGAACGTGAACACGAAGTGGAAGCGGTTGCTTCCCGACTTGACCTGGCCCTCGATCTCCTCGATTGCGGCGGCCCAGTCCATCCGCACGCTGACGTTTCGGTACAGCAGGAGTTCGACGCCGATGCCCGCGCCGAGCATGTCCTGATCGGTCTCGAACGCCTGCCGGTCGCTGTTGACGACGCGTGCCGCGTCGACAAACCCGCGGAGGATGAAGTCCCAGTCGGGGCGGCCGTAGGGCTGCTGGGGGGCGTAGCGGAAGGGTCGGCCGAAGAACGAGCGCGGCTCCTCTTCGATCTCGAAGGCGCGGGGGAGGTGGAAGCGGTACTCGGCCGAGGCGATGACGACGGTGTCGCCGGCGGTGATGGACTCGGGGTAGCCGCGGACGGAGTAGAGGCCGCCCGCGACCTGCTCGGCGTTGGGGATGAGGCGGTTGTCGAAGGCGTACTGGGCTCTGACGCCGAGTGCGATCTCGTGCGCGAGGGTGCGGGCGCGCTCGCCGCCGCGCCCGGCGAGGAGCGGCTCGAGGAAGAAGGACGTGCCGAGTGAACCCTGGAGCACGACCCAGTCCTCGTCGGGGGCGAGTCGGCCGAGTTTGGTCATCTCGTCGACGCCCGCGCCGGAGACGTCGGACATCGAGAACTCGATGGCGAGCAGGCCTTCGAGGGTCCACTCATCGGTGCGCCGTTCGGCGCGGACTCCGAGTCGCGGGATGAAGAAGTCCTCTCGCCCCTGGATGGAGACGACTTCGTTGTTGACCTCGACGTTCTCCCAGCGTGCGCCGGCGAAGAGGTCGATGAAGAGTTCGCGTTCCTGGAGGACGTTGAGGATGAGTTCACCGCCGGCGGTCCAGCCCTCGCCGGTGAAGCGCTCGCCGGCCTGGCCGACGTCGGAGGCGGTGAACTTGCTGTAACTGCCGAAGACGCGCCAGCGGAGGCGCTCGAGCCGGCCGACGGGGGCCTCGTAGGAGCCGACGAAGGCGTGCGCCTGCGAGAAGCCGGCGGTGATGTACTCGACGGTGAGGATGTCGTCGTTGTTGGTGAGTTGGTTGTGGACGAGGCCGAAGCGTTCGCGCCAGGTGTCGGTCTCCTTGGTGCCGGTGTTCGAGAGTTGGAAGTAGAAGGAGAGTGGGCGGCTCTCGGCGACGAGGTAGTCGAGGGCGGCTTCGCCGGTCTCGAAGGCCGGGGCGACGGCGATGTCCACGCGGCGACCCGGGTGGCGGTTCAGGCGCAGGGTGTAGGCGTCGAGCAGGTCGCGTCGGATGAGGTCGCTGCGCGGCTCGTCGGCGGCGGGTTCGGCGCCGTCGTGCTCCGCGGGTTCGGGCCGCCACGGCTGCACGGGCGAGTTGTCGCGGATGCGGGCGTGGGCGGGGTTGTTCAGCCGATCTTCCTTCGGGAATCGCGTGCCGGAGGCGATCGATCGCACCTGCACGACGATGCCGGTGAACACGTCGAGCGTCAGCGATTCGTCGTCCGGTTCGCGGAGATCTTCGAACGTCTCCCGATTGATGTCGCCGTCGCTGGGGGCGACGATGACGCCGATCAGTCCGCGCGAGCGGAAGGCCTCGAAGATGACCTGCGCGACGGCGTTGATGGCGCTCTCGGACATCTCGCCGACGCCGGCGCGGCCGACTTCGTCGATCCGGAGGCGGACCGACTCCAGCCCTTCCCGCGGCTCGACGTACGCGCCGTCGTCGATGGCGAGATCGACTTCGAGCGCGTAGAGGTCTTCGAGCGGTGGGTGCTCCGGGTGCTCGCGGAAGTAGCGCAGCCGGATCTCGCTCACGGGGTAGAAGAACTCGACGAGGGGCTCGGCCTCCTCGGGTTCGGGCTGGTCGCCGGGCGCGGCGGGATCGTCGGGAGGCGGCTCGGTGTCGCCCTCCTGCCCGAGCGCGGAGGGAAGGCCGAGGTTAAGGGCGACGACCCAGACGGCGGCGGCGACACACCGGGCCAATCCAGAGACTCCGAACCGATCATGCATCATGATCCGCCCCATGACAGAGAAACCGCCACCACCGCCGCGACGGACAGCCGCGTCGGCCTGTCTCGGCCATCGTGCCCAAGGTATCAGCAACCCCCGGAAACCGCAATACCCCCCGCTCGCGGGGAAGGGGGCGGCGAACGGCGCCTATGTGCGGTTCGCGGCACGCACCATGTCGTCGATCCGCGAGGTGAAGTCGTGGTCGAGCGTGTAGGGGACATCGGTCGTCAGGGGGATGGCCTGTTCGGCCGCCTGAAGGCAGAAGAACTGCTGGGGGGTCGGGTCGCCGACGATGACATCCACCCACTTGTGACGCATGGGCAGGAGGAGGAGCACGGGGACCGCCTCGGCCAGTTGCGAGGCGAAGAAGCGTGACCAGAGCAGCGCGGAGGCGACGGGCGAGTCGCCGCACCTGGGAACACGGAGCGACCTGGACATTGCCGACGAAGCGGCACGGACGCGCGTCGTTGAACCGCCGGGTCCGAGCGGACGGAACGGAGCGAGTTCTTTCTCCATTTCGTACATGAGACGGTGAAGCCCGACACGGCCGGGGCCTAGTTCAGGGCGTGCGGCGAGATCGGCGATTGCGGGTGTCGCGCCGTCCGAGCCTTCCGCGTCCGCCCGCTGATCGTGCAGTTTGCTGAAGGCACGGTGAAGATCCTCGCCGAGGCGGGCGAGGGCCTCGGCGACCGCGGCGCGGTCGCGCGACTGGACACACTTGCCCTCGAACCATTCGAGACGGCGTGTCACCTGCTCGAGGGACCAGTCGAGCGGTGCGCCGATGCAGTGTGCCACGACGACCATGGGGTATTGCGAGCGGCCCTTGCCGTCGCGTGACGACCAGAGTCGGCCGATGACGGCGCCCCTGGGGAGCCGCCACACGAGGAGGTGGCGGAATCCCTCGGTGCGGGCGGCCTGGTCGAGGCGTTCCCACGCGCCGGAGTCGATGTTGGTCGCGATGCCCTCGGCGTACAGGCGACGCTTCACCCACGCGAGTTCCTCGGTCTCGAGGGGGAAATCCTCGATGTGGTCGTCCCATCCCGGGTGCTTGCCGAAGACGGCGAGGCGCACGTCCCCCCCCCTGCCGTCGCGGCCGCCGATCAGTTTCCCGAGCCGCTTCAGCATGGTTCCCACTCACGGATCGAAGCACCACGCTTCGCTTGACGACTTCTTCACTCCGGCCACCACGACTCCGAGGGCCACCGCTCGGGCGGGGGGAGCGGCCGGTTCGCCCGCAGGCCGAGACGGACGGGCACGAGCCGGTCGCGATCTGCTTCGAGCCTTGCCTGCACGGTGACGGCCCAGACACGGTCAAGCCCTGCGCCGCTCAGAGGTTCGCCGCCCCACGACGCCAGAGCGCCGAGCGCTGTCCACGGGGCGGGGAAGGAGGCGACCGCTGCGACCGTCGCCCCATCGCCGTCCGTCTCGTAGAACCTGATCTCGATGACGCCGCCGGGCGCCACGATGCCGCCGACGGTGGTCGTCGGCGTTTCCGGAGCGATCGGGAAGCGGGATTGTCCCGCGGCGTTCGCCTTGCGGAGGCCGGACTCGAAGAGCCCGAAAGTCGCGAAGGGCTGGGACGCGGCGGGGTGATGTTCCGCCGGGAGCGCGACGATCTCGAACGTGAGCGGTCCGTCGTCGGTCCGCAGAGCGTCGAGAACGGCGGAGAGGCCTTCGAACCACTCGCGGCCGCGCGGTCCCGGGAGCACGACGCCGCCGCGCATGCGCTCGATCTCGCGGTCGATGTCCGGGACGTTCGTGCGTGCGCCCTCGCCAAGCGTTCGGCCGGCCGGGCCGTCCGTCGGGGCGGCCGCGAGGGCGGCACGAACTTCCCTCGCGGCCCTGCGTGCTTCCTCGATGCGTCCGGCGTCGAGGGTTCGATCGGATTCGCGGCAGAGCGGGACGCCGCGCGAGTCGCGGAGGAGGTCGACGGCGTCCCTGGACGCGGACTGTCCGGACTCGGCGAGTGCCCCGAGGGCGGCGGTCCAGACGCCGGACCAGTATCCCGCGCCCGGCTCGGACGAACGCACGAGCAGTTGGGACATAAAGGCGGCAGGCTCCATCGAGAGGACGCGCGAACGTGCCTGGGCTTCTTCCGCGCCGAGAGCGGTCCACGCTTCCACGCCGCCCCGGCAGCGCAGCACGAAGGACTCCTCGCTGAAGCGGGCGGCGTCGTCCGTTGCCTTGACCGCAGCGTCGGCGACATGCCTGCGTGCCTGCGGCGTGGCCCAATCGGGGGCGACGCGGAGCGCACGGTGCGCCGTTTCCGCCGCGGCACGGATGGCATCGCACACGTCAGCGGCGTCGAGGCGAGAGAGCGTGGCGTGTGCCACGGACCAGTCCGCGCGCGCCCCGAAACCGACGGGCAGATTGGCGGGGACTTGCTCGATCCAGTAGGCGGTGTAGGCGTCGGCGTAGGCGATGGCGGCGTCGCGCAGGTCGCTGGCGCGCGAGGACAACTCGTCGCCCGCGAGCAGCGCCGCGCCGTTCCCGCGCGTCAGGTTCACGATCTCGGAGATGGTGGCGAAGAGCCAGGCCGCGGCGTCGGGGTGGAACCCGGGATCGTGGGAACCTCCCTGCATGGGCGTCAGAGGGACGGTGGCGCGACCGAGGGGGGGGAGACCGGACGCACGGTTCGCGCACGCCTGTCGCAAACGGGCTGAGTCGCCGTGGAGAGCGAGGAGCGTGTGATCGATGGCGGCGTGCCGCTGGCGTTTGGCCGAGGCTTCGAGGAGTGCGACGAGGCGGGGCTCGGACGCGCCGAGACCGGAGGCCGCCACGGCGGCTCGGTTCTCTTGCAGGCGCCGGTCGATGTCCGCAAGGCGGTCGGCGAGATCGCCTGCGTCGCGGCTGTCGCTGACCGAGAGGGAAGCGGCGACGCACGCCACGGCTTCGCGCCATCGCTGGTAGGCGGGCACACCGGCGGCGTCGGCGGCGAGGTATCGCGCTCCCTGGCCGCTGAGCGCCCGTCGCAGGCGGCTGTCCTGCTCCCCGAGTTCGTACTCGAGGATGTTGGACTTGCCCGCGGCGAGGGTGCTGCGGAGCGCATCCAGCCCCGTCGTGTTGCCGAGTGCGCTCTCGAGTTGAGTGAACGCGATCCTGATGCGACTACCAAGCGCGGTTGCGGCTTGCTCCGCGCTCAGGCGGATGGACTCGGCATCCGTTGCGCCGAGATGGGAGAGGGCGTCGGCGACGCGTCGTGCGGCCTCGTCGTGGTTCGCGGCCGCGGCGGCCCAGGCCTGGGCGGCGCGGTCGAACTCCTCGATGGAGCCGGCGCGGGACGGCCCGTCGTCAGCGAGGAGGGTGACCTCGGCGCGTTCGAGGGCTTCGAGGGAACGGGCAAGTTCGTCCATCGCGCCGAGTCCGCCGGCCCGAACCTCGGCGAGCCAGTGCGCGACGAAGCGGTCGGCCGCGGTCGAGAGCACGGCGAGCGATTCGGACGTTCCCCGGCGCAGGGCGACCGGAGGCCAGAGCGCTGCGCCGCCGTCGGGGGCGTACGCCCAGGCGATCGAGACGGCCGCAGCGCCGAGATCCGTGGCGGCCCGAGCGGCGTCGTCCGGTTCATCGGCGAGCACGTAGCGGGTGAGGGCGGCGAGATCGACACCCGGGCCACCCTCGCCCGAGAGCGGCAGACCGGCTTCGAGCCGGATCAACTGTCGGAGCGCGTCGGTGGAGTCGGAGGTCCAGGATTCCTCCGTCTCGGTCGCGAGCTTGCGGCGCGCGGCGTCAACGACGGGCACGATGGTCGACCGCTCGACGGCGGCGGTGAAGGCACGCCGGCGCATGTCGTCCAGGTCTCCGAATCCGCGTGCGACGGGGGCGAAGATCGCGGGGATGCTCACTTCGCGTTCGACCCAGGGGAGCACATCGGGCGCGAACCGCGCGACCGTCGTGCGCACGGGGCCGAGGCGGAGTTCGCGGTCGCCGTCGTAGTCGAAGCCGGATCGGGCGCCCGCCCGCTCGACGATGATTGTCGCGGGCGTCCGGTCGCCCGCAGGGGCGAGTTCGGCGCGGACCTCGGACCAGAGCCTGTGGTGGCTGTCGAGCGTGGCGCGGAACTTCTGGCCGGAGTACCACGTGACGCCGATCGCGATGAGCACCGCGGCGAGGCCCGTCACCAGCACCCCGGTGCGCCGCGTGCGCTGGAGCCGCTGCACATTGGTGGCGCGCGTGACGAGACCCCGCTCCCGGAAGACCTTTTTGAGGAAGAGTTCTCGCAGGAAGTAGGAGCGTTCCTTCTTCCAGGCGCGTCCCTCCGGGAGCCGGTCCACGGGAACGCCGAGCGCTTCGGCGAGATCGGCGTCGAGCGCGGACCCGTCGCGCATGGCAGAGGTGAAGTAGATGCCGCGGAGGAACGGCGGCTCGCCCCAGACGCCGGAGACAAAGATGGATTCGAGGTACCGCTTGAGGCGGGGCGCCAGTTGCATCACCGCTTCCGGGAAGGCGTAGAGAGCATCCACCTGGTCGAAGCGGCGCGCGTGCGGGTCCTCGGTGTGCACCGGGTCGAGGAGGAGGCCAAGACGGCGACGGCGGAGGCGGTGGCGCAGTCCGTCGAGAAGCCGATCGACGCCGTCCGGCTCGAAGGAATCGCCGAGCGGAGACGGGTTGGACCAGCCGAGGATCTGGTGCTGGAGGAGCGGATCCTTGATCGAATCGAAGAACTCGCGGAAGCCGTTGATGAGGTCGGCCTTGGTCACGAGCAGGAAGACGGGGAAGCGGACGCCGAGCGCCTTCTGGATGACGTTGAGTTGCGCGGCGATGCGGTCGGCCTTGTGCGCGATCTCCTCGCCGGAATCCTTGATGAGGCTGTCGGCCGGGAGCACGAGAAGCAGGCCGTTGATCGGGCAGTTCGGACGCGCGGAGCGGAGCATCCTGAGGAACTCGGTCCACTCGCTGCCCGTGCCCGGCTCGATGTCCTCGAAGATGAGACGGCCGGCGGTGTCGAGGATCACGGCGTTGCTCGTGAACCACCAGTTCATGTTGAGCGTGCCGCCGGTGCCCTGGAGGGTGTTCTGCAGGCCGGGCGGGAAGCCGACGCCGCAGTGGCGAACGGCCTCGGTCTTGCCGGAACCCGGCTCGCCGACCATCAGGTACCACGGGACGGAGTAGAGGTCCTTGCCGTGCTGGCGGAAGACCTCGATGCCCTCCTCGAAGCGCTTGCGGATGTCCTCGAGGCGGGCCCGCTTTGCGGCGTCCGCGCCTGCGCGCGGGGTCATGGCGGCGGCGTCGCGCAGGCGTCGCTCGAAGGGTCGGCTCTTGCGCCGCTCGCTCCACTTGACGAGGCCTCGATAGATGAGCAGCGTGACGGCGAGGGCCAGGCCGAGCAGCGGGATGGCGAGCAGCCCCCGGGGACCGACGAGCACGAAGAGCACGCCGCCCATGCCGCCGATGCAGGCGGTGGCAAGGCCGATCTTCAGGGGCAGGAGGTTGGGTGCTGCGCCCTTCTTCCTGCCCTTGGCCCTGGACTTTGCGGGCGCTTTCGCCATCCGCCGACGCTCCTGAGGTTTACCGGCCCGACGCGGTCCGCTCGGACGCGAGAGCCGCGAGGGATTCACGCAGGTCCTGTGATCCGCTGACGTAGAGATAGCCGTTCACGACGAGCAGGGTCGCGATGAGTCCGACGAGCACGAGCACGATCGCCATGAGGGGGCGACCCGCCGGTTCGATGAGGTCCGTGCCGTCGACGTTCTCGTAGGCTTCCGGGCATACGGGAGACGACGGATCGGCGTCCATCACGGAGCGGAGTCGCGAGGAAACCTCGACCATCACGCGGCGCAGTTCGTCGGGGGATCGCCCGCCGGTGAAGCCGAGTCCGAGGCACGTGTAGAGCACGGCGAGGCGCTCCAGCCCGTACGGCCCCTTGTCGCGGAGCGCCTCTTCCAGGAGCACCTGGAAGACCCGCGAGGCATCGGAGTCGGGGAGCGACGCGGCCATCGGCTCCCACGATGACGCGAACGGGAGCGCGCTGCCTCGGATCACCTCATCGGCGAAGAAGAGGAGGGCGGGTTCGATGCGGTCGTACTCAGTGGCGAGCGGTCCGTGCCGGAGCACCTGGCCGCGGATCTCGGAGAGCAGGGCGCGGATTTCGGACCGGACGACGGCCTCGTCCGGCGGCGCGCCCTTTCGCGCCGACCGGTTGAGGCGGCAGACGAACTGGAAGTACGGCTCCGTGAGTTCGAGCAGTTTCATGCTTCGGCACCGCTCGCGGCGGCCTCGCTTCGTGCTCCACCGGCCAGCATCGCCTCGACGTACTCGGTCATCGATCCGAGCATGGCGGCCTCGAGTTGGTCCTCGTCGTACGCGCCCGCGAGTTCCTTGTAGCGCCGCCAGCAGGCCGCGTCACGACCCATCGCGCCCGCGGAAACGCCGTCTTCGATGCGCTCCGGCCCGAGCCGCCCGAGTTCGCGCACGGTGAAGTGCCCGACCTGCGAGACGGACGAGAGAAGCGCGGAGACGAACAGCCTCAGGCGCTCGACCTCGGCCTCCGCGGTCTCGCCCCGTCCCTGGCAGTACGCGGCGACCGCTTCGGGAAGTCCGGCGCCGCGGCGGACACCGCTGGACGGCGCCATCTTCTTCCAGGTGCCCCAGGCGATCTGGTCCAGGCCGTAGGCGAGGCGCAGGAGCGCGGCCGCTAGAGCGACGGCTCGCTCGGGGGGCAGATCGACATTCGGACCCAGGCGAGCCGCGGCGCGGAACGCGCGGAGCGCATCCTCCATCGAACCCCCGTGCCCATCCCCCCGCGATTCGCTCATGACGTGCCTCCCGGTCGGGGCAACCCCGACGCGGGCATCATACAGCACAGCGGCGTGAAGGTCCGAGAGTGTGCTGAACCCTCTCGCCAGCGCGGACTGTGCTGATTGCCCTCGCTGGCGTGTCCGGGGAGGGTGGCGTCTGTGGACCCGGGCCGCAAGTCCGGGCCGTTCGTGGCCGAATCCATGACCGGACATCCGTCTGACGACGGCACAGAAACGGCGCGGCTCCACGTCTCTCACGCACCCCGCTTCCGGAGCACTCCATGAATCGCCTCGTCCGTTCGATCGCCATCGCAGCCCTCGGGGCGGCCGTCGTTGCCGCCGCCGGCTGCTCGTCGTCGCATTCCGCTTCGCGGACCTCCGGTTCTGTTGCGAAGTCGCAGCGGGCGTCGCTGGGCGCGGGGGACGCGCTGGGGAGCGCCATCTTCGGTTCACGGAGCGGGTCGAGCGCGCGAGTGGCGACGGCCCGCGGCGCGGACTGACGGCGTCCTTCAACCGCCGAGATCGAAGGTCGCGCTCCGGATCGCCTGCGCGAGTTGCGCGGCGAGCGGCACCTGCGCCTCGCCCGCGCTGAAGGCAAGGCGGAAGCCGACGTCGGCGTAGGTGGCGTCGGCGACCTGACGCGCGGGGATTTCGTAGGCGCGGTCGAGGGCGAGTTCGGGCGGGGACATCGCCGAGCCGCCGATGACGGCGAAGCGCCCGCTGCCCGCGCTGCCGACCTCGACGAACTCCGCAACGTTGCCGATCAGATGCTTGAGCGACTGACCACCACCCCTGCCGACGGGTTGGAACCAGAGCACGCCGTCGTCGGTCTCGAAGGTGAGGGCCTGCGCACCACGGGCGACTGTCGCGCCCTCCGGGACGAAGACCCCGTCGTCGGGATGGCGGAAGTTGACGCGCACCGCGCCCCTGGCGACACGATCAGCGATGACGCCGGCGACGTGATCGCGTTGCAGGGCGAAGGTGCGATCGCGGAGATTCCATCCGGCCGGGGCTGGTTGTTCGTAACGCCCGAGCGCGCTGACCCACTCCTGCTCGGTAGGAAGGCGGCAGTTGAGGGCCTGGGCGAAGCGGAGCGCGCCCACCGGCGTGACGTGCTGGACGGGGTGCTGCTCGGTCGTTCTGTGGGCCGGGGCGATTCGGACGGGGTCGGCGGGATCGCCGAGGCCCTGGGCGTACTGCGGCGTCGCCGCGGAGACTTCGACGTTTTGAGGAAGCCAGTCGTCGCGCTGCCCGGGCTGGCCTCGCTTCCACACCAGGCCGTTGCGCGGCTGGGCCGGCCAGGACCAGAGACGCGGTCCGGACCAGACGTCGTTGTTCTGGAGGGCGGTGGGGACGAGGATCGGCGTGAGATCGGTCCACTCGTCGGGGCTGAGCCAGGCCTGCATGAGCGCGAGCGAGACCTCCTCGGTTGCGAAGTAGACGGCCTCGCCGCTCACGTCCAGGCGGACGAACGAGAGTTTCGGCATCGCGCCGCGGGAGCGGGATCGCCGTTCCCCACGCCACTCGAAGGTGACGTTCTCGTCGCGTGCGTCGGGCGTGGGGTGCCAGCCGAGCGTGCCCGGCCCGACCGCCGCGAAGTTGACGCGGGGCGGCCCCTGCTGCCATGCCCGCACAGTCGTCTCGACGACGGTTGCAAGGGCGAGCGCATCGGCGGAGCGTTCGAGGTCGGCGCTGAGCCGCCGCACGTCCGCGACGAAGGCCGCGGCTGCGCGCTCGGCGACTTCGTCCGACGGTCGGCCCGTGGTCGAGGCGCGGAACCGGTGAAGGACGAGGTTGTATCGGATGCGTGCGTCGAGCCGCGACTCGTCGACGGGGAAGCCGTCCAGCCGTTCAACACACGCGATGAAGTCGGCCTCCGTGCGCACGGCGGCGGCGCATCGGGACCAGCGTTCGTGACCCTGAGCGTCGAGTTCGGCTTCCAGCACGGCGCGGCGTGAGCCGTCGGGCACGGACGCGATGGCGGTGGCGACGCGCGTTCGTGCATCTCGCTCTTCGCTCAGTTCGCTGACGCCCGAGGGCCAGGCGGGCGCGGGCAGATCGCCGAGGCGGTGCCACGCCGCGTAGGACGCGGCGGGCGAATCGCCGCCCTCTCTGGCCACGCGGCTGAGCGCGGCACGGTCGGACGCCCCGCTGATGCGGCGGAGTTCCTCGACCCAGGAGAAGATGCGTGCGAACGCTCGCCGGCCGTCGATCTCGGCGAACTCGGGTCGCGCCTCGCACGCGGTCAAGACGGATTCGACCGACCGGGAGGGACCGACCGGCTCGGAGAGCAGGTACAGCAGTTGGATGCCGCGCTGGACCTCGAGCATCTCCCCGAAGATGGCCTCAACGGCGGCGTTCCACTCCCTGAGCGCCTCGACGCTCTCGCGTGCGACCCGTGCCATCTCCTCGGGATTCGAGTACGCGCCGTTCTCCCATCGTGCGATCCTCAGGGCGGGTTCGGCGGAGTTGCCGGCGCGGAGACGCACGGCTTCGAGCAGCGGCGTGGAGTCGTAGTGAAGCGCTTCGGGAGGCTCGAAACTGATCGAGCGGGCGGCCGCTTCAACCAGCCCGTTGAGCGTGTCGGTCACCGCGCCGAGTCGCGAGCGCAGGGCGCGATAGTCGCCCGTGGCGTCGTAGTCGGACATGAGTTCGTCGCGCCGCCGCGCCCACTCGGTGTTGAGGATGGCGTTCTCGAGTCGGCCGGAGGCGGTCCGTTCGCGCCGGACCCAGGCGCGTTCGAGCGCGGCGATCTCCTCGGCGACGCCGGCGTAATCGCGTTCGAGCGACCCGATCTCGCCCTCGACTTCGCGGACCAGGCCCGAGACACGGTCGCGGGTGAACGAGTTCCACGCCATGCGCCTGGCTTCGTCGGCTCGCGAGCCGATGGACGACGCACGCTCGGCGAGCGCATCGATGCGGGCACGCACCCGCTCGTCGGCGTCCGGAGAATCCTTCGAGGATTCGATGCCGTGCAGCGCCCGCTCGATCCGTGCGACGGCCTCCCACGAGCGGGTCGGGTTGGACTCGGGCGGGAGGGCGCGGAACTCCTCGCGCGACGCTTCCGCGACGAGTTCGGCGTAGAACGCGGCGTCGAGTGAACGCTCGCCGGCACGCAGCGCGGCGACGAGGCGGGAGTGCTCGTCCAGCGCCGCGCGGTCGATCGCGGGCCAGGAACGCTCGACGAACGAAGCGAGGCGGTCGGCGACGGTTGCGTACTCGCGGAGTGCGTCCGACAGGCGCGTCAGGGCGTCGTCGCCCGTCGCGGACTCGTCGAGCGCTCGGCGTGCGGCGTCGCCGAAGTCGGCGAATCCGGGCGCGCCGGTCGACGACGCGGCACGCGCGCCGGCTTCGATGCGCGCGAGCGAGGTTTCGATCCGCTCGGGGAGGGTGGCGGCCCGCAGAGCACTGTCGATCCGATCGCCCAGGCCGGGACCGGGCGGCGCGCGGAGGCCGGCGGCGAGCTGACGGACATCGGAGGCCGGGCCGTCCCAGCCGCGTGCAGCGAGCGCGGCGGCGGCGGATTCGAGCGAGCCTGGCAATGCCCAATGAGGCGAGGCGAGCGCGTCCGCGATCGAGGACATCGCCTCGTGGGCCTCGCTGGTTGCGCGCCCATAACCGCGGGTCTGGCGCGCGGGCAGATCGACGAGTTCGCGGCGTGCGGAGACGCCGCGGCGGCGTGCGATCTCCGCGGGGTCGATCGCGCGACGATTCCGCACGACGGGGAGGACGCGCGCGTTCAGGTGGTCGTCGGCCTCCCAGCGGGCGCGGGCCTCGTCGTCGAGCGACGCGACGGTGTCGCTGAGCGGGAGGAGCCAGTCGTCGCAGGCCTCACACAGTTCTCGCCACTGCACCGGATCGAACGGGTTCATCGCCCGATCGATCATGATGTAGCCCTGCCAGCCCGCGACCGCGAGGATGAGCGCGGCCGCGACGCCGAGGCCCGCCTTCACGCGGGCACGCCTGCGCCGGCTCCACGGCGTCGGCACCGCTTCGACAGCGGCGCGAATCTCCTCTATGCGGAGCGACCCCACCGCTGCGTTCGGGTCCAGCAGACGGGAGCAGATGTCGCGCCAGGCCTCGCCCACGCCTCGGCCGAGCCGGTCCCAAGCCTCGGATCGCTGGATCGGCCAGCCGCCGAGCGCGGCGAACTCGCGGTGCAGGATGAGCCGGTGGATCAGCCGACCGAGAGCGACGAGGTCGGCGTGCTGCCCCCCCCTTGGCGGGTCGGGGGATGGATCGCAGAGGGCGACGGACGCGGGCGTCCAGGCGGTGCGGGTGGCGAGCAGGACGTTGCCGGGCTTGAGATTGCCGTGGCCGCGGCCAGCGCCGTCGCGCACCTCGCGCAGGCCGTCCAGCACGCCGAGGACGAGGCCCTTGAGCCACGGAGCGCTCTCGTCGTCGAAGATGAAGCGGCCGGAGGTGAAGTCGGCGGCGGTGCGCGGGCGCAGCGACCACGCGACGAAGACACCGCCTTCGAAGCGGCCGTAGTCCTCGACGTTCGCCCAGTGCTCGCCGCCCGAGGCGCACGCGAGGCGCTGGGCCTCGGCGGCCTTCAGGAACTCCACGGCGAGCGCCTCGGCGCGCTCGGGGCCGAGCATGTCGTCCGGCCGCTCCATCCACTTCACGGCGTAGCGGGCCGGGCCTGGGTCGCCGGCGCGCGCGCCGACGGAGACCGTCCAGAACCCGCGCCGGTAGAGGTCGCGTTCGATCTCGAATGGCCCCACTCGCCTCATGCCGCCTCCCGGGGCGGGGCCTTCGAGGCCCCGGCTCGGGGAGTCTACCTCGGAGCCGCAGGCTGAAGCCCGCGGCTCGGAATGACGTGAGCGGAGTTTGGCGTGGGCGGGTTTCCCTACCATGCCTCATGCCGGCCGCGGACCCGATCCTCGCTCGCCTCGACTTCGCGCTGGAGTGTGCGCGCGCGGCGGGGGACCTGACGCTGCGGGCGTTCCGCTCGCGTCGGTTCGCCGTCGATGCCAAGGACGACGGCTCGCACGTGACGGACGCCGACCGCGACGCCGAGACGCTCATCCGCGACGCCCTCGAACGCGCCTTCCCCGACGACGCCGTCTTCGGCGAGGAGCACGGCGAGCGCCCCGGCTCCTCGGGCTACCGCTGGCTCATCGACCCCATCGACGGCACCGCATCCTTCGTCCACGGCGTGCCGCTCTACGGAACGCTGGTCGCCGTCGAGCGCGACGGCGAGTCGGTCGCCGGCGTGATCCACATGCCCGCGCTGGGCGAGACCGTGCATGCGGCACGCGGCGGCGGCGCATGGCACACGAAGGCGGACTCGCGCGAGGCCGTGCCGGCGAGAGTCTCGGCGGTGCGGACGCTGCGCGAGTCGCTGCTGGTGCTGACGGCGTTCGATTACTTCGCGCAGGCCGGCCGGGAGGATGTGTTCGCGCGGCTGGCCCGGGCGTTCGCACGGACGCGGGGATGGAGCGATTGCTACGCGCACCTGCTGGTGGCGACGGGCCGGGCCGAGGCGGCGGTGGAGCCGTCGATCAAGCCGTGGGACGTCGCGCCGATGACGGTGATCCTGGAGGAGGCGGGCGGCCGGTACACGGACTGGCACGGCCGCGCGTCGGCCTACGGGCCGGACGGGGCGTCAACGAACGCCCTCATCCACGACGAACTCCTCGAACTCCTCGCACGAGAATGACCCCCCCCCCAAAGCCCGCGAAGCGGGCGAAGGTCACATGCCACGGGCGCGGCCACTGGTCCCCAACCACAAAGACACCCAAAGCCCCCGAAGAGGGCGAAGGAACCGCCAATCGCCCCAGACATCAACGCAGGCGCACCTTCAACTACCCCTCAGCCCCCGAACATTGCAAAGAAACTCCGCGACTTCCCCGGCATCGCCCTATGACGACACTGGCCTTTGGTAGTACGCTGGGAGATCGTCGCCCGGACGGCTCGGCGCGGAGGTGCGTCGTGACGGCGGGATTGGCCAATCTCTCGGGAGGCACGAGATGCCACATAGCCGCACATTCGGGGCGTTGATCGCCGTCGCGCTGGTTCTCATCTGCACAGGCGCCAAAGCCCGCACGTACGGCATACCCACAAGCGACCTCGACCTGCTCGCGCTCCTCGGCGCCAATCCCTTCGATAGGTCACGGCAAAGCATCACTCTATGCGATGATGCCGAGACCTCGCGTGTCAGCGTCTCCTCGACAGGCGAGCAAGCGAACGGCGACAGCGCCTTTCCAGCCCTTTCCGCCGACGGGCGGTTCGTGGGGTTCGAGAGTTCGGCCTCCGACCTCGTCCCGGGCGACACGAACGGCTTCACGGACATCTTCGTCCACGACCGCCAGACGGGCGAGACCTCGCGCGTCAATGTCTCCTCGACAGGCGAGCAGGCGAACGGCAACAGTAGTTCTCGTTCCATTTCCGCCGACGGGCGGTTCGTGGCGTTCGAGAGTTCGGCCTCCAATCTCGTCCCAGGGGACACGAACGGCTACCGGGACGTCTTCGTCCACGACCGCCAGACGGGCGAGACCTCGCGCGTCAGCGTCTCCTCGACAGACCAGCAGGGTAACGACGCCAGCCGTAACCCATCCGTATCCGCCGACGGGCGGTTCGTGGCGTTCGAGAGTTCGGCCTCCAACTTAGTCCCGGGGGACACGAACGGCTTCAGGGACATCTTCGTCCACGACCGCCAGACGGGCGAGACATCGCGTGTCAGCGTTTCGTCGACGGGTCAGCAGGGGAACGACGCCAGTCTCGCGCCATCCACTTCCGCCGACGGGCGGTTCGTGGCGTTCGAGAGTTCGGCCTCCGACCTCGTCCCGGGGGACACGAACGGCTACCGGGACGTCTTCGTCCACGACCGCCAGACTGGGGAGACCTCGCTCGTCAGCGTCTCCTCGACAGGCGAGCAGGGGAACGGCACCAGCTTCGAGCCATCCATTTCCGCCGACGGACGATTCGTGGCGTTCCGCAGTGCCGCCTCCGACCTCGTCCCGGGGGACACGAACGACAAGTGGGACATCTTCGTCCACGACCGCCAGACGGGGCAGACTTCGCGCGTCAGCGTCTCCTCGACAGGCCAGCAGGGGAACAGCCACAGCGGAAGTCCAACCATTTCCGCCGACGGGCGGTTCGTGGGGTTCGAGAGTTCGGCCTCCAACCTCGTCCCGGGGGACACGAACGGCGAGCCCGACATCTTCGTCCACGACCGCCAGACGGGGCAGACCTCGCGCGTCAGCGTCTCCTCGACAGGCCAGCAGGGGAACAACCTCAGCTGGCTCCCATCCATTTCCGCCGACGGACGATTCGTGGCGTTCAGCAGTGCCGCCTCCGACCTCGTCCCGGGGGATACGAACGGCACCTTCGACATCTTCGTCCACGACCCCGGCACGTGCGATACCACTTGCCCCGCCGATTTCAACGGCGACACGGTCGTCAACTCCCTCGACTTCCTCGCCTTCCTCAGCGCCTACGTCGCTGGCGACCTCTCCGCCGACTTCAACGGCGACACGATCGTCAACGACCTCGACTTCTTCGCTTTCCTCAACGCCTATGTCGCCGGGTGCCCGTAGCAACGAGCAAGAGGAATGACACCACTGCCGCTCCGAGCGACACTCACTCTCCTCACGCCGAAGGCGTGACCCAACCCCGGCCCGGGGCAACGCCCCGGGTAGCCGCCCCTGCCCCAATAGCCACGAAAGGGCGGTCTAAACGTTCAACAACCTGTCCAGCGCTGCCCGGTCCGCCTCCAGGTTGTCAAGCGTGTAGTCCAGCGGCATGGACCGATCGGCGAGCCAGCGCTCCGTGTCCCAGCGGGAGCCGTGGCCGAGGAGACGGCCGACGGTCGCCGAGCCGAACTTGCCCGACCGGTACCCCTCGACCGCCAGGGCTTCGAGCGCTGCACGCTCGAGATCGTCACCCCACGCCTCTCGGAGCATCCGTGCCGTTACGTCCGGGATGTTGATGCTGATGCCCATGAGAAAGCCTCTTTCCACTTGTCGAAGTGTATTTCGCGGGACGCCGGTTCGAGCGGCAGACGTGGTAGCGATCGAAACCTCCACGGAGTGGCGGGGTACCCCTGCAAAGCCACCTCCGCCACGGAGTGGCGGGGTACCCCTGCGGCGTGGGTTACGGGTAATCCTGCCTCGTCGGGCGGATCAGGGCGTCGCAGATGTTGACTGCGGGTGGGCGGCTGACGATGAAACTGACGAGTTCGGCGACGTCCTCGGGGGTGAGGACGGGGCCGATGCGGTCCACGACGTCGGCGAACCAGTCCTCGGCGTAGCCGGCGACGCCCTGGAACTCGGAGCGGACGAAGCCCGGCTCGATGAGCGTGACGCGGACGCCCTTGGGGCCGATCTCGCGGCGGAGGGCCTCGGCGAGGGAGTTCACGGCGAACTTGGTCGAGCCGTACATGGAACTGAAGGGCGAGATGTGGCGGCCGACGTTGGAGCCGATGACGACGATGTCGTGAGCTTCCTGCTGCCAGCCGGGGCCGTGCTCGATATCGGCCAGAAGGCGTGCGGCGGCCTCGCGCATGAGTCGTGCGGCGGCGAGGAGGTTCGTGCGGATCATGCCCTCCCACTGCTCGGGGTCGGAGGTGGTGACGGAGCCGTTCAGCCCGCGCCCGGCGTTGACGACCACGAGGTCGGCCTCCTCGCCGAAGCGCTCGCGTGCGGCGTCGAACATGGCGTTGATGACGGCGGGGTCCGCGGCGTCGCCCGCGACGACGGCGGCGCGGTCCGGGCCGATGCGGGCGGCGACCTCGTCGAGTTTCGGCCTGCGGCGTGCGTTGAGGACGAGGCGCGCGCCGTGCGCGGCGAGGTCGCGCGCGATGGCCTCGCCGATGCCCGCGCTCGCGCCGGTAACCACCGCGATCCGCCCGTCCAGCCGCTCGTGCATCTCTGACTCCCTGTGTTGGGTTGCAGGAGATTATTCACCACAGAGGCGCCGAGGGCACCGAGAGGGAGAGATCCGGTTGAGAGAGGAAAAAAGTGTGGGATGTCAGAGCGCATCATGGCTGGAGGACCAGATTCGGCACAGGCGGGACGCCTGTGCCACCGGCTACACTGCCTAACTCCATTCCTCTGCTCTTCAGTTCTGTTTCCCCTCTGTGCCCTCTGCGCCTCTGTGGTGAATCCCACTCCTTCACTCCGTGACTTCCCCTCCCCATGTTCGGCTCTCACCTCTCCATCGCCGGCGGCATGACGAACGCCCCGCACGAGGCGGAGCGGCTCGGCATGGAGTGCGTGCAGGTCTTCACGAAGAACCAGCAGCAGTGGAAGGCTCCGCCGCTCGACCCCGCGCAGGTGGCGGACTGGACGGCGGAAATCGCGCGGCTGGGGTGGCAGGAGCGCACGGTCAGCCACGCGTCATACCTCATCAACCTGGCCAGCCCGGACCCGGACCTGCACGCCAAGTCCGTTGACCTGATGCACGTCGAGATCGAGCGGTGCGAGGCGCTGGGCATTCCGTTTCTGGTCCACCACCCCGGGGCCGCGACGGACGGCGACCCGGACGCGGGCCTGGCCCGCATCGCCCGGGCGTACCGCGAACTCTCCCGGCGGACGAAGGGGTACCGCACGGTGTCGTGCCTGGAGAACACGGTGGGGTCGGGGACGAACCTGGGGCGCACCTTCGAAGAACTGGCCCGGCTCCGGTCGATGATCCTCGGCGAGGGCGCGGCCCCGGGCCGGGTCGCGTTCTGCTTCGACACCTGCCACGCCCACGCGGGCGGGTACGACCTGTCCGAGCGCGAGGGCGCGGCCCGCGTGCTGGACGATTTCGACTCGATCTGCGGCGAGGGCCTCATGCGCGTGGTCCATCTCAACGATTCGAAGGGAGGGGTGGGCAGCCGACTCGACCGGCACGCCCACATCGGCGAGGGAACGATCGGGGGCTCGACTCGGGCGGACCGGCTGGCCCGGTCGGGGTTCGCGGCGGTGGTGAACCGGTCTTCGCTGCGGGGCGTACCGAAAGTTCTCGAAACCCCCAAGGGGAACTCGCCAAAGGGCACGCCGCACGACACGATCAATCTCCGCCGGCTGCGGCGGCTGCAAGAGTCCTGAGCATCCGAGGCGCCACCATGAGACGATCGACCTCCCGCGTTGTGTGTGTGTTGCTTGCGTTGGGCGCGGTCGTGCCGCTGGCGGGGTGCTCGGGGTGGAAGCGCGAGCGAACGGAGGCGCGCGCGCGCAACGCGGCGGAGCGCGACAAGGCCGCGGAGGCGGCGGACCTCGGGCAGCGGCTGCGCGAGGAGGGGCTGGACGAGGCCGCGCTGGCTGAGTTCGAGCGGGCGATCGCGATCAACCCGACGCTGACGGTGGCGTACCTCGGGGCGGGGGAGATCTACCGGCAGCGGGGCGATTACACGACGGCCGAGCAGCGCTACGCGGAGGCGGTGAGGCTGGCGCCGTCGGACTTCGACGCGAACTACGGGCACGGGCTGACGCTGCAACTGCTGAACCGTCTGAGCGAGGCGGTGCGGGCGTATCTGCGTGCGCTGTCGATCCGGCCGATGGACTTCGCGGCCAACCGCGACCTGGGGACGGCGTTCCTGCAACTGGGCGAAGCGGCGCAGGGGCTGCCCTACGCGGAGCAGGCGGTGCGGGTCGATCCGTCGGACGGGCCGGCGCGGGTGAACCTGGGGGCGATCTACGCCGCGCTGGACCGGCACGCGGACGCCATCACGCAGTACCACTACGCGGCCGAGTTGATGGTGATGTCGCCGGAGATCATGCTGAACCTTGCGGACTCCTACGGCAAGGTCGGGCGCTACGACGACATGGCGGCGACGCTGCGCGAGGTCATTCACCAGCGGCCGAGCGCGCAGGCGCACGAGCGGCTGGGGTCGGCGTACTTCCGGGCCGGGCAGTACGACCAGGCGCTGGCGTCGTTCCGCGCGGCGGTTGCGATGGACCCGAACCACTACCCGGCGCACAACGGGATCGCGGTCTGTCTGCTGAACCGGTACCTCTGGTCCGGCCGGACGGACCGGGCCGCGCTGGACGAAGCGCTGGAGGCGCTTCGGCGGTCGCTACGGATCGAGCGGAACCAGCCGAAGATCGTGGAACTGCTGACGAGATACGGGTGACGCGCGGCGTGCCACTCGAACTCCATGGCGTTCGAGCGGTGAAGAGGTGGGAGGCACGGAGCCGCCACGGAGTGGCGGGGTACCCGATGCGCGGAGCGGTCACTCCTCGTCGTCGTCGCCGCGCATGTCGTGGTATTCCTCGGTCCAGCCGGCCTGGATGGCCTCGAGGATGCGTTCGTTGACGGGGTGCGCCGGGTCTTCGAAGAAGCCGGGCAGCGTTCGGACCATGTCGCGCAGGTGGACGAAGCCGACGGTACCGGGATCCGTGTCGGGGAATCGGCCCGCGAGTTCCTCTGCGATGCGGTCCACGTCCAGCCAGTGAAAACTGTCGCTCATCGCAGCGCCCTCCTCGCTAGTGCGGCACTTCCTTCACCGCGTTCCGGTTCCACGCCGGGACGCGGACGACAATGGGGCCTTCGCCCTCAATCTCGCACTGGCAACTCAGCCTGCTGTTGCGTTGCAGGCCGGGGGCCTCCTCGACGCGATCCTCCTCGGCCTCGGTGGCCTCGGAGACTGAGTCCATGCCCTTCTCAACATAGACGTGGCAGGTGGAGCAGGCGCAGACGCCGCCGCACGCGTGCTCGATGTTGATGCCGGCCTCGATGGCGACTTCGAGCAGGTGCTCGCCTTTGGCGGCGAGGACGTCCCACTCTTTCTTGTCGCTGCCGGTGAGTCCCTCCGGGTCTTCGAGCATGAACTTGACGGGCACGGTAGCCGGGCCGTGGTCGTGGTCGGATCGTCGCAGGTGCATCGAGTCACGCTCCTGAATCAAGCCCATTGGCTGCGTCTTAGACTCATTCCACTGTAGGCCACGCTCCCGCGACCCCCAACACCGGATTCAACCCGGTTCGGACCTATCCTTTCCTCCCCATCATGCCCGCTCCCGGCCCAATCCACGCCCTCACGGACCTCTCCGTCGTTGCCCCGGCGCACAACGAGCGGGAGAACATCGCGGAACTCGTCCGGCAGATCGAGGCGGTCCTCGACCGGGCGGGGATTCGATTCGAGATCGTGATCGTCGACGACGGGTCCACGGACGGAACGCGCGAGGCGGTGGAGCGCCTGATGCGGGATCGGCCCTCGGTGCGGTGCGTCGCGATGCTGCGCACGCCGCCTGGCAAGGGGAACGGCCAGTCGGCGGCGTTCCACGCGGGGTTTCGGGCGGCGAGGGCGCCACTCATCGCCACGCTGGACGCCGACCTGCAGAACGACCCGGCGGACCTGCCGGCGATGCTCGACCTGATGCGGTCGTCGGGGGCGGACCTGGTGCAGGGAGACCGCTCGCGGGCACGACGCGACTCGGCGGTGCGCCGGTGGGGCTCGGTCGTCGGCCGGTTCTTCCGGCGCTGGCTGCTCGGGGACACCATCCGCGACACGGGCTGCTCGCTGCGGATCATGCGGCGGGAGGTCGCGCTCGCGCTGCCGCTGGAGTTCCGCGGGGCGCACCGGTTCATCCCGGTGACGGCACGGCACCTCGGGTACACGGTCGTCGAGATGCCCGTGAACCACCGGGCACGTGCGGCGGGCGAGACGAAGTACGGCATGGGCATCGCGCAGCGGGCGATCCCGGGGCTGATCGACTGCTACGCCATCCGATGGATGCGGTCGCGCCGTCGGCCGGTGGAGTGCGTGGAGGTCGAGCGGGCCGCGGATGCGGCGCCGGTCGTCGCGGCGCGCACGCGGCAGGAGGCCTCGCGATGAAGCCGGGGCCGGTGATCGCGATGGTCGTGCTGCTGCTGGTGGGCGTGTGGCTCGTGCTGCAGCCGACGCTGCGGAAGTTCAAGCGGATCGACCCTGAGGCGGCGCGGATCGAACTCTCGCTCGGGGCGGCACGCATCGGCGTCGAGCAGCGGGCGAGCGAGGCGGGCGGGTTCGAGTACCACTTCGTCGGCGACCGCGACCTGGAAGCCCTCACCTGGATCGACGACGCCCGGTTCCAGGCGATCGTGAACGACCGCATGACCGCGTGGCAGGCGCGGCCCGCGCTGGAGCGGACGCTGCTCGGGTTCTTCAACATCTCGTCGTGGGGCAACTTCGTCTGGATCGTCGTCGGGCTGACGGGGCAGGCGTGCTTCTTCGGTCGGATGCTCGTGCAGTGGGTGGTGAGCGAGAAGTCGCGCCGATCGGTGGTGCCGGCGGTCTTCTGGTGGATGAGTTTCTTCGGTGGCGCGACGCTGTTCGCGTACTTTGTGTGGCGGACGGACATCGTCGGGGTGCTGGGCCAGTCGACCGGCGTCGTGATCTACGCCCGCAACCTCCGGCTGATTCACAAGCACAATCGGCGGGTACGGCGCGACGAGGCGAAGTCGCGGGAGAGCGCGGCCGCGCCGGAGCCGGTCGCGGCCCAGCAGTAACACGGACCGGGGAGGCAGGCCATGCGAGTGATCTTCGACGATGCCGAGTTGCTGAGCGACGCCGCGACGCTGGAGCAGGGCCTGCGCGCCGGGACGGAGCGTGCGGAGGAACTGGGGCGGCTGATCGTCGAGGTGATCGCGGACGGCGAGCCTCTGCCCGGCGAACTGCTCGACGATCCCGCCTCGCACCCCGGCTCGTTCGCGGAACTGCGGATGACCTCGGCGGAGCCGGCGTCGTTTCTGCGCGTGACGCTCATGGAAGCGGCCGATGCGCTCGAACAGGCGCGTGCCGAGCAACTGCTCGCCGCCGACCACATCGACCAGGGACGCGCGCCGGACGCGTTCCAGGCGCTGGGTGTCGCGCTCGGCGTCTGGGATGCCGTGCGCGATCTGGTGCAGCGGGTCTCGCAGTTGCTCGGGTTCGACCTCACCGAGGCCTCGGTCGTGGTGCAGGGGGAAGAGGTCCGGGTGGACGAGTCGGTGGCGAGCCTGTCGCGCCAACTGGAGGAAGTGCGCCGCTGCGTGGCCGCGGAGGATCTCTCCGGGCTTGCCGATGCGCTCCGCTACGAACTGAGCGAAGAGGCCGGCCGGTGGCGGTACCTGCTGACGGGCCTCGCCGAGGCCGTTCGCAACGCTCAGGGCGAGCAGTGAAGGCCGCCGACCCATGCATGACGCACGCGCCGCCGCACGGATCGACGAGACGATGGAGCGAGCCTCCGAGGCGCTCGCGGCGACGGACTACTTCCAGGCCGAGTCGCTGTGTCTGCGTGCGCTGGACATGGCGCACCGGGCCGGGGACTTCGAGCGGATGGCGCGGATATGCCTGCCGCTTCAGGAGGCCCGCCGGCAGAAGCGGCTGCTGGCGATCGACGCGAGGCCGGTGTTCGTGATCTCGCGTCCGGAGGACGTGCCGCGCCGGCTGGAAGCGGGTCGGTACCTCGTGCAGCCGCCGATGATCGGCGCGGATGCGCGGGCGTTGCGTGAGACCGCGGACCGACAGCGTGTGCCTGCGCTCGTGCTCTGCCGCGAGCCCGCGACGAGGGCGGGGCAGTGGCCGATCGTGGCGGTCGGGCCGCAGACGATCCGGGCGAAGGTGCCTCCGCCCGCGAACGCGACGGCTCCCGACGCGGCGTGGTTCGAGATGGCGGCCGAGGCGCTGGGCGATGCAGCGATCGACCGCCTGAAACCCGACGATCCCCCCCACTGGCGCATCGAGGATCTGCTCGAGTTCCTCGACGCGCACCCGGACCACGAGAAACTGCACCAGCGTCTGGACGAGGCGTGCCGGGCGGCGATCGGCGCGCCGGAGCCGGCGGGTCGGCGGCGGCGGAACGTGATCGACGACCCGTTCGGGTTCTGATGCGTCGGACGAAAAAAGACGCGGCAGGCGTCCTGCCGCGTCCCCGAAGGAGGAGTCTTCTTCGTTGCTCGCGCCGAGTTCGGCGCGTCGTGGTCTACCAGTCGCTGCGTGAACTGCCGCGGTTGTCGCGGCGTTCGTTCTGGTCGCCGATGATTGCGCCGCCGACGCCGCCGATGATCGCGCCCGCGGCCGCGCCCTTGCCCATGTCCCCGGTGAGACTGCCAAGCCCCATGCCGGCGAGCGCGCCGAGTGCCGCACCGGAGGCCGCGCCTTCACCGGCGTTGCTGCATCCGCCCAACCCCCCGGCCGCCAGGATGCCCGCGACGACCACGAGCGCCGCGCCACGCCCCTTCATGCGATTGATCTGTGCCACGGCCGCCTCCTTTCCTGAGACTTCCCTGTTCAGCAGTTCGTACCGGAGGACCGACCTGCCGGTTCACTCACGAATGCGATACATGCTAGCGTTTGCTAGGTTGCGTGTTTTTCCCGACGGGGCATACCGAACAGATGCCTGTTTTCAGTTCCAGCTGCATCCCTTCGGCCAGTCTTCGGGTCGCTGTCGTCCGGCCCGTTCGATGAGGGTGCCCAGCAACTCGAGTTCGACGCGGAGCATCTCGGCCCGCTTGGCGGCGTTGCCCTCGGAGAGGAGGCGGTACTTGAAGGCGGGGTCGCTGGTGAGGGTGAAGCCGACGAGTTCGATGACGGCCGCGGTGGGGATGTCCTCGTCGCGGACGAGGGCCAGCACCGGCTCAGCGGCGGCCATGCCGGCGAGCGGACCTTCGGCGAGCGCGTCTTCCAGCCACCGGCGCATCGGCTCGAGTTCGCCGCCCTCTCCCCCGCCGCCGTCGCCGACCGGCGCGAGCATCGCCTCGCGGTAGAGCCTGCCTTCGCGGGCCGGGAGTTCGCGAACGATGCGGGCCCGGCAGACGCCCTGGAGCAGCAGGTTGTAGCGGCCGTCCGGCGTGCCCTCGTGCTGCACGATCTGCCCGATGCAGACGGCGGGTTTGAGCGGCGGTCGGCCGTGGTACTCCTGTTTCCACCGCTCGCCCTCGAAGACGGCCATGGCGAACTGCCCGGCGCCGTCGAGCGCATCGCGCACCATCTGCCGGTACCGCTCCTCGAAGACGTGCAACGGGAGCACCTGCTGCGGCAGGAGCGTGACGGCGTCGAGCGGGAAGAGCGGCATCGAACGGCCGAAGTTCACGGTGATGGCGGACTGCTCGGACATCGGTCAACGCTCCGCGAGCGGGTCGGGACGGTACAACTTGGTGTCGAGCGCCCATTGGCGCTCCGTGAAGTTGCCGCCGAGGTCGAAGGCCGCGGTCCGGTCGGGACGCGCGGCGCAGAGGGCGATGGTGGTCTTGGCATCGACGTTGTCGAGCATCGAGACGAGGATGGCCTCCGGCGTGGAGGGAACCTTCGCCGCGCCGTACTCCGGGATGCCGTGGTGCGAGAGGATGATGTGCTGGAGGACCATGAGCGCGCCGGCGGGGAGTCGTCGGCCGGTGCGGGCCATGACCTGCTGGGCCTTGTCGTGGAGCATGATCGCGCCCTCGACGATGTGGCCGATGAGTTCGCCACGGTCGGAGTAGCCGAAGGCCCGGTCGTAGACGAGTTCGCGGGTCTTGCCCATGTCGTGCAGGAAGAGGCCGACCATCACAATGTCGCGGTTGATCTTGGGGTACAGCGGGCAGACCACGTCGGCGAGGCGGAGCAGGTTCAGCGTGTGCTCGAGCAGGCCGCCGAGGTAGGCGTGGTGCATGCTCTTGGCGGCCGGGGCGCGCCGGAAGGCCTCCATGAGGTGCTCGTCTTCGAAGTACGCGCCGACGAGGTCGCGCATGGCGGGATGGCGCACGGTCTCGAGCAAGCCGACGAGTTCGCGGAACATCTCCTCCGGCTCGCGCGTCGAGACGGGGAGGAGTTCGCGCATCTGCTCCGGCGTCGGCTCGTGCGGGTCGATCGAGTGGATGATGAACTGGAGTTCGCCCTGGTAGGGCTGCGTCTCGCCCTGCACCCAGACGAAGCCGTCGGTGGGCAGGCGGCGGAAAGTCGCCTCGTCGATCGACCACATGCGGCCGGGCAGTTCGCCGGTGCGGTCGCTCAGCAGGCAGCGCAGGTACGGCTTGTCCTGACGCGTGCGGCCGAGTTGGGCGTTCGTGATGGCGAAGACGCCCTCGACACGCTCGGTCGGCCCGAACTCCGCGATGTACCGCCGCTCCCCGTTCGATTCACTCGGCATCCGCCGTGCCCTCCGCTGGCGCGCTCCCGCGCCGCGCCCAATGCTAGCGCCGACCCACTTCACCACTCCGCCACTCGACCACTTTGCCGCTTCCCCGTCCGGTCACCGCCCCCGATACTCGTGCGGCACGTCGCCGTGGTCGGCGCGGATGACGGAGCGGATGCCGCCGCGGCCGCGCCAGTCGGTGCGGACCTGGAGCCACGCGGGACGCATGAGGCGGACGAGGTCGTCGCGGATGAGGTTCGTGACGGCCTCGTAGAAGACGCCCTCGGAGCGGAACGACTGGTAGTAGAGTTTGAGGCTCTTGAGTTCGACGCACGTGCCGCCCTCGCGACGCGGGCGCGGCTGGTAGCGCACGGTGACCGTGCCGAAGTCGGGGTGCCCGGTCACGGGGCAGAGCGAGGTGAACTCCTCGGCCGCGTGCTCGATGACATACGGCTCGTCGCCCGGCGATTCGAAGACCTCAAGCAACTTCGCGTCAGGCATGGCGCCTCTCCCATGTCCGCTGTCCACTGTCCCGATTCTTGGCCGCCTCCGCTACCATCGCCCGATGGCCCGGCGGATCCTCCACGACGAGTACTTCAAGCGTGCCAAGCGCGAGGGGTATCTCGCCCGGTCGGCGTACAAACTCCTCGAGATCAACGAGCGTTTCCGCCTGCTGAGGCCGGGGCAGCGCGTCCTCGACGCCGGCTGCGCCCCCGGCTCCTGGCTTCAGGTTGCCTCGCAACTCGTCGGGCCGCGGGGAGTGGTGGTCGGGTTCGACCTCGCGCCGGTCACGCACCCGATGCCCGCGAACGTGCGCACGGTCGTGGCCGATGCGCGGACGCTGGACGCGGATGCGCTGGTCTCGCTCGACGGGGGGCGGTTCGACGTGGTGATTTCCGACATGGCCCCGAGCACGACGGGGCACGGCGACGACCTGGTCTCGGCCCGCCTGTGCCGGTCGCTGCTCGACTCGCTGCCGCGGCTGATCGCACCGGGCGGACGGCTGGTGATGAAGACGCTGGAAGGGGCGGAGACCCCCCCCCTGCTTGCCGAGACCCGCCACCTGTTCGACTCGGCGCGGCTGTTCAAGCCGAAGGCGAGCAGGGGGCCTTCGCGGGAGACGTACATCGTGGCGGAGGGGTATCGCGCAGCGGATGGCGTGGGCGACGCGTAGCGAGATCGTGCGAAAGAAACAGGCCCTACCCCCTGGCGGGAGCAGGGCCTTGGAGAGTGTCGCGGTCAGAAGGCGTCCTGACTGCGATTTGAATCAGTTGCCGCGCGCCTGCCGGCGTCGCCGCGTGCAGAACAACAGCCCGACGCCCACCATTCCGGCCGCCGACGGTGCTGGCACCCAGATGAGGCCCGCGTGCAGTCCGAGACCGTCAGCCGCGAGGGTCATGGCGTAGCCGCTGTTGGGATCGAAGGAGAAGAGGCGTCCGCTGGCGTCGATGTACCAGAAGAGGTCGCGCTTGGCGTCGTAGGCGAGGCCGCCGTTGTCGAGGTAGGTGCTGCCGTCGCTGGCCAGCAGCGTCGCCACCCCCGTCGTCCGATCGACCGCGAAAAGCTCCGCCGGGTAGTTCGCCGACGCCCCAACGATCATGTCACGCACCGGGTCGTACGCCAGCCCGTCAAGAGCCGCGCCGCTGTTGGTGTTGATCATCGTGGCGGCGGCCGTGTTCGGGTTGAGGGTGAGGAAGCCCTTGGCGACGACGCTCTGGCTGGCGTAGAGGGTGCCGGTGGAGGTGTCGAAGCCGAGGCCGGTCACCCACGGCGTAGCGTGCGAGCCGACGAGCGAGGCCGCGCCGGTGTTCAGGTCCACGGTGTAGAGGTTGTTGATGTTCAGCCCGCCGACCATGTAGGCGACGCCCATGGCGGGGTCGTAGGCGAGGTCGCCGAAGGCGAACGAGGTTCCGAGCGGGCCGACGGTGGTGAACTCGAATGTGTCGGGGTTGATGGCGACGAGTTGGTTGGCCTGGTTGATGCTGTAGAGGACGTCGGCGAACGCCGGCCCGGCGGACGCGCCGGCGAGAATCGCGATGCAGATGAACCGTCTCATGTCCCTGTCTCCTTGCTTGTCTCTCTCTGAGCGGATCCGCACTCGCACACGCGGGCGCGGATCAGGCGGTGAGCGCGGCGCCGATCACGGGCAGCCGGCGTTGAACGCGTTGAGGAAGCAGATGAAGTCGAGGCTGTTGACGGCGGTGTCGCCGTTGCAGTCGGCGGCCGGATCGGCGGCGACGAACAGGTTGAGGAAGCAGAGGAAGTCGAGCGTGTTGACCTCGGTGTCGCCGTTGCAATCCACGGGGCACGGGTTGCCGCCCGCCTCGGCCTCGAAGGCGGTGACGGTGTGCCGGTTGCTGTTGAAGTCGCCGTCCTCGTTCATGATGCCGACGACGTAGGCGCGGTCGTCGCGGGTGACGACGTGCTCGGACATGCCGCCGTCGCCGACGAAGACCCAGCGCGGCTCGCCGTCGGGCGTAACGCTCATCGCGGCGTAGCGCACCTGACCATCGTGGTAGTTGTAGCCCGCGGCGTAGACGTTGCCAGCGCCGTCGCTCGCCAGCCCGCGGACGGTGCGGATCGCCAGAGGTGGCGAGCCGATCGCGCTGAACGTCTCGTAGTGGCGCCACCGCTCCTGGCCGTCGGGCGTCAGGCTCACGATGAACATCGCCTCGAACGAGGTGGGATCGCTCTCGACGACCTTTCCACCGGCGTAGAGGTTGCCGTCGCTTCCCCAGATGAGCGCGTTGGCGCGGTCGGCCAGGCCAGCGGTCCCGTTGTAGAGGTAGTCCCACCTGTAGTCACCGTTGGGCGTGAGCGAGACGACGTACAAGCCGCGGCTGTCAACGGGACCATCGAGCCGTCCCGCGGCGTAGACGTTGCCGTCCGTTCCGATCGCGAGTCCCATCGCCTCGTTGGAGGGGCTGTTGGCGGCCTGCTTGGCGTACCACCACCGTTCGTCGCCATCCGGCGTGAAGCTGAGCACGATGAAGTGGTTCGAGGAGCGGCCTGCGACGTAGACGTCGCCAAACTCGTCGGTCGCGACACGCCAGCCGACGCCCGTGCCGTCCTGCGTAGGCAGCACCCAGGCCCTCTCCCAGCGGACCGCCCCGTCCTTCGTGAGGCTGAGCGTGCCGACGCGCGATTGTGCGTTGGACATCCCCGGCCCCTGGTAGCCGCCGGTGACGTAGACGTGCCCGTCGGGGCCGACGGTGATGTCCGCGCCGAAGCAGCACCAGATGCCCTGGCCGACCCACTTGTGGAACCACCGGAACTGACCGGCGGACGTGAGCGAGAGCACGCCCATGGCGCGCTGGTCGCCCGGCATCAGGCAGTCCATGGAAACGTAGACGTTCCCTTCGGCATCGGTCGTGACGGCGTCGCCGATGTCATAGGTTCCGCCCTGACCCCACACGAAGTCCCAGAGTTGGGTGCCGTCCGGCGCGTAGGCGACGACGAGCAGTTTGATGGTGTCGTCGTTGTATCGGCCGGTGGCGTAGATCGTGCCGTCGTTGCCCACGTGGACCGAGCGCATGTGTGAGGGCACCTCGCTCCCCCACGAGCCTCCGGGATGACGCCGCTCCCATTCTGGGGACTGGACGCTCTGGGCTGCGACGGCCTGACCGACGATGGCCACGAGGGCGGCCCCGATCAGCGTGCTGCGCCGAATCCGGGGCTGGACTGCTCTGTTCATGCCTGATCTCCGGGCTGGGAGTTGGTGGGACCGCCCGACCTCACGGGTCGGTCGATGGCGAATCTACTTTCATCCAAAGATTCTGTCAAGAGATTTCTGTAGATTCTCCAAAGAAACTTGTGCGGCATCTCCCGATACGGTACAATCCGGAGGCTGAATCCGGCCTCCCCCAGCTGCATCGGCCATGACAATGTCCGATCAAAGACCGATCGAAATGCCCCCATGACGACGGCTCCACAGCAATCCCGAGGCTTTCAGGATGAGGTGACCGTTGTTCTGAGTCGCATTCAGGACTCGCTCGCCGCCCTCGCAGCGACGCTGCCGGGCGTCCCATCGCGGCCGCAGGAACTCGCCCGCGTGCTCCAACTCGACAAGAGCCTGGCGTGGAAGGTGCATCGCATCATGCAGAGCCACGACCCGTTCGCGGCCGCGAGGCTCGTGCCCGGCTCGGCGGCGGCAGCGATCCTGGCGGACGCGGCGCGTCGGCACGCCTCCGACGAGCACGCGGACGCGATCGCCGGCGCGTTCCATGCCTTCGACGGGCTTGTCGAGCGGCACGCTGGCGACCGCGGCACGTTCGACCTGCTCGTGAGCGGGTTTGCGCCGGACGGGAAGCGCGAGATCGACGTCTCGCACCGCAAGAGCGCGTTCGTGGGCAACAGCGCGATCCTCGGGCTTCATTCCAGGGTCACGAACATCATCACCATCATCCAGCCCGCAGCCGACGAGTCTCGCCTCGACATGGTCAAGGCTGGCGTCGTTCACAACCTCCGCAGGCTCCGCCCGGACGTCCCCACCCCCGTCTGGCGCGTCCGCCACCACACCGCCGACAGCCAACTCGTCGCCAGACGCGGCGAGCCCCTCGAGCCCCCCGTCAGGGTGCCGGGCGCCGACATTCACGTCCCCCTCCTCGGCCGCTTCTCCTCCGAGCTGCCCTCGCCACTCCGCGCCATCAACATGCCGAGCGGCCTCATCGACATCGAGCTCGCGCCGGGCGATGTCGGCGACACCGGCGCCCTCACGCTCGTCTTCGCCGAGATCTACCGCGACATCGCCGACCGCTACGCCGACCCCGACGACCGCTTCTACGACATCATCCACCGCCCCTACATCCCCACCGAGGTCCTCGTCCAGGACCTCCTCATCCGCCGCGGCACATTCCCGCACGTCCGCCCCGAGCTGGCCGTCTACCACATGTTCGACCCCGCGCTCGAACTGGGCGCGCCGCTGCCGGAGCGCTACCGGCTGCCGATGGACGCCGCGGTTGAGCGCATGGGCGAGGGACGGGCGTTCTTTCGCTCGCAGGATCTGCCGCAGTACCCCGCGTTGCTGACGCACGTCTTCCAGGCGGCGGGCTGGAACCCGGCCGGATTCGACCTCTACCGCGTCCGAACGCCGTACCCGATCCAGCCATCGGCCCTGCGCATCCGGCTCGAACTGCCGCAGCCGCCGAAGCCGGCGTGACGGGACGACCACGGAGCCGGAGGCGTCCGCGCGGTACCCTCTGGCGCCGATGACCTTCCTCTCACCCGCCGCCGCGATCGCCGCATTGGCGTTGGCCGGGCCTGCGCTGCTGTTGCTGTATTTCCTGAAGCTGCGGCGCCGGCCTGTGCGGGTGAGTTCGACGATGCTGTGGACGCAGGCGGTGCGCGATCTGCAGGTGAACGTGCCGTTCCGGATGATCCGCCCGTCGTGGCTGCTGCTGCTGCAACTTCTCGCGTTGCTGCTGCTGACGGGCGCGCTGGGGCGGCCGGCGATCCACGGGGCGGCGGCCGCGCCGGACGTAGCCGTCATCCTCATCGACCGGTCGGCGAGCATGTCGGCCCGCGACGGCGAGGGCGGGGGCACGCGGCTGGAGGACGCGATCCGGGCGGCGTCGGCGTTCCTGGACGAGATCGCCCGCGCGCCGTCGCGTCCGGCGGTGGTGCTGGTGGTGTTCGCGGCCACGGCGGAGGCGCTCGCGGGGCCGACGACGGACCTGCGCCTGGTGCGCGATGCGCTGGGGCGCATCACGCCGACGGACCAGCCCGCGGACGTGCGCGGCGCGCTGCGGCTGGCCGAGTCCTTCGCCCCGATGGACGCGGACGAGGCGGCGGAGCGGTCGCGCACGCTCGTGGTCGTCTGCTCGGACGGGGGCTTCGAGGCGGGAGAGCCGCTGGCCGTCGCGGCCACGGAGGTACGGTTCCTGCGGGCGGGGCCGGCGCCGGGCGAGGAGCCGAACCCCCCCCTTGACAACGTCGGCATCGTCGCGCTCGCGGCGCGGCGCGATTTCCGCGACCCGGCGGTAGTGCGGGTGTTCGCGCGGCTGGTGGGGCCGCCGGGCGTTGCCCTGCCGGTCGTGCTGCTGATTGACGAGCGCGAGCACGACCGCGTGCCCATCGTGCTGGCGGACGATGACGGCTCGGGCGTGGGGCGGGCGTCGCTGACGTTCGAGATCGCGACGCGCGAGGCCGCGCTCGTCATAGTGCGGCTCGACCGGCCGGATCTGCTGGCCGCGGACGACGCGGCGTCGCTCGTGCTCGCACCGGCGACTCGGCCGGGGATACTCATCGTTCGGCCGGACGGCGACCCACCGGGCGACTGGCTGCTGGCGGACGTGCTGCGCGAGCTGGACCCGGCGTCGCTCGTCGAAGTGAGCGTGTCGCGGTACGAGGAACTCGGCGCGTCGCTGCTGACGGGGGCCGACCTGGTGGTGTTCGACGGCGCTCGGCCGCGCACGCTGCCGCCGGTGGCGACGCTCGCGTTCGGGCCGGGACCGCCCACGCCGGGGCTGCGCGTCGTGCCCGCTGAGCCGCGGCTGTCGTCGTTCCTCACGTGGCAGCGCACGCACGCGGTGATGCGGCACGTCTCGCTGGACGCGGTGCGGTACGAGCCGGCGGCGTGGTTCGCGCACGACGAGGCCGCGCCGGGGACGCGGTTCGAGGAGTTGGCCCGCGGCCAGGGCGGCGCGGCGATCGCGCTCGTCGAGGACCGGGGCGTTCGGCGCGTCGCGGTCGGGTTCGACCTTGCCCGCTCGACGTGGCCGGTGCAGGTGAGTTTCCCGATCTTCGTCGCCAATGCCGTGGACGCGCTGACGCTGCGCGGCGAGGCGGAGGCGGGCGTCGCGTTCCGCACGGACGAGCCGGTGTCGCTCCCCCCCCCACCCCCACAAGCGCCGGGCGGGGAGCCGGTGAACCTCGGCGTGATCGAGCGTGCGGGCGTGCTTCGGCCCGCGGGGTCGGGCACGCCGATCGCCGTCAACCTGCTGAGCGAGCACGAATCGCTGCTGCGCACCGCGGATGCGCTGGCGATCAGCGGCCGGCCGGTGGCAGCGGCGCAGCCCGGCGACACCCCGACCGCGCCGCGCGAAATCTGGCCCTGGTTCGTGCTCGCGGCGGGGTTGCTGCTGGCGGTGGAGTGGGTGCTGTACGCGCTGGGGATGCGCGTCAGTCCGCGTTGACCGGGAGCGTGTCGAGCACGTTGCGGACGATCGCGTCGGTGGAGACGCCCTCGGCCTCGGCCTCGAAGTTCAGGATGATGCGGTGGCGCAGCGCGGCGGGCGCGACGCGGCGGATGTCGTCGATGCTCACGGCGGCCCGCCCGTCCAGGAGCGCGGCCACCTTGCCCCCCAGTTCCAGCGCCTGGGCCGCGCGCGGCGAGGCCCCGAGCCGGACGTACTTCTCGACCATCGGCGTGGCGAAGCGCTCGCGGGCCTGCTCCGCCCGGTAGGCCTCGGTCGGCGGGTGCGTGGCGAGCACCAGCCGCACGGCGTAGTCGCGCACGTGCGGGGCGATGGCGACCCGCCGCACCAGCCGCTGGTGCGCGGTGATGGCGCCCGCCTCCAGCACCCGTTGCACCTCGGTGGTGCGGCCGGTGGCGGTGCGGTCGAGGATCTCGGCGAGGTCGGCGCGGGTGGAGGAACCGACCAACAGCTTGAAGAAGAAGCGGTCCAGTTGGGCTTCGGGGAGCGGGTACGTGCCCTCCTGCTCGATCGGGTTCTGCGTAGCGAGGACGAAGAACGGGTCGGGCAGCGTGTGGGTCGTGCCGGCGACCGTGACGCTGCGCTCCTGCATCGCTTCGAGCAGGGCGGACTGGGTCTTGGGCGTGGCGCGGTTGATCTCGTCGGCGAGGAGAATCTGGGCGAAGACCGGCCCCGGGCGGAAGACGAAGTCGCGGGTGCGCGAGCCGCCTTCGGCCTCGGACTCGACGACCACGGTCGTGCCGGTGACGTCGGCGGGCATCAGGTCCGGCGTGAACTGGATGCGCGAGAACGAGAGGTCGAGAGCGCGGGCGAGCGTACGCACGAGCAGCGTCTTGCCGATGCCGGGCACGCCTTCGAGCAGCACGTGCCCGCCGGCGAAGAGGGCGATCAGCACGCCCTCGACCACCTCGGCGTGGCCGACGACGGCCCGGCCGATCTGCTCGCGGACAGCGGCGAAGTCGGCGCGGAATCGCTCGGCGGCCTGCGCGGCCTCGTCTGGGGTTCTGGGGTCGGGGTTGGGATCCGGCATGTGGTGGCGGATGGTACAGGGGTTCGGGGCCGGAGGGAGCGGGGAGCAGAGGGCCAAATGGCCAAATGGACAAAGGGCCAAAGAGCAAAGCAGGGAAGAACGCGGAGTTCGCGGAGAGGAACACGGAGGACGCGGAGGGGGAGCAAATGGCCAAAGGGCCAAGTGGTCAAATGGCCAAATGGCAAAATGGAACGAGAGTGCGCCGGAACTGAGAGTCGAGAGGTCCGTGCCACGACCGTCGGCCTACCCGCTCTCTCTCCCTGCTCCTCCTCTCCGACGGTCGTGCGCTCACCGAGACGCACGCTGCGCTCGTCGCAGCGGCCGCTTCGACGAGCGCAGCGCGCATTTTGGTGAGCGCAGCAGCCGCTCAGGCGACCGCATCGGGGCAACCCCTCCGGCGGGGAGTGGCCGATAGGTTCGGGCGTCGGTAGGATTGGCTCGGACCTCGGGGCGATCGCCACGGCCGGAGTCGCCCCAGCCCGCGCAGGCCGCGCGGCAAGCCCCTGCTCGTCAGAGAGGTGGTGAGGTGAAGTGAATCACGCGCCCGAGTACAAGAAGAAGACATTCTGCTGTCCGCTTTGCCGCACTGTAGCCAAGCAGGATTGGTTGCATCCATTCATCGTGAAAGAAGTCGAGTTATCGAGATGTCAGTCTTGCGATGGAGTCTCTATCTGGGTCCGTCAGGAACTGGTTTATCCGAGGACTCACCCCGTCGATCCGCCCAACGCCGATCTCAATCCGGAGATCCAGGCCGTGTACAACGAGGCCGCCAAGATCGTGGGCGACTCGCCGAGGGGCGCCGCCGCGCTCCTGCGGCTCGCGCTGCAGATGCTCCTTAAGCAACTCGAACTGAAGGGCGAAAACATCAACGAGGACATCGGCGCGCTGGTCAAACGCGGCCTCGACCCGAGAATACAGAAGGCTCTCGATGCCGTGAGAGTGATCGGCAACAACGCCGTCCATCCGGGAACAATCTCGCTGGATGACGACAAGGGGATCGCGCTGACCCTGTTCGACCTCATCAACCTCATCGCTGACCGGTTGATCTCCCATCCGAAGGAGATCGACCGTCTCTACGAAACCAAACTCCCCGATGGCGCGAGGCAGGCCATTGCAAGACGTGACGGCATGCCATCGACCGAGCAGGCCTCGCGGCCCGGCGCTGAATCGCGCCCGTGATGCCCGCGTGACGCAGCCCCCCGGGGCCTGGAAAGGCCCCGCCCCTCTTCCCTTGATCCCTACCCTCCGCGGACTCGGCCCTCCCGGTGTCGGGCGCGGTGGAAGGAACGCACCGACCTCGGCTCAGAGCAGCCGAGGTCGGTGGCACGTCCGCGGTGAACGATCGGCGTGCGGTGAGCGCACGACCGTCGGAGAGGACGGGTAGGGAGAGAGAGCGGGTAGGCCGACGGTCGTGGCGCGGACCTCATCCACTCTCAGTTCCGGCGCACTCTCGTCCCGTTTGGCCATTTGGCCCTTTGGCGATTTGGCCCTTTGCTCGCCGCTCCGCGTGGTAGAGTGCCCTCCAGGGGGGCACGGGCACGGAGGGCGCGATGGGTCGGGTGGCGGCTGCCGTGGTGATCGGGCTGGCGGCGTTGTGGCCGTGCTTGGCGGGCGGGTGCGGCACGGGGGGTGGCACGCGCGGCGGGCGGTCAGCGATGCAGCTGCGGGCCGTCGAGCCTCGGGTGGACCTGATCGCGGGGCGGACGGCGGTGGTGCCGGTCGAGATCAACGGGGCGATCGACCCGCGGCGCAAGCCGACGGTTCGGCTTGACGACGGGCGGTCGCTCGACGCGGATCTCGTCTGGATCGGCGTGCGGGCTGGGGCCGAGGGGGGGGGGTGGCTGGCCGACCCGGGCGAGTGGTCGGCGACGCCTTCGTCGGCGGGCGTGCTGCCGCGATCGGTCGGCACGTGGGCTGTGGTTATCGACCTGCCGCCGGACGCCGAGGAGCGAACGGTGAGCGTCGAGGGCGTGAGGCTGGCGGCGGCGTGGCACCCGGACCCGGCATCGCTCGCGGACGAGGGGGGGGGGCATCCGGCGTGGACCAGCCCGTTGGGCGCGAGAGCATGGTCCTCGGCGCGGTACCAGCGGCTGATCGAGCCTGAGCGGCGAAGCCCGACGTTTCGGTGGCGCTGGCGGCTGGCGACGATGGGCCTGATCGCGGAGCCCACCGAAGAAGGGGCTTGGCCGGGCGGCACGCAGGGCGCGACGATTGTGGAGGCCCTCGCGCGTCAGGTGGAGGCGCGATGGCAGGTCGCGCTGGCCCGGCTTTGGGAGGCCGACGCCGCGACGGCCGAGCGCGTTCGCCGTTCGCTGACCGCCTCGGCGGACTTCGGCGACGGGACGATCGCGCCGGTCTGGCCCGAGGACGGGGCCGCGCTGGAGTCGCTGCTCGCCGACCTGCTCGACCCGGGGCTGCGGGGGGAGGCGCTGGCGGCGCGCGCCACGCGCTGGCTCGACACCCTTCCCGGCGCGACCGCATGGGTCATCGACGACGCAGGGCGCGAGATGGCCGTCACCGGCGAGACCGTCGCGACCATCGGCCTGGCGAACCTCCGCGATGCGGCCACGCTCGGGTGGCTCACTCGGGCCGCGGGGGGGGGAGCGGGCGCGCCCGAGCCGACGCCCGTACCCGGGCTGAGCGCGGCGTTGCTCACGATCCCGCTGTCGGCGGGTGGGGACGGGCGCACGGGCGCGGCAGCGGGGCGCGGGACTGCGCTCGCGGCCACGGTCGACGCCAACTGCGGGCCGTGGAGCGGGCGGCTGTCCGTGGTCTCGGGCGCCCGGGTGGCGCTCCCTCCGGGCCTGCGCTGCGGCCCACTGCTGCACGACTGGACGCTGGCGGCGTGGGTCGCGGGGCGTGAGGACTCGGGGACGATGCCCGCGCCCGATGCGCTGACCGTGGCGATGCTCCAGCGCGGCCCGGCCGGCAGCGGCGCCACGAGCGACGGCGCATGGACGCTCTACGTCGAGTGCATGGCGACTGGGGGGGGCGAAAGCCCCGACGCCGTGCGGGTCTGGCTCGGTCCCTGCGGCGCGCCGAAGGCGGTACTCCGCATCGCCTCGGACGGCTCGTTCGTGGACGAGTTGTCGGCGTGGTCCGGCGAAGGCGTCAGCGAGGCAGCGACCGGTTCCGAGGGACGCATCCCCGTGACGCGGAGCCAAGACCGCTGGACCGTCGCTGTCCCTATCCCGGCCCGGTGCATCGAGAACGGCGGCCGGCTGCGGCTGGCGATCGAGCGTTTCACGGGCGAAGAGGGCGTGCGAACGGCGTGGCCGCGCCGGATGCTGCCGTGGCAGGCGGAGCCGGGGCGGGTGGTGCTTGACCTGAGCGCGTGGTAGCCGGTGGACAGTGGACATTCGGAAGGGGAACCACGCTCGTAGGACGCATAGGTCGTCTACGACCCATACGACCCATTTGCACCGATCCGACCTTCGCCGGTACCTTGAGACAGCGGCGCCGACGGCGCAGGAGGGTTTCATGGCACGAACGACGGATGATGCACGGGCGGCGTTCGAGGGGCTTGAGGGGCGTGTGCTGCTCTTCGCCTGGACGGCCAACGAAGTCTACATGCTCGAACTCGTGAATCGGGCGCGGTCGGACCCCGCGGCCGAGGGCGTGCGGCTGGGGCTGGACCTGACGGCCGACCTGGCCGCGGAGGAACTGGCGAGGCTCGTGCCGCAGGAGCCGCTGGCGCTCGTTCCCGAGTTGACGACCATCTCCCGCAACCACAGCCTGGACATGGCGCAGCGGAGTTTCTTCGACCACGAGAACCCGGACGGCGACCGGGCGCAGCAGCGTGCGGACGCGGAGGGGTATGAGGGCTCGGTGGGCGAGAACATCGCCGTGGGCTACGACACGATCGACGACGCTCACGAGGCGTGGCTGGACTCGGTCGGGCACCGAAAGAACGTGCTGAGCCTGTGGTCCACGTTCACGGAGACCTTTCACTACGACGAGTTCGGCACGGGGTTTTTCCTCCCCGGCGCGGGGGGGGGCTTCGAGTTCCGCAGTTACTTCACACAGGCCTTCGGCGCATCCGGCTTCAGCACGCGGACGTGGCTGCTCGGCGTCGTCTATCACGACGCCAACAACAACTCGTTCTACAACGTCGGCGAGGGGTACGGCGGCGTGCGCATCGACGTCAGCCCCGAGGGCGACCCGGGCACGATCGTCGGCACCTACACCACCGACGCCGCGGGCAACTACCAGATTCAGCTTCCCGGCGGCGAGTACCGCGTCACCTTCACCGATACCTCGACCGGCAAGATCAAGGTGTCCGACGTGACGATCGTCGCGGGCACAAACGTCAAACTGGACGCGAAGCGCTCGGAACTGACCGGGGACGCACCGCCGCCGGGGAACGTGGTCGCCGACGGCGCGGTCGTGAACGGGAGCGCGTCGCCGAGCGGCCTGATGACCGTGACCACGATGAACGCCGACGGTGTGCCGATCGCGTTCCAGGAGCAGGGCCTGGGCACGTGGGAGGTCGTGGACATCCGGGCGACGGCGGGCGGGCCGGTGCCCACGGGGCCGATCGAGACGTGGACCGACCCGAAGGACGGGCGGACCTACGCGGCGGCCGCGTCCGACGAGGGGCTGCTGCTCTACATGCGCAGTCCGGCGGGCCAGTGGAGCGTGCGCAACCTGACCACCGAGATCGCGGGCGCGGGCAGCATCGTCGGGACGGTGACGGTCTTCATCTCGACCGACGACCGCATCGGCATCGCGGGGCTGGACGCGGACGGCGACCTGCTGCACTTCGCGCAGACCGGCGCGGGCGCGCCCGGCGCATACGCCTGGGCGTTCCAGAACATCGCCGAGAGCCATCTCCGCGCCAACGGGCAGGAGATGCCCGCCCTGGTGAGCGAGTTGATCAGTTACGTCACGTCGTGGAACGGCATGAACATCGCGGGACTGGACGCGAGCGGCGCGATCCAGTCGATCTGGTGGGCGCCCGGGATGGACTCGTGGCGCGTGGACAACCTGAGCGAGATCACCGGCGCGCCCGCCCTCTCCGGCGGCCTGACCGCCTATCTCACCTCCTGGGGCGGCATCAACCTCGCGGGCACGAACACCGCCGGGAAGGTGCTCGTGACCTGGTGGGTGCCGGAGTTCGGCGGCGACTGGCTGACGAACAACCTCTCCGACCAGTTCGGCGGGCCGGCCCTGACCACGGGGAGCATGACGAGTTACGTCACCTCCTGGGGCGGGCTGAATGTGGCGGGAATCGACGGGAGCGGCGCCCTCGTCATCTACTGGTGGGCGCCGGGTCTGACGGACTGGGTCATCTCGCCGCTGAGCGACGAGATCGCCGATGCGCCGCTGCCCGTGGGCGCGCTGCGCGGCGTGACGGCCGACGCGACCGGGTCGATCAACGTCCTCGGCGCGACCGCGGACGGCGAGGCGGTCCGCTACACCTGGGTGCCGGGCGGAGCGTGGGAGGTTCAGAACCTCACGGAGTTGACGTGACGAGAAGTCGGGATCAAGTCGCACCACCATCGGTCCAGTGCGACCGATGGTGGTGGCACCGCACGGTGCTCCTGAGTCGGAGGGGCACGCTCAGAGCAAGGGCGTGCAGACGACCGCACGGAGCGCGGACTCGCCCTCGCGGAAGCGGAGTTCGAGGGCGGGACGAACCACCGGGACTCGCCACGACGACAGGTCGCGGCGCGAGAGTTTGGTCCAGTCCTTGGCTGTCGTCACCACGGCGTCGGCTGAGGAGGTGGCGATGCGGCTCGCGATTCGAGCGACGGTCGGCGGTGCGTAGGCGTCGTGGTCGCGCAGGACCACCGTATCCGCCAGGCCGACCCCCGCGGCCTCGACGCCCGCGAGGAACGGCGCGGGGTTGCCGATGGCGCACAGCGCGAGCACACGCCGGCCGCGCAGCCACGAGACCGGCTCCACGCGATCGCCTCCCGTGTCCGTGATCCGCAGTTCGGACCACGCATGCTCCGTGATGGCGATCGGCGGGCGGCCGTGCGCGTGCGCGATGCGCTCGGCGAGACGAGCCAACGCACCCGCATCGACACGTTCGGCGTGCGTAACGGCAACATGCTTGGCGCGACGGAGCGACCCGACCGGCTCGCGCAACCGGCCCGCGGGAATCAGCGCATCCGCGAACGGGTCGCGCGTGGCATCGATGAGCACGAGGTCCAGCGTGCGCGCGATGCGCCGGTGCTGGAACCCGTCGTCGAGCACGACGCAGTCCACCCGCGCGCCGCGTTCGCTCGCGAAGAGCTCGATCAGCCCCTGCAACCGGTCGGGGCGGGCGACGACGGGCAGGTCGTCGAATGCGGCCCGGTACTCCTCGGCCTCGTCGGAGAGGCCGTCGCGTGAGCGGTAGCCCCGCATGGCGATGCACGGGTCGCGTCCGGCCTCGCGGAGGGTGCGGACGATCCACGCGACCATCGGCGACTTGCCCGTGCCGCCCGTCGAGAGGTTGCCGACGCTGATGACGGGTCGGTCGAGCGTGACCACGCCTCGCCCCGCGTCGAAGCCCCGGTTTCGCCGGGCGATCGCCGCGCCGTACACCATCGCGGCGAGCCTGCCGGGCAGGCCTGGGACGATCGGGCCATCAGCCGCGTCGGGGGGGGGAGCCTCGCTGGTCGCGTGGGGCATCGCCGGCTGGCTCGGGGCGTGGTTGCTCATCGGCGGACGCTGCGGCGGCGGTCGAGGCGAGTCGGGCGAGGTGTGCCCGCAGGGCGGCGGCACGGGCCTCGAGGTCGCGCCGCTGCGAGGCGTAGAGCCGGACGTTGTTCAGGATATCAAGCCCGGCGAGCAGGACGACCATCCCCAGCAGCCCGGTGCAGGCCGTCCAGACCATGGCGAAGGTCCGCGGGTCGCGGGTAGTGGCGATTCCGAAGGCGTAGGCGAGCAGGGGCGTCGCGACGAGAATCACGACGCCGTTCGCCTGGCGCAGCCTCCGCCGCGTCGCGGGCATCTCCGCGTGCTGCATCGCGGACAGGTGCGCGGAGACCACCAGCACCGTGCCGATCGCCAACGGCAGCACGAACCAGGCCGGCAGGATCGGAGTGGAGGCGATCTGGGTCACGCACGGGCCTCAGGCGGCGGAGCGGACGAATGTCTCCAGCCGCTGCAACACCCTGCGAACGGGCAGCCCCATAACGCTCTCGGGGTCGCCCTCGCAGGTGAGAGGCCAGCCGTCTGCGAGGCGTTCGGCGTAGTTGTACGCCCCGGCCTTGCCGCGCCAGCCCCCTGAGGCAATGTACCCCGCGATCCGGTCGTCGCCAATGAATCCGAGGGAAACCGTGGCCAGGTCGGTGAAGAGGTCGCGCCGGCCCGTCCGAGGGCAGACCAGGGCCACCCCCGTCAGCACCCGGTGCGAGCCGCCCCGGAGCGATCGGATGATCCGCTCGGCGTCGGCTTCGTCGCGGGGCTGGCCGAGGAGTTCGCCGTCCTTGAGGCAGAGGGTGTCGGCTGCGAGAACGACCGCCCCGTCCGCGTCGTCGAGCGAGGCCGCGACGGACGCCGCCTTCAAGTACGCCAGCGACGCCACCCAGGCGTGCGGGGGCACGGAGCCAGGGCTAAGCAGGGCGTCGTCGATGCCGGGATCGACCGCCTCGTGCGCCACGCCGCGGCGAGCGAGCAACTCGCGCCTCCGCGGCGATGAACTGGCGAGGACGAGGCGCGGCAGCGTGTCCGGGCGAACGGGTGCGTTCGTGGATGCGCCGGCCATCGCGTGAGTGTACCGCCGGCGCGGGGCGTGGTTCATCGTGAATCGGGCTGTTGCGCTACTGTTCGTCATATGCGCGCACACCTGGTGCAGATGGACATCCGGTGGGAGGACCGCGGGGCGAACTTCTCACGTGTCGAGCGGCTGCTGGACGGCGCGGACGTTCGGCCGGGCGACTTCGTGCTCCTCCCTGAGATGTTCGACTCAGGGTTCTCCGTCAACGTTTCGGCGACGGCGGACAGGACGGGCGAGACGCTGGCGTTCCTGCGCCGCCTCGCGGAAGACCTCGGCGCGTACGTGCAGGGCGGGCGCACGGTTCACGGGTGCGGGTGCGCGAAGGCGGAGAACCGGGCGAGCGTCCTCGCGCCGGACGGCAGGCTCGTGTGTGAGTATTCGAAAATCCACCCGTTCTCTTTCGGGCGCGAGACCGAGGCCTTCGAGGGCGGCGGGCGCGTCGAGACCTGGGAGTGGCGGGCGGGCGAAGAACTGGCGATCGTCTGCCCGGCGGTCTGCTACGACCTTCGGTTCCCGGAACTCTTCCGCATCGGCGCGCTGCGCGGGGCGGAGGTCATGGCGCTCGGAGCGAACTGGCCGGATGCCCGGCAGCACCACTGGCGTGCGCTGCTCATCGCGCGGGCGATCGAGAACCAGGCCGTCGTGCTGGGCGTGAACCGCACCGGACGCGACCCGCACCTGAACTACGTCGGCGGGACGATCGCGGTCGGGCCGAAGGGCGATGTGCTCGGCGAACTCGACGACGCGGAGGGCGTGCTGAGTGTGGAAGTGGACGTGCAGGCCGTGCGGGAGTGGAGGCGGGTCTTCCCCGCGCTCGAGGATGCGCGGCTGATCCGCGCTGAAGAGGCTCACGCGGAGGCGCAGAGGCGCGGAGGAGGGGAGGGCCGAGGCGGGGCGTAAGATCGAGGCATGTCGAAGGGGTTTGACGTGCCTGCCGGGCGAACGGTCGATCCGGTGATGGCGCACCAGCGTGCGGCATCGTTCACGAAGCGATCGATCAAGACGTCCGCCAAGGCTGCCGGGCTGCGGCTGGCCCTCTCGATGGTGGACCTGACGACGCTCGAGGGGAAGGACTCGCCGGAGAAGGTGCGGAGCCTGTGCCGCAAGGCCGTGCGCCCGTTCGAACGCGATGAGGAGGCGCTGTGCGAGCGGCTGCCGAGTTGCGCGGCGGTGTGCGTCTATCCGAGCATGGTGGCGGTGGCGCGGGAGGCACTGGAGAAGGCGGGCGGGCGAGACGCCCACCCCACCACCACCGCCGGCAGGGTGAAGGTCGCGAGCGTGGCGACGGGGTTCCCGAGCGGGCAGTACCCGCTGAGCGTGCGCCTGCGCGATACGGAGCAGGCGATCGCCGACGGGGCGGACGAGATCGACATGGTCATCAACCGCGGCGCGTTCCTCGCCGGACGCTACGCCGAGGTGGCGGAGGAGATCCGCGAGGTCGTGGCGGTGTGCGACGGCGCAGCGCGCCCGGTCCACCTGAAGGTGATCCTGGAAACGGGCGAGTTGGAGACGCTCGACAACGCGCGGCGGGCGAGCGACATCGCCATCGCCTGCATCCGAGACGGCGACTTCATCAAGACCAGCACGGGCAAGGTGCAGCCGGCCGCGACGATGCCCGTCACGCTCGTCATGCTCGAAGCGATCCGAGACGAATACCTGCGCAACGGGCGAAGGATCGGCATGAAACCCGCCGGCGGCATCCGCACGGCCAAGCAGGCCCTGCACTACCTCGTGATGGTGTGGGAGACAATGGGCGGCGTCGAGCGGGGAAGCGGCGGAGTGGCAGAGTGGCAGAGTGGCCGAGTGGGTGCCGACAACACGGATGCGGGATGCAGAATCCGATGCCCGTGGCTCTCGCCGGACCTGTTCCGCTTCGGCGCGAGCACACTCGTCAACGACCTGCTCCGGCAGATCGTGAAGGCACGGACGGGACGGTACACGGCGGGGTACGACTTCTCGGAGGCGTGATGCTGCACCGGGCACGCCTGATCGTGGTGTTCATGCTGTTCGGCGCGGTCGTCAACGTGCTCGTGGCGTGGGGGTGTGCGCTGTGGAGTCCGTTGGAATTTGGGAGAATGTCGTTCGAGTACGACGTCGACGTTTCGCGGCTGAACAGCATACCTCCGGAGTGGTGGGAGCCGCCGTATCACTTCAATCCGCCCATCATAGTGACCGGCGAGCGCGTTTCTGCTACCGGGCACGGTCTCTCCGTCGTGCGTTCGGGCGTGTGCTACCTGAGAATCAACAGTTACAACTATGGTCCCGATCGATGCATGATGTCCTTGCGCGCGGGGTTCCCGTTTCGATCGCTTGAGGCTGCGGGAACGTACGACCCTTATGGTGGGCCACGTGTCCGACAAACGAGCATCGACTGGGAGTGGGCGCTCCGCACGCCCGACCACCCTCTCGAGATAGCGCGCATTCACGAGCAACTCCTGCTTTTCATGCCACCCAGACCTCTTCCGCTCCGTCCGGTCCCCATGGGCTTCGTCCTCAACACTGCGATCTACGCCATCGCCGCCGCGTTGTATGTCCTCCAGATCGGAGCGCGCCGCGCAATGAGGCGTCGCCGCGGCCTCTGCATCCACTGCGGCTACGACGCCCGCTCGCTTGCCGTGTGCCCCGAGTGTGGTCACGCTTGCGCAACATCCCCGGCCTCGCGTGTGGCACGCGATGCCGGGGGCGGGTAGAACGGTCCCATGCTCGCCCGCCGCTCGGCCTCTGGGTGGCTTCGATTCGCCGTGCTGTCGCTGGCGATCGGGGTTGTGTTGACGGTCGCCGTCGCGTGGGCGTTCGCGCTGCTCGGCACGTTCAGCGGCGGCAAACTCCACGTGAACTACGGCGGCGACGGTCCGCCGCGCCCGGTCATCCCGCCGCCGGAGGGGTGGGACATCGCCACGTGGCGCGAGTTGCACGGCCTCGGGCTGCGCATGGACATGGTGAGCGAGCGGGAGTGGATCGGCTCGTCGCTCATCCTGTCGCTGAACGGCGGGCCGCAGCGGACGGTGACGCACTACCGCGCCGGGTTTCCGTTCCTCGCGCTGCGGTGGCTCGGCGAGGGGAGCGACGTGGCGGAGCAGAACACAACGGGCATCGCCCGGGCGTGGTGGATGGGGATTGACGCGGGGCTGCCCGTGCGCGCCGGGGGCGTGCCGCGCTCCGGGATCGAGCCGCGCCTGCCGATCCGCCCCGCGTGGCCTGGCTTCGCGCTGGACACGCTGCTCTTCGGCGCGGCGGCGGGCGGCGTGATGCTCGCGGCCGGCGCGGCGAGGCGCGGTCGGCGCCGGCGGCGCGGGCTGTGCTTGGCGTGCGGATACGACGCCGTCGGCCTCGCGGTCTGCCCCGAGTGCGGGACGGCCTCCCCGCCTCGGAGCGCACACGCGGCGCGGCGAGCGATACTACGGAAAAGCGCTCCGCCGCAGCCGTGATTCGCTCGCGCGGAGCGGATTCGCGTGCCGCACAAATCCCCGGTTCTGCCTGCGAACGAAAGCCGCACACACGTGCGCATTCCCCGCGCAGCGGGCGTGCATTCACGAACAGAGCATGAACCGCGCCGCTTCGGCCGAACTGTTCGGCGCGGCGCCCGTAGAACTCTGGTCACAACCACCCGCTCACCAAGATCAGGTAAGGAGGTGGATCATGATGAAGAAGAAACTGGTTCCAGGATGCAGCGTGCTCGCGTCCGCCGCGCTGGTGTTCGCGTTCAGCGGGTGCGATCGTCAACCGACGGAGAGCGAGGTGGGCCCCCGTGAAAGCGCGCCGCCCATCCACGAGGACGACGCGCCGATGAAGGACGCTGCGCCCCCGCCCGACGCGATGCCGGACGAGGCGCTCGACCTCGAAGGGGAGGCGCCCGCCGTGACCAAGGACTACAGCGGCGTGCTCACAAGCGGCTTCGTGGGGATCGGCGGCGAGCACACCGGCTGGGTGCTCGCGGGCGCGCCCGACGGCGACTACGAGGTGGACGTGTCGGCCATCGCCGAGGAGGCCGCTGCTCTGGAGGGCCAGAAGGTCGTGATCACGGGCCGACTCGTCAACAAGGACTACCTGGAGCGTGGCCCGACCCTCGTCCTCATGGCCGAGTCGATCCGATGGGCTGGCTAGGCCATCCGTCTTGAGCGGACGCCCTTTCCCAGCAGCGGAGCTGGAGCGTGCGAGTTCCCGACGCCGTGGCCCGTAGAATACCCGCATGGACACGACAGCACGGCGCAAGGGGCTCGCATCCGCTCCCGCGACGCTTGACTTCGCCACCGAACTGACGCGGTGGGAGTACGCGGCCGCCCCGGAGACGACGAAGGTCGAGATCGCGCCGCGCTACGGCCACTTCGTCGGCGGCGAGTTCGTCGGGCCGACGGGGGGGGGCGGGCACTTCGCGTCGATCAACCCGGCGACGGAGCAGCCGCTGTGCGAGGTCGCGCAGGGGTCGGAGGCGGACGTGGACGCGGCGGTGCGCGCTGCCCGCGATGCGCTGCCCGCGTGGGCCGGGCTGCCGGGCAAGGAGCGCGCGAAGTACGTCTACCGCATCGCGCGGCGCATCCAGGAGCGTGCCCGCGAACTGGCCGTGCTCGAGACGATGGACGGCGGCAAGCCGATCCGCGAGAGCCGCGACGTGGACATCCCGCTCGCGGCGGCGCACTTCTTCTACCACGCGGGGTGGGCGGACAAACTGGAGTTTGCGTTTGCGTCCAGACGGACAGGCGGGACGCCTGTCCCACCGGTGCAGCCCGTGGGAGTCTGCGGGCAGATCATCCCGTGGAACTTCCCGCTGCTGATGGCGGCGTGGAAACTCGCGCCCGCGCTGGCGTGCGGGAACACGTGCGTGCTCAAGCCCGCGGAGACGACGCCGCTCACCGCGCTGCGCCTGGCCGAGATCTGCGCCGAGATCGGCCTGCCGCCTGGCGTGGTGAACGTGGTGACGGGCGACGGCCGCACGGGTGCGGCCGTGGTGAACCACCCGGGCGTCGACAAGATCGCCTTCACCGGCTCGACGGAGGTGGGCAAGAAGATCGCGTCCGCGGCGGCGGGCACGGGCAAGCGGCTGACGCTCGAACTCGGCGGGAAAAGCCCGAACATCATCTTCGAGGACGCGAGCATCGACCAGGCCGTCGAGGGGATCGTCGAGGGCATCTACTTCAACCAGGGGCACGTGTGCTGCGCGGGGAGCCGGCTGTTCGTGCAGGAATCCGTGCTGGGCGAGGTCGTCGAGAAACTGCGCATCCGGATGGCGAGCCTGCGCGTGGGCGATCCGCTGGACAAGAACACCGACATCGGGGCGATCAACTCGAAGCAGCAGTTGGAGACGATCCGGCGGTACGTCGAGGCGGGCGTGAACGAAGGGGCACGGTTTCACGAGACGAACGGCCGGCCGCTCCCCGAACGCGGCTACTGGTGCCGCCCGTGCTTCTTCACGGGCGTGCAGCCGAGCCACGCCGTCGCGCGCGAGGAGATCTTCGGCCCGGTGCTGGCGGTGTTGAGTTTCCGCACGCCGGAGGAGGCGATCACACGGGCGAACAACACGCCGTACGGGCTGGCCGCGGGCGTGTGGACGGACAAGGGGTCCAAGATCTTCGAGATCGCGCGGCAACTGAAGGCGGGCGTGGTCTGGCTGAACACGTACAACAAGTTCGACCCGGCCTCGCCGTTTGGCGGCTTCAAGGAGTCGGGGTTTGGGCGTGAGGGGGGGCTGCAGGGGTTGAGGTCGTACGTACAACTCTGAAGCAGATTCACCACAGAGGCACAGAGGGCACAGAGGGAGAACATAGTGGATGAGAATGGCCAGCAGGACGATCCGCTGACGCGCGAGATCATCGGCGCCGCCATCGAAGTCCACAAGACGCTCGGGCCGGGGCTTCTGGAGTCGGCGTACGAGACGTGCCTTGCGCGTGAGTTGCAGATCCGCGGCCTCGCGTTTACCCGTCAGGTCGAGATTCCGATAGCGTACAAGGGTGAACGGCTCGAGTGCGCCTACCGAGCGGACTTGATCGTGGAGGGTCGAGTGCTGGTCGAGTTGAAATCGGTGGATGACCTCAAGCCCATCCACGAAGCCCAGGTTCTGACGTATCTCAGACTGACGGGACTGCCTACCGCCCTGCTCCTGAACTTCAACACACCCTTTCTGCGCGGCGGCATCAAGCGGTTGTCCCTCTGACGGTCTTCCCTCTCTGTGCCCTCTGTGCCTCTGTGGTGAATCCCATGAGCAAACGTCTGAATGTCACAAAGACATACAAACTCTTCATCGGCGGCGCGTTCCCTCGCAGCGAGTCGGGCCGGTCGTTGAAGGTGGCAGCGGCGGACGGGCGGGTCGCCGCGCACCTGTGCCGGGCCAGCCGCAAGGACCTGCGCGAGGCGGTCGAGGCGGCGCGGGCGGCGCAGGCGAAGTGGGCGACGGCGACGGCGTACCTCCGGGCGCAGGTGCTGTACCGCCTCGCGGAGATGATGGAGGGCAAGCGGAAGGAGCTGGAGGAGGCCGTAGAGATCGGAGGAGGGATCGAGGGATCGCGGGATCGAGGGATCGAGGGCGAGGTTGCACGGGCGATCGACCGTGTCGTGCACTACGCGGGGTGGGCGGACAAGTACCCGCAGGTGCTGGGGTGCGCGAACCCGGTGGCCGGGCCGTACCACAACTTCACGGTGCCCGAGCCGGTGGGCGTGATGGGCGTGGTGTGCCCGGACGGCGCGCCGCTGCTCTCGCTGGTGTCGCTGGTTGCGCCGGCGGTGTGCGCGGGCAACGCGTGCGTGGTGCTGGCGAGCGAGCGCAGCCCTGTGGCCGCGTGCGTGCTGGCGGAGGCGATCGCGACGAGCGACGTGCCCGGCGGCGTGGTCAACATCCTCACGGGGCTGCGCGAGGAACTGGTCCCGCACTTCGCCTCGCACCGGGGGATCGACGCGATCCACGCGGCGGGCGTGAGCGAGGAGCACCGCCGCACGCTCGAACTCGGCGCGGCGGAAAACCTCAAACGGGTGAGGGTGTGGCACCCGGAGCCGGACTGGCGCGACGACGCGGCGTGTGAGTCACCGTGGTGGATCGAGGCGTTCGTCGAGTTCAAGACAGTGTGGCACCCGAGCGGCGCGTGAGGGAGTCCTGAGTCCTGAGTCCTGAGCCTTGAGTCCTGAGGCTTGAGGCTTGAGGCTTGAGGCTTGAGACCGCGGAACGGCGGGCTCAAGAGGACCGAGGCTCACTCTGCTGCGACGGCTGCTACGGCGGCGACGGCGGTGTCCTCGCGCCAGTGCTCGGGCCAGATGAGTTCGACCTCGGCGTCGAAGAGGGCGAGGAGCGAGCGGAGTTGGCGTTCGATGCTGGCCCGGGCCTCGGCGGCGTACTTGTGCTCGTTCTCGGCGAAGAGGCGCGCGGCCTCGTCCTTGGCCCGCTCCATCAGTTCCTTCTGCCGCTCGGCGGTCATGGGCAGCACGTCGATGAGTTGCAGGAGTTTGCCGTCCTGCACGTCGTAGGGCGTCACATCGGTCAGCCGCAGTTCGCCGTGCGCGGGGGGGAGGCGCAGCCGGTAGCGGCCGGGGCCGATCTCGCGGACGTCCTTCGGGCGGATCTCGGCGAGGTTGATTGAGTACTGCTTCTCGAAGTGAAAGATCATCGCGAGGCGGGCGCGGCTGAGCAGCAGCGGAGGCAGCCAGGCCAGGCCGTGCGTCGCGGTCGCGATCTCCTTGGCCCGCACCTCGAGGCCGACGAGTTTGCCGACGGAGGCGACGCGCTCGGCGATGGTGTGCGATTCGACCGTCGTGCGCGCGGCGCGGGGCAGAAAGCGGCGGCTGAGCCACCACACGAGGGCGGCCCCCGCGGCGAAGGCGGAGAGGAGCGCGAAGAATCCGAGCCAGAACGAGCCGGGCATGGGTGATTATTGGGTCGGTCGGGGGTCGGGTTTCGTCGGTGCCTCGGGGGGCGGGGCGAAGGCACCGATCACGAGGTGCGCGCTGATGCTGAGCAGGATGGCCGAGGCGATGCCGGCGAGGCAGACGACCACGACGCGCACGATGCCGAGCGCGGAGTCCACCGGCGCGAGAATGACCTCGTCGCCGTTGAAGCCGACGATCCATCCGGCGGCGGCCGCGACGGGCACGGCGCAGGCGAGACCGAGCGCGAGTTTGCGCCACGCGCGGCGGTCGCGGCCGAGTGCGGCGAGCAGCGCCATCGCGCCGAGCGCACCCGCGAGCGCGTTCTGCGCGAGGAACCACGGGTCGCGGACGAGGCGGCGGAGGGCGTCGGTCGTGCCGATCGGCTCGGCGGCGGCGGCGAGCACCGCGCTGAAGCGGCCGAGCGTCGCGCCGGTGAAGATCGCGCCGGCGAAGCAGACCAGGGCAAGCGCGGGAGCGGGCGTGGCCCGGGAGCGTGCCAGGAGCACGGCGAAGAGGCCGGTCAGCGCGATGATGGTCTGGAAACCGACGGTGAACCAGACCGGCGGAGAGCTCAGGAGCGCAAGGATTGCGCCGGTCGCGCCGAGCAGGCAGGCGATGGCGCCGAGTGCGGCGACGGCTCGCCTGACGTGTGCGGACATGGATGGTTCTGGTGGGATCATGGTCTGCTGGGACCGGCACAGGCGGGACGCCTGTGCCACCGGCCTTCTGCCACCGGCTTTGTGCCACCGGGCCGGGATGCTCTTCAATCGACGGTTGGCGGACGCCGGTTTCGGGAAGCGCGAGGGATGGTTGCCCGTGTGCGAGTCGGGGGCAAGCGGCGGCGGGGTCTGAGCCGATGAGAGGAGCTGGCGTTGTTGGGCGCCGTGGCCCGGGCTTTGCGGCCGCGCCGGATGACCGACATGTCGAAGACGGGCGGCTGATCGGGGAGCGTTCGGGATGGGCGGGATCACGACCGGGATCGGGCTGTTCAGCGGGATCGACACGGCGACACTGATCCAGCAGTTGCTGTCGCTCGAGGCGAGGCCCAAGGCGCTGGCCCAGCGGCGCATGGCCCAGTTGCAGTTGCAGCAGACGGCGTTCATGGACGTGAACGCCCGGATGTCCGCGCTGCGGACGGCGGCGTCGGGCTTCCGGACGAACAAGACGTTCTCGGCGATGGCCGCGTCGAGCAGCAACGCGAACGTGCTGACAGCGACGGCGGGCGTCGGAGCGTCGCCCGGCTCGTACAGTTTCGTCGTCGATCGCCTGGTGTCGAGCCAGCAACTGCTCTCACGAGGGTTCGCGGACCGGGACGTCTCGTCGGTCGGGGCGACGGCGTTCACGTTCGAATCGGCCGAGGCGCGGCTCGACCGCGACGTTGCGCTCGCGGACTTCAACGGCGGCGAGGGCGTGAAGCGGGGCAAGATCGTCATCGCGCAGGGGTCGTCGAGCGCGACCATCGACCTGTCGAAAGCGGTCACGGTCAACGACGTGATTGACGCCATCAACGCCGCGGCAGAGGTGGACGTGACCGCGAGCGTGAGCGGCGGCCGGTTCGTGCTGACGAGCACGGCGGACTTCTCGGTGTCGAGCGCGGCCGGGTTCACGACGGCCGAGTCGCTCGGGATCAAGGGATCGTCGTCGTCGGGCACGCTCACCGGCTCCGAGGTCTACTACGCGGGGAGCGGGACCGCGCTGGCCGCGCTCAACGACGGCAACGGCGTGTTCATCGGCACGGACATCAGCACCAGCCGATACGACTTCGCGATCACGATCGACCCGGGCGGGGCGAACCTCTCGGTGAATGTGAACGTCGGCGCGGTATACGACTCCGAACTGAACGTCGTGCAGGGGCCGGTCTCGACCCTGGGCGGCGTGATCGAGCGGATCAACGCCGCCCTGGCCGACGCCGGCCTGAACTCGGACGTTTCCGCGTCGCTCAGCGGCGGCAGGGTCGTGCTGACGGACGCCCAGAACCGCACGATCCAGGTCGCCGAGAAGAGCGCGACCTCGAGCACGGCCAAAGACCTCGGCATCCTCGGCTCCGCGACGGGCACGCTGACGGGCCGGCGCATCCTCGCGGGCCTGAACACGACGCTCGTCTCGAACCTCAACGGCGGGTCCGGCATCGCGGGCGACGGGACGGTCTCGTTCACCGCCCGGGACGGCACGGCGTTCTCGGCCGATCTTTCGGGAGCGGAGACGATCCGCGCGATCGTGACGGCGATCAACGACGCCGCAGGCAACGGCGGGCGGATCGTCGCCTCGCTGAACGGCGCGGGCAACGGCCTGCTCATCACGGACACGACCGGCGGCGGCTCGAACCTGATCGTGACCGGTGAGACAGCCGAGTCGCTCGGCATCGCCACCGAGGCCGGCGGCGTGGCGGAGTCCAGCGTGCAGGGCACGAACCTCCAGCACCGCTACGTCACGCTCTCGACGCGAGTCGCCGACCTCAACGGCGGACGCGGCATCGGCACGGGAACCTTCCGGCTCACGGACGGCAGCGGCAAGACGGCCGTCATCGACATCGGCACCGACACCAAGACGCTCGCGGACCTGATCCAGGAGGTGAACGCCCAGGCCAGCGCGCTCGGCCTCAACCTCGTCGCCTCGATCAACGCCAACGGCGACGGCCTGCTCGTCCGCGAGAAGGAGGGCGAGCCGGAGGGCGGCGCGGCGATCAAGATCGAGGACCTGACGGGCACCGTCGCCAAGTCGCTGCGCATCGCCGGCGCCGCGTCGGGAACGGGCGACGACAACTTCATCAACGGCTCCTACGAGACCACCGTCGAGTTCGACGCGGCCGACACGCTGGACAGGGTGGTCAAGAAGATCAACGAGGCGGGCGTCGGCGTGCGCGCCACCGTCATCAACGACGGCTCGGGCTCCACCCCCTTCCGCATCAGCCTCGTTTCGGCCGCGTCGGGGCGCGCGGGGCGGTTCATCCTCGACGACGGCGGGCTGTCGCTGGGGCTGGAGACCCTCAACGCGGGCGAGGACGCGCGCGTCTTCTTCGGGTCCAGCGACCCGGCCAAGGCCGTGCTGCTCACCTCCTCGACGAACACGCTCGACACGGTCGTCACCGGCGTGACGATCGACCTGCACTCGACGAACGCCAACCCGGTGACGCTGACGGTCTCGCGCGACACCGGCGGCATCGAGAAGGCGATCGACGACTTCATCGCCGCCTACAACGCCGTGCTCGAGCGCGTCAAGGCGCAGACGAAGTACGACCCGGAGACCAACGTCCGCGGCCCGCTGCTGGGCGACTCGACGGTGGCCAACCTGCTCGCCTCGATGCAGCGGACCATCCTCGGCGAGGCCGAGGGCGTGACAGGCCGCTACACCAGGCTGACGGAAGTCGGCGTTCGCGTCGGCGAGGGCGGGAATCTCTCGATCGATCGCAACCGACTGCGAGAGGCCATGGAGACGGACTTCGCGGCGGTCGAAGAGGTGTTCGCCGCGCGCGAGGTGGCGGCGAAGGAAGAGTTCATCGAGGTGGAGCCGGGCGTGTGGGTGAAGAACACCAGCACCCAGGACGAGTTCTCGAAACTCGGCGTGCTCTTCCGCGTCGAGGAACTGGCGAAGCAGTACGTCGATTCGGTGGACGGCGTTCTGCGGCAGCGCGACCGCACGCTCACCACCCAGATCGAGCTCCAGAGCAAGCGCATCGAGGCCTTCGACGTGCGGCTGGAGCAACGCCGCAAGCAGCTCGAAGCGCAGTTCCTCGCGATGGAGCGGGCCTTGGCCGCCCTGCAGTCGCAGCAGAGCGCGCTGGCCGGCATCTCGTCGATGCTGGGGGCACGCTGAGGCAGGGCGGACCAGGCCGCCGGATGTATGGACAGAGCGGGGCGCAAGAACCTGCGTGCGGGGCGGGTTCTCTCGGCGAGTTGAAGCCCGCGCGGACTTGAGCCGATACACGGGACGATGACCACCAGCGACACCTCCGCGGCGGCGACCTACCTCCGGACCCGGGTGATGACCGCCCGCCCCGAGGAACTGCGCATGATGCTGCTCGACGGAGCGCTCCGCTTCGCCCGACAGGGACGCGAGGGGCTCGAACGGCGCGATTACGAGGCGAGTTTCACCGGCCTGAGCCAGTGCCAGGACATCGTGATGGAACTGGCCACGTCGGTCCGCGCGGACCAGGACCGCGCGCTGGCCGAGCGCGTGCGCGGCCTGTACCTCTTTCTCTATCAGGAACTCGTGCAGGCGAGCGTCGAGCGCGACATGGCCCGCGTGGACGGCGTGATCCGCCTGCTCGAGTACGAGCGCGAGACGTGGGCGATGCTGCTGGCCAAACTCGCCGCCGAGCGGTCGGGGCAGGCTGCGCACAAAGCCGAGGCGGCCGTCGAGGCGGCGGCGCGGTCGATCAGCCTCAGCGCGTAGCGACGGCCCGCGACGCCATCTCCACGAGTTGCGCGGCCAGGTTCTCGAACACGAACGCCAGCGGCACGTTCCGCTCGATCTGCCGCTCCGCCTCGGCAACAAGCTCGATCGCGCGGGCACGCACCTCCGGACGACGCGACCCGCGCATCGCCCCGTGGTGGTGGTCGGCGACGAGCCGCAGCATGTCCGCGGCGGCGGCGACGTTCGCGGCCTCCTTGCTCGCCGCGGGGTTGCGGGCCACCATCGCGGCCGCACGATCGTCCACCAGTTTCGCCATCGTCGCGCCGATCGCAAGGTCGAACTTCCCGCGGTCGGCGTCGGCCAGCATCGGGGCGAGCGCCTCGTGCCACGCGGTCAGGTTCCCCTCGATGACGCGCTTCAGCACGCCCGGGCTGCCCGCGGCGTAGCGCAACGCCCACGCCTCGTGCTTCGCGTCGATCGCCGCCCCGCTTCGCCGCAGCCACTCGCGCATGTCGGCGTCGGAGAGCGCGAGGAACGGGATGCGCTGGCACCGGCTGCGGATCGTCGGCAGCAGTTCCTCCTCCGCCGGCGTCACGAGGATGATGGCCGTCCCCTCGGGAGGCTCCTCGAGCGTCTTGAGCAGCAGGTTCTGGGCGTCGCGGCCGAGCAGGTGCGCCTCGTCCACGATGAAGACCTTGGCGACGAGCGACGGCTCGTGCAGGTTGCGGGTGCGCGTCGCCGGCTCGACCAGGAACTCCTCAGCGATGGCGAAGGGGATGGTGCGCTGCTTCTGCCCGCGCACGCTCGCGTCGCGGCTGAAGGGCGTCAGTTCCTTGTTCACGACGTGCAGGTCCGGGTGCGCGCCGGCGGCCAGCAACCGCTGCACACGCGACTCGGCGTCGTGCGTGCGATCGCCGTCGGAGTTCGTGGTCGGGTCCAGCACGGCGGCGGCGAAGGCGAGCGCGGCCGTGAACTTGCCCACGCCCTCCGGGCCGTGGAAGACCCAGGCGTGATGGACGCGCCCCGAGCGCATGGCGGCCCGCAGCACCTCGACGGCGTGGGCCTGCCCGAGCATGTCGTGCAACGCGAGGGGGGGGGCATGGGCCGGCGGGGCCTCGGGCGTCTCGGCGGCGGGCTGCCTGGAAGATCGCTTGGCCATGCCGGAGGGTAGGGGGCCGGGCCTCAGACGCCCCGAAGTTTGTTGATCCCGTTGTGGGCCGCGACCTTGTAGCACTCGGCGAGCGTGGGGTAGTTGAAGACGGCGTTCACGAAGTAGTCCACCGTGGCGTTGAAGGCCATGGCGCACTGGCCGATGTGGACGAGTTCCGTCGCCCCGGTGCCGATGATGTGGACGCCGAGCACGGCCCGCGAGTCCTGGTGGATGAGCATCTTGAGCATGCCGATCTCGTCGCCGAGCAGTTGGCCGCGGGCGATCTCGCGGTACTGGGCGACGCCGGCCTCGTAGGGGATCTCCTGCGCGGTGAGGGCCTCTTCCGTCCAGCCGACCATGGAGATTTCGGGGATGGCGTAGATGCCGTAGGGCAGGTGCCCGCTTACGACCTCGCACTTCTCGCCGAACATCTGGCAGACGGCGAGACGCCCCTGCTCCATGCTCGTCGACGCGAGGGCGGGGAAGCCGATCACGTCGCCGCAGGCGTAGATGTGCGGCACGGGGGTGCGGTAGTGCTCGTCCACGGCGATTCGCCCGCGGTTATCGGACTTGATCCCGGCGTGCTCCAGCCCGAGGTCGTCGGTCGCACCCTGTCGGCCGATGGCGTAGAGGAGGCAGTCGGCGCGGAGGGTCTTGCCGCTCTCGAGCACGGCCTCGACCATCACGCGATCGGCGGAGCGCGCCCCGGGAGGCGCCTCGATCGTGCGCACGGAGACGACCTTCTCGCCGAGGCGGAGCGTGAGGCCGTTCTGGCGAAGGTGGTATTGCAGGGCCTCGATGATCTCGCCGTCGGCGAAGTCGAGCAGGCGCGAGCGGCCCTCGATCAGCGTGACCTTCACGCCCAGCGCGGAGAGCATGGAGGCGTACTCGACGCCGATCACGCCGCCGCCGACCACGAGCATCGAGTGCGGCAGGAACGGGAGGCGGACGAGTTCGTCCGAGGTCACGACGGTGCGGTCGTCGAAGGGGATGCTCGCCGGGCGGGCCGGGACGGTGCCGACGGCGATGAGGAAGTGGTCCGCGGCGAGTCGTTGCGAGCCGGTCGGCCCGGCGACCTCGACCGTGTGCGGATCGGTGAAGCGGGCGTGCCCGGTGATGACGGAGACGCCGTTGGAGGCCAGTTGTTGCTGGAGGATGCGGATCTCGGCCTCGATGACTCGATCGGCGGCGGCCTGGATCGCCCGGAAGGTCGAGTTGCGGGCCTCAAGAAAATCGTGGACGAGCGGCGTCGCCGAGACCCGGCCCCCGGCACGGAGGATCGCCTCGCGCAGGGCTTTCGAAGGGATGGTGCCCGTGTTCACGCCCGCCCCGCCGACGACCGTCTTGCGTTCGACGATGCAGGCACGCTTGCCGAGTTTGGCGGCCTGGATGGCGGCCCGCGCGCCCGCCGGGCCGGAGCCGATGATGCACAGGTCGTAGCGGTTCATGTCTGCTTCCGGTCGGGCGATGGTCCACTGGGATCGGCGAGCGGGTGCAGCGTACCCCAGAATCGGGGTCGTCCGCGGGCATCCCTACAATGCCGCCCGACTCGGGAGTTTCCCGCATGCGCCGACTGACCGCCGACCAGGTTCGCAGCACGTTCGTCGAGTTCTTCCGCGAGCGCGGGCACACCCTCGTGCCCTCCAGCCCGGTCGTGCCGCACGACGACCCGACGCTGCTCTTCGCCAACGCGGGGATGAACCAGTTCAAGCCGCTCTTCCTCGGGACCGCCGCGCCGGGCAGCCCGCTGCACGGGCTGAAGCGTGCGGCGAACACGCAGAAGTGCATCCGGGCCGGGGGGAAGCACAACGACCTCGAGGACGTCGGCAAGGATACCTACCACCACACTTTCTTCGAGATGTTGGGCAACTGGTCGTTCGGCGACTACTTCAAGGCCGAGGCGATCGGATGGGCGTGGGAACTGCTCACGAAGGTCTACGGCGTGCCGGGGGACCGGGTGTACGCGACCTACTTCGGCGGCGACCCGGCCACAGGCCAGCCGGCGGACGACGAGGCCCGGGAGTTGTGGCTGCGGCACCTGCCGGCGGAGCGGGTGCTGCCGGGGTCGTTCAAGGACAACTTCTGGGAGATGGGCGAGACCGGGCCGTGCGGGCCGTGCTCGGAGATCCACTTCGATCGCATCGGCGGGCGCGACGCGGCGAAACTGGTGAACACGGGCGACCCGGACGTGATCGAGGTCTGGAACCTGGTCTTCATCCAGTTCGACCGGCAGGCCGACGGCTCGCTGCGCCCGCTGCCCGCGCGGCACGTGGACACGGGCATGGGGCTGGAGCGGCTCACCAGCATCCTCCAGGGCGCGCGGAGCAACTACGACACCGACCTCTTCACGCCGCTCTTCGAGGAGATCATGCGCAAGACCGGCGCGCCGCACGAGTACCGCGGCCGGCTGGGCGAGCGCGACGAGGGGCGCGTGGACACGGCGTACCGCGTGATCGCCGACCACGCGCGCACGCTGACCTTCGCCATCGCCGACGGCGCGACGCCCAGCAACGAGGGACGCGGGTACGTGCTGCGGCGGGTGCTGCGCAGGGCGGTGCGGTTCGGGCACCAGTTCCTCGGGGCGCGAACGGGGTTCCTGAGCGAGGTCGTGCCGGCGGTCGTGCGAACGATGGGCGGGGCGTTCCCGGAACTCCGCGCGGCCGAGTCGCGGGTGGTGGAGGTCATCCACGAGGAGGAGGTGAGTTTCGGGAGGACGCTGGATCGGGGACTAAAAGAGGCAGTTGCGATCTTCGCGAGTACGCTAAACAACACCCCAGGTCACGACGGATTGACGCCCTCGTGTGGCATCGATTTTTCGCTCGGCAAGTTCGTTCTGAGGATGATCGACCCCAAGAGCAAGGCTGTGGTATTCCGCAAGCCGCTGGAAGATATTACCACGACAGATGTGAGTACCTACTTCAACAGAACTCCAGTCGTAGATGGCGCTGGCACCTTCACTCTTTACGACACCTACGGCTTCCCGCCGGACCTGACGTCGCAGATGGCCGAGGAGCGCGGCATGCTCGTCGATACCGTTGGCTTCGAGCGGCTCATGGCCGAGCAGCGCGAGCGTTCGCGGGCGGGGGCGAAGGAGGGGGGGGGCGGTCTGACGCTCAGCGCGGAGGCGATCGACCGGCTCGGCAAGCTGCGCGTCAGGCCGACGGACGACTCGGACAAGTACCACGGGCGCGACGTTCGCGCCACCGTGCGGGCCGTCTGGAACGGGGCGATCTTCGACGAGCACGCGACGGCGTCGGACGGGCACGAGCGCGTCGGCGTCGTCCTCGACCGCACGAACTTCTACGCCGAGTCCGGCGGGCAGGTCGCCGACCACGGGCGCATGCTCGTGACGAAGGAGGCGAGCGGCGGGCTGCCGCACGGCGGGGAGTTCCGCGTCGAGGACGTGCGCTCCTTCGGCGGCTACGTCGTGCACATCGGGCGCGTCGTGCGGGGCGAGGTCCGCGTGGGCGACGACGTGCACCTGCACGTGGACCACTCGCGCCGCGGGCCGACCGCCGCGAACCACACCGCGACGCACCTGCTGAACCTCGCGCTGCGGCGCACCGTCGGCGCCCACGTGGACCAGAAAGGCTCGCTCGTCGCGCCGGATCGCCTGCGGTTCGACTTCGCCAACAACGGCCCCGTCCCGCCCGAGCATCTCGCCGAATCGGAGCGGATCGTGCGCGACCTGATCGGGCGCGACCTGCCCGTGTTCGCCGACCTTGCCCCGCAGTTCGTCGCCCGAGGCATCACCGGGCTGCGGGCCGTCTTCGGCGAGGCGTACCCGGACCCGGTGCGCGTCGTCTCCATCGGCGTCCCCATCAGCGACCTGCTCGAGAAGCCGGACGACCCGCGCTGGGCCGAGTTCTCGGTCGAGTTCTGCGGCGGGACGCACCTGGCCTCGACGGGCCTCGCCCGCGAGTTCGCGCTCGTCTCGGAAACCGGCATCGCCAAGGGCGTGCGCAGAATCGAGGCGGTGACGGGCGCGGCCGCGCTGGCGGCGCACGCGGCGGCGGACGCGCTGGCGGAGCGCATCAAAGCGGCTTTGTCGCTCCCGGCCGCGGGCCTGCGGGCCGAAGTCGCCGAGATCGCCGCCGAGATCGACGAACTGACGATGCCCACGTCCCGCAAGGCGGAGCACCGCGCCGCGCTGGCCGCGTTGCAGGAGCGGCTGAAGTCCGCCTCGAAGGAAGAGTCGAGGGCTAAGGCGACCGAGGCGGCGCACCTCGCCCGGCAGATCGCCGAGTCGGCAGGCGTCTCGCCGGACCCGATCGTCGTTGCGACACTCGACGCGGGTGGCGATCGGCAGGCGTTGCAGGCCGCGCTCCAGACGATCCGCGACCGCTGCCCGCGCAAGGCCGTCATGCTGCTGAGCGTGGACGATGGGGAGAAGCCGTCGGTCTCGATCATCGCGGGCGTGCCTGAGGAGTTGGTGAAACTCGGCATCCGCGCCGGCGACTGGGTGCGCGAGGCCGCGCAGGCGGTCGGCGGCAAGGGGGGGGGCAGGCCCGACCAGGCGCAGGGCGGCGGGCCCGAGGTCGGGAAGGTGAAGCAGGCGGTGGCCGCGGCTCGCACGTGGGCGATGCGGCAGGTGACCTCCAACGCGTGATCGGGGCCGGGCATGGCACGACAGCCGGGCGAGCCGCCGGAACTGCCGGAGGAGTTGAAGCCGAGGCCGCCCCGGCCGCGACCGTCGGAACCCGCGACGAAGCGGGCTGTCTCCACACTCGGGCCGATCGCGGCGGTCGGCACGCTGGGGACCGAGTTCGTCGCCGCCGTGGGGCTCCTCGCCCTGGGCGGGTGGTGGCTGGACGGCAGGATCGGGACGGCCCCCGTGCTCACGCTCGTCGGCATGGCCCTGGGCCTGACCATCGGCACCTGGCGGCTCATGCGGGCGGTCAAAGAACTGAACAAGCCCCGAGGCAAGGGCCAGGGCGGGACCGGATCGGCCGGGTCGTGAAAGGTGGCGGTGGTTGCTCGCCGGGGGTGGGGGTGGCTGCTATTCTTCCCGTCCTACGGGACTGGCTGCGGCGTCATGGGAATCGCCGGGCCGAACCCCGAGGGGTTTCGGACGACACCATGACCGCGAGCGCCTCCCAACCGACGGTGCGGCTGCCTCTGCCGAGACTCGGCGCGGCCGTTGCGCTCGGGACGCTCGCGGGAGCGGGGCTCGCCGCGGCGGTCTGGATGCTCGTCGGCGAAGAGGGCGCGACCCGGGCCGTCATGCTGGCGACGATCGTCTGCCTCGCGGCGGCGGTCGCCGGGCTGATACCGGCGTGGCTTGCGGGCGAGCGGAGCGTGATGGCGGCGACGGCGAGCGTTATCGCGGGCACGACGCTGCGCATGGCGGCCGCGGTCGGGCTGGGATGGGCGGTGTACTCGGCGCAGGGCCTCGAAAAACTGCCCTTCTGGACCGCGCTGCTGGCGGCGCAGGCGGGCGCGCTGGCGGCTGAGACGAAGGTGGCGGCGGGCGTTGGTCGGCGGCTCGGCGCCGGGGAGAAGAGCGGGTCATGAGCGCGTTGCTGACGCTGGCTGCGGACAACCCCATCTCGCACGTCATCGACCATCCGCTGTGGGTCGTGGACGGATGGTGGCTGTGGTCGGCGAACATGACGAACCTCGTCATCTCGGCGGCGATCCTGCTCATCCTCGGACCGTACGTGGCGAACAAGATCTCGACCGGGCCGGAGAGCGAAGGCAACGACCGCTACCTGACGAAGAACGCGTTCGCCAGCACGATCGAGGTGATCTGCACCTATCTGCGGGACACGACGATCCGGCCCCTGCTGCACGAGCGGACGGACAAGTACCTGCCGTTCCTGCTGACGGCTTTCTTCTTCATTCTCGTGAACAACCTGATCGGGCTGGTCCCGCTGCTGGACATCCACAACCTGACGTTCACGGGACTGAAGGAGCGGCACCTGGCGTGGGTCGGCGGAACGGCGACGCAGAACCTGTGGATCACGGGGGGGATGGCCCTCATCTCGGCGATCGTCTTCAACATCGGCGGGCTGCGGAGCCTCGGCGTGAAGGGCTACATGGCCCACATGACCGGCGGCGTGCCGATGAAGCCGATGTTCCTGCCGGTGATCCTGCTGGTGGTGGTGATCGAACTGGCGGGCGCGCTGCTCATCAAGCCGGCCGCGCTGGCCATTCGTCTCATGGCGAACATGACGGCCGGGCACATCCTGCTGGCGGTGCTGCTGGGGTTCCCGGCGGCGGCGTTCGCGGGGGGCTGGGCGCTGGGCGTGCCGGTGACGCTCGTCGCCGGGCTGGGGGCCATCGCGGTCTACCTGCTGGAGATCTTCGTCGCGCTGCTCCAGGCGTTCGTGTTCATGTTCCTGACGACGGTCTTCGTCAGCCAGTTGATGCCGCACGGCCACCACGATGACGAGCACGGGCACGAGCAGGGAGAAGGGCACGCGCACGCGGCGGCGCACTGAGGGAACGGGTCTGATCGTCGGGGTGTCGCGGCGTCGTGTGCCGGACAGGCCCCATTGAAGGATTCTCGCAACGAGTTCTCTGAATCTGAAAGGGATCGGTAGAGCCATGAAGAACATCGTGAAGCACGCTCTGATCGCGACGGCCGCGGTTGCTGTGTTCGGCCCTGCGCTGGCCATGGCGCAGGATTCGGCGGTCGAGGTGGCGGCGGCCTCGACGGGCAAGATCGGCAAGGGCCTGGCCGCGATCGGCGCGGGCATCGCCGTCCTCGGCGGCGGCCTGGGCATCGGCCTCATCGGCAAGGGCGCGGTCGAGTCCATCGCACGCCAGCCCGAGGCCTCCGGCCCGATCATGACCAACATGATCCTCTGCGCCGCCCTCGTCGAAGGCGCCACGCTCTTCGCCGTCGTCGTCGGCATGATCGCCTGACGCGGAGCGGAACGACAACACCCGTGCGCCGCCCGAAGGGGCGGCACGCGGATTCGAGGCTTGTTCACACACCGCCCTTGCGCGGGAGACGACCCATGGAACGATTGATGCGTGCGGTGGTGATGGCGGGAATGACGCTGATGCCGGCGGCCGCGTTCGGGGCCGCGGACGAGGCCAAGGGCGAGCCGAGCGTGATCCACGCCCCGAACGCGGGCGTGATGTCCGGCATCATGGCCGTCGTCGTTTTCCTGCTCGTCTACATGATCCTCGCCACCAAGGTCTGGCCCAAGATCGCCAGGGGCCTGAAGGACCGCGAGGAGAAGATCCGCCAGGAGATCGCTGCGGCGGAGGCGGCCCGCCAGCAGGCCGCGGACGCGCTGGCGATGTACCAGCAGAGCCTCGCCGAGGCGCGGGCCGAGGCCCAGAAGATGCTCGACGAGACGCGGGCGCAGCAGCAGAAACTCGCCGCGGAACTCAAGGCGAAGGCGGACGTGGAACTCGGGCAGATGCGAGAGAGGGCGCTGCGGGACATCGAGGGCGCGAAGCGCGCGGCCCTCAACGAGGTCTATGCCGACGCGGCCGGACTCGCGGCGATGGTCGCGTCGAAGATCCTGCGGCGCGAGATCAACGCCGCCGACCACCAGGCCTTCGTGGACGAATCGCTCGCGGAACTCGAGTCGGCCCGCTCGTGAGCCGGCGAGGAAGGAAGCGCCGATGCCCCTGATCGAATCCAAGCCCGACGCCGTGGCGAACACCTACGCCCGCAGCCTCTTCGAGATGGCGGAGGCGGATGGCGGGCGCGAGAAGTCCGAGTCGATCCTCGACCAGTTGGAGGACGTGCTCGAGATGGCCCGCTCGGACGGCCAGTTCGGCGAGTTCCTCGCCTCTCGCGTGCTGGGCGTGAAGGCCCGCGAGGGCGCGCTGCGGCGAATCTTCGAGGGCCGGTGCGACGACCTGCTCCTGCGATTCCTGCTCGTGCTGAACCGAAAAGAGCGGCTCGGGCACCTGCCGGCGATCGTCGCGGCCTACGACGCCATCGTCCAGGAACACTTCGGCCGCGTCGAGGTGGACGTCTTCACCGCCGCCCCCGTGAGCGCGAACGAACTCGCCGCGGTGCGCGAGCGGCTCGGACGCGCCCTGAACAAGGACGTCATCGTCCACCCCTACGTGGACGAGTCCATCATCGGCGGCGTGCGGTTCCGCATCGGCGATCAACTGGTCGACGCCTCGGTGGCGACACAACTGCGACGCATGCGCGAGCAACTCACCTCGCGCGGGGCGGCCGCGGTACGCGGGAACGCGGCACGGATCATCGAGAACCACGGCGGGTCGTGACCCCCCACCGCCCGGCGGTCGGCACAGGACGAGGAGGCACAGGGATGGCGAAGAAGAGCGTCGCGGCCGTCGAGGTCGCCGGCAAACGCGTGCTCGTGCGCGTGGACTTCAACGTGCCGATCGACGGCGGGGTGATCGGCGACGACCGACGCATCCGCGAGGCGCTGCCGACGATCAAGTCCGTCATCGACCGCTGCGGGCGGGCCGTCCTGATCTCCCACCTGGGCCGGCCCGAGGGCAAGGGCTACGAGGAGGCGTACTCGCTCCGCCCCGTCGCGGCGCGCCTCGGCGAACTGCTCGGCAGGCCGGTCACGTTCCCGTCGAAGGACTGCACCGACGAGGCCGCCGTGAACGCCGTCAACTCGCTCAAGGACGGCGAGGTCGTGCTGCTCGAAAACCTCCGCTTCCACAAGGGCGAGAAGGACGGCGACGCGGCGTTCGCCGACCGGCTCGCGCTGCTGGGCGACGCCTACGTCAACGACGCCTTCGGCACCTGCCACCGCGCGGACGCCTCGATGGTCGCCCTGCCGCGCGCCATGCAGGGCAGGCCCCGCGTCGTCGGGCTGCTGGTCGAGAAGGAAATCCGCTACCTGAGCGACGCGCTGCGCGAGCCCGCCAAGCCGTTCGTGGTCGTGCTGGGCGGAGCGAAAGTCTCGGACAAGATCGGCGCGGTGGGCCACCTGCTGCCGAAGTGCGATGCGCTGCTGGTCGGCGGGGCGATGGCGTACACCTTTCTCCGTGCGCTCGGGCGGCATGTGGGCGAGAGCCGAGTCGAGGAGAAGTTCGTCGGCGAGGCGAAGCGGATGATCGAGGAAGCCGCGCGGCTGAAGTGCGACCTGCACCTGCCCGAGGACCATGTCTGCTCGACGCAGTTCGCCGAGACCTCGGGGCAGGTCGAAGTGCAGCGCGAGCACGTCAAGCCGGGCTTCATGGGTCTGGACATCGGCCCGGCCACGCAGGCGACGTTCGCCCGCGTGCTGCGCGGCGCGAAGACGATCGTCTGGAACGGACCGATGGGCGTCTTCGAATGGATGCCCTTCCGCGTCGGCACGCAGCAGGTCGCCCGCGCCATCGCGGACGCGACCGTCGGCGGCGCGACCAGCATCGTCGGCGGGGGCGACACGGCCGCGGCGGTCGAACGGTTCAAACTCGCCGACAAGATGTCCCACGTCTCGACCGGCGGCGGCGCGAGCCTCGAAATGCTCGAAGGCAAGCGCTTCCAGAGCGTGGACCTGCTCGACGAGGCGTAGGCTTCGCCACGCGATGGAACTCCGCCCGCCGGTGCGCGACCTGCTGGTGCTCGCCGCCCTGTGCGCGGTGGTGTTCTTCCTCGGCCTCTCCACGCACGGCCTGACCAACTGGCAGGAGGCCCAGCGGGCGCTCGTGGCGCGCGAGATGCACGACCGCGGCGAGTGGATCGTGCCGACGGTCCACGACCGGCCCTACCTCGCCAAGCCCCCGCTCGTCTACTGGGCGCCGATGGCCCTCGCCCGCCTCACCGGCACGCGCCCGGGCGAGTGGCACCTGCGCGCGACCGTCGCTCTCGCCTCGTCGCTGGGTGTGCTGGGCGTCTACCTGCTCGGGCGCCGGATGCTGCACGAGCGCGACGCGGGCGAAGGGGCGAGCCTCGGCGGGCGGGCGTGGGCGCAGCACGCGGCGTGGTGGGCGGCCCTCTTTCTCGGCACCGGCATCCTTTCAGTGCGCTCCGGGCGCATCGGCGAACTCGACGCGATCCTCGTCCCCTTCGTCGTCGGCGCGGTCTGGGCGATCGATGCCGCCTGGCGGTCGCACCGCGAGCGGCGGCGGACGGCGTGGGGCGCGGTTGCGGCCGCGTGCGTGTGCGCCGCCGGGGCTGCGCTCACGAAGGGGCCGCCGGGGCTGCTCGTCATCGGGCTTGCCGCGTACGGCGGGATCGCGCTGCGGTGCGTCGTCGAGCATCCGCCGCGCGGAAAGCGGGCGTGGTCGGCGACCGCGGCGTGCGCCGGCGCAGCGGTCATCGCCGTCGGCGCCACGCAGGCCGACGAGGTCCGATCGTTCGGCGACGGCGTGGGGCTTGCGCTGATGATGGCGTGCGCCGCCCTGCCGGCCGCGCTCGTTGGTGCGCTGCTGAGGCGCGAGCCGGCTCGCGCGTACATCGCGGCGTTGGCGCGCACGCACCCGGTCGGCGTGCTGGGCGTGGGCGCGCTCGCGCTCTGGGCGTGGGGCCGGGCGGTGACCGCACGCATCGGGCATGACGCCGTCCAGGCAGCCCTCGAACTCGAAACCACGGAGAACCTCCAACTCTTCGTCCACGAGGCGCCGCTGGCCTATCTCGAAGCCGCGGCCTACGGCGTGGGGCTCGGCTCGATCGCCGCGCTCGCCGGGCTGGTGTGGCTGGTGCGCGACCGCGTGCGTCCGACGCCGGGATTGTGCGTGGTGATCGCGTGGGTCGTGCTGGGCGCGTGCGGGTTCGCCGTGCTGAGCAAGGGCGTGCCGCGCTATCTGACGCCGGTCTGGCCGGGCGTCGCGCTGCTGGGGGGAGCGTGGATGGCGTCTGCGGTGCGGGACCTCGCGTGGGGGCGGACGCTGGCGCGCATCGCGGGCGTGATCGTCGCGGTCATGGCTGTCGGGCAGGGTGCGTGGTACGGGTACGGGCGCGAGGTGGTGGAGGCGGAGCGATCGCCGCGGGCGTTCGTGGCCGCGCTGGGCGAGCCGGGCCTGCTCGTGGACCCGAACCGGCTTGCATCGGTGGACTTCTGGCACCCGGCGGTGGAGTACTACGCCGGCGTGCGGATCGAGCCGTACTTCGACGCGGGGCCGGAGACGCGACACCCGTTCGGCGCCCCGCTGCCGCTGAGCGTGCTGGTGGATCGCGTGCGGGCGGAGGGGGCGTGGACCGTGCTGGTGCGATCCGCCCCGCACGCCGACGCCGAGCCGGGCGACCCGCTCGACCGCCTCCGCGCGGCCGGGCTGGAGGTGACGCCGCTGGAAGTGGGCGCTCGGTTCGAGATCGACTACGGCCGGACGGAAGTGCTGGCCGTGCGGGTGCGCGCGGCGGAGCCGTGAAGCGCAATCACGAGGCGTCGCCCGCGCCCTGCACGTCCGCCGCCGTCAGCCCGCTGCGCCACGTGCCGCAGTCGGGGCACTTCACGCGGTCGCCGTTGACGAGTTCGAGGCCGACGAGGGAGCGGCGGCAGGTCCAGCAGCGGAGGCCGGACCGCACGGGCGACACGGGCGGCCTGACCAGCGCGAGCCGCCCGCACTCGGGGCATCTCGTCGTGCCGTCGGGATGGACGACAAGCCCGTCGAGCGAGTAGCCGCACGCCTCGCACACCACGGGCTTGAGCGACAGATCCGACGACAGCCGCCACGCCGCGCCGCACGCCGCGCAGATCGCGCAGCCGTCGCTCCCGGCGTCGCCGCCGCCGATGGGGGATGCGCACGAGGGGCAGCGGAACTTGCCGAGCATGACTCGCTTGACCGTGGCGAGATTCCGGCGCGGATCGCCCAGCCGCATGAGCTCTCGCAGAACGAACTCGACCGCGACAAACCCGAGGAACAGTCCCACCCAAGCGAGGCTCCCCCATGCGTTGCCCTGCACAGGCGATCCCAGGAGCGCGTAGCACAGGGCTGCAAACACGCCTGCGGAACTGAGGCGGCGCGCGAGCCGGTAGGGTCGTTCCTCGCGTCCGAGGGTGAATCGCTCTACAACGATGGAGACAAGCAGAGCGCCAATAGCCACGCGGATCGCCGCTGATCCTGTCGCAAAGCCTACGTATGCCCAGATCCCCAACACGACGGCGCCAATCGCCATCTTCAACTGCGGCCTCAGCACGCGCTCGTACGGAGTGCGCATGTCTTGCGGGACTCCCAGCGCACTCTCGATCTCAATCTGCTCGTCAGTGGTCAGGGGCGACCCCGGCGAGACTCCGTTCCGTGTTCGCGGGAAGGCGTACAGCGGCCGTGCCACGCCGCGGTCGTCGAGGATGGTCGGAGGCTCGTGCATAGGCCGCGGAGTCTCTAACGCCCGTCCATGGGGCCGGGTTCGTGCGGGGTCGGCGTCGGGCCTGGGGCCAGCCGCCACGCCGCACCGCACTCGGGGCAGACGGTCGCTCCGTCGAAGTCGGGCGGGATGGCGCGCAACGAGTAGCCGCACGCGGCGCAATGACCTATGGAGAGCCAGGCGCGGACAGCGCGGTCCTCGAACCGGCGACGGGAGTGGAACGCAACGAAGAGGTAAGCCACCGCAAGACTGGCCGTGGCCGCCCCCACTTCTCCGACGTCGAGCCACGACAGCGATGGACGCTGCCAGAGCCGAAGGCCGAGACGGACGAGAACGATGGCCGCGACGATGCCGGCAATGATCGCGAGCGAGCGCCAGGAGAGCATCCGGCTGTTCGCTATCTCTTTGCGCACGGCCGCAGGTGCGCCCTGCGGGAGGAGCTGGGTGTCGGCCGGGGTCACGGCCCGGCCGCGTGCGTCGTAGCAGCGGCGGCTCGCTCGGCGCGCGTTCATCATCGGGCTTGCTCCTTCGGCCCGGCGTCGATCCGCCACGCCGCGCCGCACTCGGGGCAGGGCGTGCAGCCGTCGGGGTCTGGGAGTAGTCCGGCGAGGGAGCCTTCGCAGACAGGGCATTGCCTGTATTGCGAAAGCCACTTGCGGAGGGGTTTTCGCCCGTGCTTGACGCACAGCAAGCCGGCGACGGCGACCACGACGAGGACCGTGCTACCGAGTGCTATCGCAATCGTCGCTATTGCCACCTCGTTTGAACGAGGCATCCGCGGCCGCAACTGTCCAGATGCGACGATTACCCCAACGGTGACGAGAATAGCGCCAAAGAAGAACACGGAGACTGACCCGATGATCCACGACACCGGCCGCCTGAAAGCCAGCCAATGCCGTATCGCGGGGATCGCCCATTGCTCGCGCGGGATGCCCAAGACCTTTCTGTCGAGAGAAGGAAGCGGCATGGGGAACGGTTGGGCACGGTCGTCGCGAATTCGGACTGTCCTGGCTCGCATGGAGGCATTCTAAACGGCAGCGCGCGATCCGGGCGGTCGGCGCGGGTCATGCGTTGAGGCGTCGCCGTCCCACGGGGCGGGGGCGTCGATCCGCCACGCCGCGCCGCACTCGGGGCAGGGGGTGCAGCCGTCGGGATCGGGCAGAAGATCGGCGAGGGAGCCCTCGCAGACCGGACAACGGAGACAGGATGCCAGGACACCGCTAACATCGGCTCGATGACGTCGATGCAGCCTTCGCGGGACGATCGCGAGCCACGCGAAGAGGTGACCGAGAAGCACGAGCGCCATGCCTATCAGTATCTCCTCGGAACGGCTCTTCTGGGTCGAGAAGAAGCCGAACGCGAGCAGGAGTCCAAGCACAACCGCGACTCCTGCCATCAGCATGAGCAGCGCGGCGGCAAACGGTGTCACTTGTTCGCTCTCGTCGACGAGCGATTGCCGGGCCACCGCAAGTCCAAAGTCGCTCACTTCCGGATCGAATGTAGACCAGTCTACGTCGACTCGCGCTACAGAGAACACGCGGTCGCGGTCATCTCGAATCCGAGCCTTGCGTCGTCGCATGTGAGGATTGTAACGGGACCACAAGGGGCACGCGGCACAAACGAGCGATCATGCCCTTGCGGGCAGACGGCCGGTCCCGCCGTTGAGCGGAGTTCTTCCGCTGCCGCACTCCGGGCACGCCGGGCCGGTGCAGCCCGCGAGGTCGTAGCCGCAGCGTTCGCACAGGCCGCGGGCGCGGCGGCGGCGGCGGCGGATCGCGCTGGGCGCGGTGAGCAGCACGAGCCACACCGCGCTCCACGCGGCCGCGTTCAGCGCGAGGCCGGGCCAGATCGGACGCAGCGGGAGCGCGCGGAAGTCCCGCCCGCGGGCCGACGGCACGCCCACCACACGAACGCCTCCCACGAGACGCTCGTTCACGGTCGTGTTGCCGACCAGATCGCCGTGCACCGAGTACCACAGGCACGGCAGCGGCCAGCCGTACGCGGTGTCCGAGCCGATCATGCGCTCCGGCCCCGCCCGGCCGCGCGCGAGCGTGCCCCACGATGGCGGGACGTGCGACGAACGGATCGCCTCGGGCGTGCCCCGCCTGCGCGCCTCGTAGTGCGCGTTCTCGGCGCGCATGGACTCGACGATCTCCGGGGGCGGGCGATCGGCGTCGGTGTCGGCGAGGTCGTACCACCAGGCGTCGCGCACGCCGACCCGGCCGACCTCGTGGCTCGACCACGCCCGCCCGTCCTCGCCCAGCCACGCCCGCGCCACGCGGCGCGGGTACATCGGCACCGGCGCCGCGACCGAGAGCAGCCACGCCAGGCCGATCGCCGTCGCCAAACCGAGCAGAATGGCGGCCTTCCAGCGGCGCATCCGGTCATGGTACGGGCAAGTCGGCAGATCGTTGCGTGCGGACCGCTCCCTCACGGTCGCGGCTCGTCAGCCGTACGGGTCGTACGCCGGGAACCGGACGGCTTCGAGGAACTTCGCGTAGTTCTGGTTCCGCCCCGCCGAGGTCGTGTAGAGCGGGCGGTTCACCTGGTCGTACGACAGCGTGCGCACGGTGCGGCGGCTCTTGTGGAACTCGTTGCAGGCGTCGTCCCACTCCAGGCCCAGGAACTCGATGATGCGCGGGAACTCGGCCTCCGGGTCGTTGACCAGCCGCTCGTAGTGCACGTCGAGGATCGGCACGTCCAGCGTCGCCTTCCAGTGCTCCATCATGCGCATCGACTGCTCCCACGCGGCCACGACCCAGTCGATGCGCGTGGTCCACGGGTGCATCTGGTTGTTGAACCCGCCCATGAAGCAACTGACGGCCACGTCGCGCGGGTCGCGGATGGCGTGGATGATCCGCGTCTTCGGGAAGAGCCGCGCGATCAGCCCGACGAGCCGGTTGTTGCCCAGCGACTTGTTGACGATCCGCTCGGCGTTCGGCGCGAGTCTGCGCACCTCGCGGACGTATTTCTCCGCGACCTGCGTCCACTTGCGGCTGTTGTAGGGGCCGAAACTCTCCGGCGGCTCGAGGTCCGCCCTCCACGCCCCGGCCAGTTCGATCGCGAAGCGGTCGATGGTGTCGAGTTCGCCGACGCCCGCCGCGCGCGGATGGGCGTCGATGATCTGGTCGATGAGGCTGGTGCCGCTGCGGGGCATCCCGGCGACGAAGACCGGCACCTCGCTGGTGCAGGAACTGATGGGGAACCTGGCCATCTTCTCGCGCGACCAGTGCGTCATCAGGGCCGTCACCTGCTCTTCGTACACGGCCGGGTCGAAAGGGAGAGCCTCGAACCTGTTCGCCTCCTGGGCCGAGCGGAACGCGCCCTCGTAGTCCTTCGCCTTGTCGCAGGCCTTGGCGCGGGTGTAGAGCAGGCCGCACCTGCGGCGTTCGTCGGGCTGGTGGTTGGCGATCAGGTCGTCGATGACCGCGATCGCCTCCGTGTACCGCTTCTGCTGGATGAGCAGTTTGGCCCACTCGGCCAGGATCGGGGCCTCCGCCTGCCGGTTCTGCTGCTTCGCGCGTTCGAGCAGCGGCTCCACGACGGCCAGCGCCTCGTCGTAGCGGCCCGCCTCTTCGAACGAGCCGGCTTTCGTCGCCAGCGCCAAGGTGTTGCCAGGCGCGAGCTCGAGGGCGCGGTCGCACATCCGCACCGCGTCGTCCGTGTCGCCCCGGATGCGGTGGGCGCGGGCGAGCAGCAGGGCCGCGCCAGGGTTCGGCAGAAGCCGCATCGAACGCTCGGCGTACTCCATCGCCGTGCCGATCTCAAACCGGACCTCGTGGACAATGCCCATGTAATAGAGCATCTCCGCGTCGGGGCGGGCGCGCTGCACGGCCTCCTGGAGCAGTTCCTCCGCGATGACCCACTGCTGGGCGTTGACGGCCTGCCGGATGGCGTGGATGCGCTGGGATTGGCCCTGGATGATCATCGTCGTGCCCGCTTCGCCGCCGCCCGCCGGCCGGCGTGCTCTCAAAGCGATCAATGCCCGGGAACGGGACCGGCGCGCGAGTCCACACGCTCGCGGGCACATCGTAGACGCGGGCAGAGGTGTGTGCCTCGCGCGGCGAGGGGTCGTGGAAACAACCCGACCCGGCTTTCACCGGGTCGGGCGTGGTGCAGAGATGCTCGCACGGATCGTCCCGAGTCGCGCTCTCGCGCGATCGGAGGGCCGTGCGCGGCGTCGCGATTAGCGACGACGACGGGTGGCGACCAGACCACCGAGGGCGAGCAGAGCCGCCGTGCCCGGGGCCGGGACGAGGTAGGTCGAGACCTTGCCCTGCATACCCTCGGCGCCGCCGGCGGCGTCGAAGATGTCGATGCGGGTGATGCCGCTGCCCAGGACGCCGAGGTTCGCGCCGAACGCGCCGCCGACGTTCACGTTGTTGTAGGCGGTGGCGCCGTTCGAGTCATAGACCGTGATGTTGACCGAAGCGCCGCCGAGGACCGCCAGAGCGTTGAACTCAACCGCGGCCACGCCGGCGAAATCGGCGCGGAAGGTGTCGACGAAGTAGTTGGCGAGGAGGGCGTTCGAAGGGTTGCCGAAGCCGTACTGCGGCCCGAGTGTCGCGATGTTGTAGAAGTAGTTCGCCCCGTTCACGGTGTCGAACGAGTGCGTGGTGTAGACCGTGCCGGGGGAGACCGGCCCGTTGCCCGCGCTGGTCACCGGGCCCTTGATGCCGATGAGCGGGTAGTTGGGATCCGCGCTGAAGTTGGTGGTACCCTCGAGGATGAGGCCGGCCTTGGCCGCCGCCCACCCGGCCGGATCGTTGTCGATGTTCCAGAGCTGGGCCGAGGCGGGGGCAGCGAGGCCCGCCGTCAGAATGGTGCCGCCGAAGAGGCACTGGGCGCTGCGAGTCACATTTCTCATTGTCTCATCACTCCATATCTTGAACACAAACACTCAATCACCCTTCGCGGGTGAACCGGCCCGGGCAACGAGTCCGAGGCCGTCTGTCTCCGATCCTGGTTGCGTGCCTCGGCTCCCAACAGCATCCGCCGACGCACACGCATCTACTCCAAGCGATCCGCTCAAGACCGGCAGGCACTTCTCGATATGGAGGCCGAGCCGTCTCTCTCTCAACAGGGTCCGATCTCTCCCGAACCCCTGACTCTCTACCATCACGAGCCTACAGGTTTCGCGATTGTCGTGTCAATAGGCTGCCCACCAATTCGCTGGAATTAATCGCGTAGGTCCGACCGTGATTCGCCTCCGGGTGCCGTGTTTCGAGGGATTTCGCCCGATCATTCCACAGCGCGCATCCCGCTCTCGGTCCTGACCAGACCACCGCGACGCGATCGCGTCCGTCCCCGGCCGAGTTCTCCCTTGCGGCGCCAACCGGCATCGACGACCCCCCATGGGCCGACGGCCACGGTTCGGCTTCGCCGAGTTACCGGCAGGGTCTCAAGAAGTCCCCGCCTGAAAGCCCGCGCGAGCAAGTGTGCGGCACCCGGAACCAAACGAATCACGAACGATCGGCCATCTGCGTCAAGTTGCGGGCTTTCCCTTGACTCGAAGTTCTCGTGCGAGATGTTGCCCCGTGGAAAAACGGGCATTCCCCTTTGTCTCGCGGCCACACGCAGGCTCGACTCGCGCCTCGCAGGCACGCACCCGCCCGACCCGGCGGGTGCGTGCTTTCAGGCTCCTCGGAGTGCGTGCATTCCTCGTGCCTCTCGCGAGCGATTCAGTCGGTCGAGCGCGGCAGGATGCGCCGCGATCAGACGGACGATCTGGCTCGGCGTGCAGCACAGACGCACCGCCGCCTGCTTCACGTCCAGCCCGCACGCCTCGACGACGTCCAGCGCCTCGGCGAGCAGCGTCGGATAGTCGGCATGCCGGGGGTTGCAAGCGATGCGACCCTCCGGGCCGCAGCGACTGAGCCAGAGCGCGGTCCGGCACTCGCCGAGCGGCACCGGGGCGCGGAACTCGGTCGCGAGCCGCAGGCGCAGACGCCGGAGCGCCACCCGACGGTTCTCCTCCGCGCTGCGCCGCTCGGACGCCTGGGCGGTCACCCCCGTGGGCGTGTGAGTCAGGATCACGAGCGTCTGCACACGGTTGCGGTGCTGCCCGCCGGGGCCGCTGCTGCGCCCCCGCTCCATCGAGCACTGGCGCAGGAGATCGTCCGGCTCGAGCGCGGCCGGGTGAGTCGAAACGCGGGGCTTCATGGCATGATCGTGCATGGCGCACAGCACGGGGGTCAGTCTGGTTCGGGTGTCACCGCCAGAGCACGCGCGAGGTCGGTCTCACTGAGCGTCCAGAGGCGCTCGACGAGGGCGAAGCCGCGCGGGTCATGCCGCCGCAGTTGCGGCCTCGTGAACGGGAAGTAGTCGTTCAACCCGAAGTAGGCCTCGGTCAGTTCCGCGAAGTACTCCTGCGGGTTGTTCGCGGCGTAGGCACGCACCGGCGCGCCGTCCGCCGCGAGGTTGTACGCGACCGCCTCGTACAGGCCCTCGGCCATCGCGCTGTCGTACGCCTCGCGGATGTCCGGATCGTCGTAGCCGAGCGCGTGGTGGTAGGCGTGCGCGAGTTCGTGCAGCGTCATGCAGGGCTGGTTGCGGCGCCACTCGAGAAAGTCCCGCGCGTTCACGACCTCGATGCCGCCGGCCTTCTCGCGGAGCAGGCCGTGCGTCGCGAGCCACTGCGGCGAGGGGTGATAGCACGTGCCGCGTCCGCTCATGTCCCCGGGCACGACCGCGCCCTGCACCTCGACCCAGACCGTGACCGTGCGCAGGAACGCGAGTTGCGCCGGCGCGACCGAACGCTCCACCATCGACAGATCGTGCTCAAGCCCGGCGAGCGTGTCGCGCAGCAGCGCGTCCTCACCCAGCAGCGACCGGTTGACCATCACCCTGAAGCCTCGGATCGAGCGGGACTCGTAGTTGTCGATGGACTCCCGGTACCCGGCATCGCCCTCGGGCTGTGCCGCGAGCGGTCGCGGGCCGGCGAACGAAAGCACCAACGCGGCCAGAACGAGCAGTGAACGCTTCATCATGCGACAGGCCTCCGGTCAGCAAGCCGTTGTCGGAACCGCGGAGAGCGCGAGATCATGACGCACGCCCGCGGCCAGCACCGCGTGACCCAGGCCCGCGATCATCGCCGCGTTGTCGAGGCAGAATCGCGGCGGTGGCAGGCGCAGGTCCAGGCCCTCGCGCCGCGCGAATCCGGCCAACTCGGCCCGAAGGCGAGTATTGGCCGTCACGCCGCCGCCGGTGAGGAGCGCACGACAGAGACCTCGCGCCCGCTGAACGGCGAGGGCGCGCCCGAGTTTCAGCACGACGGCGGCGCACGCGGCCCGCTCGAACGACGCCGCGAGGTCAGCGCGGTCGCGCTCGGTCAGCGCCAGCGGCGGCGCGCGCTCGCCGGGGCCGGGCACGCCGCGGACGGCGTAGAGCAGCGCGGTCTTCAGGCCGGAGAACGAAAAGTCGAGCGAATCGCGGGCGAGCCGGGCGACCGGGAAGTCGTGAGCGCGGTCGTTCGCGCCGGGCGTGCGGGCGAGCGTGTCGAGGGCCGGCCCGCCGGGGTAGGGCAGGCCGAGGATCGTCGCGGCCTTGTCGAACGCCTCGCCGAGCGCGTCGTCGATCGTCGCGCCGAGCCGCTTCAGCGCCACGGGCGATTCCATGGCATAGATCGACGTGTGCCCGCCGGAAACGACGAGGCCGAGCGCGGGAAAGAGGGTGTGGTCGGCCTGCTGCCCGGCGTTGCGCTCGCGCAGCAGGCCGGCGTAGAGGTGCGCGTGAACGTGATCCACGCCGACGATCGGAACGCCGAGCGACCACGCGAGCGCTTTCGCCGCCGCTACGCCCACGACGAGCGATCCGATCAGACCGGGCCGGTACCCGACCGCGACCGCATCAAGATCCGCGAGCGCGACGCCCGCCTCACGCAGCGCGGCCCGCACGACGGGCGTGATGCGCTCGACGTGCGCGCGGCTGGCAATCTCGGGCACGACGCCGGCGTACTCGGCGTGGAGGTCGTGCTGCGACGCGATCACGCTCGACCGCACGCGCTCGCCATCCTCGACGACGGCCGCGGCGGTCTCATCGCAGGATGTTTCGAGGCCGAGAACAAGCATGGCGGAGCAGGCATCAGGCATCGGGCGACAGACATCAGAAAACGCAAGGAAAGGAAGGAAGAGGCGAGGGGCGTGTCATTCGGTGGGTTCGAGAGGAGCGTCGAGCAGCCAGCGTTCGAGGTCGTCGGCCGTGATTCGAAGGCGGACGACGCGGTTGCCGTCCGGGTCGAAGACGTCGAGCGTGCCGCCGGCGAGTTCGAGGTCGTCGCTCCAGAAATCGCGCTGCGCCTGCCCCGCCGCGTCGGGCACGGCGGTCTCGATGGCGGCGATGCGCCGTTCGAGCCGACCGAGTTCACGCAGCATCAGGTCGCGCGTCCGCTGGATGCGCCGCAGTTCGTCGAGCGCGATCGCCTCGCGCTCCGGGCCGGTTTGGCCGGTCCGCTCCCACTCGCCGGTGTCGATCCGTGCCTGCACGGCGCGGAGCGCGCCCGCGAGTTGCGGGTCGCGCAGCCGCTCCACGATCGACGCCGGGTCGGACCAGTCGCCCTCGTTGTTGGCGCGGATGAGGTCCTCCTCGCGGCGCACGCGGAGCAGTTCGGAGGTCTGTTCGGTCGTGAGCGGCATGTAGAAGCCCGGCGTCGGATCGACGCCCCACTCGACGGAGGTGTCGGTGCGCTGCAGGCTCCGGCCCGACGGCAGGTAGTAGCCCTGCTCGGTGATCTTCAGTTGAGCCCCCTTGCCGTTCGGCAGCGTGATGACCGACTGCACGCTCCCCTTGCCCACCGAGCGCGTGCCGAGCACGACGGCCCGCCCGTTCTCCTGGAGCGCTCCGGCGAGCACCTCGCTGGCCGATGCGCTCGCTTCATTGAGCAGGACGATGATCGGGAAGTCAGGGAGCGTCCCCTGCGTTCGGGCGTTGGCGACCTCCTCGGGGTGCGCCCGGCCGCGCGTGGAGACGATGACCCCGTCGTTGAGGAACATGTCGGCGAGAGCGATCGCTTCACCCAGAACGCCGCCGGGGTTCCAGCGCAGGTCGAGCACGAGGCCGCCCAGTTCGCCACGGTCCGCGCCGTACTGGAGCAGGACCTCCCCGATCGTGCGCGCGCAGCCGGGGTTGAACTGCGTGAGCCAGACGTACACGATCTCCCGGTCGGGGTCGATGAGGTGCTGCCACTCACCCTCCGTGCCGCGCCGGTGGAAGCCCTTCACGGGGAGCGTCTTGATCTGGTCGCGGACGATCGTCACGCCGAACCGTTCGCCTCCGCGCTCGACCGTCAACTCGACCGACGTTCCGGGCTGCCCCGTCAGCACGTCGACGCTGTCCTGGGCAGTCTTGCCGAAGGTGGACTCGCCGTTGATCTCGACGATGCGGTCGTCGGGCATGAGGCCGGCGCGGAAGGCGGGCGAGCCTTCGAGCGGCGTCACGATCGTCAGCCAGCCGTCGCGCACGATCACCTGCGCCCCGATGCCCACGTACTCGCCCGTCAGGGCCTTCTCGAACTCGCGCACGTCGCGCGGCGGGACGTACACCGTGAACGGATCGTTGAGCGACTCGATCATGCCGTCGATGGCCGCCCGCTGCAGCGTCGCGGCGTCCACCGGCTCGACGTAGCGGGTGGTCAGGATGTGCTTGACGTCGATGAGCGGGTCGAAGAACTCGTAGTCGCCCCCCATCTGGGCGATGCGGAGCGTCGAGCCGAGCACCGCGACGCCGAGGATGGCGACCAGCGCGACCTGCACGAACACGCGAACCTTTGGCACGGCGTACTCCCTTCGATGCCGCTGCGGGCACGCGATTCTACGGCTGGACGAAGGCCCCCGAGGGCTACACTTGCCCCGTGCCGGAACCACGCGAAAGAACGTCACTCGGCGTGCAGGCGGAGCGTGCCGTGCTCGCGGCCGTCCGCCTGCCGGAGTCGCGCTACGACCGGGCCGACCCCTTCGGCGAACTGCGCGCCCTCGCCGAGCAGGCCGGCGCGGTCGTCGTCGGCGAGATCGGCCAGAGCCTCGACCGGCCCGTCCCCGGCACCTACATGGGCACGGGAAAGGTGCGCGAACTCAAGGGCCTGTGCGAGCGCGTCGGAGCGACCACCGTCATCTTCGACCACGACCTCTCGCCGCGCCAGATCGCCAACGTCGAGCAGGAGGTCGAGCGCAAGGTGATCGACCGCTCGGAACTCATCCTCGACATCTTCGCCGCCCGCGCCACCACCCACGAGGCCCGGCTCCAGGTCGAACTGGCGCAGCTGGAATACACCTACCCGCGCCTCCGCGCCATGTGGGACCACCTCGAGCGCATCGTCGGGCGCGGCGGCATCGGCGGCGTGGGCACCCGAGGCCCGGGCGAGCAGCAGCTGGAGATCGACCGCCGGCTCGTACAGCGACGCCGCCTCGCGCTGCAGCGCGAACTGGCGGAGATCCAGGGCCGCAAACGCAGGGCCGTCCGCAAACGCAACGAGGAGCACTTCACCGTCGGGCTGGTCGGCTACACCAACGCCGGCAAGAGCTCGCTCTTCAACACGCTCACCGCCGGCGGGGCCTACGCCGACGACCGCCTCTTCGCGACGCTGATGACGCGCACGCGCGAGTGGGCCGTCGAGGGCGGGCTGCGGGTGATGCTCTCGGACACGGTCGGCTTCGTGCGCGACCTGCCGCACAACCTCATCGCCTCGTTCCGAGCGACCCTCGAAGAAGCGACGCACGCGGACCTGCTGCTGATCGTCCTGGACGCCTCCGACCCCGCGGCCGAGCATCAACTCAGCGTCGTCGAGAGCACGCTGGACGACCTCTTCGCCGAGGTGCGAAGGCACGAGGAGCGCGACGGCAACGCCGGTTGGCGCGCCCCGGAACGCCTCCTCCTCCTCAACAAGGCCGACCGGCTGCGCGACAACGCCGAACTCCTGGTCTGGCAGCACAAGCGACCCGGCGCGATCGCCCTGTGCGCCCTGCCCGGCCCGGACGGCCGCCCGCGCACCGGCGGGGACGAACTCGCCGCCGCCGTCGCGCTCGCGGCACGGGGGGGGGAACGCGAGGTTCTCGTGACGCTACCCGCCGCGGACGCGCGGGCGGTCCACCTCGTCGAAACCGAAGGACGCGTCCTCGACCGCTCCTACAACGACTCGGAGGTCACGCTGCGTGCGCGGCTCGGCGAGCGGCAACTCGTCCGCCTGCGCGCCGCCTCGCCGGGCGTGCGGATCGCCGATGCTCTCGACCTGCGGCGCGCGTGACAACGCCGCCCAAACGAACGGGCGGCGCTGGTTGAGGGATGTGCTCAGCGCGAGTCGGGATCAGCGACGGCGGCGAGACGCTGTCGCCAGTGCGATACCGAGCAGTGTGATCGAAGCCGGCGCCGGGACGTAGGTGCCGGGGTTGCCGAGGTCGCCGCCGGCAGAGAACCACGATCCCTGCACGTCGCCGGGGAACGAGAGTGACCACTGGTAGACGTCGTTGGCGCCGAGGGCTGCGTTCGAGTTCGGGTTGCCGCTGATGTTCTGCGTGCGGATGGTGCCCGGGAACGTCTGGTCGCCGTAGGTGAGGCGGTCGACGAGGTTGCCGCCCGAGTCGAACAGGTTGATCTCGTCGTTTCGGCCGAGGTTGTTCGTGTACGGCCCCAGCACCGTGACGCCCGCAATCCCCCACTCGGCGATGAACGCCGCGGGAGAAACCTCGGTGATGATGACGCTCTCGCCAGGCTGCAGGACGCCGGCGCTCGACAAGTCAAACTCGCCGGGCAGACGGCTGTCGTCGTCGTAGGACCAGCCCGTCATGTCAACGGGAACGTTGCCGACGTTCGTGAACTCGACGAACTCGCCGAGACTCCCGGAGTACATCCACTCCGTGATGCGGACGTTGCCGGCCGCGGCGACAGAGGCCGCGCCAGCCGCAAGAACGGTCGCCATGATCTTCGTCATCTCTCTCTGCTCCCATGCTGAAGGGACGGTCGCCATCGACTCGCCGACCCGCGTGGGTCCGTCGCGTGCCCATGACTGAGGCGGAGAGTAGTGCGAGCCTCGCTTCGCACGGATTGGCGTTGCGCTAAGGTCCCGACAAGAAGCGCACATTCGGCCGACGCGCTGCACGCGCGACGGAAGTTCTAGCCGAGTCTTTGCGCTGTCTTGACGCAAAGCGCCGCGCGCACGTCCATACTCTCCGCTCATGCCGCGGCGAGCGTCGTCGCCCGCGGTGTCGGTCGAAAGGACACCCGCGATGGCGCACACGCAGCGTTCCCGCTCGGGCTTCACGCTCATCGAGCTGCTCGTCGTCATCGCGATCATCGCGCTGCTGATCGGCCTCCTCCTGCCCGCGCTGGGGCAGGCACGTGAGGTCGCCCGGCAGGCCGCGTGCGGGAGCAACCTCCGCCAGATCGGCCTCGCGTTCACTTCGTACGCCGCTTCCTGGAAGGGAACGTACGGCTCTGGCCCGTGGGACAACCGCACGAACCGCGGCTACGGCCCGGCCGACGAGGCGGGCTGGGTCGCCGACGTGGTAAACGGGGAGTACGGCAAGCCGGGCGACATGCTCTGTCCCAGCCTTCCCGCGAAGTTCAGCCAGAACCTTATCCTCGAACGGTTGAACGACAAGCCGCACAAGCCTTTCACCGAAGAAGAACGCGATCTCCTGATCCAACGCGGCTTCAACACCAACTACACGCAGTCCTGGTACATGGGCCTCACCGAGTTGCGATACCCGCGCGGCGGAGATGGCGTGCCCTTCCCCGACACCAAGAACCCGAAGGACTGCGTCGGGCCGCTCAACGACCGTTTCATGGTCATGGCCCCGCCCGACGCCGTTCCGCTCATCGCCGACGCTCGCACCGACACGCTCTCGGGCAACGACCAGATCACCTACAAGGGCCAGAAGTACCCGGCTGTCAAGCAGATGACCGACGGCCCGATCATCGACCCGGCCACGAAGTGGTTCGCCTGGCAGAACTACACCGACTTCGGACCGGCCCACGGCAAAGGGGCCATGAGCATCTCCAAGAAGGGTCACGACCGAATCCTCGGCAACTTCCTCTTCGCGGACGGGCACGTGGACACGTTCCGCGATCTCAACGGCGACAAGGAGTTCGGAGGCTCGCTCAAGAGCGGCAAGTACGAGTATCCGGACCTGGAAGGCAAGGTGTTCGGGGGGATTCTCTCCTCGGGCAAGTACCGCTGACAGGACGTTCACCACACAGGAGAGATTCCCATGCGCGGATCGGTCATTCCCACTCTTCTCTCGCTCGCCCTCCTCGGCGGCGCCGCCCACGGCCAGGTCGTCATCAACGAAGTGTTCGAGAACCCCCCGGGCAGCGTGGATGAGTACTGGGAATACATCGAACTCCACGGGTTTCCCGGCGCGAGCCTCGACGGGTACCTCATCGCCCTCCTGAAGGGCGGCGCGGACCTCAACGGCGACGGCATCCCCGACCGTCCCGCAGAGATCGACGAGTGCTTCGCCCTCGACGGCTTCGCCATCGGCACGAACGGCCTCTTCGTGCTCTACAACGACATCCTCGGCTTCAGCTTTATCCCGGACCTCGTCGCCCCCGGCACAACGCTCGGCACGTTCACGCAGGCGCACGTGCCGACCGTCGACACGCCCGGCAAACTCGGCAACGACGACTCCTCCACCTACGTCCTCGTGCGCCGCCGTCCCGCAGACGAGCCGTACGGCACCTCGTGGCGCAAGGACGTCGATCCGGACGCCAACTGGGACAGCCGCGTCGACTTCGGCCCGCCCTACCAGGCGTGGGGCAAGATACTCGAACCCTACCAGATGGTGGACGACATCGCCTGGTCGCACAACGCCGGCAAGGAGTACGTCCGCAACAGCGACGACGAAATCTCCGAGACGCCGGGATACAACCCGGACGCGATCGTTCGCCTCGCGTACCGCGGCTTCAACCCTGGTCCCAAGCCCCGCCGCGCGGACGAGGAATGGGTCCATGGCGACATCCTCTCCGTCCCCGACATGCTCTTCGATGAGACGCGAGTGAACGGGCCTACAGGCGCTGACCTCACCGGCTTCGGCCTCACGCCAGGCCACTTCAACGAGAAGGCGGGCGTCGCGCAGTCCCGCTTCGTCGCCGGCGACATCAACTTCGACGGCGCCGCCAATCGGCTCGACCACTGTCTCGCCGTGTCCCTCCTCGACGCCACCCTCGACGACGAAGCCCAGTTCGTCCACGACAACGGCACCAAAGACGACCCCTCCGACGACTTCGAGTACACCGGCTGGAAGTGGCAGGGCCGCGAGTTCAACGGCGTCCACGCCCTGATGCACATGGACGTGAACGACGGTGCCGACTCCACGAACGCCGACCGGGTCACGCAGGCCGACGTCGCCGCCGTCCTTGCCCTCATCTGCATCGCCGACTGGAACGCCGACGGGACCGTCAACACCCTCGACTTCATCGGCTTCCTCAACGCCTACGCCGCCTCCGACCCCTGCGCCGACGCGGATGGCAACGGCGCCGTCAACTCGATCGACGTCCTGACCTTCCTCAACGCCTTCGTGGCCGGCTGCTGACCCGGACCCCGCACCGCTCCACGGGCCTCTACCCGTACACGCGCCCGGCACAGGTGCCGACGCTTCACTCCGCCCGCCCCGGGGCGCTCCCGCCCCGGGGCTGTGTCGTCCCGGCCTGCCGGCGGGTCAACCGGCAAGCGGAACGACCCCCGCCGCACAGACTGGACATTCGCCCCGGAGGCCCGGATACTTCCCGTCCGCGGCCTCCCGCCGTGCCGCCGCCACCTTAGCTCAGCGGTAGAGCGGTGCTTTCGTAAAGCACAGGTCCGGGGTTCGAATCCCCGAGGTGGCTTTCCGACGGCGGCAAGCAGCTCGGCTCCGTGTGTGCAGGGTGTGCAGGCCGCGCCCCAACGGCGCGCGTCACCGACCCGGCAGGTACTGGTCCATCCAGTCGTCCTGTCGCAGCACCGCGGCCCGGTTGCGGCGGGCGAAGGCCTCGCCGCGTCGCTGGGCGTAGCGCATCAGCGCGTGCGCCGAGCGCAGGTGCGACAGTTCCTCGGCCTGTGTCCGGCGCAGCAGCACCGGCGCGAGGTCGCGGGCGTGCTGGATCACCAGTTCGTCCTCCAGCGAGCAGAACACCTGGGCCGAGCCGGGGTCGCCCTGACGGCCGGCGCGACCGATGAACTGGCGGTCGATGCGCTTCGCCGCGTGCATCTCCGTCAGCAGCACGTGCAGCCCGCCCGCGGCCCTGGCCTCCGGCTCGAGCACGATGTCCGTGCCGCGCCCCGCCATGTTCGTCGCCACCGTGATCGGCGCTGGCGATTCGTTCGTCGCGCCGCGACCCGCCCGGGCGATCAGTTCCGCCTCTTCCTTGTCGTGCAGCGCGTTGAGCACGACGTGCGGCAGGCCGCGCTGCGTCAGCCGCTCGCTCAGCAGTTCGCTCGCCGCGATCGACCGCGTGCCCACGAGGATCGGCCGGCCCGCCTCGTGGACCTCCTCGATCGACTCGACGATCGCCGACCACTTCGCCTGCGCCGTGCGGAAGATGCGCCGCGGCCTCTGCTCGCGGATGACCGGCCGGTTCGTCGGCACCACGACGACAGGCAGCGAGTAGACGTGCTCGATCTCGCCGGTCGCGTCCGCGGCGGTGCCGGTCATGCCGCAGAGGAACGGGTAACTGCGGAAGAACCGCTGGAAACTCATGCGTGCGAGCGTCTCGCGGTCGGCGGTGACGGTCAGCCCCTCCTTCGCCTCCACCGCCTGGTGCAGCCCGTGCTCCCACGAGCGATCGGGCAGGAATCGGCCCGTGTACTCGTCCACGATGACGACGCGCCCATCGACGACGTGGTAGTGCTGCCCGTGCCGGTAGCAGTGGCGCGCGACGAGCGCCTGGCGGACGAGTTCCTCCGCGCGGCGCGGCGCCCGCCAGATCGGCTGGTCCAGCCCCTGGAACATCTGCGACAGGCGGTGCTCGCCGCGGGCCTTAAGTTCGGCACGACGCCGGAGGTAGTCGATCTTGTAGTCCGGCCCCTCGTCGAGTTTCGCCGCCAGCGCGGCGGCCTGCTGGTAGACGCCCGACATGTCGTCCTCGCGCCGGCTGCGCGCGATGATGAGCGGCACCACGCCCTCGTCGATCAGCACCGCGTCCGCCTCGTCCACCAGCGCGGCCTGCAGCCCGGGCACCAGCGGACCGCCCGCCTCGCCCGAGAGCATCAGCCGCTGTCGCCCGGCCCATGCGCTGTTCAGTTCGCCCAGGCGAATCTGATCGCGCAGGTAGTCGGCGGTGATCTGCTTCGGCGTGCCGTAGACGATCGCGCGGGCGTAGACGCCGAACCGCGCGGCGGAGTCCATCTCCTGCTGGATCGCGCCGACGTCAAGCCCGCACCGGCGGTAGATCGGCCTCCGGCTCTCGGCGTCGCGCCGTGCGAGGTAGTCGTTCACCGTGAAGACGTGCAGGTGCCGGCGACGCCAGGCGATGAGCGGGGCGGCGACCGAGCCGGTCAGCGTCTTCCCCTCGCCCGTGAGCATCTCGATGACCCGCCCGTGATAGAGCGCCAGCGCGCCCATCAACTGCACGACGAAGGCCTCCTCGCCGGTCTCGCGCCGGGCGGCCTCGCGCACCAGCGCCATCCCGCGCCGCACCAGCGCATCGTCGGCCCGGCCGCGCACGAACCGCTCGCGCACCTCGCGGATGTTGTCCGCAAGAGCCGCCTCGGAGAGAGAGCGGATCGGCGGGGCGAGGCCGTCGATCAGTTCGGCCTGCCTGATAAACCACGCGCGTCGCACGCGCATCTGCCGGGCCTTCACGCCCGCACGCACCGCCAGCCCGTCCAGGCCCTTGTGGACCTCGGGCCGACGCCGCCGCGAGCGAACGGCCTCGAACAATGCGTGATATCGCGTGACTGCCTGCGACATGGGATTACGAGATCAGCAGATCAGCAGATGAACAGATCAACAGATCACAAAGCAACTATTCGATTCCACTTCGTCACTCCGTCACTCCCCCACCCCCCCCTTCGGCCTCACACATTCACCTTCCCCTGCACCAGTTTGTGCAGGCGGTCGATCCACTGCCACGCCAGCGGCGTGCGCGGCAGCGTGAACCGCAGCCGCACCCGCTCGCCCGGCATGCCCGTCCATTGCCCGGCATGCCCGGGCAGCGGCTCGACGTGCATGATGAACTGCGGGTTCGTCGCCACAAGCCCCGTTTCGTCGTCCTTCGCCGTCGCCACCGACCCGCCGCCGCCGAAGCCGAGCGACGGGTGCGGCAGGCGCGTCTGCCCCGCCTCCAGCACCTTCACGACTCGCCCCGGCACTGTGTCTCCCGCCCGCGAGAGGAATCGCACCTCGACCCGGTAGGGCTCCTCGCCCAGTGGTGCGTAGTACCAATCCGCTTCCTGCTGCTTCAGGATCGCCGTCACGCGAACGCGCGATTCATCCACGACGCGGCAGACCGGCTCGCCGCGCTTCGCGAACGAGCCGACGATCGCGGCCGGGTCCGCCGCAACGACACGACCGTCGTGCGGCGCGCGCACCACGAGTTTCGCAACCTCGCCGCGCAAGTAGTCGGCCTGCCCCGCGAGCGTGTCGATCCGCTGGCGGGCGACCTGGGCCGTCGCCGTGCTGCCACGCCCCATCGCCTGCTGCTCGATGCTCTCCATCTCGGCGATGCGTGCCGTCACGATGGCGAGGCGTGCCCGCAACTCGTCGCTGCGGAGCGTGACGATCGGATCGCCCGCACGGACGGACTCGCCGATGCGGACGTGCGCGTCCTCGACGAACCCCTCGGTCCCGAAGAACACGCCCGTCGACGCCTCGCTCTCGACCACGCCCGTCGCCCGCCGGTGGTCCGGCATCGGCACCAGCCCGACCGCGCCGAGGCCGATCGCGATCATCGCCAGGCTCGTCGCGATCGCCCGCGGCCGGAAATCCGCCAGCGAAGGATGGCTCGCCAGCCAGTGCACGAACTTGCCCACCGGCAGGATGAACCACATGCCGGCGGTCCAGATCGCCAGCACCAGCCCGATCGCGAACAGTTTGCCCATGACGTAGAGCGTGATCGAGAAAAAGAGGAAGATTCGGTAGGCGAGGGCGAGGATGCCGTAGGTGTACAGGATGGCCGTCTCGCCCCGCTGGCTGCTCGGGGGCGTCTCGTTCTTCATCCGGTAGACGCGGGTCTTGAAGAAGTGCTTCAACTGGTTCATCGACCGCTGCATGAGGTTCGGCACTTCGAGCAGGTCGGCGAGGATGAAATAGCCGTCGAACCGCATCAGCGGGTTGGCGTTGAACAGGATCGTGGACACCGACGCCGTGAAGATCGCGTTGTACGCGATCTGGTGCACCAGCGAGCCGGGCTGCGTGTTCAGCCAGACCAGGGCGGCGATCGACGCCACGAACAACTCAAAGATCATGCCGCCCGCGCCCACCGCGATCCGCTTCCACTTGCTCGCGAACGCCCAGGCGGAAGAGGCATCCACGTAGGGCGCAGGGAAGAGCACGAGCAGCATGAAGCCGAACTCGGGCACCTGCCCGCCGAACCGCTTGCAGATGACGCCGTGCCCCGTCTCGTGAATCGCCTTGGTCACGATGAACACGACCACGAGCCACGGCCACAGCGTCGGGTCGCGGTAGACCTCCTCCGCCTGCCCGATCAGCGCCCCCCAGTGCGGCGCGAGCTGCGCCAGCGCGAAGAGCACGAACCCAAGCCACGCGAAGAACCCCCACTTGTTCAGGACAGGCCGCAGGATCGGCTCGACCCACGCGAGGTAGCGGTCCGGGTTGAAGACCCGGATGCGGAAGTACATGATGCCGATCGCCTGCTGGGCAGCCTTCTGCCCCAGCCGCTTGCGGCCGCGCCGGAGCAACTGCTCCGTCTCCGGCGTCACGTCCGCGGCCAGCAGGTTCGAGTTGTACAACTGGCTGATGAGCTGGATGACCTCTCCCTGCGTCGGCGCGGCGTCGCCGTGGCGTTCGAGGCACGCCTGCCAGATCTCCTCCACCGTGCGCGAGCCGTCGAACAGCCCGACGAACTCGTGCGCGATCGGATTCAGCCTGTAGAACTGGTTGCTGGACGGGTCGCGCACCACGTGCCACCGCCGACCACGGTAGTGCTGGCGCGTGATCTGCACGTGCGGGCGCAGCCGCGGCTTCATCGCGCGGACGCGGTGCCAGAAAGGTGAGAAGGTGGGACGGTCGGTCATATGCGCTCGTGTACCTGATTGCCGCGTGCAGAGGCAGAGTGGCGAAGTGGCGACGTGGCGACGTGGTGGCTTTCGTGGCACTCTGTCACTTTGTCACTCAGCCACTCTGCCACTTCTCTTCGCTCCTACCACCACATCCACAGCCGCACCGTATCCCTGATCCGCCGCGTGCCGATGTCGATCAGCGTGCGCCGGCCCGTGTCGAACTTCGCGAGGCCCTCCATGCCCGGACGCATCCACGGCGCGGTCTCGGTCAGCCGAACGCGCACCTCGAAGGCGTTGCGCCCCTCCTCCGGCGTCGCCAGCGGCACGATCCGCTCCATTTCGAATCCGAACCGGGCGTCCGGCTTGGCCTTCGTCGCAAGATCGTGCCGGGCCTCGGCGGCGTCGCGCGCCGCGGCCTCCATGATGAGCGCGATGTCGCGGTCGTCCACCCGCGCCACGCCGATCATGTCGTCAAGCGGCGCGATCTCGAACAGCGCCTGACCCGTCTGCACCGACGAGCCGATCCGCTCCTCCAGTTCTCCCGCCAGGATCGTCCCCGCGATCGGCGCCCGGACCACGGCCCTCTCGATCTTCGTCGCCAGCAGGTCCACCTCGGCCTGGGCCGCATCGGCCTGCGCCTCGGCCTGCTGCACCTCAGACTGCTTGCCCTGCGCACGCGAGTTGTCCGCCCGCTTGAGCGCCTCGCGCCGCCGGTTCTCCGCTTCGAGCATCTGCAAGCGCAGTTCGACCGTGTCCAGTTCCAGCAGCACGTCGCCAGCGGCGACGCGCGCCCCCGGCCGGATCTCGTCCGGCAGCATCGCGATGATGCCCTCGAAGGGCGCGGAGATCGTCCGCTTGTGCCTCGGTTCGAGCGTGATCGGCGCCTCAACCCGGTACGGCACGCGCACGAACGTCACGAGGATGGCGATCGCCATCACCGCCACGCCCGCCAGTTTCCACGCCGTGTGCTTCGGCCCGACCAGCCACTCGCCCGCCCGCAGCGTCGCGTCCCACGTGCGCAGCGCGAGATTCCTGTCGTTGAGCCGCTTGAGCCGCAGCACCGGCGCGACCAGGTCCATCGTGCTCTGGAGCAGTTCGATCGTCGCCGGGTCGATCCGACCGTCCCCGCTCGTCTCGACCGTCACCACGCCCGCCGCGTCCTCCTCGATCCGCAGCGGCAGCGAGCAGACCTTCATCTTCGCGTCCGACGACGCCAACTCGCGGTGCGCGTGTGTGATCGCCTGCGCCAGCAGCACGTCCGCCACCTCGCCGCCCTCGCCCCGCTCCGGCGGGGGGGGGTGCATCACCGGCTGCTCCTGGTCGAAGCACTCGTCCATCGCGGCTTCGAGTTTCTGGACCATCGCCATGCGCCGGTCCACGTGCTCGGTGTCGCTGATGGCGACGACCTTCACGCTCGCCCCCTCGCCGCCGCGCCCGATCCCCTTCGCCCACCCCACCGCGACCCGATCGACGCCCAACTGGCGCGAGAGATCGTTGGCCAGTTGCATCGCCGCGCCCTTGAAACTCGGCGTCGCGTTCAGCGAGGCGATGAGCCGCGTCGCCAGGTCCAGCGCGGCCCCGGCGGCGCGCGTCCGGCGCAACGCCTGTCTCGCCCCGTGCGCGTGCACGTACCCGCACAGCACCTCGACCAGCGCCAGCGTCGTCTGCAACGCCGCCCGCGACCGCCCCTCCAGCAGCAGCGTGATGACGTGCCGCACGACCGGCGCGGGCCCTTCCGGCGCGCCGGACGCCAGCGGCACCGCGACCAGGTACCCCTTGTGGTCCGAGTCGTAGAACGGGCTGTCCGCGTCGAGACCGTAGACCTCGATCTTGTTCGCCGTCGCGGCCGCCCGCGCCCCGCCGCGGACGTCCACCTCGCGCTCGACCGCACCCTCGGGCAGCGTGCCGCTCTGCTCCCCGGAGGGGGGGGGCCAGACCATGACGGGACGCGGCTCCGGCTCGCCCGACCCGCCCTCGTCCCCGCTCACGCCCACCGTGAACAGCGCCGCCTGGCGCGCCCCCGCCGCCTGCGCAAGCACCGCCATCAGCCGCATCAGAAACGTCCGGTCGTCCTGCGCGGGCGCGGACAGTTCCGCCACCACCCGCTGCCACCCCGGCGCTCGCAACTTCGACAGGTCGATCACGGCGCGGTCTCCCCCTTCGTCCCCCGGGCCTCGCGGCCGGACACGATCCGCTCCTGCCACTCCGCGCTCGGCTCCGCGAAGCGAACCCAGCACGCCAGACCGGGCACGAGATGCTCAGGGTTCGGCACCTCGACGCGGACGCGCCGCGTGCCGCTCGCGGCGTCCACCGTCGGCGCCACCTCGGAGATCGTGCCCACGTACACGCGCTGATCGCGCGCCACCGGCATCAGCACCCACGCCGTGCCGCCGACCTTCAGCCCCAGTTCGAGCGTCTGGTCCGCCGGCGCGGGCACGTCGATCTCCAGCGGGTCGACGGAGACGATCCGCACCACCGGATCGCCCTCGCGCACCGACTGGCCCGTGTCCACGAGCACCTGGTCGATCACCCCGTCCCACGGCGCGCGCAGGCTGAACTTCGCCACCCGCGCCTCGGCCCGGTCGGCCTGCAAACGCGAGAGCGTCTGGTTGAACAACTGCAGGTCCAGGTCGATCTCCGCCGTCTCGCTCGCTACGCGGGCGCGGTCGTACTCCGCCTGCGACAGCCCGCCGCGACGGAAGACCTCGTCCGCCCGGTCGAACTCGAGCCGCGCCAGTTCCGTCTGCTTGCGGGCGCGCTGCACCGGCAGTTCCGTCTCCGCGCGCTCGCGCTGGAAGTGCGCCTCGGCGATGTCCTCGCTGTCGTCCCCGCGGACGAGCAACTCGCCCGCCGACACCCGCTGCCCGCCGACCACCGCGACCTCCGCCACACTCGTGGACAGCGAGAATCCCATCACCGCGTCGCGGCTTGGCTTCGTCACCGCCCGCTCGCCGCCGAACGAACGCACTGTCGCCGGCTCGCCCGCGGGCTGCACCGGCGGCACGATCGACGCCGCGCACACGACCGCGACCGACGCCAGCCCGATCATCGCGGCAACTCGCCGCCTGACAGCAGGTGGACTCATGGCAGTGCTTTCTTCCATAAGGAGGAGCCGTCGTACCCGGCGTAGGCCGGGGGGATGGGCCGCGGTCTGGTCGTCGGCCCGGTGGCTCCCGCACGGTGGGCAAGGAGGTCTACGCCCCGCCACCGGGGCCGGTTCCCGCCTATCGTAGCCCTCACGCGGCCGAACCGAGGCCGCTCCCCCACCACATCGGCAGAACGGAGTCCACCCGGTGTCCACACCCGTGATGCACGCCAGCCGGCCCACATCCCGACTCGCCCTCAACGGCGGCACGCCCGTCAGCCCGACGCCAGTCCCCTTCATGAAGCCCCAGCTCCACAGGGCCGACATCGACGCCGCCATCGCCGTGCTCGAGTCCGGGATGCTCCGCGCCGCCGCACGCTGTGAGGAACTCGAACGCCGCTTCGCGGAGATATCCGACGCCCGCCACGGCCTGACCTGCTCCAACGGCACCACCGCCCTGCAACTCGCCTACGGCGCGCTCTTCTCCCCCGGCGACGAGATCCTCGTCCCCGCGTGGACCTACATCGCCACCGTCAGCATGGTCGTCGCCGCAGGCTGCACCCCCGTCTTCGTCGACTGCCTCGACGACACCTTCCAGATGGACCCCGCCGACGCGGCCCGCAAGGTCACGCCGCGCACCCGCGGCATCGCCGCCACGCACCTCTACGGATGCCCGGTGGACATCGACGCCTTCCAGTCCCTCGCCGCGAAGCACGCCCTGAAGGTCGTTTACGACGCCGCCCAGTCGCACCTCGCACGCTACGGCGGACGCGGCATCGGCGCGTTCGGCGACGCCGTTACCTACTCCTTCTACGCCACCAAGAACCTCGGCACCGGCGAGGGCGGCCTGCTCACCGTCAACGACGACGCGCTCGCCCGCGACATCGCCCTCCTGCGCTCGCACGGCGAGACCGAGAAGTACCTCCACGAGCGCATCGGCTTCAACTACCGCATGAACGACATCACCGGCGCGATCGGCTGCTCACGCCTCGACCGCCTGCCCGCCGAGACCGCCGCCCGCCAGGCCGCCGCCGCCCGGTTCGACGCGATCCTCGCCGACATCGACGGGCTGGCGGCGCCGACCGTCACGCCGAAGGCCGAAGCCGTGTGGCACCTGTACACGGTGAAGATGGACCTGTCGCGTTTCACCTGCACGCGCGACGAGTTCTGCGCCGCACTGAAGGCCGAGGGCGTGCCGACCGCCGTCCACTACCCCCGCGCGACGGTCGATCAGCCCGCGCTCGCCGCGTGGAACCGGCACGACACGCCGATCGCGAGTTCGCTCTCCGAGCGGGTCTTCTGCCTGCCGATGCACAACGCCCTGACGGACGAGCACGTCCGCATCGTCGAGGAGACGCTCCTGAAGGTGGCCGGGGCGTTTCGGGAGTAGGACCGAATCGCACGCCCGACCGCATTCCCCCTATCATCAGGGCATGGAAGCGAAGCGCTTGCCCCGTCCTGAACGCGAGTGCATCAGCGACGCCATGGCGGAGTTGCTCCGCAGCAAGTCTCCGGAGGAACGCCTGGCCATGCTCGACGGGATGTGGCGTTCCGCCCGCTGCATGATCGAGCACGCCCTGCGCGATCAGCATCCTGAATGGAACGACGAACGAATCCTCCGAGAGATCGCGCGGAGGCTGTCGCATGGATCCGTCTGACCTGCTCTCGACCGTGGCCGAGACCCTCGACCGCGCCCGCTTCGAGTACTTCGTCACCGGATCCGTCGCCACGATCATGTACGGCGAACCGAGATTCACGAACGACATCGACATCGTCGTCAGGCTTCGACCGGAGCACGCGACCGCTTTCTGCTCCCTGTTTCCTCCCGATGACTACTACGTCGACGCGCAAGCCGTCGAGGGCGCCGCCCGCTCGGGCGGACAGTTCAACGTCATTCATCCCGCGTCCGGGTTCAAGATCGACTTCATGATCGCTTCCGACGACGAGTTCGATCGCAGCCGATTCGATCGGCGACGAACGCTCCCATTCGGAACCGCGCGCCGCGCCCCTTTCGCCTCGCCCGAGGACGTCATCGTGCGCAAACTGCAGTACTTCGCCGAGGGCGGATCCGACAAGCATCTCCGCGACATCCGCGGGATTCTCAGCATGTCCGGAGACGCCCTCGACCGTGCGTATCTCCAACGCTGGATCGACCGATTCGGCCTCCGCGAGCACTGGTCACAGGTGGAAGACGCCTGACCGACCTCACCTTCACGACACGCGGTCAGCGCGATGCAAGCCCGACAAGCAGCGCGGCTCCCTCGGCGTGGTCCACGCGAATGTCGGCGTCCGCCGGCACGAGCACGACCCCGCCCGCCTTCACGGGCAGATCGCCGACCACGACCCGACCCGCCGCGCAGATCACCACCGTGCACGCCCCGGCAACCCGCGTCGAACCCCGACCCGCAGCCGTCACCGAGTAGAACGCCGTCGAGGCCATCGGCAGCGTGCCCTCGCCGAAGAACTTCACCGCGCGCGGCGCGGGCTTGAAGTCGATGCACGCCATCGCCTGCTCGACGTGCAGATCGCGCCCCACCCGCCCGTACTCCTTCGCCCAGTCGTACACACGGAACGTCGTGTCGCTCGGCGTCTGCACCTCCGCCACCAGCACGCCCGCGCCCAGCGCGTGCACCGTCCCGCTCGGCAGGTTGTGGCACTCGCCCGGCACGGCCGGAACGGCTTCGAGCAACTCCACCACACCCTCTCCCTGCCCCCTGCGCAGCACCCGCTCGAAGTCCGCCCGCGCCACGCCCCGCTTCACCCCCTTGTAGATCACGCTCCCGAGGTCCGCCTCCAGCACGTACCAGCACTCGGTCTTCAGGTGCGCGCCGGGGTGCGTCCGCGCGTACTCCGGCGACGGGTGCACCTGCACGCTCAGGTGCTCGCGGGCGTCGAGGAACTTCACCAACAACGGGAACCCGCCGTCCGGCGCGGGTCGCGTCCCGCCCAGCAGCCCGCGCCCCCACGCCTCCACCGCATCGTGCAGCGTGCGCCCCGCCAACGCACCCGCGGCGATCACAGAGCGCGCCTCGCCCCCCCCTCCGCCGGACGCGCTCGTCTCCGCCAGGTCGGCCACCTCCCACGACTCGCCGACCAGCGCGCCCTCGGGCATCGGCTTACCGTACCGCGCAAGGCGGCGACCGCCCCACACCTTCTCCTTCAGGATCGGCTCGAACGTGAGCGGGTAAGGCCCGGTCATGGCTGCCCGGTCACCGTGCCGCGGAACGGCCCCAGCGCGATCCCGCTCGCCCGCGCCTCGAACGTCGGCTGCCCGTCCACCACGCCCTGCACGTCGCTCGTGAACCGACGCCGCCCGATCTTGTGCTCCTGGCACAGCACCAGCAGCGTGTCCCCCGGCGACACACTCTTGCGGAACACGCAACTCTCGATCCGCAGGAAGGCGGCCAGTTGCGGCTCGGGCTGCCTGATGTTGAACAGGTACGCCGCCAACTGCGCCGCCGTCTCGACCATCAGCACGCCGGGGAGCATCGGCCTGCCCGGAAAGTGACCGGCCACCCAGAACTCGTCGTCGCGCACACGCTTGACACCGATCGCGCGCGTCTTCGCGTCGTTCTGCCACAGAATCCCGTCGAGTTGGAGCATCATCCCACGGTGCGGCAGGTATCGCTCCAGCCCGGCGCGATCGACAATCGTCCGGCCGAGGTCCAGCCCCGACAGGTCGAACAGCAGGCCCTCCGCGTTCACCTCGGGCGTTCCCGTCCGGGTGTCCTCGGCGGATTCCACTGGTCGTCGCGCCTCCAGCGTCGTGGTGTCAGGAGGGCTTCCCGGCATCGCGGAGTTCCAGGATCTGCTTGCGGACCTCTTGGGCCGCTTCCTTGATCTGCTGCATCGCCTGCCGGGCGCGCGTCCCGGCCGCCTTGTTCCCGCCTTCGGCCTTCTCGATGTCGTCCTGCGCCTCGGCGACGAGTTTCTTCAGCTGTTCGAATGCTTCCACGGCCTCGCGCCCCTGCTGCTGGGCTTCCCGGCGACGGACGCCGGGTCGCGTGCGTGCGGTTCGACCTCGGACCCCCGAGGATACCGGCAGGCCCCCGGGCCTGCCCGGCCACAGCATACCCCCTCCGCCCCACCCGTGGGGCCAGAAAAACGCCCCCAGGCCCTCACCGCGCGATCTGCGGCAGGACGCGCTCGATGATTCCCAGGGCCGCCGAAGCATACGACGGGGTGCCCTCCTGGGCCGCTACTCCGGGAACGCACGCCGCCATCAGCACCCGACGGATTGAGGCGAGGGTGCCATAGTCCCCGTCCGTGCGCAAACCTTGCTCCCGCCTGAACTTAGCGAGCAACGAGACCGGCTTGACCCCCGCCAGACGATCCTCGTGCCCCCAGAACTGACGCTCAAGGTAGACCGCATCCTCCACCCAGCAACCCGGATGCACGAACGCCAGGTCCAGGAGCACGCACGGCCCGGACCCTCCCCCACTTTCTTGCCGGCGCATCGCGTTGCCGGGGTGCAGGTCGCCGTGGCACCAGGTATCCAGCGGCCTCGCCCGCCACGCCGTCTCCAGCGTCGGCAACGCCCGCTGCACCTTCTTCAGAGCCTCGTTCCACCGCTGAGCCTCGCCCAACTCGACCTCATGCGCGCGAAGTGCGTCGCGTGACCGACCGATCATCGCCCCCCACTCCCGTTCCGGCGGCGGACCTTCGACCGGCCGAACCCGCTCCGCCAACGCATGGAACCGGGCCGCGGTGCGCAGCAAATCCTCGATCGCCGCCCGGTCGATCGCGTGCGCGAGCGTGTGCCCGTCCAGCCGCTCCATCACGAGCCAACCGAGGTCGTACCCGCCGAGCGAGTCGCCGCCCGCCACCACGCGCGGAACCGGACGCGCATCGGCGAGCATCAGCGGCCTTCCCGCCTCCACCGTGCCGAGAAGCATCGCCCAGCGATGCTCGCGCGGCCCGACCGGGAGTTTCACCACGACCGTCAGACTCTCACACTCGCCGTCCGTCCATTGGGCGAAGCCCGTCGCCGCGCCACCCCGCTGCCAAGTGGATCGGAACCACTCGATCTCGCCCAGCCGCCCGCCGCACGCCTCTCGCAACGCGGGAGCGAGCGCGGCGGCCAGCGTCTGCGGGTCTCCCACCGGGCTGGGGCTGGACGGTCCTCCGCTCATCGGCTCAGCGTGCACTCCCGAGGCGGCCGACACGCCGCCGACATCACGCTACACGCCCGGCCCCACTCCGCACAACCTCCGCGCGAAACAACTCCAGCACCGCACCTGGCGGCAGGCTCTCCGCCCTGTCCGTGGGCCGAACGCCCTCCGGCCAGGGGAAATCGCGTCCGAGAACCGACCCGATCTGCTTGCGGCGCTGGGCGAACACCCGCTGACAGAAGTCCGCCAGCGCACGCCCGTCCAGCGATGGGGCGTCCGGCTTGCGCTCGACCGCCACCATCGCACTCGTCACCTCCGGGCGCGGCCAGAAACACTCAGGCCCCAGCGCCGCGATCGTCCGCACGCGCACGAGCAGTGTCGCGACCACCGCCAGCGGCCCGTACGCCTTCGAACCCTCCCTCGCCGCCAACCGCTCCGCGACCTCCCGCTGGATCGTTACGAACATCGCGCGGCACTCGGGATAGTCAACCAGCAAGGTGAGCATGAGCGGCGTCGCGCTCCCGTACGGCAGGTTCGCCACGAGCGCGAACGGCCGGCCCGCGAGCGCGCTCGCCAGCGCGCCGGAGAGCGCGCGCTTGCCGTCAAGACAGTCCCCCTCCACCAGCGTGAACCGCGCTCGTTCCCCGAGCCGCTCCCGAAGCAACCCGGCCAGCCCCCGGTCCAGTTCGCACGCGACGACCTCGCACCCGCGCGCGAGCAACTCCTCCGTCAGCGTCCCCGTCCCCGGCCCGACCTCAAGCACCAGATCGCCCGCCCCGACGCCCGACTCATCCACAAGCCGCCGGAGCAGGTTGTGATCGATGAGGAAGTTCTGGCCCAGCGCATGCCGCGGCGAAAGCCCCCGCGCGGCAAGCAGTTCCCGAATCTCGGAGAGCGTCTGAGGCACCGACCCATGATACGAACCCCCAATACGAGCCCCGAGCGGAAGCTCGGGCGAATCACCCACGACCCAATACGAGCCCCGAGCGGAAGCTCGGGCGAACCACCCCACGCGTACGCCCCGTTATCCTCCCTCCATGCCCGCCCCTCTCGCCTACTTCCTGACCTGGACGACATACGGGACTCGTCTCCACGGAGACGTTCGCGGGACGGTTGACCGCGATCACAACCGTCCGGGCACGCCGTTCCTGCCCGCGGACGAGTCCAGAGTCCTCGCGATGCGCGAGAAGATGTTGCAACCGCCGTACCTCATGGATGAGGACGCGCAGGCCGTCGTGCAGGCGGCGATCCGCGAGCACGCGGAGGTCAAGGGCTGGCGCATCCTGGCGCTCGCGACGCCCGGCACGCGCGTTCATCTCGTCATCGACTGCCGCCGGCCCGGCGTGCCTCTGCCACCTCCGGAGCGAGTCTTGCAATCCTTCAAGTCGTGGGTAACGAGAGCGCTCCGCGAGCGCGGCCTCGCCGGCCCAGATCGCCGCGTGTGGACCGACCACGGCAGCACGAGATGGATCAACAACGCGGAAGGGCTTCAGGGAGCGTTGGATTACGTGAGATACGGGCAGTAAGACCCTCCGCTTCCGCGGAGGGCTCGTAATCGCAAGAATCTCGTGATCACAGTGTCGCCCACTGACGAACGTAGACCCGGCCACCCCCCGTCGCGACGACCTGGCAACCAAGCGTGGCCTCCAAGCGTTTCGCAAGCCTCCAACGCTGGTGCGCTCCCCCACACCACACCGGCGCGAATCTGATACCTTCCTCCGTTACAATCTCCACCGTGACCTGTGTCGCCTGAACGCCGCCGCCACCATCAGCCGTCCCTCCAAAGACACCGCGAACCAGATGGACCCGCCGAAGGCATGACGCAGGAAGGTCGAGACCCTGCCGCGGAAGGATCAGCCGACCTTGCGTGGTGTCGAGGATGAGTCCCGCGCCAAGCCGTCTCGCGCGTGCATAGCTGACCACAACCATCCAACCAACGACCCCCGCCGCGATCGGCAACGCCATGCAGCCCGCTACGGCAATGGTCGACTTCAGCACGGGACCAACCCAGTGTTGCCCCATGTTGACCGACAGGAGAGCGGCGCAGAGTACGCCTCCAACAAGGAGGATGATGCCCGGCCCCACGAGCAACTGCTTGAAGTAGAACGGACGGAAGCGCAATGAAGGCCCGAGCGTGATAACGCCGTCAGCATGTTCGATTCGAATCTGTGGGTCAGGCCGGTAGACACCATCAAGTGGTGCATACAAGCCGAGCGACTCAAACAGCCGAGTATCCGGCCCCGCTTCACCCGCCGAGCCCGACCCAGCGCTCCGATTCACCATTCCCCCCCGAGCACCCGCTCCACCGCCCAGGCCACGCCGTCCTCGGCGTTGGAGCGCGTGATGCGCCCGGCCGCGGCCCGCACGTCCGGGATCGCGTTGCCCATCGCCACGCCCAGGCCCGCTGCGCGGATCATCGTCAGGTCGTTCACCTGGTCGCCGATGGCGCAGATGCGCGAGGCGTCGATGCCGCGCTCGCCCGCGACGTGCCGGATCGCGGACCACTTGTCCGCCCTCGCGTCGAAGAGTTCGAGGATGTGCACCGAGTCCGCCGCCTTCTCCGCCTCAACGACCGCCGGGAAGTTGTGGTAGCACACCAGCCCGCCGAACTCCGCCCGCACCACCGCCTCCACGCCCTCCAGCGCGGCCGGGCGGGCGCAGGCCCCGACGCGCACCGTGTGGTCCGGGTGCTCGTCCTCCGCGATGGACCGGGCCAGCCGCACGTTCACGCGCATCGTCTCGAACCACCACTGCGTCGTCGGGTCCACGGCGTGCTGCTGCTCGCCGGTGACGACGAGGTAGTCGTACCCCGCCGCGTGCCGGTCCTTGAGCACCAGCGCGGCGTGCCCGTGGTCGAGGATCGCGTCCACCAGGCGCGACGAGAGCGTCGGGTGCATCGGGAACCGGTGCAGCGTCGCCTCAGTGCGCGGGCAGGCGATCATCGACCCGCCCGCCACGACCACCGGCTCCTCCTGCCCGATGGCGCGCAGCGCGAAGTGCGACTCGGCCAGCCCGCGCCCGGTGCAGACCGTGACCGCCAGCCCCGCCTCGCGTGCCCTTGCGATCGCCTCCGCGTTGCGCGCGCTGACGCGCCCCGCCGGGTCGAGCAGCGTGCCGTCGAGGTCGATCGCGAGCATGTCGTACCTGCGCACGCGGGATCGTAGCGGGCGTGCCCCGTTCACTCCGGCGAGCCGCCGTCGCGGAGTTTGAGCGCGCCCGGGCCGAGCGTGATGACGTTCTTGCCGGCCTTCTTGCTCTCGAGGGCGAGGCGATCCGCGCGGTCGAGGAGTTTCTCGGCCGTCGAGCCGTCCCACGGGAAGGTGGCGAGTCCGCCGGAGATCGTCAGCGTCCCCGGGGCCAGCCCCGCGAGTTTGGGGAACCGGCACGAGTGGACCTGCCGCTGGAACCGCTCCGCGATGTCGAAGACGGAGGTCGGGTGGCGGCTGCCGGGGTCGCGCGGTCCGTGCGGCTCGTAGAAGATGACGGCGAACTCGTCGCCGCCGATGCGGCAGACGCGATCGGTCGGGCGCACGACGCTGGTGAGCATCCGCACGGTCTCGCGGAGGATTTCGTCGCCCGCGCCGTGCCCGTGCTCGTCGTTGAACTGCTTGAAGTTGTCGATGTCGAACATGAGCACGGTGAGCGAGCGCCTCGCCTCGCGGGCACGGTCGATCGCCACCGTCAGGAAGCGGTCGAAGTAGCGACGGTTCCACGCGCCGGTGACCGGGTCGCGGAACGCGGCCTGGCGCAACTCGGCCAGTTGCGACGAGAGCCGCAGCCACAGCCCGAGCCACGCCGCGTGCGGGTGCAACTCATCCGGCGTCGCGGCCGCGCTCCGAAGCGCGCCCGCCGGCGCGCCGCCCGCGCCCCCCGGCACGAGCGCAACCGCGCCCGCGGCATCGCGTTCCGCCCCGGGCGGCATGAACTCGACGTCGGCCCTCCCCGTTCGGTCGCGGATCAACGCGAGGCCCTCGGCGAGCGCCTCCCCGCCGCGCAGCAACCGCTCGACCATCGGCGCATCGCCCACCGGCCGCTCCGACCCCGCCGCGAGCAGCGCATCGACGATCGGATCGACCGCGCTCTCCGCCCGCATCGGCTCGCGATCGCCCTCGTCCGTGCTCGCCCGCTGGCTCGCCGAGGCCTCGCGCAGCATCTCGCGGAGCGTCTGCGCCGTCGCGCTCGGATCGACAACACCGTCGTAGAGCCCCGCTTGTGCGCTCCCCGCGCCGACGCGATAGACCCGCACGCCCGGATCGACGAGTCGCAGCCCCGCCAGGAAGTTCGGCAGATTGTCGCCGCGCGACGCCGAATCGCCGTTCACAGGCGGCTCCGCATCCGGCGCAACGACCACCACCGCCGCGGCCGGGCTGCGGTCGTCGATCGGGTCGCTCAGTTCGCCGATCGCGTCCAGAGCCGTACGAGCGCGGATGACCTCCATGCCGGGGTCCAGGCGCAAGCGCGCGTCCAGACCCGTCCGGCCGACCAGGATCACTCGCAACTCGGGGGACTCCGCAGCCACCTGCCACTCCCGCACTCAACCGGGACGCACCCTCAGCGACCGCGCCGGGCGTCTCCGGAGGAATCATCGGCCAATAACATCGCCAACTCTTCTTCGGTCAGAAGCGTCCGGGCGTTCGGCATCGACTCGGGATCGGACGCGGATTCCTGCCCGTTCGGCACCGAAGGAGGCGTCAAAGGCCCCGCGGCGCCGCCCGACAACCGCAGCGGGACGCCGGTGCGACGGGGGGACGCGCCGGCAACGAACGTCACGGGCCTGGGCTTCGGAACTTCAACCACCGTGAGCGAGTCCGGGTCCCCCGCCCGGAAGGCCCAGCAGGCCGCCGCCGGCGCGAAACGGACCGCCGCGGCGATCACCCCCTCCCAATCCGGCAGCGTCTCCGGCTCAACCAGCACGAGAACGGGGCGGGCGCGCTCGGTTGCCTTGCCCAGACGCAGCAGGCGGGCAAAGGCGGCATACGGCCCGATCTCCGCCGTCGGCTCGATCCCGCGCCGACTCAGCGACTGCACCAGCGCGCCCGGCGGACGGACACGCGGAGCGTGCCAGAGCACACAGGCCGGCGATGGACGCAATCCCTCCATGCCAGCAGTGTACGGCAAGCCGACAGTGGGACAATGGACAGTGGACATGAAGATGGGCGAGGGGGCCGTCAGGATTGGAGCAGGGCATCGGCGACGCGGGCCGCGCCATCGACCGGGCCGAGGTCGGCGAGGGCGGCACGCATCGAGTCGCGCCGGCCCGCGTCGCGAAGGAGTTCCGCGAGGACAACGCCGGCTGTGGTCATGTTCCGAGATGGTTCGATGAGATCGCAGGCGATCACCGCCGCGCCGGCTCGTTCCAGCGGCTCGGCGTTGTGACGCTGGTGCTGATCCCGGTGGTACGGAAAGGGCATGAAGACCGTGGGCACACGATTCGCCCACGCCTCGGCGACCGTGCCCGCGCCTGCCCGCGCGACCGCCAGATCGGCCGCGCCCCACGCGACGCCCATCGGATTGATGAAGTCCACGATCTGCGCCCGTACGCCGACCTGCGCGTAGACCCCTCTTACCACGTCGGAATCCTTCGGGCCTGTCTGATGAACCACCTGCCACTCGCCCAGTTCATCCGCGTGCGCGCGCACAAACTCGGCCATGAACAGGTTGACGCTGCTCGCCCCCTGGCTCGCCCCCGTCACGAGCAGCGTGAGCCGCGCCGGATCCAGCCCCAGCGCACGCCGGCACGACGCGGCATCGCCGGGGGCGAGCGCGGCCTTGCGAACCACGGGCGAGATCGAGGTCCATCCGGCACGCGCCTCACGACCCGCGTTCAGCACCTGCGCGGCGTGGCGCGCCAGCCAGCGGTTCGCCTTCCCCGGCGGCGTGTCGAGGTTCAGCAGCGTCACCGGGCACCGCTCGACTCGGGCTGCCTGCACCGTCGGCGCGCTCACGAACCCGCCGGTGGAGAGGACGCGAACGCTGCCGCACGCATCCCGCAGTCGGCGGATCGCGGCGCGCGCGGCCCGCACCGACCCGCCCCACGAGCCGACGAACCGCGCCATGGCCATCGGACGCATCGCCGGCGTGGCGATGGGCAGCGGCACGAACTCGACGCCCTCCCCCTCCAGGATCGAACGATCCACGGCCCGCGACGAGCAGAGAAACAGCGCCCGCACGTCGCCGCCCGCACGCTCTCTGAGCCGCTCGAGCACGGCCAGCGACGGGTACAGGTGCCCCCCCGTCCCCCCCCCCGCGAAGATGAAGCCGGGCGTGCTCATGCTGCGGATTGAATGGGAGCAGGGATCCAGGGATCAAGGCATCAAGGGAACGGCATCCGCTTCGGGCATCTCCTCCTCCTCGTCCACGGGCGCCGGCTGCGTGCGGTCCATCGCCGCCAGCAACCCGAGCGCGGCCGCCGTCAGCACCCAGCCCGTCCCGCCCGACGAGAGCAGCGGAAGCGCAATCCCCTTCGTCGGCCCGAGTCCCGTCACGACCGCGAGGTTGATGATCGCCTGCAACCCCACCGTCGCCAGCACGCCGATGCCGAGCAGTTTCAGGAACGCCGACGGCTCACGCCGAACGATCACAACCCCCGTGATGAGCAGGCACGCGTACAGACCGACCACCAGCGCGGCCCCGGCGACCCCGAGTTCCTCGCAGATGATGGCGAACAGGAAATCGGTCTGGTCCTCGGGCAGGTACCCGAACTTCTGGATGCCGTGCCCCAGCCCGCGCCCCCATACCTCCCCGCCCGCGACGGCCGCCATCGACTGGATCATGTGGTAGCCCGCCCCCTGCGGATCCGCAAAGGGGTCAACAAACGACGTGAGCCGGCGCACCCTGTACGGGCTGACGACAATCGCGCCGACGATGCCAAGCAACCCGAACGGCACGATGTACGCGAAGTGCAGCAGCCTCGCCCCGCCCGCGAGCAGCACGACGCTCGCCGCCGCGGCGATCAGCACGCCCGTGCCGAGGTCCTCGATCACGACGAGTCCCGCAACGATGCCCGTCAACAGCAACGCCGGCGTGAGTCCCAGCCAGAACCGCGGCATCAGCGGCGCACGCGCCGCCGCCAGCCACGCCATCAGCCCGATCAGCCCCCACTTGGCGATCTCCGACGGCTGCACCGAAAGACCGCCCGCGATCGGCAACGCAATCCACCGCGACGAGGCGTTCACCTCCCGACCGAGGCCGGGGATGTACACCAGCCCGAGGATGGCGACCAGCCCGAGCGTCACCACGCCCGCGACCGCAAGGCCCCGATCCGGCGACAGTGGACAATGGGCAGTCGATCGTGGACGGTCAGACTGCGACCGAGACCCCCTCAGGATGTCCACTGTCCACTGTCCATTGTCCATTGTCCACTGTCGCCCGGTCAGTCTCCTGACCGGCGCGTACGCCGCCGCCGCGAACGCCCCGCACGCGACCAGCATGTAGACCGTCGACCGCGACAGGATGATCGACCGCGGCGTGATGCCGTCCGCGTCCACCTCGGCCCCGATCGGCGAGACCGCCATCCCCGCCGAGTTGACCATCACCACCCCCAGCGTCAGCAGGGCAAGCACACAGATGGCGATCGTCTGGCCGGGACGGAGCATGGCGTCTCCCTGTATCGGGAGTCCCGCCGGAAACCCTGCAACGACACGCGGCACGCCCGGTCCGGCTCAGCGGACGACCGCCAGCGGCACGCGCCGGTCCAGGTCCGCCACCGGCCGCGCGATCAGGTCGTACCCCTCGCTCCCCACCACCACGCACCGCACCAACTCGCCCGGGCTGAGCGGCGAGCCGGACAGCACGTACGTCACCGCGTCGATCTGCGGAGCCTGGAACCTCGCTCGCGCTCGGTAACAGTGGGCAGATGTCCACTGTCCGTTGTCCATTGTCCACTGTCCGTCCACCAGGACGTCCAGCCGCTCCCCCGTCTCCGTCGGTCGGTCCGGGTCGAACTTCGCTGCGACACCCGCGGCTCGCTCGAACGCAAGCCGCTGCTGGAGCAAGAGCACCTCCGCCTTGCGACGGGTTTTCACCCCGCCCGGCACGGCGAGCGCGGGGTCGCCCTCCATTGTGCCCGCGGGCGTGCCCTCCTCGCGCGAGTACTCGAACACCCCCACCGCCTCGAACGCCGACTCCTCCACGAAGGCCAGCAGGTCGCGGTGATCCTGCTCGGTCTCACCGGGAAAGCCGCTGATGAAGGTTGTGCGGATGGCGATGCCCGGCACGCGCTCGCGCAGCGTGCGGATCAGCCGCCGCTGATGGTCCGCCGTCACGTTGCGCCGCATCGCCGCGAGCATCCGGTCCGAGCCGTGCTGGAGCGGGATGTCGATGTAGGGCAGCACCCGGCCTCGGGCGCACAACTCCGCGAAGGCATCGATGAACTCGTCGCGGAAGTTCGAGGGGTAGGCGTACATGAGCCGGATCCACGCCGCGCCGGCCGTCTCTTCCGCCGCCCGGTCGAGGGCGTCCAGCAGCGCGGGCAGCCCGCCCTCGAATCGGCCCATGCCCGGCCGCCACCCGCCCCCGAGGTCGTCGCCGTAACTCGTCGTGTCCTGCCCGATGAGGTTCAGTTCGAACGCGCCGTCGCAGAGCAGTTCTCGCGCCTCGGCCACGCACCGCTCGACCGGCTTGGACCGCATCTTGCCCCGGATGCTCGGGATGGTGCAGAACGCGCAGTTCTGGTTGCACCCCTCGCTGATGCGCAGGTACGCATAGTGCCTGGGAGTCAGTCGCAGTCGGGCCGAGTCGTCCTCGAAGTAGCCGACCCCCTTGCCGTCCTTCCCGTTCACCGTCAGGCCGAGGGTGTTGCGCCCCCGCTCCTTCGCGGCCTGCAGCGCGTTGGCGGCGATCCAGTACGGCGGCCGCTCCTCGCCGAGGGCCTCCCGCGCCGCTCCCGCGCCGCGCACGGCCTCGACGATCCGGTCGCGGTCGAAGACACCGATCATCGCGTCGATGCCCGGCGCCCACTCGAGCATCTTCGCCCGGTGCCGCTGCACGAGGCACCCCGCGACGATCACGCGCTTGACCATGCCGCGCTGCTTGGCCCGAACCGCGTCGCGGATCACGCCGAGCGATTCCTGCTTCGACGCTTCGAGGAACCCGCAGGTGTTGATGACAACCGCGTCCGCAGGCTCGATGCCGTCCTCGATCGGCGCGCCCCCCTCGACCGAGAGCGCATCGTCGTGCCCCCAGTCGTGCGCGGAGGGGTCGTAGGAGACCGGGATCAGCCCGTCCTCGGCGAGCAACCCGAGCATCTTCTCCGAGTCGACGAGGTTCTTGGGGCACCCCAGGCTCACGAACGAGACCGTCCGCACACCCGGATCGCCCGCCTTCTTTCGGGATGTGCGTCCGCCTCGGGGCATCAGACGAAGACTGTAGGCCCCTGGCGGGAAACCCCGGCGTTCAGGAAACGATCGGCGCGGCCGGTCGAGCCGCGCCCGTCAGACCCGCCATCCCCTCCGCCGGGTAGTGCCGCTTGAGCGCGGCCACGAAGGCATCATGCTCCGCCGTCACGAGGTAGACGGCCTGCGCCAGCCGCCAGCCGACGAACTTCAGCGCACGCGGCAGCGCCTCGCGTGTCGTGCAGACGACCAACTCACCGCTCTCGAAGCGCAGCGGCAGCACCGAGAACTGCCACGCCTGCCGACGCTCGACCAGCGTCAGGGCCTCCAGGTCCACCGCCTCCGCCAGCGGGTCGATCCGCGGCGCGACCGCCGCGTACTGCTCCGCCCACGCCTGCTCCACCAGCGCGGGGTCAAGCCCGAACATGTCCTCGGCCAGCGCGCCGAACGGCCGGCCACGAACACGCTGGGCCTCCAGCACGCGGTCGCGTTGTTCCGGGCTGAGCAGGCCGCGTGCCACCAGCAGATCGCCGAGTCGCAACGTCATGGAGGTCTCCCCTGCCGGCCTCTGCCGGCGACGGCTCAGGCATCGACCGGGCGAGCACACCGGTGCAGCGCGAAGCCCCCACGCTCGCCGATCTCGTGCCGACCGCGATCCATGCGCGGGAAGGATCGGCTGGGAGAGCGCGGCGGTGCGTTCCGGCTGTGCGGGCGACCACACCAAATCGGTCGCCGAATCCGCTTGACAGCCGCGCCCGCCTCAAGCGGCCGGCTCGACCGTCGAACTCAGCCCACGCGCCCGGAGCCTCTCGCGGTAGAACTCGGCACGCTCGAAGTGCGCCACCAGCACCACCGCGCGGCCGCGGGCGCTCGCCTCGTGCATCACGCTCTTGGCCTCGTCCGCGTCCAGCGGCGTCGAGTCCGTGATCGCACGGATCACGAACCGCGCATCGTGCGCGTTGTCGTGCAGCAGCAGAAGGTTGTAGGGCGGGAGTCGGTCCAGCCTTCGCGGGCCGGACGCCGCCGCGTTCTGGCGTGCGGCCGAGAGGTTCTTCGCGATCTGACGCTTGCGGGCCTGCTCTTCCCGTTCTGGTTCGTCGGCCTGACGACTCATGGCGTTCCCCTCCTGGGCGCCGGGGCGTTCGGCCTTCTGCAAACCTATCACGAGATCGGTCGATCGCCACCCGCCGCGACAGAATGTCGAACCCCGACGCACCGCACGCTCGTTCGCAAGCCCGATCACCCCAAGGGGTTATGGCGCGATCGCCGGGCGCCGCCGAGGCCCGGTGCGCCCGTCCGGGAACCGATCGGAGCCAACGTCGTATAACCACCTGTCCCGACGATGCTTCGGGCCGACTCCGGCCGCCGGATGACGGGGCAGTCTCTCAGCAGTTCGGCGTGCAACGGGTGGTCAGAGGCGAGCGGGTTGCGACCGTGCCCGCTCGCGCCAACCACGCTTTCTCCTCCAGCGACCCGTCCCGCCCACCGGCGGGCGGGTCGCGTTCCACTACTTGCCCACGCAGAACGACGCGAACACCCGGCCGATCACGTCGTCCGGCGTGACGCGACCCGTCAACTCACCGATCGCGTCCAACGCACACCGCAGCGCAGCCGCCACCAGTTCCGGCGCGCCCAGCGAGTGCGCGTCGCTCGCCGTGAGCGTGCGGGCGTCCTCCAGCCCGCGCAGCGTGAACCCGAGCGCACGCCGGTGACGCGGCAGCATCGTCCCCGCCGGCACGCCGACCGAGTCCGCAATCGCCCGGCGCAGCGGCTCCAGATTCCAGCCGTCCAGCGCGCACACGGGCAGACCGCCGCCGTCGCTGGCGGGCAGGTCCGCCTTCGTGCGCACGCGGATCGTCGGTAGGCCACCTGGCGCACCCTCGACCGACGTGAAACGCCCGGTGGGATCGCAATGAATGATCGCGTCCGCCGCGCCGAGCGCGGCCCGCGCCGCCCGCTGCGCCCCCGCGTCGATCGGCCCGTGCGCCACCGCGTCAAGCCCAGGCAGGTCGAGCAGGTCCACCCGCGGCGCACCAGGCGCATCCTGCGAGAGATCGAGCGGCTCGCGCAGAGCGTCGCGCGTCGTGCCCGCCAGGTCGCTCACCACCGCCCGACGCCGGCCGAGCAGGGCGTTGAAGAGCGTGCTCTTCCCGGCGTTCGGCGGGCCGACCAGCGCGACCGTGGCTCGATCCGTCCCGCTCAGTCTCGCACCGGACTCCCCGTCCAGTTCGCCGCCGATCTCACCGACGAGCGCGCCGAGCCGCAAGCGGAGGTCGGTCGGCGCGATCGGCACCACGTCCTCCTGGTCGGCGAAGTCCACGCCCGCCTCGACGAGCGCGAGCAAGGTGGCGATCTCGTCGGCCCATGCGCAGTACCGCTGGCCCGCGCCGCCGCTGAGCAGCCGCCGGGCCGCGTCGAGGTCCTCGGCCGATCGGGCCGCGATCGTCGCCGCCACGCCCTCGGCCTGCGCGATGGTGAGCCGACCGTTCATGTACGCCCGCGCCGAGAACTCGCCCGGCTCGGCCAGCCGCACGCCATCGACCCCGAGCAACGACGCCAGCGTTCGCTCGACAAGCGCGGGGTTGCCCGGCAGTTGCACCTCGGCCGCGTCCTCGCCCGTGTACGACGCCGGCGCGACGAACCGCAACACGAGGCACGGGATCGTCAGGCGATCCGCGACGCGGAGCGATCTCACGTACACACCCGGCGACCCAGGCGCCGCAGCCGCCAGCACGCACGCCAGCGCACGCTCGACCTCCGGCCCCGAGAGCCGCACGATCGCTCTCGCCGACCGTCCGTGCGGCGACGCGACGGCCACGATGACGTCCCCCGTGCGCACGCCCGATCATTGGCCCGCCTCAGCGCCGCTTCTTGTACCGGCGCGGGTTGTCGTCCGGCCGGTCCCGCCCGGCACGCGGATCGACGCGCTTCGCCGCGCCGCCGCCCCGGCGCGCCGCCTCCTGCTTCTCCCGCTGCTGCGCCGCGACCTCCTGAAGCCTCGCCATGAAGCCCGTCCGCTTGCCGCTCTTCTTCGCCCTGATCTTGTCCAGGTCCAGCAGCCCGTGCTTCTCGCAGTGCGCCCGGATCCACCGGCTCTCGAAGATGCCCAGCGTCGAGTTCGTGATGAAGTAGAGCGACAGCCCGCTCGGCGCGTTGTACATGAACACCGGGAACATCACCACCGACACGATCCGCATGATCTTCTGCTGCTGCTCCTGCTCCGGCGTCATCGCGGCCGAGGGCGGGGGCGTCAGGTACTTCTGGTGGACGTAGAACACCACGCCCAGCAGCAGCGGCAGCACGTTCAGCGAACTGATCGCCCCCATCAGCGGGATCGTGAAGAGCGTGCGCCCGAAGTAGATCGCCCGGTCCGGCTCCGAGAGGTCGCCCAGGAACGACCACTGCGCCCCGGTCATCGCCTGGAACACGCCGAAGAACGCCGGCTCGTGCCGAAGTTCGATCGCGAAGTAGAGCGTCGCGTACAGCGCGATCCAGACCGGGCTTTGCAGGAAGAGCGGGAGGCACCCGAGGAACCCCGCCGGGCTGACGCCCTCCTCGCGCCACAGGCGGGCCATCTCCTGCTGCATCCGCTGCTTGTCGTTGCGGAACTTCTCCTGGATCGCCTTCTGCTTCGGCGCGAGGCCCTGCATCTGCCTGCCGAAGCGCTGCATCCGGATCTGCGCGAACCGCGTCACCGGGTGCAGGACCGTCCGCACCACCACCACCAGGAAGATGATCGCCAGCCCCCAGTCGTGCGTCAGCGAGTGCAGCAGCCGCATCAGCGAGAGCAGCGGCTCCGTCAGCCACGCGAACGTGCACGCCGCGCACATCCCGCCGAAGTTGAACACCACGATCCGGTCGATCCCCAGCGCGGCCGCCATCGGATGCGCCCGGATGATCGGCCGGCTCAGCGGCCCGGCGTACAGCCCGAGGTCCACCGACGCCGCCCCGCCCGCCGGCACCACCTGCTCGCGCAGCGCGAGTGACAGCACCATCGCCGGGTCCGTGCCGCCCGTGTTCAGCACGACGCGGTCGATGCGCTCAAGCGCGTCGAACGTCTTGCGGGGCATCGGCGCCGACAGGTCGATCACCGGATGCAAGACGACCCCGAAGTACCGGTTCGTCATCCCCGCCCATACCAGCTCGTACGACTTCTCCCCCGCGCGGTCGTTCGGCCACAAGGGCGAGGGCAGCGTCTCCGGGTACAGGCCCGTCTGCTTGTCGCGCGAGCCGAGCGCCTTGTCACGCGGCCAGAGAAAGTCGCTCGCCGACACGAACTGCCGCGTCGGATCGACCGCCGGTGCGGCCAGGTACCCGAACCGCACGCGCCGCTTGTCTCCCCCGTAACCAAGGTGGTCTTCCGGCAGGTCGCCCGGCCCGAACACCCGCAGCCGCACCCGCACCGCACGGTCCGTCAGGTTCTCGACCCGCTGGCTCAGCAGCACGTCGTTCGCGTTCTCGGCCAGCGTGTAGCGCCGCTCGACCCGCAGCACGCGCCGCCCATCCGCGTCCACCACGAACGCCTCGAACCTCCCCGGCTCTCCCTCAGATACCTGCCGCCACAGCGGACGCACGGCATCCGCCAGCGGCACCAGCGCGCCGTCCACCTCCACTGCCAGCGCGGCCATCGGCGCGATCGCCGCCGTCCGCGTCACCGCGTTCCCCTCCGCATCCACCCCCGTCCACGTCACGCGCCGCTCCGCCTGCAACTCGACGAAGTGCTCGTCCTCGACCGGCTCACGCTTGCGCGCCGCACGATCCGTCCGGATCGAGTCCAACTGGTCCGCCAGCCGCAGCGACCGCACGCCCGCCCCCAAAGGCGTGAACTCCAGCCGCATCTCGTAGGGCGAGTCGTACCCAAGCCCGCCCAGCGGCGCAAACGACGACGCCAACGGATCACCCTCGAACGACTCGGCCCGAAGCCCAGTCGGCGCCGCGACCGGCTCGCCCTGCGGCGCCGCGGCCTCTGGCGACGGCCCATCGGCCGGTGCGATCGGCTCCGTCGCCGTCGGCGGGGCCTGCTCGCGCGCCGCGTCCTGAGCAGCCTGCTGCTCGACCTGAGCCTGCGCGGCCTGCCTCGCCGCACGCTGGTTCGCCGTGTTCCGCGCCACCGCGATCATCACGCCGATACCCGCGACCATCACGATCAGCGGCACCACGATCCGGAGCGGTCTGTTGCGGGTCGGCGGCATGGCTGGACGCGCGGAGCCTCCTCAGCGTCGGCGGGGGGCAACGATAGCCGGTCGTTCCGATCCCGGCGGGCCGGATTCCGCCCGCCCGTCCCTCACCGGCCCTCGTAGAGCCGATCCCCCAGCCAGTCGTGCAGAGACGGGATCGCCTTGATCTTCTTCGCCGTCACGTCCACGTTGTACTCGACACGCACGAACTGCGCCCGGTCCGGGTGCAGCACCACGTAACTCGCCCGGGGGTCGTGGTCGCGCGGCTGCCCCACCGACCCGACGTTGATGATCGCCTTCTCCTCCTCCGCGAAGGTGTACGTCATCTCCCCCAGTTCCGCGGGCGGGTAGAAGTCCGGCTCGTTCGTGAACACCCCCGGCACGTGCGTGTGCCCCACGAGGCACAGCCGGTCCACACGCTCGAACACCGCCTCCAGCTTGTCCGGACTGGCAATCGCGTCGTCCGGGAAGATGTACTCGTTGATCGGCCGGCGCGGCGAGCCGTGCACCGCCAGGATCGGCGCGCTCCCGCCCGGCGGCGTCTCCACCACGCGCACCCGAAGCCGCCCCAGGAACTCGTACCGCTCGGCCCGCAGCGCCGAGTCCGGCTCGCTGTCGAACTGCTCGCGCGTCCAGTACGCCGCCTGCTCCGCGCCGGGATTGAAGTTCGTCGGCTCGTACAGCACGCCGAAGTCGTGGTTCCCCATCAGCGACCACGCGCACCGCCGACGCACCATGTCCACGCACTCGAGCGGGTCCGGACCGTAGCCCACGATGTCGCCCAGGCAGATGATCCGCTCGATCCCGCGCGAGTCGATGTCCGCCAGCACCGCCCGCAGGGCTTCGGCGTTGGCGTGGATGTCGCTGATGACGGCGGTGAGCACGGCTGGCTTTCTCGTCGCCCGCTCTCGGGGCGTGCCCCGGGGCCTCCGGGGGCAGGCGGGCATCGTAGGGAACCACCGCCGGATCGGCAATCGGCCCAAAGCCGCGGGGACATCCGGCCGATCGTGGATGGGGGCGGACAGGGCCGCGCCGGGCGCGGTGGCGACGCGCAACGACGGCCCTAGCATGCCCCCACCAACGCCGCACGCGCGGCCACACGACCACACGCGGGGAGGAAGCACCGATGCCGGCCGCAGGGATCACCTACCAGCGCACGCGAGAGATGACCATCGAGGAACTTCTCCTCGAGAACCGCATCGTCTTCCTCGCCAGCGACATCAACCACGTCTCCGCCTCGCGCGTCATGATGCAGATGCACTATCTTGAGCATCAGAAACGCGGGCAGGAGATCAACTTCTACATCAAGAGCCCGGGCGGAAGCGTGGACGACACCCTCGCCATCTACGACACCATGCGCCTGCTGGCTTCGCCCGTCGCCACCTACTGCATCGGCTACGCCTACTCCGGCGCGGCCCTCCTCGTCACCGCAGGAGTCAAGGGGCGACGGTACATCCTCCCCCACGCCAAGATCATGATCCACCAGCCCTACGGCGGCGTCACCGGACAGGCCGAGGACATCCGCATCCAGGCCGAGCAGATCATCAAGGCAAAGCGGCAACTCAACGAGATCTTCTCCCGCCACACCGGGCAGGACGTCGAGCAGATCCGGCGCGACGCCGAACGCGACAAGTTCTTCTCCGCCGAGGAGGCCGTCGCCTACGGCCTGGTGGACGAGGTTCTCAAGGAACCCCCCAAGGAAGCCAACGTCGCACGCTGACTCGCCCGCGCACGACCGGATCACGCACCGAACGCACCGAGAGCAGGACACGCCCCATGTCGAGTTACCTCGTCCCCATCGTCATCGAGAAGACCTCCCGCGGCGAGCGGTCCTACGACATCTACTCCCGCCTGCTGAAGGACCGCATCATCTTCCTCGGCGGCCCCATCATGGACGAGGTGGCCAACCTCGTTGTCGCCCAGCTCCTCTTCCTCGCCAACGAGGACCCCAAGAGCGACATCCACCTCTACATCAACTCCCCCGGCGGCAGCGTCACCGCCGGCCTCGGCATCCTCGACACCATGAACTTCATCGCCCCCGACGTCTGCACCTACGTCATCGGCCAGGCCGCCAGCATGGGATCCGTCCTCGCCTGCTCCGGCGCCAAGGGCAAGCGCTACGCCCTCCCCAACGCCCGCAACCTGCTGCACCAGCCCCTGCTCTCCGGCGTCATGGAAGGCCAGGCCACCGACATCGAGATCGAGGCCCGCGAGATGCTCCGCCTGCGCGACCGCATCTACGAGGTCTACGTGCAGGCCACCGGCCAGCCCCGCCAGCGCATCGAGGAAGACCTCGACCGCAACAAGTGGCTCGACGAGAAGGAAATGCTCGCCTACGGCCTCATCGACGCCGTCCTCGAATCCATGCCCCAGCACCGACGCGAACGCCACGACGACGAGTGATCGCGGGTTATCGTGCCACGACCGTCGGATCTTCCACCGCTCGTTCCTTGCCTGTTTCTCCCTGACGATAGTGTGCGAGCGTGCCACGAGCCATCACCGCAGAACGCTCAGGCGGTCCCCGGCACGTCCAGTTCAGGGTAGAATCGTGCCTGGAGTGCTGAAAGTCGCTCTTGCACCTCATCCCACGGCTTCAATGAGAAGCGCTCGACGAAGAGCCTGAGCAGCTCGGCCTTTTCTGGCCACTTGTTCGAGTCTCGCTTTCCTTCCAGAATCAACAACACCTCCTGCCGGCGGTCTTCGTACGCAAGCCCCTCGAGGCTGAAGAACCCGTCTCTACTGCCAAGACGCAGGAAATCGAACAGGTTCTCCCCGACGACATGGTTGGCGTTCTCGAACGCGAATGGCACTGTCATCACAACAGGGGAAGCCGCGGTTGGCCTGCCGCCCCTGTGCAGGAGGGCAAAGTGCACACCATCGCCACCGGTGTGCGCAAACACCGATGCGTTGCGTGGTGTGATCTCGTACGAAACAGCCGAGCCGTCAATTTCGAGGATCAAGCCGATATCATCAAGCCCGGCAAGCGGATCCCTGCCGTATCTCGCCGCTGCCTCGCGGGAGAACTCCGCCACGTCGAGGAGCAGCGCATGCTCGACGGGGCTTCCGTCATCCCAGCGGTAGTCGCTCATCATTGACACACAGAGCACGTCCCGTAACCACGCCTGCATCCTCTATCGGGGCACGCTGACTCGACAGCCACGGCGCAGTTCGCCTTTGTTACTTTCCGGCGACCAGGCCCAATCTTGCGAGAGCCTCCTCCCAACTCTGTGCATCGACGAACATGTCCACCCGATGTGTTTGCGCATCGAGGATGAAGTAGCGACTCGGCCCCGCGCCCGCTTGGCCGTGAATCCTCGTCTCACCATAGACGGTCATCCCATCCACCTTGTACCAGACAACCCCCTCGTCCAGCGAACTCCCCGCAGGCGGCACGAGGCCGTTGTGCGTCGAAGTAGCGTAAATGTCGCTCGGCCATTCCGAGCCATAGGCCAGACCCGAAGGCAGTGGATCACGACCGCATCCCGCAAGGAACACGACACCGAGCCAACTTGCGATCAGGGCCGCACGCCGGCGCGATGTCCCATTGATGCACTCGACTGCGAACAACTTCGCTCTCCGAGAGAACAGGGCTGCCACAACACAACGAACGAACTCGCTGCTTCACGGCAGCGCAAACTTCCCGCACACTTCACGCACGTCCTCTCGCACCTTCGCGCACACGCTCGCCTCACCCGCCGCCCCGAGCACGCGGTCGATGAACTCCGCGACCGCCGCCATGTCGTTCTCGCGCAGGCCGCGCGTCGTGACCGCGGGGGTTCCGAGGCGCAGGCCGCTGGTCACGCGGGGCGGGCGCGGGTCCTGCGGGATGCCGTTCTTGTTCGTGATGATGCCCGCCGATTCCAGCCACTTCTCCGCGTCCGCGCCGGTCAGGTTCTCGTCGCGCGTGCGCAGGTCCACGAGCATCAGGTGGTTGTCCGTGCCGCCGCTGGTGATGCGGTAGCCCCGCTCCGCGAGCGCACTCGCCAGCGCCCCGGCGTTCCGCACCACCTGCTTCTGGTACGCCCCGAACTCCGGCTTGAGCGCCTCGCCGAACGCCACCGCCTTCGCGAACACCACGTGCATCAGCGGCCCGCCCTGCATCCCCGGGAACACCGCCCGGTCGATCTTCTTCGCGATCTCCTCGTCGTCGGTCAGGATCATCCCGCCGCGCGGCCCGCGCAGCGTTTTGTGCGTCGTCGTCGTCACCACGTGACAGTGCGGGAAGGGCGACGGGTGCTCGCCGCTCGCCACCAGCCCCGCGATGTGCGCGATGTCCGCCATCAGCACCGCCCCGCACCTGTCCGCGATCTCGCGGAACCGCGCGAAGTCGATCACACGCGGGTACGCCGAGTACCCGCACATCAGCAGTTTCGGCCGGCGCTCCAGGCACACCGCCTCGGCCGCGTCGTAGTCGATCTGCTCGAAGCGCGGGTGGGCCGCGTCGTAGTGCAGCGGGTAGAAGACCGGGTTGAACCACTTCCCGCTCAGGTTCACCTTCAGCCCGTGCGAGAGGTGCCCCCCGTCCGCCAGCACCAGCGACGCGAACGTGTCCCCGGGCTGGAGCAGCGCGAGGAACACCGCCGCGTTCGCCTGCGCCCCCGAGTGCGGCTGCACGTTCGCGAACCGGCATCCGAACAGCCGCTTCGCCCGCTCGCGGGCCAGTTCCTCGGCCTGGTCGTGGTAGACGCACCCCCCGTAGTACCGCGCACCCGGGTAGCCCTCGGCGTACTTGTTCGTGAAGCACGTCCCCATCGCGTGCATCACCGCCGGCGAGACGTGGTTCTCGCTCGCGATCAGTTCCAGCGTCGTCGCCTGCCGCTCCTGCTCCCGCCCGAGGATCGCGCCCGCCTCCGGGTCACGCTCGCGCAGCAGCCCGAGCACACTGTCGGCAATGGGGTCGTGTGACATGCGGGGATGATACGGACGGCCTGCACCGGCCGGACCGACTCAGCTCATGTCCCCCGCCAGCCCCAGCGGCCTCACCATCGCCGCAGCCTCCTCCGCGCGCGGCGGGTCGGCCAGGTCGATCGGCAGATAGACGCCCCGCGCATGGTCGCTGTTCAGCACCACCGCGCACGGCGGCACCACCAGCACCCCGTTGTCCGCCTTCTCGTGCCCCAGCACGAACAGCCCCACCCCCCACCGCTCCACCAGGTCCTCCAACTGATCCGCGTCGTACCCGCGCCCCCACACCATCACGTGGGCCGAGCCACGCCGCGGCTGGAAGTCGTCGTCCGTCAGGTCGCGGTCGAGGATCGTCGCGTCGAACCGCGCCATCCCCTCCGGCCCCGGCAGGCTGTGCGCGCACAGCACGTCGCCACGCGGCCCGCGGCATCGCAGCGCGATCGGCATCGACCGGATGAACCGCTCCACCGCCCCCGCCACGCGCTCCCACTCGCTCCCGAAGACGTACCCCAGCCCGTCGTTGAAGGCGTCCACGCACCGCACGCCGTCCTTCACGATCCCCGCCCCGATGATCTGGCTGAGTTCGTGGTTGGCGAGCAGCGCGTGCACGCGCTCCGGGAACTCGACCTTCAACTGCGCCACCCGGGCCAGCGCGCGATAACTGAAATCCAGCCCGTTCACCAGCCGGTCCGCGTGGATGACCTCGTGCAGCGTCAGGTGCGGCCCCGGCTCGCGCTCGCCCGCCGGGTGGTCCATCCGGGCCGCCTCGACCAGCCGCTCCAGATGGAACGGGTTGTCGTGCAGGTCGCCCGTGGCGATCAGCGTGCCCGGAGCCTCGATCACGTCGATCGACTTCCGCCGGCACGCGGCGTCGCGGTTGGCCTCCGCGCCCCGCTCGAAGAGGCGGCAGACCGCGTCCGGGTCCTGGAGGTCGGGAGCGCGGAGGATCGCTAGTCCTCCTCGTCGTCGATCGCGCCCGCCGCCATCGTCGTCGCCGCGTTCAGGATGCCCCGGACGAGGTTCAGGCGGTCCTGGACCTCCTTCATCGACTCGGGCCGCTTCTCCGAGTCGATCTCGACGCACTGCATGATCAGGTCGTTCAACTTCGGGTGGATGCGCGGGTTCAGTTCGATCGCGGGCTTCGGTTTCGCCACGAGGTTGTCGTCCAGCGACCCCACCAGCGAGTCACCCTTCGCCAGCGCGGTCGGGATGTGCTGCCGCGTCAGCACCCAGTACATCGTCGCCCCGAGGTTGTAGACGTCCGTCTTCGGCGTGATCGCCCGGCGGTGAACCTGCTCCGGCGCGATGTAGTCCGGCGTCCCCTGGATCCGCGGCTTGATCGTCCCCGACGGGCACGACTGCCCGAGGTCGATGATCTTCACCACGCCGCCCTCGGACACCACGATGTTGTTCGGCTTCATGTCCGCGTGCACGAACCCGCGACCGTGCATGTGGGCCATCGCCGCCGCGGCCTGCTCGAAGATGACGCACGCCTCCTCAAAGGTCTGCGGCGGGTGGCGGTCGAGGCTCACCCCATCCACGAACTCCATGACGAGGTACAACTCCTTCACCGCGAGGAACGACCCCTTCCTGATCAGCCGCTCGATCTTGCGGATACCGGGGTGGTCCAGTTGCCGGGCGACCTTGTACTCGGTCTCGGTCTGGTCCAGAAACCGCTGGTCCTTGTCTGTCTGCTTCTCGACGTGCTTGAGGGCGACGATCTGCTTGGACTTGGGATCCTGCACCAGGTAGATGACGGATGCCGCCCCGCGTCCGATCTCGGACAGCACGCGGTAGCCCTCGACAACGTCGCCCTTCTTCTTCACCGGCACGGATGAGGTGTCCTCTGCCATCGTCGAACCCCCGCGACGGACGGGGGCCGCTCCTCCGAAACCCCGCCGCACGACAGACCGGCGGTGTGCCTGGTGCCCGGACGCCGCCCCGAAGACGACCCGGATCGGCCCATGGACCGGGGGGCGGCGTGTACGCGGCCTCCCTTGTCGGGCGACCGGACCCGATCTTAGCAGCAACCACGCCCGCTGTGCGGCCCGGCCATCGTCCTCCGGCGATACGCGTGCAATCCCGCGTCAGCGACGGGCGTCAACCTGCTCCCGGAACGCCGCCGCCGGGAAGAGACGCCCCGGCCCGCCCGAAGGCGAAACATCCGAGGCGAAGACGATCCGCTCCGGCGGGATACCCAGGTCCCGGGCCAGCACACCGACGAGCTCGATCAGCCGCGACATCTGGGCGTCAGAGAAAGACCGCCGGTCCCCGTTGCCCACGAGGCAGATGCCGATGGCGTGCTGGTTGTACCAGTCCGCGTCCGGGCCGCCCGTGTGCGCCCCCGCCTGCTGTTCGAGCCATCGGTAGCCGACGTGGATCTCGCCGTCCGACAGCCCGTTGCCGTTGCCGATGACGAAGTGGTACCCGAGGCCGCGAAGGTTCCGGGCCTTGTGCTCCTGGTCGATCGACGACGCGGTCCCGAAGGGCGAGCCGGACTGCTCGATGACGATCGCCTGCCAGCGGACACGATCCAGCGGCTGCCGGGGTGCGAGCACGACCTCCATTGATGCGGGACCGGTGGCGGCCGCGAGAGCAGGCAGCGTCAGGCCGTCGAAACGCGGGGCCGGGCCGCCGTCGAGCGCCAGCAACGCCCCGCTCACCCCGGTCATCGCCGCAAGCAGCGAGAGCCACACCGTCTTCGAGCGGCGGCTCATGCGGGTCGTGCTGCGGTCGGCCTTCATGCCCCTCGGCTCCATCTCACGGATGCATCATCGGCAAAGACTACCAAACGATCGGGCCTGCGGCGTGCGTTTCGTTGGAAATCGCGCGTTATCGACGCGAGTTTCTGACGGTCACGCCGAGCGCGCCTCCGCTCGTCACTCCGTCGCGAGCAACCGCCCGCGCAGGTTCGGAATCCGCCGACCGAACTCGTCCTCTAGGTATTGCGGTGGGTACTGCCCGCGCACCAAGTCGTAGCGGCTGTACTGGCTCCGAGGATCGCGCGCGCTGATCGGCGACTGGTGGCACCCCGGCAGGCAGACCCCCGAAAGCCCGAGAAAAACCGTCCAGACCACGAGCGACCGCCCCGAACCGATCGCGCCGAGTCTGCGCCGCCGCACAAGATGGCCGAGCGTGCCCATCGCCATAACGAACGCCGGCAGTCTACCACCCTTTGCGCTGGGCGGCGGCTGCCGGCTGTCCGTTCGGAGAGAAACAGCAAGGAGGAGTCAGGAAGAGCGTCGCCGCTCCGCCCCTGAGTACGACCCACGCACGCCCCGCGTTCGAGCCGATAACGGACTTTCTCAGCCCGGCGACGCCGCTTCCACTTCCAGACGCCCCGCGCCGTCAACCGCCAACTCGCCTCTCCCGATCATCTGCCGAACAGCCTCGTACATCGCCACCGACGCCGCGTTGGCGAGATTCAGCGATCGCTCCCCCGCAAGCATCGGGATTGAGAGCGTCCGGTCGGCATGGGCCGTCAGAATCGTCTCTGGAAGCCCCGTGCTCTCTCGTCCGAAGACCAGGTGATCGCCGCGACACAAGTCCGCCTCGAACAGCGTCCGCCTCGCCTTCGCGGAGAACAACCACACCCGGCAAGGCCGCTCCAGACCGAGAAAGTCCTCCCACGACCCGTGCTCGTGCAGCATCAACCGCGGCCAGTAGTCCAGCCCCGCCCGTCGGCACGCGTGCTCCGTGATCTCGAATCCGATCGGATGGATCAGATGCAGCGCGGCCCCCAACGCCACGCACGTCCGCCCGATCGTCCCCGTGTTGTTCGGAATCTCAGGCTCATGCAGAACGACGCGCAGCGTCGGCGATCTCACTCCCAAACCGCCGTCAAGGGCCGACGCCCCCACTCCATCTTCTCGCCCTTTCCCCTCCGGCCTCATCCGCCCTTCGTCCGTATGTACTCCGCCTCCGCCCGACGGCGGGCCGCGATGCCCGGGTCGTCGCGGATCACCCGGTCCAGCGCGGAGCGGAAGGCCGGGCTGACCGGGTCGCCCCAGTACCGCACCAGCCCGTCCGAACTCGCCAGCACCGCGTAAGGAGTCGGAATCTTCGGCGTCCCGTACCCCTGCCTTGACGGAATCGACGCGATGCTCACCCCGGCGACATCCAGCAGCAGCGCATGGTCCAACTGCCTGGCGTTGCGGAACTGGGTCATGCGCGTGGTCAGCACCGCCGGATCGTTCTTCGTGTCCTGCTGCTGCTGCCAGCCGCGGTTCTCGTCCTGGATCGGCACCAGCGCGCCGACGACAACGAGGTCGCGCCCCATCTGCCGCTGCACGCGGTCCATCTCCCCCATCACCGAGTAACTGTCCCGATCGTTCGGATTCCAGAAGTACACCACCACGGCACGCCCCGCCGTCGCAGGCGGCGCAGGGTGGTACCCCTCCTTCGGAAGCACGAGCAGTGCCGGCTCCTGCGGCTGCTGCTGCCCGCGGTTCTGGTCGTCCTTCGGCGGCGTCGGCCAGGTCGTCGCCTCGTACGCGGCCTTCGACGGCGGCATGAACGGAACCTCCGGCAGCGTCCGAAGATCGATCTGCGAACGGATCGCCTCGGTTCGTCGGGCCTCCACCTCGCGCCGCTGCGCCTCGTCCGCCAGCCGCCCGCGAATCCCCGCCGCCCGCTCGATCGTCTCGCCCAGCGTCGCCCGGATCGCCGTCTCCACCGACTCCGTCACGATGTCCGCGTACCGCAACTGCCCCGCGCGGTCGATCACGTAGAAGTCCGGGTCCTGGTCAACCAGCAGCGCCTCGCGGAACTTGTTCTCCGAGTCATGCGCCAGCAGGAACTTGATCCCCGCCCGCTCCGCCGCCTTCAACCCTTCCTCCCACCCGGTGCCGTGGTGCACGCCGACGAGGATCAGTCCCTCGGCCTCGTAGTTGTCGTGCAGGCGCTTCGCCATCGGCAGCACGCGCGACGCGACCGGGTTCCACCCCGCCCACGTCATGACCACCACGACCTTGCCGTTCGTCGTCTCGCTCGTCAGTGCGTCCCCGTTCGTCCACGACGAGAGGAGTTTCCAGTTCGCCCCGTCGAACGGCGCCAACTCCATCTTCGTCAAGCGCTGGAGCCGCTCGCCCGTGCTCTCGCGGATCACGCCGTCCTGACCGAACGCGGGAACAGCCAGCACGGCGGCAGCCAGCAGCAGGCTCGGGATTCTCATGGCACGACGCTCCTTCCAAGGGCGGGGGGTCCGGACGGGTCGCCACCAACAGGATAGGGGCAGAACCGGACCGCCACGCCCCTTCCTCATACAGACGCACGACGACCTCCGAGGGTTCCCCCCTTATCTACCGGCAAGCCCCGCCAGACGGTGCAGGGCGATCGCAGCCGCGACCGCCGCATTCAGCGAATCCACCGCCGGCGAGATCGGGATGCGAACCCGCAGGTCCGCGGCCGCCGTCGCCCGTTCACTCAGCCCCGGCCCCTCCGCCCCCACCAGCAGCGCGGGCCTGAAGCCGGGCACGGACGCCGCTCCCGCTGCCACCTCGTCGATCGACGCCGCATCTTCGCTCGGCGTCAACGCGATCAGCGTGAACCCGCTCGCCCTCGCCAGCCCCAGCCCATCCGGCCACGGCTCCAGGCGTGCAAACGGCACCTGCAATGCGCACCCCATCGACACACGCAGGCACTTGCGGTACAGCGGATCGCAGCACCTCGGCCCGAGCAGCACGCCCACCCGCTCCGGCCCCACCAGTGCGCCCGCGCTGCGGAAGATCGACCCCAGGTTGTCGTGATTCGACAACTCCTCGGCCACGACCAGCGCGGCCGCCCCCCGCATCACCGACTCCGCATCCATCGGCGCGCCGATGCGCCCGCACGCGAGCACGCCCCGGTGCAGATCGAACCCCACGATCGCCTCGACCACCACCCTCGACCCGACATACACCGGCACGCCGCGGGGCAGCGCACCCAACGCATCGGCCAGCGCGCCGACGCGGTTCTCCGCCACCAGCACGGACTCGGCCTCGAACCGCGACCGCACCAGCGTGCGTACGACCAGTTCCCCCTCCGCCATGAACAGGCCGCCCGGCAGTCCCGTGCCCCCCTCGGCCCGCGCCCGAAGCCACCGGTCCTTCTGGTTGCGATAGACCGCGATGCGCGGATCGTCCGCATCCGTCACGCGTTGCAGCCGAGTCTCCAATGCCGCGGGAATCTCCACACCAGAGCCTAACCCGCCCGACCGATAGACAAGGGACACGGGGCCGTGCCCGGCTCAGCAGGCCGTAGACTCTCGCCCGCACGGCGCGGCCCGGAAAGGACCAATCGCGTGGAATGGTGGCAGGCGGTCGTGCTCGGGCTGGTCGAAGGGATCACGGAGTACCTGCCCGTCAGTTCGACGGGCCACCTGATCCTCGCCTCGGGCCTCATGGGCCTCGACGAGCCGCCCGAGACCAAGGCCGCCGTCGACACCTTCAACATCGTCATCCAGGGCGGGGCCATCCTCGCCGTCCTCGGCCTCTACTGGCCCAGCGTGCGGCGCATGATCGTCGGCGGCCTCGGACTCATCCGCATCGGCCCGGGCGACGCCGCGGGCCTGCGCCTCGCCATCAACGTCGCCGTCGCATTCCTCCCCGCCGCCGTCCTCGGCGTGATGCTCGACGACTGGATCGAATCGCACCTCTTCAGCACAGGCCCCGTGCTCGCCGCGCTCGCCCTCGGCGGCGTCTTCATGATCGCCCTTGACCGCTGGCGGCTGCGGGCCGCACGCGCCGCGGAGAACAGCGACGCCACCGACGGCGAACGCCTCGCCCACATGGGCAGCGACCTCGAACGACTCACCCCCGCCGGCGCGCTCCTCATCGGACTCATGCAGTGCGTCGCCATGTGGCCAGGCACCAGCCGATCCATGATGACCATCGCCGGCGGCGTCCTCGTCGGACTCAGGCCACGGGCCGCCGCCGAGTTCTCCTTCATCCTCGGCCTGCCCACCCTCGGCGGCGCGTGCGTCTACAAACTCGGTAAAAACCTGCTCGAGGCTCACGAGTCGGACGGACCGACCCTGTTCGACACGATCGGCGTCGCACCCTGCATCATCGGCGTCGTCGTCGCAACCGCCTCGGCTGTCGTCGCCATCCGCTGGCTCGTCGGCTTCCTCAACCACCACGGCCTCACCCCCTTCGGCTGGTACCGACTCGCCCTCTGCGCCGTCCTCGGCGGCGCCATCGCCGCCGGACTCGTCAGGATCGGAGAGAGAGCAGCAGATCAGCAGAGCAGCAAAGCAGCAGATTCCGAGGCTCAGCGCACCGCAGAATCCCCCACCGCCGCAATCCCACTCCCCGCTACTCCGCTGCTCTGCTGATTTGCTGATTTGCTGCTTTGCTGCTTTGCTGCTTCTCCCCATGGACACTTCCTTCCCCAAAGACCGCATCCGCGTCGTGCTGCTCGAGGGCGTGCACCCGGCGGCCGTCGAGGCGTTCACGCGCGAGGGGTTCCGCGTCGAGGCCGAGCGCGGCTCGCCCGACTCGGCTCGCCTCCGCTCCCTCGTCGAATCCGCCCACGTCGTCGGCATCCGCTCCAAGACCCGCCTGAACGCGGACCTCATCGGCGCGGCCCGGCGGCTGCTCGCGGTCGGCTGCTTCTGCATCGGCACCGACCAGGTGGACCTGCGCACGGCCCGCTCGCGCGGCGTGCCCGTCTTCAACTCGCCCTTCAGCAACACGCGCTCCGTCGCCGAACTGACCGTCGCCGAGATCGTCATGCTCTGCCGGCGCACCGTCGAGAAGAACGCCCAGATGCACGCCGGCACGTGGGACAAGAGCGCGGCCGGGGCACACGAGGTCCGCGGACGGACGCTCGGCATCGTCGGCTACGGGCACATCGGCTCGCAGGTCTCCGTGCTGGCCGAGGCGATGGGGATGCGGGTGATGTTCTTCGACACCGCCCCTCGTCTCGCCCTCGGCAACGCCGAGCGCGTGGGATCGCTCGGCGAACTGCTCGAACGGAGCGACGTGGTCACGCTGCACGTCCCCGCCACGGCGCAGACAACGGGCATGATCGGCCGCGACACGATCGCGCGGATGCGCCCGGGCGCGATGCTCATCAACAACGCCCGCGGCTCGCTCGTGGACCTGCCCGCCCTGCGCGAGGCGATCGGGGCCGGCCGGGTGGGCGGGGCCGCGCTCGACGTCTTCCCCGAGGAGCCGGCCGCGGCGGGCGAGTCGTTCCGGTGCGAACTCGCGGGCCTGCCCAACGTCATCCTCACGCCGCACGTCGGCGGCAGCACCGCCGAGGCCCAGGAGGCGATCGGGCGCGACGTCGCCGCCAAACTCGTCGCATTCATCAACGCCGGCTCGACCGCCGGCGCGGTCAACCTGCCCCAGGTGGACCTGCCCCCGCAGCCGCACCGCACGGGCGAATCCGCGGAGGCGACCCACCGCGTCCTGCACCTGCACCGAAACGTTCCCGGCGTGCTCTCGAAGATCAACGCCCTGCTCGCCGCCCGCGGCATCAACGTCCGCTCGCAACGCCTCGAAACCGACGCCGAACTCGGCTACGTCGTCCTCGACGTCGACCCGACCGAGTCCGCCGCCGCCCTCGAAGAACTCGAATCTATCCCCGAGACCGTGCGGACGCGCGTGCTGTGGTAGGACTAGAGGCTATCCCGTAACCTCGGAGAACCGATCTCACCACAGAGGCACAGAGAGCACCGAGTCAGGAATCCTTGGTCTTTCTCTCGGTGCCCTCTGTGCCTCTGTGGTGAATCATGGGTTTGGGGGTAGGTTCTAGAAGATCAAGGGATCAACGCTTCGAGTTATCGAGAGGACAAGTAGAATTCCACTTCGCCACTTCGCCACTTCGCCACTTCGCCACTTCGCCACTTCGCCACTTCGCCACTCCGTCACTTCCCCCTCCGGTGATCCTTCTTCCCCTTGTCGCGTGACTTGCTCTTTCGGCTGCGCCTCTGTGCGCCCGTCATCTCCTTGAACCCCGCGCCCCGCCCGGCGCCGATGCCACCGCTCCCGCCTTCGGAGCCGAGTTTCAGGCCCGCCTTCTTCGCCTTCCCCCCCGCCCGCGACGCAGGGTCGTCGATCACGAGGTCCATCTGCCGCTTGGCGAGGTCCACCGCCGCCACGCGCACCGTCACCAGGTCGCCCATGTTGAACGACCGCCCGCTGTTGGCGTCCACCAGCGCGCCGGTCCGCTGGTCGATGCGCCACCGCGGCGGCTGGTTCGACCGCGTCACGTCCCCCGGCAGGTCCTCCGCCTTCACCATCCCGTCCGCGAGGAACCTGCTCAGTTGCACGTACACGCCCCGCGGTGACACCCCGGTGATGACGCCGTCGAACGCCTCCCCCACGTGCTCCGCCATCAGTTGCAGCACGAGGAACTGCCGCAGCGCCCGCTCCGCCTCCTCGGCGTTCTCCTCCGTCTGCGTGCAACGCCGCCCGATCTGCACCAGTTCCTCCGTCGTCGGCAGCGACTCTCGCAACTCGCGCCCCAGTTCGTGCCGCTGCTTCTCGCTCTTGGGCCGGTCCTGGCCGTTGCTCGTGCGCTTCAGGTACTCCGCCATCGCGCGGTGCAGCGTCAGGTCGGGGTAGCGGCGGATCGGGCTGGTGAAGTGCGCGTACGCCGTGCTCGCCAGCGCGAAGTGCCCCACCAGCGCGGGTGAGTACTCCGCTTTCGTCAGTGTCCGCAGCACCGCCATGTGCACCGCGCGAGCCGCCGCCGTCCCCCGCGTCGCGTTCAGCAGCCCCTGCAACTCCTCCCGCGTCGGGTGACGCGGCACCGTGAACCCCGCCACCTTCGCCGCCTTCTGCAGGTCCGCCGACTCGTTCGGCGTCGGTTCCGGGTGCGTCCGCCGCAGGATCGGCACGTTCAGGTCCTCGAACAGCCGCGCCAGCACCTCGTTCGCCTCCACCATGAACATCTCGATGATGGTGTGCGTGAAGGCGTCGTCCTCGCGCTCCGCGTCGACCACCCGCCCGTTCTCGTCGAAGATCAGCACCACCTCCGGCAGTTCCAGCGAGATCATCCCCTTGCGCTCGCGCCGACCCCGGATCGCCCGGGCGCACGCGTCCATCTCCCGCAGCACGCCCAGCAACTCCGGCGTGTAGTTCGGCTCCGTCCTCGCGTGCTTCTTCGCCTCCTCCTCGTCCCCGTCGATCAGCGCCTGCGCCTCCAGGTACGTCAGCCGCTTGGCCGAGCGGATCAGCGTCTGCGCCACCCCGCTCGCCGTCATGTTCCCGTCGCGGTCGTAGCGCATGAACGCGCTCTTCGTGAACCGCGGCACGCCCTCCTGCAGCGAGCAGATGCCGTTCGACAGCACCTCCGGCAGCATCGGGATCACCAGCCGCGGCAGGTACACCGAGTTCCCCCGCTCGCGGGCCTCCTCGTCGAGCGCGGACCCCGGCTCGATGAAGTGCGCCACGTCGGCGATGTGCACGCCCAGTTCCCACCCGTTCCCCACCCGCTCGATCGAGATCGCGTCGTCGTAGTCCTTCGCGTCCGGCGGGTCGATCGTGATGATGAACCGCCCGGTCAGGTCGTCGCGCCCCTGGAGTTTCTGCCCGCCCTCCCACGCGGCGATCTGGCTGTCGAAGCGGCGCGTCGCCCGCCGCGCCTGCTCGACGCACGCCTCCGGGAACTCGCCCGGCAGGTTGTACGCCGCGATCACCGCCTGCGTCTCGACGTCCGGCCGGCCCGCCTCGCCCAGCACGCGGCTGATGACGCCCTCCGCCAGCGCATCACCCTGCGGATACTCGACCACGTCCACCACGACCTTGTCGCCCGGCTTGACGTTCTTCGACTCCGCGTCCCGCACCACGATCGGCCGGCGCATCTCCCGACCGTCCGGCTGCACCAGCCACAGCGGACCCTGCCGGAAGACCTCCCCCGTGAAGCACGCCCGACGCCGCTCCAGCACCTCAACCACGACGCCCGTGAACTGCGGCTCGCCGTCGCCCGCACGCCGCTCGCGCCGCTTGTCGCGCTCGACCTCGACCCGCACGCGGTCCCCGCTCAGCGCGTCGAGCGTCGCCCCCGGCGGGATGAACACGTCGCCCTCGCGCCGCCGCACGTCCGGCTCGACGAACCCGAACCCGCGATCCGTGCCGCGGAACGTGCCGACGATCTCCCCCCCCGCCGACGCCAGCGACGGCAGGCGCACGCGCCCCCGCTCGTCCACCTCCACGGTCCCAGCCTCGACCAGCCGCTCGACCTCCTCCGCGAAGGCGTGCGTGTCCTCGACACGCAGTTCCTCCGCCAGCGCCTCGACCGACTTCGGCGCGTAGTCCTCGTGCTCGAGGTGCTGGAGCAGCCGCCGTTCGTGGCGAAGAGACATGATTCCGCCTTGCGCCCGGGTACCCCGCCACTCCACGGCGGCATCAACCCGGACCTGTCCTCAGACGCCGTCGCTCGAACAACTCACATCGACCCAGCGTACCCCGCAAACGCCTCCCGGAACGCCACCGGCTCGAAACCCAGGTGCGCCCTCGCCTTGTGCGGCTGCGACACGCTGTCCTCCTGCGCCATCAACGCCATTCCCGCGTCGAACGGCAGCAACTGCCCCAGGCCCAGCGCCCCCAGCGCCCGAGCCTTCGCCGCCGCGATCGGCGCGGGCAGCCCCACGCACCGCAGCCCGGGCTTCGCGTCCGGCACGTGGTCGCGCACGAACCCGAGCATCTCCGGCCACGTCACCGTTTCCGGCCCCGTCAGGTTGTAGACCTCGCCCGCCGCCTCCTCACGCTCCAGAGCCTCGCACACCGCCCGCGCCACGTCCTCCACCCACACCGGCTGCACACGCGCCGACTCAAACCTCGGACGCAGCGGCGACGAACCCGGCACGATCCGCGTGAAGTACGGCATGAACACGAACGGCGCGGCGCGTCCCGACACCCACGCCCGCAGCTGCCGCGTCAGTTCGCCCGCAGGCCCGTGGATCATCCCCGGCCGCAGGATCGTCCACGCCAGGCCCGACGCCCGCACGATCCGCTCGCCCTCCGCTTTCGATCGCTGATACTCCGCCGCGCCCTCCTCGTGCACGCCCAGCGCGGAGATCTGCACGAACCGCGACACGCCCGCCCCGGCCGCCGCCTCGCACAGCGCGCGCGCCGCCTGCACGTGCAGCCGCCGGAACGTTTCGCCCCCGGGCCGCTCGCGGATGATCCCGATGCAGTTCACAGCCGCGATCGAACCCCGCATCAGTTCCGCCGCCACGCCCGGCCCCAGCACGTCGCCCTCGACGAACTCCAGCCCATCCTGCGCCGGCAGCGCGGCACGGGCCTTGGCAGGGTCGCGCACCAGCGCACGCACACCCCACCCCCGCTCGAGCAACGCCCGCACCACGGAACGCCCCAGGAACCCCGTCGCCCCGCTCACCGATGCCGTTCTCGACGCTCCCATGCCTGCCCTCGTGCCGACGATCGCGGCGTGCGGCCAGTGTAGGGGACGCCCTCCCACCCCGCCATGATCGCTCCATTCACCCTCTACCATCCTTCATGACGCTCGCCGCTGAGGGAGTCTCCTTCGCCTACCGGCGCGGCCGGCCGGTGCTGCGCGACCTCACGCTCCGCTTCGAGCCGGGCACCGTCACCGCCGTCGTCGGCCCCAACGGCGCGGGCAAGACCACGCTTCTGCGCCTGCTGCTCGGCCTGCGCGAGCCGGACGCCGGGCGCGTCTCGCTCGACGCCCGCTCCATCGTCGGCCTCTCCGCCCGCGAGCGAGCCGCACGCATGGCCTACGTGCCGCAGCGAAGCCGCATGGCCTTCGCCTTCACGGTGCGCGAGGTCGTTCGTCACGCCCGCTTCGCCACGCCCGACGAACGAACGGACGAGTCGATCGCCTCCGCCCTGCGCGAAGTCGGCCTTGAGCCGCTCGCCGACGAGCCGTTCGAGCGCCTCAGCGCGGGCCAGCAGCAGCGAACGCTCATCGCCAGGGCGATCGCGCAGTTGTCCGCCCCCTGCCCCGAGGGCGCGACCCGCGTCCTCGCCGCCGACGAGCCGCTCAGCGCGCTCGACCCGAAGCACGCCCTCGAAGCGGCCGCGCTCATCCGCTCGCTCGTCGCGCGCGGGCCGTCCCTCGCGGCCGTCGTCGTGCTCCACGACCTCACCGCCGCCCTCCGCTTCGCCGATCGCGCCGCAGTCCTCGACGCCGCGGGCCGGCTCGCCGCCCTCGGCCCGACCGGCGAAACGCTCACCCCCGACCTCCTCGCGGGCGTCTTCGGCGTCCCCTTCGCCCGCGTCGGCGGCGAAGGCTGCGAGGGCCTCCTCCCGACCGCCACACCGCCCCACGCCGCGACTGTGTAGGATGCCCCCGTGGGACAGTACATCCAGTACATCTTCCTGATCCTGTTCATCGGCGGCCCGATCCTGCAGTGGATCATCCGCAAACTGAACGAGCAGGCGCAGGCCCGCAAGGTCGAGCAACTCCGCCAGCAGGCCCGCGCCGAACTGCTCCGAACCGGGCGCGACCCGGACGCCGAGGCCCTGCAGCAGGCCGAACAGCGTCGCCAGCGTGCGATTCAGCAGCAGCAGGAGATCGCCGCCCGCCGCCAGGCGCAACTCGAGGAACTCCGCCGCCGCCAGGCCGAGGCCCAGCAGCGGCGCACCGCCCCGCAAAGGCCTCAGCCGACAGCCGCGCCCCCGACGCAGCGTGCGCCGGCACAGCGCACACCCGCGCAGCAGCGCGGCCCTGTGATTGGTCCGGCGCCCTCCCGGGCGCAGTCGGCGCGCCCGCCGCACACCGTCCGCGTCGCCACGCCGCAGCAGCAGGAGGCGCAGCGTGCCGCGCGTCGCACCGCCGATGCAGCCGAGTCCGCGCGCCGAACACAGCAGACCCACCTCGCCGAGGCCGCACGCCAGCGGGCCGCGGCCGCGAAGCCGGCCCCGAAGAGGCCCGCTGCATCCACCCCCCAGGCCCCTGGGCATTCGGACCAACCCGCACCGCGTCGCCCGATCTCCACCCTCGCGCTGCCGATGACGCCCCAGGGCTGGCGGAGCGCGTTCGTGATGCAGGAGATTCTCAGGCCCCCGGTGTCCCTCCGCTCCGAGCCGGGGCCGTTCGACCCGCTCTGACCGCTCCGGTCCTCACCTGTATCATCCCCCGTATGCCCGATCGGCGCACGAAGATCCTGCTGCTCGTCCCGACCGCCGCGGCCGTCGTCGCCATCGCCTCCTGCGAGACGCCCGAGGAGATGCGCGGCGCCAAGAGCCTGATCCAGGTCGCCCAGCCCGTCACGCCCGAGCAGGCCGCGAAGATGGCCATCGACCCCTACGACACCGACCTCCGCTACCGCGGCACGATGCTCCTCGCCAACAGCTGGTTCGGCGGCGAGCCTGTCTACGTCGAGTTGTACGCCGACCACCTCGACGACGAGGACGCCAATGTCCGCGTCGCCGCCGTGCGCGCCATCGGCATCCACGGCTCGCCCGATCACGTGCCCCGCGTCGTCGAACTGCTCAGCGACCCCGACGACCGCGTCCGCCTCGAAGCCGCACGCACGCTCCAGCGCCTCCACAACCCCGTCGCCGTCGGCCCCCTCATCGACCGCATCCGTGAGCCGGAACCCCCGCGCATTCTCGACGGCGAGACCGACGCCCGCGTCCGCGCCGAATCCGCCCACGCCCTCGGCCAGTACGCCGACCCCCGCGTCCTCCAGCCCCTCATCGCCGCACTCGACGACCGCAACCTCGCCGTCAACACCGCCGCCCTGCACGCGCTGCGCACGCTCACCGGCGAGGACCACGGCTTCGACCGACGCGCCTGGCTGCGGTGGTTCAACCAGACCTCCAGCCCCTTCTCCGGTCGCACCGCCTACATCTACCCCGCCTTCCACCGCGACCGCACGCTCATCGAGTTCCTCCCCTTCGTCCCCCCGCCGCCGAACGAACCCGAGTCCACGCCCGTCGGCATGCGACCGATCGAACCCCGATAACCAAACCTCGGTCCAGTTCCCCTCCGTTCCCGCCGATACCTCTCACGGGCGCGATCGCCGCGCCCGCCGAGGGAGGCCCGAGTGCGCGCAGTCCGATCCGATGGCCGCCTCGTCTCGCTCGACCGCGCCGCACGCGAGCCGACGCCCGCCCCAGGCGAGGCCCTCATCCGCCCGCTCCGTGTCGGCATCGGCGCGGCCGACCTCCACGCCTTCCGCAACCCCGCCGCATTCACCGGCGTCCTCGGGCACGAAGCCGTCGGCGTCGTCGAGCGCGTCAACCCTCTCCCCGGTCGCGACGACCAGCGCCGCTTCGAGGGCACGCGCGTCGTCTGCTCCCCCACCGTCGTCTGCGGCCGATGCTCCCTCTGCCGCGCGGGCCTCAGCAACCACTGCCGCGAGCGCACCGTCATGGGCCTCTCAGGCCGCGACGGCTGCCTCGCCGACCGCTTCACCCTCCCCATCGCCAACCTCTTCGCCGTCCCAGATTCCATCGACGACGAGGCCGCCGTCTTCGCCGAGCCGCTCGGCTCCGTCCTCCACGCGGGCCTCCTCGCCCCCATCGAAAGCAAGACCTACGTCACCGTCCTCGGCGACGGCCCGGTCGCTCTCCTCGCCGCCCAGGTCATGGCCCGGCGCAACGCCAGCGTCCGCCTCCTCGGCCGACATCCCGACCGCTTCGGCCTGTGCGAAAAATGGGGCGTCAAGCACCGACACATCGACGAGGCCGGCCGCCGACAGGATCAGGACATCGTCCTCGACTGCACCGGCACCGCCGCCGGCCTCGACCTCGCCCTCCAGTTCGTCCGCCCGCGCGGTACGGTCATCCTCAAGGCCCCCCCCACCGGCGCAGGCCCCGCCCCCGGACTCGACCCCGCACGCATCATCGACGCCGAACTCCAACTCCTCGGCTCGCGCGGCTCACGCATCGCAGACGCCCTGCTCGAACTCGAAGCCGCCCGCGTCGACGTCGTCAGCCTCATCACCCGCCGCTTCCGCCTCGACGACGCCCTCAACGCCTTCGCCGCAGCCCAGGAACCGGGACAGGTGAAGGTGCTCGTCGAAGTGTGAGCGGGGAACGCGAAGAACGAAAAACGAAGAACGAACATCAGAGACGCCGATCCCCGGCTCCATGTTCGCTTTTCGCTTTTCCTTTACCCCTCGTCCACCGGCGGACACGTGCACACCAGGTTCCTGTCCCCAAACGGATTGTCGATCCGCGCCACCGCGGGCCAGAACTTCCGCTCCCGCAGCCACGGCGCGGGGAACGCCGCCTGCTCGCGGCTGTAGGCGTGCGTCCATTCGTCCGCCGCCACCATCGCCATCGTGTGCGGCGCGTGGCGCAGCGGGTTGTCATCGCGGCTCGCCCGCCCCTCCTCGATGGCCCGGATCTCCTCGCGGATCGAGATCATCGCGTCGCAGAAGCGGTCCAGTTCCGCCCTGCTCTCGCTCTCCGTCGGCTCGATCATCAGCGTCCCGGGCACCGGGAAACTCATCGTCGGCGCGTGGAACCCGTAGTCCATGAGCCGCTTGGCCACGTCCTCCGCCTTCACGCCCGCCGACTTCTCGAACGGCCGCAGGTCCAGGATGAACTCGTGCGCCACGCGCCCGTTGCGCCCTCGGTAGACGATGGCGTAATGGTCCTCCAGCCGTTTCGCCATGTAGTTCGCGCTCAGGATCGCCACCTGCGTCGCCCGGCGCAGCCCCTCGGCCCCCATCAATGCGATGTACACCCACGGGATCGTCAGGATGCTCGGGCTGCCCCACGGCGCAGCGCTCACCGCGCCGATCGCCCTCGACCCCGCCCCATCCGCCGCTCTGCTGCTTTGCTGCTCCCCGTCCCTGCTGCTCTGCTGCTCTGCCGCTCTGCTGCTCTGCTGCTCCCCGCTCCGTCCGAACGGCCTCACCACCGGGTGCCCCGGCAGGAACGGCGCCAGGTGCTCCGCCACGCAGATCGGCCCCATCCCCGGCCCGCCGCCCCCGTGCGGGATGCAGAACGTCTTGTGCAGGTTCAGGTGGCAGACGTCCGCCCCGTAGTCCCCCGGGCGGCACACCCCGACCTGCGCGTTCATGTTCGCCCCGTCCAGGTACACCTGCCCCCCGAACTCGTGCACGATCGCGCACAACTCCGTGATGCCCTCCTCGAACACCCCGTGCGTGCTCGGGTACGTCACCATGAGCGCGGCCAGCGTCTCGCGGTGCTGCTCCGCCTTCGCCCGCAGGTCCGCGAGGTCCACGTTCCCGTTCGCGTCGCACCTCACGACCACGACCCGCATCCCCGCGATCACCGCGCTCGCCGGATTCGTGCCGTGCGCCGACGCCGGGATCAGGCACACGTCCCTCTTCCCCTCGCCGCGCGACTCGTGCCACGCCCGGATCACAAGCAGCCCCGCGTACTCGCCCTGCGAGCCTGCGTTCGGCTGGAGACTCACCGCCGCGAAACCCGTGATCTCCGCCAGCCACCGCTCCAGGTCGGCGAAGAGCCGCGCGTACCCCCGCGCCTGCTCCGCCGGCGCGAACGGGTGCAACGCGCCGAACTCCGCCCACGTCACGGGGATCATCTCCGCCGTCGCGTTCAGTTTCATCGTGCACGAGCCGAGCGGGATCATCGAGTGCGCCAGGCTCAGGTCGCGCCCTTGCAAACGGCAGATGTACCGCAGCATCTCCGTCTCGCTGTGGTACGAGTTGAACACCGGGTGCGTCATGTACGGCGTCGTCCGCCTGAACGCCGCCGGCATCGCCGTCCGCGCCGACGCCGCCGCCCCGTCCAGCGCGCCCGCGTCGCCCCCGAACGCCTCGACCAGCCCGGCGAGCAGCGCCCGATCCGCCGTCTCGTCCAGCGTCACGCCCACCGTCCCGTCGCCGAAGTCGCGCAGGTTGATGCACCGCTCGCGCGCCGCCCGCAGCACCTCCGCCGCCGACCGACCCCGCGGCCTCACCCGCAGCGTGTCGAAGACCAGGTCCTCCCCGATCTCGTGCCCCAGCCCGAGCAGCGCGGCCCGCAGCGTCTGCGTCAGCGCGTGCACGCGCTCCGCGATCCGCCGCAGCCCGTCCGGCCCGTGGTACACCCCGTAGAACGCCGACATGATCGCCAGCAGCGCCTGGGCAGTGCAGATGTTGCTCGTCGCCCGCTCGCGCTTGATGTGCTGCTCGCGCGTCTGGATCGCCATGCGGTACGCCGGGTTCCCTAGCGCATCGCGCGAGACGCCGATGATCCGCCCCGGCATCCGGCGCACGTGCTCCTCGCGCGTCGCCATGTACGCCGCGTGCGGCCCGCCGTACCCCATCGGCACTCCGAACCGCTGTGCGCTCCCCACCGCGATGTCCGCCCCCCACTCGCCCGGCGGCCGGATCAGCGTCAGCGACAACGGGTCCGCCGACGCCACCACCAGCGCGCCCGCCTCGTGCGCTCGCGCCGCCAGCGACTCGTAGCACTCGACCCGCCCGTCCGTCGTCGGCACCTGCACCAGCACGCCGCAGTCGTCCGCGCCGAACTCGAACGACTCCGGCGCGCCGACCACGACCGTCACGCCCATCGACGACGCCCGCGTGCGAACGACCTCGACCGTCTGCGGGTGGCAGTCGTCCGCGACGAGGAACCGCGTCCGCTGCCGGTCGGCCGCCGCGAAGCACATCGCCATCGCCTCGGCGGCCGCCGTCGCCTCGTCGAGCAGCGACGCCCCGGCCACCGGCAGTCCCGTCAGGTCCGCGATCATTGTCTGGAAGTTCAGCAGCGCCCCGAGCCGGCCCTGCGAGATCTCCGCCTGGTACGGCGTGTACTGCGTGTACCAGCCCGGGTTCTCCAGCACGTTCCGCAGAATCACCGGCGGCACGATGCAGTCGTGGTACCCCATCCCGATGCACGACCGAAACACGGTGTTGCACGCCGCGATCGCCCGCAGACGCTCCAACGCCTCCCGCTCGCCCATGCCCCCCGCCCCCGCCAGCAGCAGCGGCGTCCGCGCCCGGATCGACGCCGGCACCGTCGCATCCGTCAGTTCGTCCAGCGAGCCGTACCCCAGCGTCCCGAGCATCTCGGCGACCTCGACCTCCGAAGGCCCGAGGTGCCGGCGCGGGAACGTGTCCAGCGCATCGAAGACCGACCGACCGCCCGTGCCCGGGCCGGCCGCCCGCGCTTCCGTACCTGCTCGCGTCGCGTTCATCTGACGGGGTTCCCCTCGTGGGATGGCTGCCTCGCCCTCGCCGGAGCCGCCAACAGCGTGCGGCCGAGGCCGGGCGGCGGAGTCTAGGACGCACCCGGTAAACCATCGAACCGCGACCAACGAGCCGCGACCGTCAGGGAGCGGTCCCGGTACACGCCTGCAATCAACCGCTCCACTCCCTCACGGTCGCTGCTCCTCCCGAACCTACACTCACTGAACCGACCGGCAACCACGCCACGCCCACGAAAGGACCGCCCATGCGCCGTCTGCCCCTCGCCCTCCTGCTCGTGCTCGCCCCCCCCGTCTCGCTCGCTGGCGACGGCACGGACGTCAAGGACGCCATCACCGCGCTCGGCGAGTCCCCCATCTCCACCCTCCTCCTGAACATGCCCGAGGACGTGCAGACCTACGACAAGCACATCACCACGCTCGCCAACCCCTTCTTCGAGGGCCGCGCCCCCGGCCTCCGCGGCAACCGCGACGCCGCCGAGTACATCCGCTTCTACTTCCAGCGCTTCGGACTCAAGCCCGCATTCCCCGAGACCATCAAGGCCGCCGACGGCACCGAGGTGCTCAACCCCTTCGCCTCCTACTTCCAGTACTTCGAGCACGGCCGAAACTTCGATATCCGCGGCAGCGCCGTCGAAGCCCGCGCCGGCGACGCCGCCCCCATGACCTTCCGCGAAGGCGAGGACTACGTCGTCCTCGGCTCCTCAGGGCCGGGCGACGTCTCCGGCCCCCTCGTCTTCGTCGGCTACTCCATCGTCAGCGGCAAGGACGGCTACATGGGCTACCAGCCCGCCGACAACCTCGACGGCAAGGTCGCCCTCGCCTTCCGATTCGAACCCATGAACGAGGACGGACAGAGCCTCTGGTCCGAGACCGGCGACGGCTGGTCCTTCATGGCCAACCTCGAACCCAAGATCTCCGCCGCCGCACGCCGCGGCGCCAAGGCCGTCATCATCGTCAACCCGCCCGGCGCGGCCGACGAACGCGCCGACCGACTCGCCACCGCCCAAGAGACACGCGCCGGCAACTTCGACGTCCCCGTCATCATGCTCACCGCCGACGCCGCCGACCGCCTCGCCCGCGTCGCCGACCCGGAAGGCCGGTCGCTCATGGACCTGCGCCGACTCGCCGACGCCTCGGGCGTCGTCCTCGACCTCCCCGGCGCGGCCGTTTCCGTGCGCACCGACGTGGACCGCAGCCCCATCCTCACGCCAAACGTCGGCGGCGTCCTCCCCGGCCGCGGCACGCTCGCCGACGAATACGTCGTCATCGGCGCGCACTTCGACCACGTCGGCTACGGCCTCTTCGGCACCGGCGCCACCGGCCAACTCCACCCCGGCGCGGACGACAACGCCTCCGGCACCTCCGGCATGCTGCTCGCCGCCGAGAAACTCGCCCGCCTCTACGCCGCCCTCCCGGAGGACGCCTCCGCACGTTCCATCCTCTTCCTCGGCTTCACCGCCGAGGAGTCCGGCCTCATCGGCTCGCGCTACTACGCCAACAACCCCATCGTCCCCATCGACCGCCATGTCCTCATGCTCAACATGGACATGATCGGCCGCGTCCGCGAGAAGGCCGTCCACGTCGGCGGCCTCGCCACCGGCGAAGGGCTTGAGGAGTTCACCACGCCCTTCCTCGAACAGTCCGGCCTCGACGTCAAGCCCATGCCCCCCGGCGTCTTCGGCCGCTCCGACCACGCCTCCTTCTACGCCAAGGACATCCCCGTCCTCTTCTTCTTCTCCGGCTTCCACGACGAATACCACAAGCCCGGCGACGTCAGCGTCCTCATCAACCGCAACGGCGCGGTGGATGTCGTCAATGTCGTCTCCCGCATCGCGCTCGCCATGGCTCAGCGCGCCGACACCCTCCCCTTCGTCCCCGACAGCGCGGACGGGCGCCGCGCCTCCGAGAACCTCCCACGCCTCGGCCAGGGACAGGGACGCGGCGGCTCTCGCGTCCGCGTCGGCATCCGCCCCGGCTACGACGAAGACGGCCGCGGCGTCCTCATCGAAGAGGTCTCGCCCGACACCGCCGCCGCCGAGGCGGGGATGCTCGCGGGCGACATCATGACACGCTGGAACGGCCAGGCCGTCGGCAGCGTCACCGACTGGATGCCACTCTTCCGCGACGCAAAGCCCGGCGACAAGGTCGAGGTCGTCGTCCTCCGCAACGGCGAGGAAGTCACCCTCACCCTCACCCTCCGAGCCGCCGGCGCACGCGAGTAAGCCCGCCGAAACCAGCACACATGGCACACTTGGACGGCGTCTTCATGTCCACTGTCCACTGCCCACTGCCCACTGTCCCTCACGCCGCTGTGCGCTGCACGCGAACCACCCACGCCGGTGTGTTCGCCGCGTGCTCGCGCACGTGCCGCGCCCGCGTCGCGTAGTACCACGCCATCCCCCCCTGCGCCAGCACGCTCCCCACGAACAGCCCGCCGTACGTCGCGAGCATGACGACGCGCATCAACGCCTGCATCGGCTCGGCGACGTCCGCCAGCATCGCGTCCACCTGCGGGTCGCCCGTCGCCGTCATGCCGCCCGGGCCTTCGCCGATCAGCGCCCGCCACGCGCCCCACACCGCGTAGACGCACAGGCACGCCCCGAAGAAAACCTGATTCAACGCGAGCCGTCGTGGAGCCTGCTGGTCCAGCCTCGCCAGCGAACGCGCTCCCTGCAACTCCCGCCACGCCACCACCGCCAGCGCGACTCCCAGCGCAAGCCCGACGAGGCTGAACAGCCCGCTCAGCAGCGAGACGAACGCGAACACCGCCGTTGTCCACCCGCTCACCCGCGCGACCGCCACCGCCCGGCGCACTCTCGCGCTGCGACGCACACCCTCCGCGAGTTGCCGAAAGTGCTCCTCGCGCAGCGGTGATTCGGGCTGGACGGCCTGCGGACCCACCCAGCCTCCATCGGCCCGCCGCCGAAAGGCCATGAGCCGCCGATGCCGCCTGTGCCGTCTGGAACGATCGCGCGGGCGCGCAAATGACCGGCCGGCGGGGCACACGGCACCCCCGCCGGCCGGGTTGGAGGACCAACGCGGGCGAACCGCAACCACCCCGCTCCGCGCGTCGCCCGTACACTTGGATCAACGCAAACTCACGCGCCGGGAACTCGGCGCACACGAACCCGACTCACGGCCGCGCGACTATCCGCACGGGTGTTCGCCCGGTTCCAATCCTCGGCTCACGTGAAACGAGCGGTTCACCCGCCCCCGAGCCGCGAAGCACCCAGGTCCGGGAGTTCTTCCTTGCACAGCGGGCAGTGGGTGCCACGCAACCCGTGCCCGAAGGGCGGGTAGTACCCGTTGCAGTGCGGGCACCTGTACACTTCTTCGGCGTCCACCCCTTCGCACGACACGCACGGAACGTACGACAGTTTACCGACGCGTGCCTTGTACTCAGCCGCCGTCAGTTCAAACGTCGTCTTGCAGTCCGGGCAGTGCCAGATCGTCGCCTGCCAGCCCTCCTCGGGCGCGGCCGCGGTCTTGCTGAAGTGCTTGGCGAGCAGGAACACAGCCGCCGCCAGACAGACGACGACGATACCGATCTTGATGCCCTTGGCCACGTTTCGTGTTCCGGCGGAATCCCCCGCTCAGCGGGAGGGTCCGGGTGCGATGGAATGGGCGTGACGATGTGCGCCGCTCAGCCCGTCCTCGATGGATTCACCAGTATTCCTTGTGCGGCTTGTAGTCGTTGTTCCAGCGCCGCATGCTCTCATCGTCGCGGCGAACAAGGTCGTCCAGCGACATGATCTTCACGCTCCCATCCACGAACGTGACCTGCGAGCCGCCGAAGTGCCGCCGGCTCGGCCAGAAGAACTCCCCGCCCTTCATCGGCGTGATCCACGTATCCCACTTCTTGTCCGCGTTGGAGTCCGACATGGCGATCATGTCCGACGGCATGACCACCTTGTGCATCGGCGCCTCCCACCAGTTCCGCTCGCCGTAGTTGATCATCACCTTCGGGTTGTTCTTGTCGGGGAGCGCCACGTGCCCGCCCAGGCCCATGATGAACCGGGTGGACGGATCGCCGCCGCCGGACGTGAAGTCGTTGATCCCCCACCCGTTGTACCCGTACGAGAAGAACTCCGTCCCGTCCAGGAACATCTCGCCCTCTTCGAACCCGTAGTACTCCGACTCCCACCACTGCTGGTTCAGCTTCGTCTGCTGCTTCTGGTCCAGATCAAAGATCTTGTACCAGTGCATCTCGTACGGCAGCGACGGGCAGTTGAACACCTCCGTACGACCGTCCAGGTACTGACGAATCCGAGGAACCCACGAAATGATCGAGAACTTCTGCGGCTGCGCGTGGTCACCCGGGAAGAACTCGATGTTGTCCTGCAGGTATCCGGCCTGCCCCTGCGACTGCGACCGAAGGTTCGCCCCGGAGATCACGGAACGCGCGGCCTCACGCGCCTTGCCCAGCGCGGGCAGCAGAATCCCGATCAGCAGCGCGATGATCGCGATCACCACCAGCAACTCGATCAGCGTGAACGCCCGCTTGGAATGCTTCATCATCGTGCTGACTCCCGGATGGATGGTCCCGGTCCGAAATACGTATCCGACGGAGAACCCGCCGGACTCCCCCACGCGAACATCAGAATACCGTCCCATACCGAACGTCCGCAACCCGCAACGCCGCGAAATCGCCAAAAAATGCATCCATCAACCCGGCCAAACGCCAAACCCGACGCGTCAGGCCCCTCCGGTCTTGAACCAACGCCCCTTGTGTGGCATGATGACCTGTGCACGTCCAAAGCCCCGGGCGACACCCACCAGGAAGGACTCCGACCATGAAGTCGATCGTGCCGACCGCACTGCTCTCGACGCTCGCGGCCGGCGTCGCGCACGCCCACACCTGGCACTACTACTTCGCCATGACCGCCCGGCAGGTCGTCACCGGCTCCGACAGCGCCGCCAAGGGCGTCGGCGTCCTTCACTACAACCACCACAACCTCCGCGCCGATCTCGAACTCTTCATCTCCGGCCTGACGCTCGACGACCTCCTGCCACACGGTCCCAACGACACCCCAATCCACCTCCACGACGCCCTCAACCAGCAGGAAGGCCCGATCGTCACCGACCTCGGATGGTGGGGTGACTTCGTGCAGGAACCCGAAGGAATCCGTCTCACCCTCTCCCAGTTCTACCTCGGCGGCCAGCAGGGACAGATCTACACCGACTTCGGCGACGTCGAGTTCGCCCTCTACACCAACACCATCTACGCCCAGGTCTACACCAAGCAGTACCCCCTCGGCGAACTGCGCGGCCAACTGATCGACCGCCGAAACTTCAACTCCTACAGCGGCTTCTTCGAGCGCAACGGCTTTACCGTCTTCGGACCCGTGCCCGCCCCGGCGTCGGCATCCGTCCTCACCATCGCGATCATCGGCTTCGCTCGCCGCAGACGCCCGCAAGCCTGAGTGCCTCTCTCCCCCAACCCCCCAATGACAACCCGCCCGGCATCAACCGGGCGGGCGTCGCGTGGCAGCAGGGCTTCGGAGGCTGTGGTGGTGGGTGCGCCCCGCCGCCGGGTGGTGGCCTGACCGCCCCGCCGGCAAGCCCGCCGACGGAGCGTCTGGAAAGGCACGGGCGGGTGGTGGCTCGCCCGGGCCGTGTGTCGAGGGGCCTCCTGTTCGCCGGGGCGTCCTTGCGCCGGCGGCCGGACCGCACACACAGGCCCGGCGGGAGTTTCAGCAGTCCGTTCGTCCCGCCCTCTCGACGCGTGCTGTCTCGCGGAGCCGTCGCCCCGCCGTTCGTCTGTCCTCGCCCGGCCGCTCGGGCCGGCGCTCCGTCATGCTCCGCCGCCCGCGCCCGAACGCCGAACGCGAGCGATGTACTCCTGCAACTGCGACAGCCGCGCGGCCTCGTGCTTCGACCATTCGGCCCGGCTGTGAATCTCCAGGTGCCGACCCGCCCCGACCACGACCACCTCGTTCGGCATCCCGGTCAACTCGACGTGCCGACGCGGCAGAATCAGCCGACCCGCCGCGTCCGTATCGATCTTTTCCGAGAAGCCGAACAGAATCCGATGAATCTCCGTCTCGTCCCGGTCCGACAGCAGGCTCCCGCCCATGAACTCCGAGAGCCGGTCGAACTCGGCCAGCGGATACAGCCGGATCGTGCCGTCGTCCCGCGGCATGCTCACCCAGGTCCGCGACTCGGTCTCCGCACCCAGCGCGGACCGGAACTTCGCCGGGACCGCCAGCCGGCCCTTGCCGTCGATCGTGACCTCGGCTAGTCCGATAAACCCCACGAGTGACCGCCTCCCTTGTCATGGCTGGGATCATGCCCCACTTTGCCCCACCTGTCAACACCTATCGGCACCTTTTTGGGCCGACTTGGGAGAAAAGTTGCCGGCCCCTGTCAGACCCCCGCCCGGCCACCGACCAACGTCCCGGCGCCTCCCGGTACACTCCGGCCCTCCGTGGGCCGAAACAGAACTCCGAGGCACGATGGCCGACACACGGATCGATGACCCAAAGGCCGCGATCGAGCGCATCCCAGGCGGGACGTTCGTCATGACGGCCGCCTTCGAGGGCAAACGCGCCGGCGTCATGGTGCGCTCAGTCCAGCCATGCGCCGACGAGCCGCTCCTCATCTGCGTCGCCGCGAAGAAGGGACACTGGATCGAGCCGCTCATCCGCGACAGTCACGCCTTCGCGATCTGCCGTGTCTCGCCCGACAACCGCCTCATCCATCGCAAGTTCTCCACCGAACTCGCCGACCACGACGAGACGCGCGGCGACCCCTTCGACGCCTTCCCCACCGAGACCCTCGTCACCGGATCCCCCGTGCTGCTGCGCTCCATCGTCGCCTTCGACTGCGAGGTCGTGCGCCACTTCGACCTCGAAGCCGATCACGAACTCTTCGTCGGCCAGGTGCTCGCCTCGCGCGCGTACGGGCGGCAGTAAACATGCCAGCCAAGCACGCTCGCCTCAGACTTCCGCTTCTCATCGGGCTTGCCGCCTCCGCCGCGCTCACGGCGTGCTCATCGCGGCCGCGCACCGCGTTCAGACCCGAGTTCGTCGGCGCGGACGCCGCCGTCGTCTACGTCTACCGCCCGCGCGCCCCGCTCTCGCGCCGACCCGCGGAGGTCTACCTCGACCAGCAGCACGCCGGCACGCTCGCGCAGGGCGAGTACCTGCCGCTCCACGTCACTCCCGGCGAGCACCACGTCCGCGTCGAGGCCCGCGCCAGCGCCGCACGCCGCGTCGAAGTCCGCCCCGGCGAGAGCGCCTACCTCCAACTCATCGTTCGCCGAATGGGCCGCCGCGTCGCCCTCGAAGAGACCGACCCCGACGCCGCGCTCGACCGGCTCGCACACGCCGCGCTCGCTCAGCCCTGAACTCGCAATCGGTGCTCCGCAAGCCGCTCGTAGATCACCCGGCACCGCTCGTACACCCCCGCCAGCCGCTCCGGCACCGGCTCCTCCTTCGCCCGGTACGGCTCGAACCCCGTCGACCGATACACGCTCGCGTACCAGTGCCGCCCCCACACGCCGTCCGTCTCGCGCGGCCCCGCCTCCCAACGCAGCATCTCCGCGTCGAACGCGATCCCCACCCGCTCGCACAGCAGCCCGAGCATCGCCGCCGGCTCCGACAGCACGTCGCGCGAGTCGATCACCGGCGGCGCGCGACCGGTCCGCGCACGCTCCGCCTCGAACAACTCCCACTGCTGCGGCAGGCCCAACTCCTCCGGCGTCGGGTCCGCGACCACCTTCACGAAACTCGTGATCACCTCCGCCGGATCGCGGATCAGAAAGCAGTTCGTCAGCCCGCCGATCCACGCGCGGTCCATCAACGGCAGCAGGTGGTGCGCCATGTGCTTCTGGTAGAACACGCGCCTGCCGCCGGGCACGGGACCGGTCAGGAACGCCACCGCCTTGCGCCAGTCCGTCTCGTGCCGCGCGATCACCTCGTCGCGTCCCGGGTGGTCCGCGCCCGTCGCCTTCAGGTAGTGGGCGTAGAACGGCTCGTCCACCACGGCCGTGTCCGCGCGGCTGCCGAACGACCGCATCAACGCCGTCGATATGTTCCGCGGCCCGGACCACATCGCCAGGTGAACGGTGTCGCTCATGGTGCGGAGTCTACGGCCTTCTCCGGCTCGCCCGGCGCGGGCGTCTCCTCGTCGATGCCCGCCAGCACCGGCCGATCCAGCGAGCCGGCCGACGGACGCACCGCGATCGTGCGCAGCGGCAGGACCACGGGCTCGAACTCGGGCACCTTCACGCGAGCCAGCATCGGCACCGTGCAGACCCTGGCCGCGAACGACAGCCCGAAGATCAGGAAGTACACCCACGGCTCCGCGTGGAAGAGCGTCAGCACCGCCGCACCGACCAGCGCGCCCCCCACGATCGCCAGCGCGTTGGCGAAGTTGAACAGCGTCAGCACGCTCGTCCGCTCGCTCGCCGGGATCGTCTCGAACAGCAGCAGGAACGTCGCCATCTCGTAGCACGCCCACATCGCCCCCGCCAGCACCTGCGTCGCGATCAGGTACCAGTAGTTGTCCGACACGATCCACAACGCCGACAGCGGCAGAATCCCGACCCCCCCGATCCACAGCACCGCCCGCGGCCCAAGCGCGTGCGCCAGCCGACCGATGTATGGCAGGCAGACCATCCGCGCCACGAACGACACGCTCACCAGCAGCATGAACTGCGCGTAACTGAACTCCAGCCGCGCCAGCATGTACGGCGTGAAGTACGGCCCGCTGATCTGCACCGCCACCTGCATCGCCAGCATGTACGACAGCAGCCGCGCGTCGTGCCCGTGCCGCCACCGCGACGCCATCTCACGCCACCCCACCAGGCGGAAGTCCGGCGGGATCGGCACCGGCTCGCTCTGCCCCGCGATGCACCGGCTCGCCGCGAACCGCGCCGCCGCCGCCGCCAGGAACAACGCCGCGTACGCATGCACCGCGTTCGACGACCCCTTCACCGCGTGCAGCACCACGCCGCCCAGCACCAGCCCCCCCAGCGTCCCGAACTGCGCCACGCGCGACCGGTTCGCGAAGTACCGCGCCCGGATCCGTCGCGGCACCAGCGTCGTCACCCACGTGTTCCACGCCGGACCCTGCCCGTAGTTCACCGCCCAGTACACCGCCACCACCAGAAACAGCAGCCACGCCGGCATCGTCCCCACCACCGCCCCGACCGCCAGCGGCACGAAACTCAGCGACTGCACCGTCGCGCAGATCACCACCCACCGCCGCAGAGACCCCAGCCGCGCCACCGCCCACGGCGAAACCAGTTGCAGCAGCGCCCCCGTCACCAGCGGCACCGACGCCACCAGCCCCGCCAGCACCTCCCCCAGTCCGATCGCCAGCGCGAACGCCGCGAAGTACGTCTCACCCGTCCCCACCATGTACGAGTACAGCACACCGTCGGCCGTCATCAGCCGAAGGTCACGACGGACGGACGCCGGCGTGCTGCGTGGAACAAGACGACGAAGCATGGCGAGCAGACCCGGGCGGTGCGAGGGGCGAGAGGATAGGCGGCGTCGCTTCAGACACGCATGAAAGCGGCCCGGCAAGCAGAGTTGCCCGCAAACGGTCCAAGGCTCACGCGGCGATCAGTTCATCCCGCACCCAGTGCAGCCAAATGACGCGAGGCCGGCTCGCCTCATCGGCGAAGTGACACCGAACCGCGTCACGCACGTGCTCGCGAAGGGCATCCATGTCGTCACCCTCCGTGAAGATGGAGTGACCAAGAGCGCGCGCCGTGAACCCTCCATCCGGGTCTTCCTCAATGACGAACACGATCTCGGTCATGCCCGACGCTCCACGGCGAATCCGTCGAGCACCGTCTCCGCCCCTCGGCTCGCGATCTCACGCTCAATCGTAGCCACAAACTCCCCCAGCCCCATCGCCCCGAGGTCCTGCTGCACGCCGCGCGCCCGCACCGACACCGTCCCGGCCTCCTCGTCGCGCGGGCCGACCACGAGCAGGTAGGGCACCTTCTCCTCGGCCGCGTGGCGGATCTTCGCCTGCAACCGCTCGTTGGCCAGGTCCGCCGTCGCTCGCACCCGCGCCTCGACCAGCGCGGCCAGCACCCGCTTCGCATAGGCCTCCGTCTTCTCGCTCACCGGCAGCACCCGCACCTGCTCCGGCGAGAGCCATGTGGGGAACGCACCCGCGAAGTGCTCGATCAGGAACCCCACGAACCGCTCCAGGCTCCCGAACGGCGCGCGGTGGATCATCACGGGACGGTGCGGCTTGTTGTCCGCCCCGACGTACGACAGGTCGAACCGCTCCGGCAGGTTGTAGTCCACCT
>JBDIVY010000007.1:0-180304 GCA_039794165.1 Phycisphaerales bacterium
CGCGCCCGCGCTCCGTCGCCAGGCTCACCGTCCGACCGGGATCGTCGTGCGCCGACTCGCGCGGGGCGCACACCGAAAGCCCGAAGTCGGCCACCATCACCCGCCCGCACGGCGTCATCAGCAGGTTGCCGGGCTTGAGGTCGCCGTGCGTGACGCCCCGCGCGTGCGCCGCCGCGACGGCGCGGCATGCCGCCTCGACGATCCGGACCGCCTCGCGCGCTGGCAAGCCCGGCGGGCGCACGCCGATCTCCTCCAGCGATCGCCCGACCGTCACGGCGTCCGGGTCGTCCGGCGTCGGCGCGGCGTCCGCGACCAGTTGCGTGTCGATCGAGATCAGCCCCGCCTCCGCGAACCGGCCCGCCGCGTGCACGCGCACGATCCCTTCGTGGTCCAGCGCGGCCGCCGCGCGGGCCTCGGCCAGCAGCGACTCGGGGTCCGCGTCCTCCGGCTCGGGGATGAGTTTGAGCGCGACCTGCCGCCGGAGCGAGGTGTCGTACGCCCGCCACACCTCGCCGAAGGAGCCGCGCCCGATGCGCTCGCGCAGTTCGTACACGCCCAGCCGATCGCCCGGCGCGAGGGACGCGATCGAGTCGCCGATCGCCGCCGGCGCGCCGCTCCCCACCGAACGGAAGAACGCGACGACAACGCCGATGTGCTCGGCCAGGTCGGGGAAGCGCGCCGTCAGGCGGTCGGCGACGCCCGGGTCGCTCCGGTCGTCGCGCCGCGCCAGTTCGCACATGAGCAGCGCGCGGCACGCCTGCGCCCTCGTCTTGAGTTCCGGCACGATGGGCAGGTACGCCTCCAGCGTCGCCGGCTCGCCGCGGTCCCAGCGTTCCTCGGCGTCCGCCGCCAGCAACTCGGCCAGCAAGGCCTCGTCCGCCAGCGCCTCGGGCGTGAGCGACCGCGCCAGCGCATCATTCCCCCGCCCCGCCGCCCACGCCTCGCGCAGCACGCGCACCGCCGCCGGCTCGGCGTCGGCGATCACGGGTGGGTCGAACATCGGGCGCGGCCTCCGGGGGGCGCCTGCGGGCGCGCCCCGTATCATCACTCTAAGTGCGGTCCGGGTGGAGGCGTGACGGGACGGAGCGGATGAGCGAACCGACGGCGTTCTCGGCGTTCCTGGCCCGGGTCGCGCAGCGCGACCCCGCGCAGCGCGACCGCGCCTACGCCGAACTGCTCCGCTGGGTGAGGATCGTCGTGCGGGCGGAGATGGGCCGGCGCCTGCGCGACCACCGCGAGTCCGTCGATGTCTGCCAGTCGATCGCGCGCTCGTTCGTGGACGATCTCCAGTCCGGGCGGGTGCGGTTCGAGAGCGAGCGCGCCCTGGCCGCATACCTGCGCGTCGCGGTTCGGAGCAAACTGGCCGAACTGGCCCGGCGCGACGCCGCGCTCAAACGCGGCGCGGGCGAGCACGCCGTGCCTCTCCACGGCGCAACGGAGGCCGCCGCGGACGAACGCGACCCGCCCGACCTCTCCGCCGAGGCGTGGGCACGACTGCGCGAGAGCCTGCCCGGCGACGACCGCCACCTCATCGAACTGCGCATGCGCGGGCTTGACTGGGCGACCATCGCCGAGCAACTCGGCACGAACGAGACCGCGGCCCGCCAGCGCTTCAGCCGCGTCGTGCGCGGGCTGCGAGACAAAGAAGGATGAGCGGACAGCAACGCAGCGGAAGGTCAGTCCTGCCGTTCGCCGTCGTCACCCCCGTCCAGGTCCGCCGGCTCCAGCACCGCCGACATCGAGCCTTGGCAGGACGCGATGAACGGGTCCGCGCCGAAGCCGTGGATCTGCTGCACCTTCAGTTCCGCGTGCTCGCGGTGGGTCGTCAGCACCACGGCCCGCCCCTGCGTGTCCACGCGCTTCGCGATCTGGAACGCCCGCTCCTTCGGGTGCCCGAAAAGCCGCTGCACCATCGCGATGACGTACTCGTACGTGTGCTGATCGTCGTCGAGCAGGACGACGTTCCACGGGCGGGGCCGCTTCGTCTCGGGCTTGTCGGCCGCCCGGGGAAGGGTCCGGACGGCGGTCGTGGTCTCGCTCATGCCTGAATCGTACCGCGACGGGGCGCGCCGGAGAAGCCCCTCGGACCGTGCCGAGGGGCTTTAGCCGTATCTGCGACGCTCGCGGGTGCGTCACCGGACCTCGGTCGGCCGGGCCGGAGGCGTCATCCGTGGTTGTCAGGGACAGCCCGCGGTATAGGCGTTCAGGAAGGCGAGGACGTCGAGCGTGTTGATCACGGTGTCGCCGTTGAAGTCGGCTTTCGGGTCGCCGGCGGTGTAGGCGTTGAGGAAGGCGAGGACGTCGAGCGTGTTGACGGCGCCGTCGCCGTTGAAGTCGGCCGGGCAGGCGAGGGCCACGTAGTGCTCGTCGTCGTCGAGGTTGATCCAGCCGATGTTCTCGCCCCAGGCGTAGCCGCGCAAGCGGCCGGCCTCGACGCGGGCGGGGTTGGCGGGGTCGGCCATCCCGCCGCCGGAGAAGTTGATCCAGCCGACGTTCTCACCCCAGGCGTACCCTGAGAGGTGGCCCGTGAATGGATCGCGGTTGACGCCGAAGTTGGCCCCGTCGTTGTTGGTGTACGGCCCGCCGCCGTTGCCGAGGTTGATCCATCCGGCGTTCTCGGCCCAGACGAACCCTTCGAGGAACTCCGCGTGCACGCGGACGCTGAGCGATCCGGGCGGATCGCCCGCGTCGGCGAAGTTCAGCCAGCCGACGTTCTCGCCCCAGGCGTGCTTGTGGTTCTGATCGATCTCCTGAGCCAGGGCTGGTGCGGCGGAGAGCAGGAGTGCCGCGGCGGTGGTCATGGCGAGTTTCATCGCATCGCTCCTTGCTGCCGGACGGCTCAATAGGTGAAGTTCGCGTGGGGGTTCTCGGTGCCCGGGCCGACGCCGCCGGAGTCGCCGAGGATGGCGCCCGAGGCGGTCGCCGAGAGCACGTAGCAGACGTTGCCCGCCGCGACGTCCCAGTTCGTGGCGTTGCCGGAGCAGGTGTTGCGGACGATGTAGTTGCCGGCGCCGGCGACAAGGACGCCCCAGTCGCTCCCGGTGCAGTTGTTGCCCTCGACGCGGGTGTCGGCGCCGCTCACGTGGATGGCCGCGCCATCGCCGCCATTGCCGTTGAGGTTTGACATGTTGCCGCGGATGACGCAGTGCGACCCGGCCGAGATGCCGTGGGAGCGGTTGGCGATCGTGGTGCAGTCGAGAACCGACGACTGGTTGCCGACGAGGATTCCCTGCCCGGTCGCGCCGCCCGCGCTCTGCGCCACTCTGCACGCGGAGACGACGGACCTGGCGCCGACCGAGATGCCGATGCCGTTGAACTCCGCCGAGCAGTTGCTGACGGCGGCGTTCCCGGACGAAGAGATGCCGACCTGGTTCCCGAAGGCGCCGCAATCGGTGACGACGGAAGCGGACTCGGCGTGGATGCCGTGCCCGAGGTTGTTGTACGCCGAGCACCCGCGGACCGAAGCGATGGCCGACGCCGCGATCCCACGGCCCCCGTTATTCCTCGCCACGCAGTTCTCGACCGCCGACGAATCGCCCGTGAACAGCCCGTCGCCGCCGTTCACGGTGAATGTGCAGCCGCGCACGAGGGAGTTATGGCCGACGCGAACGCCGCTCGCGGCGCACCCCGAGACGTGAACGTTCTCGACCGTCGCGCCGCTCCCGGCCCCGCCCTGCCGCAGGTCGATGCCGTCCTCGCCCCAGCCGGAGATCGTGCCGTTGCGGATCGTGATGTTGTTCACGGTGCCTTCGGTGCGGATGGCGTCGTGCGAGCCGGGCTGTCCCTCCATCGGGTAGCCCATGAGGTCGATCGTGACATTGGAGGCCGCGATGACGATGCCGCTTCGGCCGTCAACGCTCTTGATCTTGCCCGTCAGGTAGTACGACCCGGAGTTGCTGATCTTGTAGATCGCGGTCCCGTCGCCCGGCGTGGTGGCCGCGGTGATGGGGATGCGGGGCTCAACCTGGTCGAGCGTCTTGTACGTGCTCGTGATCGGCCCGTCCGGCGGGTCGAGAGGCCCGGCGACCAGGGCGGCGGACGCGATGGCGAGGGCCGCGGACGAAGCGACCAACAGACGGCTGCGGGCGGGACGGTTCATGGGACTCCTCCGGACGCGTGGAACTGGGGTGAGTGGGATGCACGGTGCGGAAGGGCCGACCGCCCTCCCTCATGCGGGTACACCCGATCGGCGCGCCCCGTCCGACATCGGACCCCGATCTTTTTGAGTATCTCCGCCCTCGAACCCCGCAGGCGTCCGGTAACGGTGAGGGAAAGGCGTGGGCGTGCGGTATTCTCTCGTGATGGGAGTTCCGTCGCCCGAACCCGACGGCCGCCTCGACGCCACGCGCCTGCTCCACCGCGTCGGCGAGGGTGACTCGTCGGCCGCGGCCGAACTGCTCCCGCTCGTCTACGACGAGTTGCGAACGCTCGCGCAGGTGTATTTCCGCGGCCAGCGCCGCGACCACACCCTCCAGCCCACCGCGCTCGTCCACGAGGCGTTCCTCAAGCTGGTCCGCTCGCCGGACGCGGAGTGGAACGGCCGCGCCCACTTCTGCGCCGTCGCCGCCACCGCCATGCGCCAGATCCTCAAGAACCACGCCCGCGACCGCAGCGCCCTCAAGCGCGGCGGCGGCGCGAAGCGCGTCCCGCTCAGCCAGGTCGAGACCCCCTCGGGGGGCGACGCGATCGACGCCGAGGCCCTCGAGGCCGCGCTCGAGCGCCTCGACGCGCTCAACCCGCGCCAGTCACGCATCGTCGAACTCTGGTTCTTCGGCGGCCTCACGATGGAGCAGATCGCGGGAGTGCTGGGCGTCTCGACCCGCACCGTCGAGCGCGACTGGCGGCAGGCTCGCGCGTGGCTCAACCGTGAACTCCAGGAAGGCGGCGGCGCGTGACCGATACGGACCTCTACCGCCGCGCCATGGACCTCTTCGACGAGGCCTGCGACCTCCGCCCGGACGCGCGCGAGGCCCTGCTCGCCGAGCGGTGCGCCGGTGACGACGCCCTGCGCCGCGAGGTCGAGTCGCTCCTCGCGCACGACTCGACGGCCGGCGGCGCGCTGCCCGATTCACGGCGCGGCGCGGGGGCGGACCTGCTCGCAGCCAATCTCGCCGCGGACTTCGACGATGACACGGACCTGCCGGACCGCGTCGAGGGCTACCGGATCATCGAGCGCATCGGGCAGGGCGGGATGGGCACGGTCTACGAGGCCGAGCAGGAGAACCCGCGCCGGCGTGTTGCGCTGAAACTCATCCGCTCCGGCATGGTGACGCCGCACGTCATCCGCCGGTTCCAGCACGAGGCCCACATCCTGGGCCATCTGCAGCACCCCGGCATCGCGCACGTCTACGAGGCAGGCTCGACGATGCTGAGCGGCGCTCGCCGGCCGTTCTTCGCGATGGAGTTCATCGAGGGCCTGCCGCTCGACGACGACGCCCGTGAGCGAGCCTCGACCATCGCACAACGTCTCGAGCTCGTCGCGCGCGTCGCCGACGCCGTGCAGCACGCCCACCAGAAGGGCGTCATCCACCGCGATCTCAAGCCCGCGAACGTCCTCGTCGTGCGTCCGCGGCCGATCGCCGGCCCTTCGAGCCGCGCGAGCGGGACCGTCATCGACGAGATCGGCCAGCCGAAGATACTCGACTTCGGCGTGGCGCGCGTCGTCGAGGGAGGCGTGCCCGGCGCGACGCTTCAGACGCACCCGGGGCAGATCGTCGGAACGATCGCCTACATGCCGCCGGAGCAGATCGAGAGCGCCTCCGACATCGACACGCGGTGCGACGTGTACGCCCTCGGGGCGATCCTCTACGAACTGCTCGTGGACAAGCCGCCGCACGATCTCGCGGGGCGGCCGCTCGCCGAGGCGGCCCGCATCGTCCGCGAGCGCGAGCCGACCCGCCTCGGCGCGATCAACCCCGCGCTTCGCGGCGACGTCGAGACCATCGTCGCCAAGGCCATGCAGAAGAACCGCGAGCGACGCTACGGCTCCGCCGCCGAGTTCGCGGCCGACATCCGGCGCCACCTCGCGGACGAGCCGATCATCGCCCGACCGCCAAGCGCGATGTACCACATGCGCAAGTTCGCCCGGCGCAACCGCGCCGTCGTCGCGGGCACGGCGGCCGCAGCGTTCGCGCTGCTCGCCGGCCTTGGCGCGACGTCCTACGGCCTGATGGAGGCGAGGCGAGAACGCGACGCCAGGGAACAGGCGCTCGTCGAGGAGCGGACCTCGCGCGCGGCCGCCGACGCGGTGACGGCGTTCTTCACCGAGATGCTCGCGGCCGCGAACCCCGCCGCGCAGGGACGCGAGGTGACCGTCCGTGAGGCGATGGACCTGGCGGCGTCGCGCATCGCCGGACGGTTCGATCAGCAGCCGGAGGTCGAGGCCCGAGTCCGGAGCACGATCGGCCGCACCTATGTCGCCCTGGGCGAGTACCGGCTCGCCGAGTGGCAACTCGCCGCCGCGGTCGGCCTCTGGGGCGGCCTCGCCGGGGGCGATGATGAGCGCCTTCTCGAAGCCGAGTCGCTGCTCGTCGGCGCGCTCTACTACCAGGGCCGGATCGACGAGGCCGCGGACGCCGCGGAGCGACTGCTCGAACGCACGCGCCGGACGCTCGCGCCGGACGACCCGCTTCTCATCGAGCCGCTCTCGAACGCGGCGTTCTTGGCCGTGCGCTCCGGACGGTTCGACGTGGCCGAAGGCCGGTTTCTTGAAGCAATCGCCATCTTCGAGCGTTCGCCGCTCCAGGATATCGTTCTCGTGCAACTCAAGGGCAATCTCGCCCAGCTCTACACCTTCTCGCACCGGCTCGAAGAAGCCCGCGAGACCTACGAGGCCGCCATCGAGTTCGCCCGCGCCACGATCGGACCGGACCACCCGGAAACGGTCCTGCTCGCGTCGAATCTCGGCAGCGTGTTCCGCAACTCGGGCCTGCACAACCTCGCCCTCCCGCTCATCGAGGAGACGCTCGCGGCACAGGAACGCCTCCTCGGCCCGTCGCACTCGCAGACGCTCATCACGCTCAACAACCTGGCCGATTCGCTCGGGCAGGTCGGCGAGACAGGGCGCGCGCTCGAAGCCATCCACGAGGGCCTTGTGCGGGCGCACGGCGCATACGGGCCCGAAAGTTCGCAGGCGGCGTTTCTCACGCTCACGCTCGCTCGCGTGCAGGACGCCGCGGGACAGCACGACGAGGCCGAACGGACGATGGCCGATGCGCTGGCGCTGCACGAGCGGGCGCTCGGTCCGGACGCCGAGGGCACGTTTGTCGCGGCGACGAACTATCTCAGGCTCCTGAACCGCCGCGAGAAGCACGCTGAAGCCGCCGACCTCGCTCGCGGCCTCATCGACCGCACCATCGCCATGCACGGCGAGAAGCACCCGAGAGTCCCCGCTGCACGCCTGCTTCTCGCCGAAGCCTGCATCGGGCTGGAGCGCTACGAGGAGGCCGAGTCGCTCCTCCTCGCCGAGCGCGACGCCGCGCCGGCGCACGGCCGCGCCAACTTCACGGCCGCTCTGGTGCGCTTGTACGAGGCGTGGGGAAGGCACAACACAGCCGACCGGTGGCGCAACAACTCAGAGTGACACTGCATGTATCGCGCACAGCCTCTCACCCCCCGAACGCCGACTCCGCCAGGTCGATCGCGCGGGCCAGCGCGGCCGCCTTGTTCACGGTCTCCCGGTACTCCGGCCCCGGCTTCGAGTCCGCCACGATTCCTCCCGCGGCTTGCAGGTAGTACGTCCACGCGCCGTCGCGCCCCCGCCGCGCGTCGGCCGTCGGCACCACCATCGTCCGCAGCGCCAGCGCGATGTCCATCTCGCCGTCGAGCGAGACGTAGCCCATCCCCCCCCCGTACGGCCCGCGCCGCACCGGCTCCAGTTCGTCGATGATCTGCATCGCCCGGATCTTCGGCGCGCCGGAGATCGTTCCCACCGGCAGCGTCGCCGCCAGCGCGTCCCACGCGTCCAGCCCCTCGCGCACCACGCCCGTCACGGTCGAACTGATGTGCATTACGTGGCTGTAACGCTCGACCTCCATCACCGCCGGCAGGTCGATCGTGCCCGGCACGGTCACGCGCCCAACGTCGTTGCGACCCAGGTCCACCAGCATCACGTGCTCCGCGCGCTCCTTCTCGTCCGCCAGCAACTCGCGCTCCAGCGCGGCGTCCTCCTCCGGCGTGCGACCGCGCGCGCGCGTCCCCGCCAGCGGCCGGTTCGTCACCGCCAGCGAGCCCTCCGCCGTGCGGCGCACGCGGCAGAGAATCTCCGGGCTGGACGCCACCAGGATGCACCCCTCGCCCTGCATGTACACCATGTACGGGCTGGGGTTCACCGCCCGCAGCGCCCGGTACACGTCGAACGGGTCCGCCCTGCTCTCGCGCTCGAACCGCTGGCCGATCACCACCTGGAAGACGTCCCCCGCCCGGATGTGCTCCAGCGCCCGCTCGACCATCGCCGCGTGCTGCTCGCGAGTGATGTTCGAGCGCAGCGGCGCGGGCGCGCCCTCGCGCTCGACCCGCCCCGCCGGCAGCGGCTTGCTGTGCCGCTCGATCTCCGCGACGCGGGCCTCGATCGCCGCGACCGCGCGGTCGTACGCTCCGCTCGCGTCGTCGCCCGGCGCGAGCATCGCCAGCCGCACGACGTGGACGAGTTTGTCCACGTGGTCGAACGCGACCACGCCGTCGTAGAGGCCGAAGTGCATCTCCGGCAGGCCGCGGTCGTCCGGCGGCGCATGCTCGAAGGGCAGTTTCTCCGGCTCGGCGTAGCGCACGGCGTCGTAGCCCGCGTACCCGAACCACCCGCCAAGCGGGCACATCGGCAGCGCGGGGCGCGCGCCCGACGGCGGACGCACCAGCCGCACGCCCGCCGTGATCGTGCGCGGCACGAGCAGCGGGTTCGCCTCGTCGCGCTCATCGACGCGCCCGGTCGCATGGTCCGTGATGCGCACGCGGAACCGCCTCGCCACGACCTCCATCGCGGGGCGCGCCCCGAGGATCGAGTACCGACCCTGCCGCTCCCCCCCCTCGACCGATTCGAGCAGGAACGACGGCGCGGTCCGCTCGTCCGGCGCGACCAGCCGCCGGTACGCCAGCACCGGCGTCAACTGGTCCGAGAGCAGCCGCACGCCGACCGGCACCGCGAGCGTCGCCACGGGCGTGGCGGCACGCTCCGAACGGACCAGCGAAACGAACTCGTCCCTCGTCAGGCTCGCCATCGCGACGAGTCTATGGATCGGGCGTCCGGGCGGCGTTCTCCACCCTTTCGCCCATCACCAGCGACCACGCCCCCGCACGCGGGTACATTCTGGCGATGAACACCCTCGCGACCATCGCCGCGTGCGTGGCCACGGCGATCGGCCAGCCCGAACCGCCCGCCGTGCAGCCCGAGGTCCCGCCGCAGGTCCGGCTCGGCCGGCGGGCCGAACTCGTCCGCGCCAACGCGCCCGTCATCCCGGACGTCGTGATCGTGCCCGACGGCGCGTCGTACCTCGCGGCCGTCGCGGCGTGGAAGCCCGAAGGCCGCTTCCCCATCCTCATCGACGACGGCACCTGGCAGGCCGGCGAGGACATCGCCCGCTTCGTGCGCGCCTTCGAGCCGCGGCGCGTCGTGCGCTGGACCGGCGGCGATCGCGCGGCCCGGGGCGACGCCCGGCGCGAGGCCGTCGAGCGCACCGTCGCGGCCGCCTGGGGGCACGACGGCGATCCCGCGTCGCTGATCGACTTCTGGCGCGCGCACCACCACGTCCCTCCCGGCGTGGTGGTCGCCGACGGGGCGGACCCTGCCTGGACGGCCGCGCTCGCGCTCGCCGCCGGTCGTGCCCTGCCCATCGCGTGGGTGACGCTCGAACGGCGCAACGTCAGCGGCGCGATGTCGCGCACCGACGCCGACGCCCTGTGCGCCGAGATCGAGCGCGCCTGCGAAGCGACGGGCCTCTCATGGCGCACGCTGGGCGACGACCTCGACGCCGTCGCCCTCTGCCTGAACGCCGCCGTCAAGATCGAGACGAGCGAGCGAGAGTTCGTCGCGACGACCGACCGCGTCGGCCGCCCGGCCATCGGCGCGAGCGCGGGCGAGCGGTGGGCGTGGGCGTCGCAGGTCTTCGGGACCGAGGCCGAAGCCGCCTACCGCGCCATGTGCTCGCTCTTCCTCCGCCCCGCAAGCGCGTGGGTGTTCGATTCCTATCCGCACGAGTCTCCGTGGTCGCAGTACGACGGCACGGAAGCGGCGCGCGTGCTGCGGGAATCGGGCCTGCGCGTCATGCTCGACGATGCGCCGCGACAGGGTCTGGCCGACTGGCGGGCTCGCTCGCTCCGAGCCGTTGATGCGGGCATCGTGCTGCTCAACTCCAAGGGCAACCGCGACTGGTTCGAACTCTCGCCGGGGCGGGCGCACGCCGGCGACGTGCCGATGCTCAGCGCACCCGCGATCGTCCACATGGTGCACTCCTGGTCGGCGAACGCGCCGCGCAACCGCGCGACGGTCGGGGCGCGCTGGCTCGAGCGCGGCGCCTACGCCTACTGCGGCTCGGTGCAGGAGCCGACGCTCCTGGCCTTCGTGCCGACGCCCCTCGTCGCGAAACGGCTCGCGGCCGGCGCGCCCTGGGCTGCCGCGGTGCGCCACGACGGCACGCCCGTCTGGCGCGTCGCCGTCATGGGCGATCCGCTCATCACGCTCGGCCCGCCGGCGCGAAGGATCGACGACGCCCTGCCCCTCGACGGCGCGGAAGACCTCGCCGAAACGACGAAGCGGGCGGCGAGCGAGACCGACTATGAATCGCTCGTGCGCTCGCTCTGGCTCTCGGGTCGCGACGCCGAGGCGGCGAAACTCGCGGGCGCCCTGCTCGCCGAGCAGCCCGGGGCCGTCACGCCCGCGTTCGCGCGCGACGCCCTGTTCTCCGTCTTCCGCGCCGGAACGGACTCGGCCTTCCTCGACCTCTACGCCCGCCTCGCCCCCGAAGACGCCGCCGCCGGCGCGGCCCGCGACGCCCTCTGGTTCGTCGCCCGCCGCGTCGTGCCGCAGCACGGCGAGTCGCGCGACCAGGCCCTGCTCCTGCTCCGCCAGCACGCCCGCCCCGAGCAACTGGACGCGGACAACGCCGAACTCGGCGCGCTCGTGGGCGGATGACGCTACCGCGACCCGTGCATCGAACCCGAGCGCACCGTCCCGTCTCGGCGCAGTTCCGCCCACGACGCCCCGTGCGCGGCCGTCACCAGCCACGCGCGCCCGGCCCGCTCCGCAGCCCAGCGGGGGTCGTCCACGCGCGACGGCCCCGTCGATTGCAGCACGACGGCCGGGTCGCAGGCCGCGACGAGCGCACGCGCCTGCGGGTTGTGGCTCCCGTGGTGGGGCAGTTCCAGCACGTCCGCCCGCAGGTCCGCGTCCGGCGCGAGCAGCGCGGCCAACGCGGCCTGCCCCGCGTCGCCCGTCAGCAACGCGCGCACCGTCGTGCCGTCGTCCGCCCGCGCCTCAACGAACGCGATCAGCGAGTGATCGTTGTCGGCGAGGTACCCCGCCCCGTCCGGCGGCGCGATGAACCGAATCGTTGCAGTCCCGAGCGTGATCGTGTCCCCCGCGCCGACGACCCGCGCCCGCACGCCTCGCGCCGCCAGCGCGTCGTAGGCCGCCCGCAGCGGGCCGACACGCTGGGCACGCGCCCGCTCCTCCGTCCGTGCGCCGACGACGAGGTCGTGGACTCCGAGCGGTCGCGCCGCGTCGGGCAGCGCGGAGTAATGGTCGTAGTCCGGGTGCGTGATGACGACCGTCCGCACCCGGTGCGCGCCGAGCCGGCGCAGCGCACGGGGGATGTCGATCACGCCCATGCCCGGGTCCGTCGAGCCGCAGTCCCACAGCAGGGCGTCGTGCCCGGAGCGAACGAGCAGGCACGACCCGTCACCCACCGCGATCGCGTCGATGCGCACGAGCGTGCCGGCAGGGAGCGACGACCGCACGAACGCCTCGCCCCCCGCCCACAGGGCGAGCGCGCCGGCCGCCGCCAACGCGAAGCGGTCGCGCAGGTGCCCGCGCGCGAACCAATAGAGCACCAGCGCGGTCGCCGCCACCGTGAGCGCGAGCGACAGGCGCGGCGCGTAGAGGGCGGTCCCCGGCACGGCGTCGAACCGCTCGACCAGCCACGCCGCGGCGTCGCCGATGCGCCGCACCGCCCCCGACGCCCACGCTCCCGCCGACGGCACGACCGCCCCGAGCGTCAGCACGACATAGCCCGCGAAGAGCAGCACGAGCACCACCGGCACCAGCGCGACCGTGCCGACCACCGCCAGCGGGCTGACGATGCCGATCGTGTGCGCGATCGTCGGCAGGGCTGCGGCCCAGCAGAGCAGGCTCACCGAGACCAGCCCCTTCGCCTTCTCCGCCCACCAGCGCGCCCCGAGCGCATCGGGCGGCTCGCGCGGGCCGGTGCGGATCGTTCCGAACAGCCGCGCGTGCGCGGTCGGCCCGAGCCACAGCAGCACGCCCGTCAGCCCGAAACTCAACTGGAACCCGAGCGACCAGAGATCCATCGGCCGCACGACGATCATCGCGCACGCGATCCATGCGAGCACGGTCACGCGGTCGTAGCGACGCCCGGCCGCCTCGGCGACGAGCAGCAGCAGGACCATCCAGCCCGCGCGCAGCACGGGCGCGTTGGCGGGCACGACGGTCATGTAGAGCGCGACCAGCGCGCCGACGATCAGCGGCTCGAGCCGGCCGCGCTCGCCCGTCAGGCGCACCGCGAAGAGCGCGACGCCCGCCATGATCGCGAGGTGGAACCCGCTGATGGCGAGCAGGTGCGAGAGGCCCTGGCGTGCGAAGGCGTCCCGCAGGGGGCGCAGGCCGCCCTCGTCCTCGCCGAGCAGCAGCGCAAGCATGAGCGCCCGGCCGGGCGTCGCATCGCCGGTCTCATCGCCCTTCAGCACGCCGAGCGCGCGCCCGTGCATCGCCGCCCGTGCTCGCAGCCACCACGCCTCGGCCGCGGGCAATGCGCCCGGCAGCGTCGGCTCGACGCGCACCAGCGAGGCGTCCGGCACGCGCAGCCGACCCGCCTCGTCGCGCTGCGCCGCCCACAGTCGCGAGTCCGGCTCGCCGGGGTTCAGCGGGCGCGCGACGGGCAACAGCCGCCCCGTGACGCGCACGCGCGTGCCGGCTCGAACACCCTCGCCTACGCCCCCGACGACGCCCACCCGCACGACGCCGGACGCGCGCACCGCGCCGTCGTCGGCGTAGGCCGTGTCCGCGCGCATCCGGAACATCCACGCCGGCTCGCCCGTGAACGCGAACTCCGCCAACGCGCCCGGCGAGGCCCGGGCCTGCCTCGGATCTTCGAGCACGACGCCCTCGAGTTCGACGCCGATCATCACGCCGGAGCCATCGTCCGCGGGCACGAGCGCGCGCAGGCTCCCCGGCGGCGTATCGAGGATGCGCACCGTGAACCACCCGCCGCCGAACGCGACGGCACAGGCGATGAGCGCTCCCGCGCACGCCCTGCCGCGCAGCAGCAGAGCCGCCGCGGCCGCCGCGCACGCCGCCCCGAACCACGCCGGCGCGGGCACGCCGACTGGCGCGGTCTCCCGCGCCGCGATCATGCCGAGAGCAATGGACGCGAACGCGATGACCGCTCGCGTGCGCGCCGGCGGTGCAGGCCCGGTCTGTGGTGCGAGCGGATCAACCCCGGCGAGCATGGCACAGCCTCGCGGGTGTGCCGCGATCCGTCAAGATGGCCTGCCAAGACGGGCGGCATCCCGGCCGGCTCAGTTGCCGCCGGGGACAACCACGTCATCGAACCCGTCGAGCACGTCCTCGACCGTGATCGCGCCCTTGCTGTCCGTGTACTTGGTGTCCGACCCGGGGACGTAGAAGTTCCAGGCGTAGCGCAGCACCGGATCGGCCGAGGGCAGCCGCCGCCCGCCGCGCTCCTTGCGCCCAAGGAAGACGCCGTCCGAGCCTGCCGAGTGGATCACGAAGCGTCCGCGCGGCGAGCCGGGCAGCACGGAGTTTCGGTCGTAGTTGGTGGGCGTCGGCCCCTTCGGGTCGCCCAGCAGTCCGAGCAGCGACCCGACGACCTCCGGATTCGGATTGGCCGCGCCGATCAGGCTCTCGACGGTCTGATCCTTGCCCAGCCTGCCGAGGCTTGTGGACGACAGGAAGCCCTGGTTCGCCCGCCAGTAGAACCGCGACGGGTGCTGCGCGCTGGGGCGGTACTCTCCCGCGGCGAACTCGGCTTCGGTCGTCGTCGCGCGCGGCGCGGAATCGTCCTCGATCCACAGCAGGATCGGGCTGCCGAAGAAGTCCACGAGGTCGGGCAGTTGCTTCTCACCCTCGGCCGCCGTCGCGCCGGGCTTGCCCGCCTGCTTGCCGATCGGCTGCGCCACGTAGTTCCGCGCCGGCGGGACGAAGTACACGTCGTCGCCCACGCCCGCGAGGTCGGGGTTGACCTGGGCGCCCTCCGGCTTCACGCCCTGGAGCACCACGCTCTCGCCCGGCGCGCCGCCCGGCTGCCCGAGCGCGGACGTCGACGTAATCTGCCGCGTGCCCGCCAGTTCGAGCATCGCGTTCTCCAGCACCGTCAGCCCCTGGCCCTGCGGGTTGCGCCCGAGCGTCTGCTGCGTGAAGTACCCCGGCATCCGCCCGCTGTTGTCCTGCCCGAACTGTGTGATGGCGCTCGCCAGGTCCGTCATCAGCGCCTGCGTCGCCGTCCGGCGCGCGATCGTGCGCGCCCCGCCCAGCGCGGGGATGATGATCGCCAGCAGGATCGCGATGATCGCGATGACCACGAGCAGTTCGATCAGGGTGAAGGCTCTGCGGCTCGGCATGATCGGCTCCCTCGGCGGGCGGCCCCGGCTCGGGGACGCGCAACGACGCCCGCCGCAGGGGCGGGCCTCTGCCTACCTGTTCGTTCGCCGGCGGGATGCTGTTGCCCCCGCCGCGGGACACGCGGTGGATTCTACGGGCCGGACCCGGTCCGAGGGGCAAGAATCCCCCGTGCCACACGACACCTGCTACTACGACGGGCGGTGCGGCCTCTGCCGCCGGACCTCACTCTGGCTCCGCCGCCTCGACTGGCTCGGCCGACTCGACTTCGTGGATATGACCCTGATCGACCCCGCCGACCTTCCCGTCCCGCCCGACGCTGCCCTCCGCGGCATGCCGATGCGAACCGCCGACGGACGGGTTTTGATCGGTTTTCCCGCTGTCCGTCGCGCGCTCACCCGAACCCCGGCGGGCCTGATCCCAGGCGCCTTCCTGTATCTGCCGGGAGTTTCATGGGCGGGGCGAAGGGTCTACGCTCGCGTCGCGGCCCGACGCCGTCGGGATGCAACCTGTCCCGCACCGATGCAATGTGCGGACGGCGATTGATCGGGGCGGGCCTCTCGTGCATACTCAGAAGGTGAGTTCGGGTGCGCGGTCGATCGAAGGGCGATCAGCGGGCGGGCGCGATGCGACCATCGCCTCCGCGGCGGCAGCGCTGCGCGAAGGTCGGCTCGTCGTCGTGCCCACCGAGACCGTCTACGGCATCGCGGCCAACGCGGCATCCGACGAGGCCCTCGCCGCGCTCGCCGCCCTCACCGGCCCCGGCACCAGCGAGGGCGAGCCGCTCACCTGGCACGCCCCGAGCGTGGAGGTCGTCGAGCGCGCCGTCCCGCTCGAGACCGCGCTGCACCGCCGGCTGCTGCGCCGGCTCGCCCCCGGACCCGTGCAGTTCTTCGTCGAGATGACCGAGGACCGCCTCGCGCGGTCGCTCGAAGCGATCGGCGTGCGCGCCGGCGTCATCGACAGCGGGCGCGAACTCTCCGTCCGCGTCCCCAGCCAGCCGACCGCGCAGCGCGTCCTCACCGACGCCGGCGTCCCCGTCGTGATGAAGCGCGCCGCCACCGCCGGATGGTCCCCCGACCGCGACGCGGGCGCAGCCATGCGCGACGACCGCGCCCTCAAGGCCGGCGTCGCCGTCGTGCTCGACGACGCGCCGGGCCTCGGCCGGCCCTCGACCCTCGTGCGCCTCCGCCGCGATGGTTCCTACGCCGTCGAGCGCGAGGGCGCGCTCGAAGCCCGCTACGTCCAGCGCGTCGTCACCCGCACGATCCTCTTCGTCTGCACCGGCAACACCTGCCGCAGCCCGATGGCCGAGGCGATCGCCCGCTCGCTCACCGAGAACGCCGGCCCCGGCTCGGTGCCGACGCGCGTGCTCTCCGCGGGCGTCTCCGCCGCGTCGGGGCGTCCCGCTTCGGCCGAAGTGGGCGTCGCGCTTCGGGAACTGGGCATCGAGCCGCTCCAGCACCGCTCGCGCGAACTGACGCGGGAACTCATCCGCGACGCCGAGGCCATCTTCGCCATGGGGGCCATGCACCGCGACGCCGTCCTCTCGCTCGACCCGGGCGCGGACGGGCGTACCGTTCTCCTCGACCCGACCGGCAGCGACGTGCCGGACCCGATCGGCCTGCCCCAGGCCGTCTACAACACCACCGCCGCGCGGATGCTCGAACTCGTCCGCCGCCGACTGGAGGAACTGGACGCATGAAGGTCGCCCTGGGCGCGGACCACCGCGGGCACGCCGCCGTGCGCACACTCCTCGCCAAACTCGCCGGCGAGGGGCACGACGCCCAACTCCTCGGCGACTGCCGCGGCGAGGTCTGCGACTACCCCGAACCCGCCTGGCTCGTCGCACGCGCCGTCGCCTCCGGGCAGGCCGAGCGCGGCGTGCTCATCTGCGGCACGGGCATCGGCATGAGCATCGCCGCCAACAAGGTCCCCGGCGTCCGCGCTGCCGTCGTCCACGACGAACTCACCGCCCAACTCTGCCGATCCCACAACGACGCGAACGTGCTGTGCCTCTCGGGCGACCTGCTGGGCGTGCGCCTCATCGAGAAGATCGTGGAGGTCTTTCTTCGCACGCCCTTCGACGGCGGCCGGCACGCGCGGCGCATCAGCAAGATCGAGGCCATGGAACACGGCCGCGAGCCGTCGAGCGTGACGGACTAGCGCGTCAATCGCACCCCTGGCCCTCGCACTCCTCCCAGTCGGCCTCGAAGGCGTCGATGTCCTCGGGGTCCGACAGGCCGGGCACGTTGTCGTAGTCCGCGCGCGGGTCGTCCTCGTAGAACGCCTCGAGGAAATCGAACATGTCGTCCTCGTCGGTGCATCCGTCCGCGTTGAAGTCGCCGCGGCACCACGGCGTGCCGTAGATGCGGACCCGGTAGTCCTCCCACTTCACCGCCTTGGAGCCGCCGTTCTCCAGGACGATCGTCCACTCGCCCGCCGCCGGCTCGTCCCAGTGGCGCACGGTCGTGAAGACCACGTCCTCGTAGGCCGTCGCGGTCTCGCCCTCGCGGAAGTCGGCGACCAGCGATTCCGTGCGCGTGCTGTTGATCTCAGGCCCGAGGATGGTCACGCGCAGGTCGCCCATCGTCATGGTCGAGCCGGGACCGAAGCCAATGACCTGCACGATCGACGTGTTCAGCGTCAACTCCACGTGCTCGACGCGCAGGTGGTTGCCGGCTACGCCCGTCTGCACCGTGAACGTCCGCGAGAGCGAGTCGTTGCTCGGGATGTCGGTGTTCACGCTCACCACGCCGCTGTCGATCTCGCGCTCGCTCAGCGTCCGCCGCCAGCCCTCGTCGATCACGAGCGCGACCGCCGCGTGCGCGTCTACCGCGCCGAAGCCGTAGTTGTAGTGGATGTCGTGGGCGGGCGTGCCGTTGTTGGTCTCCCACCCGGCGTCGCTGGCGTCGAGTTTGCGGGCCGTGTTGGCGAAGGCGTGCATCACGTCGCGCACGCTCATCCGCGGGCCGTCGCCCACATCCGCGTCCGCCTCGAGCATCAGGGCGACCACGCCCGCGACGATGGGAGCGGCGAAACTGGTACCCTCCCACGCGAAGTAGCCCGTGTCGCTTCCAAAGTTCGCATTCCAAAGACGCCATGGCGGATTACTTCCCCCGGCGGGATCCCCACCAGGAGCCGCCAGGAACAAAGATGCTCCTGGGTTGCTGTATGAAGCGGCCACATCTTCATGTGTCGTGGCGCCTACTGCAATCGTAAAGCGATGGGACTTGAGTCGATCATAGTCTACTCGCCCATCTTCCCCGGCGGAGTTGCCGCCGGCCAAGATCAAGGCCGTTCCGAGACCGCCTCTGCCGTTTGCGACAGCGTCCTCAATCGCGATCACGACGCAATCCGAGTTATCGCCACAAGGCGCATACTGCTGGACGGCGGCGTTCCCTGCACCAAGCGAAACGGCTTTAATGTGGATCAGCGAATTTTCATGTTCGATCGCATCTGCAATATCGTCAAACGTAATAGTCTGGATGGAGCAGGGGCAGTCATCAAGAAGAGGGATTTCAGCGAATGACGCTCCATGCGCTACTCCGACAATGCCGACCTCATTGTTCGCTGTGCCTACAGCGATGCCAGCCATGAATGTGCCATGAGCCCAACATAGTCCCCCATCGCTACAGTGTGTGCCGGAAGCGGTCGCATTGTATCTGTCGGCAAGATCTTCATGGGTGATACGTACACCCATGTCGACGATTCCGATGATAACGTCTGTCCCCGTGTATCCCAGCTGCCAGACAGGGCAGACACGAATATCGGCTTTCGGCTCATCCTCATCGCACAGGTGCCAGCGGTGGCACCCCGCGCTGAACTGCTGGTCAGGGCACGCCGCATCCCAGAAGTAGTCGTCGAACGATGGGCAATCGCAGCCCTGTCCGAGTGTCTCGCATGTGCCAAGTAGAACCGCCACGAATGCGAGGAGGAGCCGGAGTCCGAACGTCATCCTGATCATGCCAGTACCTCCCGAACCGGGTTATCGAGCGATGCCCAACAAAGTACCGGCAATATGACCTACAGGAAAAGGGGAACCAATGAATGGGGGGAAACCCTGGTTAGACCCATCAAACCAGGTGTTTTTGCTGGCTGGTACGCCCACGTCCTTCTGAGGCGGGGGACCTTTGTCTCGACGACGGACTGGTGAACGCCAAGCCGCGCTGTAAACTTGGAGAATCGAGCCAGTCGTCTCGAAAGACGCGGGCAGTCCGTTTCCCAAGGAGGCGGGTGATGAGGAGGAACTTTGGGGCCGCAGTCGCAGCCGTAACAGCAATGGCCGTCTCTGCATGCGTTGCTGAAGCCCAGGTGGCGACTTGGTACTGGACCGTCAGCGACACGGGCAACGGCGACGGCCTCGTCGAGCCGGGCGAGTCCGCTCTGCTCACGCTCTGGGTCGGTTTCAATCCAAGACAGGACCAAGCCGGAGGCGGATTTGCATGGGCGGGGCCGTACGACGTCGTCGGCAACGATACATGGGCATGGGGCACTGTCGAACAGCGACTCAACCTGCTGGATGGGCATGGCGGGTATGACAACGGCACGCTGGATGACGACAACAGCATCCGCGCCATTCAGCACGCACAACTGCCGGACTTGTTCCAGCAAGGCCTGATGAACAGCGACAATCCAATCAAACTCTTCTTTGTTCGCTGGACACCGTCGGCATACGCTAAGTACGCCGTCGAACTGGACAACGGAGGGCCTGATGCGAGCATCTACACGGATGTGTGGGGGACAAACATACCTTACTCCGGCGCGGGCGGCTCCGTGACCTTCCACATCGTCCCCGCGCCGGCGAGCGCGGCGGCGTTCGGCGTGTGCGCCCTTGCCGCGCTGCGCCGTCGCCGTTGAAGAAGAGGGAGGAAGCCGCCGTGCGAGCCGCGCCGATCGTCATCCTCGCCGCCACCGCCGCCGCGGCCCACGCGCAGGTCGCCACCTGGTACTGGACCGTCAGCGACACCGGCAACGGAGACGGCCTGATCGAACCGGGCGAGTCCGCCGTTCTCACGCTGTGGGTCGGGTTCGATCCCCGGCAAGACCATGCGGGCGGAGGCGTGTCTGCTTCGGGTCCCTACGACATTCTCGGCAGCGCCGCGTGGGCATCCGGCACAATCACAGAGCGGACGAACCACATGTGGTTCGGCATTGATGAAGATACCGGCACGCTCGACGACGACAACAACATCCTCGGCATCGAACACTTTCAATACCCCGCGTTCTGGGGCGGGCTGTCGTTCGATGATGCTAATCCGGTTGACTTGGTGCTCTTGCGATGGACTCCGGACAGCTACACCCCTCAGGCCGTAACGCTTATGAACGGCGCGCCGGACGTTTACGTCTACATCGATGTCTATGGAAGCAACCTGCTCTACTCCGGCACTGGCGGCGGCGTGACCTTCCACATCGTCCCCGCGCCGGCGAGCGCGGCCGCGTTCGGCCTGTGCGCCATTGCCGCGCTGCGCCGTCGCCGTTGAAGAAGAGGGAGGGAGCCGCCGTGCGAACAGCCGCGCCGATCCTCTTCCTCGCCGCCACCACCGCCGCGGCCTCCGCGCAGGTCGCCACCTGGTACTGGACCGTCAGCGACACGGGCAACGGCGACGGTGTCATCCAGCCCGGCGAGTCAGCGTTGCTTCTGCTCTCGGCATCGTTCGATCCGCCCCAGCCCAACGACGGCGGATTCGCGGGCACCGATCCATACAGCATCCTCGGCGCGGGCGGGTGGGCGTCCGGCGTTGTGGACGAGCGTGTCAATCTGCTCGACGGCCACGGCATCCACGACGCGGGCGATCTCGACACCGACAACAACATCCTCGGCATCGCCCACTACCAGTTGCCCGAGTTCTTCCAGCAGGGCCTGATGAACAAGGACAACCCGATTGCGCTCTTCTCCATCCGCTGGACGCCGCACGACTACGCGCCACGCACGGTCACGCTCGACAACGGCGGGCCGGACGCGTACATCTACACCGACTACTGGGGCAACTACCTTCTCTACTCCGGGGCGGGCGGCTCCGTGACCTTCCATGTCGTCCCCGCGCCGGCGAGCGCGGCCGCGTTCGGCCTGGGCGCCCTTGCCGCGCTGCGCCGTCGCCGTTGAAGAAGAGGGAGGAAGCCGCCGTGCGAGCCGCGCCGATCGTCATCCTCGCCGCCACCGCCGCCGTGGCATCCGCACAGGTCGCCACCTGGTATTGGACTGTTTCCGACACCGGCAACGGCAACGGCCTCATCGAGCCTGGCGAGTCCGCCGTCCTCACGCTCTGGCTTGCCTTCGAGCCGCGCCAAGACCAACTGGGTGGCGGGTTCGCCCAAGCAGGCTTCTACGACATCCTCGGAAACAGCGCATGGGCGGAGGGCCACGTTGAAGAGAGGACACAACTTCTTCCATACTCCACGAGCGACGGCGTGCTCGACGAGGAGAACAACATTCTCGGCCTCGACCACTTCCAGTTCCCGTGGGTGTTTGATGGGTACTTCAGGAGCGAGAACCCTATCGACATGTTCATCATCCGGTGGGCGCCGGTGACGTACGCCCACCGCACCGTGTCCCTCGACAACGGCGCGCCCGTCGCGAACATCTACACGGACGCCTTCGGCGCGACCATTCTCTACTCCGGCACCGGCGGCTCCGTGACCTTCCACGTCGTCCCCGCGCCGGCGAGCGCGGCTGCGTTCGTCCTGTGCGCCCTCGCCGCGTCGAGGCGTCGCCGTTGAAGACGAGGAGAGAGCCGCCGTGCGAACAGCCGCGCCGATCCTCATCCTCGCCGCCACCGCCGCCGCGGCCCACGCCCAGGTGACGACCTGGTACTGGACTGTTTCCGACACGGGCAACGGCAACGGGCTAATCGAACCCGGAGAATCCGCGCTGCTCACGCTTTGGCTCTCCTTCGAACCGCGGCAGGATCAGGCTGGTGGGGGCGTTGCGTTCATCGGGCCATACGGCATTCTGGGGGATGTCCGATGGAGTCTGGGTTCCGTTGAGCAACATACCAATTTGCTCTTTATCGGGGATGGCCAAGATGCGGGAGTGCTGGACGACTCCAACAACATCCGTGGAGTTGAGCACTTTCAGTACGCGAAGTTCCTCGGCGCTCCGTTTCGAGCAAACAACCCGATCGATCTGGTGTTCCTGCATTGGACCCCGCACGACCACAAGCCGGGCGCGGTTATCCTCGAGAACGGCGGGCCGGACGCGTACATCTACACGGACTACTGGGGTAACTACCTTCTTTACTCCGGCGCGGGCGGCTCCGTGACCTTCCACATCGTCCCCGCGCCGGCGAGCGCGGCGGCGTTCCTCGCCTTCGCCGCGTTCACCGGCCGGCCGGTGCGGGGAGGACGAGCGTTGTCTGCCCGGCGGTGATGAGGATGCGCCCCTCGACGAGGGCCACGCGACGCGGCGACGCGCCGAGCAGCACCCGCTCCGTCGCCACCAGCCGACCCGTCTGCGACTCGAAGATCATGACGGCGTGCGTGGAGCCGCGCCCCTCCGGGTCGGGCGTGCCGCGCGTTTCGACGGCGACCGAGTGCGGCGAGCCGAGGGCGGGCGCGACGAACCGCACGGACCCGTCGAGAGCGTCGGCCCCGACGAGCCGCGCCGCCTCGCCGAAGACGACCAGCCCGCGCGTCGAGCCGAAGAGGGCGAGGTCGCCCAGCGGCGCGAGGTCCGCGTTTGCGGTCGGCTCGACGCGGTTGCGCGTTTCGAGGGGCATCTCGCGCAGGCGGCCGGTCGAGACCGACCCGAGCCGCAGGTCGCCCTCCGCCGTCAGCAGGAAGAGCCGGTCGTCGAGGGTCCATGCGCCGGCCGAGACCTGGGCGGCCTCGTCGGTGGCGATCCAGTCGAAGTCGGCGGCGGGGGGGGTGAGCGAGAGGATGCCGCGCTCCAGCCCCGCCACGAGCCTGCCCCGCGGCGTGACGCGCACCCAGCGCACGCGCCCCACCACGTCGCCGATGCGGTTCAGCAGCAGCCCCGTGCGCAGGTCGTAGACGGCGAGCACCGGCTCCGGCTCGGCGGCCTCGTCGGCGCGGCGCCCCGCGCCGCCGATGGCGAGCAGGCCTGCTGCGGCGTCCGCGTCGTGCACGATCATCGCGTCGGTGCGGGCGGTCCAGAGCGTGCGCCCCGTGGCGAGGTCGACGACGGCGACCGCGCCGCTCCGCGTCACCACCGCCAGCGTCTGCTCGTCCAGCGCGACGAGCAGGTCGCTGTAGCGCACCGGCCCGTCGAGTGGCGTCTCGGTCAGCACGTCGTCGCCCAGCGCGCCGTCCGCCTTGCCCGCCAGCAGGTCCGCAACCGGCTGCGTCTGCCACGCCACCGCCCCGTCCGCAGCCGACAGCCGCGCGAACGTGCCCCCCGAATCGCCCGGCACGTACACCACCGCGGCCTCCGGGTCCATGCGCAGCAGCGTGGGCACCGCGCTCAGCGTCGCCTCCCACCTCTGCACGAGGCCCGGGCCGTCCGCGTCCGGCGTCCAGAGCGCGACCGCGCTGCGCTCGGGCGAGGCGAGCAGCACGCCGCCCGCGTCGCGGTGCGCGCCCTCGCGCACCAAAGGCCGCAGGATCGACCATCCGCGCAGGGCCTGCACGGACTCGCGCTCGACCGCCGCGCCGATCGCCGCCAGTCGGCGCGCGGACTCGCGCCGCCCGAGCAGTTCCGCCCGGATCAACTCGGCGTCCACGGGCGCGCCGCCGACCGTGAGCGCAAGCCGCGCGTGCTTCGCCGAGAGCGAGGCAAGCCGGTCCGCGGCGGAGTCGTAGCGTCCCGAGCGCACGAGCGTGGTCACCAGCCTTCCGGCGAGTTCGCCGAGCAGCGAGCGGTCCGGCGCGGAGCCGGCCGCGGCACGGGCTTCGAGGCCCTCGATCCCCGCTTCGAGCGCGGCGGTGGCAGCGGGGGCGCGCCCGCTCCGCTCGTGCATCTCGGCGGCGCGCAGCCACGCCCGCGCGCCCGCCTCGGCCATCGGGAAGCGACGCGCGATCGCCTCCAGCGCGCCCGCGTCGCTCGCGCCGGCGAGCCGCTGCCCCGCCTCGGCCTCGAACGGCGCATACAACCCCAGCCCGCGCTCGGTGGCGATGCGCCGCACGCGCCGCGAGGCCTCGACGTCCGCACGCACGCTCAGCGTCGGCCCGGTCCACGCCGCCCCGGCCAGTGTGGTGTCCGCCAGCACCGACTGGTACACCTCGACGGCGACGGCGTGGCGGTTCTGCACCTCGCGCAGCCGCCCGAGCGCGAGCAGGTGCGCGACGCGCTGCTCCGGCGCATCGGCCACGCGACCGAGGCGTGCGATCAAGTCCTCCAGCAGGCGCAGGTCGCCGATCACCGGCTCGTCGCGCGGCGAAGGGGGGGCGTCGGGGCGGCTCGGGTCCGCCGCGCCCTCGCTGAACCACCGCCGGCTCGCCGCCTCCACCATCGTCCGCACCACCCCGAAGAGCCGCTCGCGCGCCGCACGGTTTGCTTCCGACATCGGGTCGCGGTCGATCGCGGCGAGCGCGGCGTCGCACGCGCCGATGATCCGGTCCGGCTTGCCCGCCCGGTACGCCAGTTCCGCGAAGGTGATGGCCGGGTCGGGGTCGTCGGGCGTTTCCTCCATCCGCCCGCTCAGGACGCGGGCCGCCTCATCCCACACCAGGTAACTGTGCAGCCGCTCGTTGCCCAGCACCAGCAACTGGCTGTCGAGCGCGAGCAGGTTGCCCGAGGCGTCGAGGCGGACGACCCGGGCATCGTTCGGCGCGTCGGGGTCGATCACGGCCACGCCCTCGGGCACCGGCGCCAGCAGCCGACGCCCAGAGACCACGACGCGACCGACGATCCCGTCCTCGCCGAAGCGCAGGCCGCTCGGCGCAGCGCTCTCGGCCTCGGCGATGGGAACGAAGGCGATCTGGTTCTGCGCCACCGCGGCCAGCCGATCGCCGACCCGCACCAGGTAGTCCGGCTCGCCGAGGTCGGCCGCGTTGCGCACGCCGAGCACCGCGCCCGTCGCGCGGTCGAGGCGCACGATCGCCTGCCGACCCGGCGCGATCAGCAGCAGCGTATCACCGTCGGGCACGGGCTGGTTCGTCGCCCAGGGCAGCGTGAACGGGTAGCCCTGCCGACCGACCGCGGGCATGCGCCGCGCCCACACCACGCGCCCCGTCGCGGCCTCGACCGCGGCGGCCAGCCCGAGTTCGTCGGCGCGGTAGACGATCCCCTCGTGCAGCAGCGGCCAGTCCGACGCGCGCCCGACGGTCTGGAACCCGAGCGACCCCGCGCTGCCGAGCAGCCGCAGCCAGCGCAGTTCGCCCGTGCCGACGTCGAGACCCGCAAGGTACAGGCTCACGACGCGGCGCGACTGCTGGAACTTGCGCAGGGCGACGACGGCCGTGTCGCCCTCGACGACGGCCGGCCCGCGTACCGTCGCCTCGACGAGTTGCGGGTCGAGCGCGTCGGGCGCGACCGACCAGAGCACGCGCCCGGTGCGCCGGTCCAGCGCGTGCAGGCGCGTGTCGCCCGTGCGCCCGCCCGAGGCCGCCATCCCCGTCGCCGCGATGGCGAGGCGGTCCGCGACCACGACGACGTTCGCGTCCTCGACCGTGCGCGCGAAGCGTACCTGGCGCGCGGTGAAAGGCTCGTCCATCATGGCCGCCGCGTCGCTCCCGCGCGGCACGACCCGCCAACGCGGCGCAAGCGTGAAGCGGTCCCACGCGCTGATCGCCTGCCCGTCGCTCACGTACACCACGTCCCCGACGACGGCCGGGTAGAGCCACGGCGCCTCGATGAGCGAACTCCCGCGCCCCGAGCGCGCCGGCCGCTCCGACTCGCGCCGCCCGGGCCGCAGGTCCACCGTGCGCATCGGCGTCGGCAGCAGCGTCGCCGGGTCCATCGCCGGGCCGGGGTGCGTCGGGTCGTACGACCGCACGCCCGCCGCCTCGGGCCACGCCACCGCGCGCCGCTCCGGCAGCGCCTCGCTCGCCCACCGCTCCGCCCGCGCCCACACCGCCGGCCGGTCGAGGTACGAGGCGACGAGCGCGAGCGCATCGGCCGCGTCGCGCGCCCGCGCAGCGTCCGATGCACGATCAGGGTGCGTCTCAAGTTGTTCGAGCGCCAGGCGCGCCGCCTCGAACCGCGCCGCCTCGAGGTGCTCTCTCGCCACGATCAGTGCGGCGTCAAACCCCGCGGGCGTGAGCAGCCGCGACCGCTCCACCGCCGCCGCCCCGCCCGCGCCGAGCATCGCCCGCGCCCGTTCGCTCTCTGCAAGCCTGTAGCGTTCGAGCAGGTCCGCGTCCCCGAGCAGGCGCTCGTGCACCCGCCGGCGCACGCTCACGAGCAGGTGCGCATCGCCCGTCGTCTCGATCACGCGGTCGGCGTCCTCGTCGAGCAGCCGCTGGGGCGCCCGCACCACCTCCGCGTGATTGCCCGCCGCGAGCAGCGCGTCGATCTGCCCCAGCGCGTCGTGCGCCCGGGGCGAGTCGTCCATGTAGACGGGGTTGGGGACCTGCGCCGGCGCGAAGGCCGACAGCCCGAGAACCAGGACCACCCCAGCGAGCCGGGCCGCGGTTTGTCTCAGCCGGTTCAAGGGGCCTGCCTCCCCGCCGCCGCGGCCAGTCGGTACGACCCGCACACTCCGCCGCAACGGCACGGCCGGGAGGGTCGTTGTGCTCCAGGGGAAGTATGGCACCTTGTCGGCTCATTGACCCGCCAAGGCGCGCCGAAATGCGCTGCGGACATGCCTTTCCGTTCGCCACAGGCCGGGTCGGGTGTCGGGGCAGCCGGAGTCGCCGCCCTCGGGCACGCCCACCACCCGCTCCGGGGCTGGGCGGGCAGGGCGGTCCTGCTCGGCTCGGAGCGGCGGGGGTGCCGGGTCGCGGTGCTCATGGCGGCCGTCGCCGTGATGAGCCTCGCCGACCTCGCCATGACCCTCACCTACCTGAACCACGTCGGCATGATCGAGAGCAACCCCCTCGCCCGGATCGTGATGCACGGCGGCGGGCCGGGGTCGCTCGTGGCCTGGAAACTGGCCACCACCGCCCTGACCGTTGGCATCCTGCTCCGGTTGCGCCGCCGTTGTGTGGCGGAGGTCGCGGCCGTCCTTTGCTGCGCGGTGCTGGTCTGGCTCATGGTGCGCTGGGCCGCCTACATCGAGGCCGCCCCGGCGCTCGCGGGCGCCCTCACGGCCATGCCCGACCACATCGGCGAGGAATGGGTCTCCTTCGCCCAGCCCGTTGGCGGCTCGTAACCGCCCGCTCCCCAGGGGCGGGGCCTCGCAGGCCCCGGTTCGGCCCCCGCGCCTCCACATGCGCTCCGCGTGATACCCTCCCCACGTGAAGAGCCACCCGATCCTGTTCCTCCTCATCGGCCAGTCCGCGTGCATCGCCCTCGGCGGCTGCTCCGGCGCACGGGCGCCGTCGCTCTCCGTGAGCGAGGTTCGCGTCGTCGATCGGACCGGCGAGGGTGTCGCCGTCGAGTTCGTCCTCGACGCCGAGAATCCCAACCAGGTCGAACTGCCGCTGCGACAGGTCTTCTACTCGCTCACCGTGGACGGTCGCCGGGTCTTCGCCGGCGAGCGTTCCGCCGAGGCGACGCTCCGGCGCGACGGCACGCAGCAGATACGCCTCCCCGCCGTCGTCCCCCTGCTCTCGGGCGAGGGGACGCTCAGAGGCGTCCACCCCTACCGCCTCCACGGCACCATGCGCTACGTCACCCCGGGCGCGTTCGCCGAGGCCATGTTCGAGGCCGGCCTCAACCGGCCGTCCGTCTCGTTCTCCGACAGCGGAACGATCGACTTCGGGGAGTGAGGGGGGGGGGTAGTCACGAAATGTCGGAGTGACGCCCTGAACGGTGGCACAGGCGGGACGCCTGTGCCCCTTGATTCTTCACTCCGTCACTCCCTCACTCCCCCTCCCCCATCTTCTCCGCCGCCAGCAGCGCGGCCCCGATGATGCCCGCGTCGTCGAGCAGTTCGCTCGCCACCACCTCGACCGCCTTGCACTTGTCCGGGAACGCCACCCGCCGAACCGCGTCGCGAACCCGGGCCACGTAGGGCGGCCCGACGGCCTCGGTCAGCCCCCCCCCGAGCACCACCCTCGGCAGCGCGAGCAGCGTCACGATCCCGCCCACGTGCGCCCCGAGCAGGTCCGCCGAGTCGTCCACCACCTCGCGCACCAGCGCATCCCCCGCCGCGTACGCCTCCGCGATCGTCTTCGACCGGATCTTGTCGAAGTCGCCCCCCACCAGGTCCACGACCATCGACTTGCGGTTGCTCCGCACCAGCCGAACGATCCGGTCGACGACGGCCGAGCGCGAGCAGTTGTGTTCGAGCGTCCGCTGCCCCGGCGGGTTGGTCGGCAGCACGTGCATGTGCCCGATCTCGCCCGCCGTCAGGAAATGCCCGTAGTGCAGCCGCCCGCCCAGCACCAGCCCCCCCCCGATGCCCGTGCCGACCCACACGCCCAGCACGTCCGTCGCGCCGCGCCCCGCGCCCGCGACGAACTCCCCCCACACCGCCGCGTTCACGTCGTTGTCCACCACCACCGGCACGCCCAGTCGCTCCGAGAGCAGGCCCGCCAGCGGCACGTTGTCCCAGCGCAGGTTGACCGCTTCGAGCACCACGCCCGCCGACGGCTCGACCGCGCCCGGCGCGCCGATCCCGACCGCCGACAGGTCGCCCCGCTTCATGCCCGCGTCGGCGCACGCGCGATCAACGCCCTCCGCCACGCGCGACAGCACGCTCTCCATCCCCTCGTCCGCCTTGGTCTTCCGCCGGCACCGCCCGACGATCCGTACCTCCGCGGCCCGGTCGTCGCGCGTCACAACGCCGATCTGTATGTTCGTCCCGCCGAGGTCGATGCCGACGATGGGTCCGGGCCTGCTCATGCCGCCAGTGTACGTCCCGCCGAACGAACCGCGACCGTCTGGGAGCGGTTCCTCCCGCGCACGCTCGGGCTACCCGACGATCTCCGTCGCCACCACCGCCGCCTCCGCCAGCGAACGCGCCGCGCGATCCGCGAGCGCCCTCGCCCCGCCAGGCTCGCACAGGACGAAGAGCGTGCTCCCGCTCCCCGTCAGATGAACCGGCCGCCCGGTCGCCCGCCCCGCCCGTTCGCGCAGCGACCGCAGCGCGGGGTGCAGCGCGAACGCCGCTTCGCTCAGATCGTTGAAGAGCGCAGCCGCGGCCGGTTGTCCCGATCGTGCCATCTCGCGCACCTCGCGCTCCCGGATCGGGCCGGGGGAGAGCGAGTCGAACGCCCTGTACACCGCCGGCGTCGCGCACCCGAACGCCGGGACGATCAGCACCACCCCGCAGCGCGCCGCCGTGGTGCGCTCCACGTGATCCGCGAACCCGGTCACGAGCGCGGGCCGCGGCGGGTCCGCTTCGTCGATGAAGAACGCCACGTCGCTCCCGATCCGCGCCGAGAGCGTGCGGAGCCGGTCCGCGCCGAGGCCCAGCCCGAAGAGATCGTCCAGCGCGAGCAGCGCCGCCGCGGCGTCGCTCGACCCCCCCCCCAGCCCGCCGCCGGGCGGAATGCGCTTCGTCACCGAGATCGCCGCCGGCAGCGCACGCCCGGCCTCGCGCTCCAGCAGCCCGTGCGCACGGTACGTCAGGTCCGCCGTGGCCGGCCAGTCGAAGGCGATGCGCCGCGGCGCATCCGGCGCGCACGCGAACGACCACGTGCTCGCCCCGCCCTCCGGCAGCCGGCGCACGACAACCTCGTCCGCGAGCCCAACAGCGCACGACCACGACGCGATCCGGTGCCAACCCGGCCGCGCGGACCCCGCGCCCTCCGGCGGCCCCACCGCCAGCACAAGATTCACCTTGGCATACGCGCGTCGTGTGACGGTTGCTGCGGGCACGGGCGGATGATACAGGCCCTTCCTCTCCCTCTCTCTCACTCAGTCTCTTCGTCACTCCGCCACTTCTCTTCTGCACGCCTCCCCGCCGTTTCCCCCCGCTACACTGCCCCCTCCGGGGCCGGAGGACGCGCATGACCACCGTGCAGAGCCTGATCGACGCCATGCAGCGGATCGCCCCGCTCGAATACGCCGAGCCGTGGGACAAGGTCGGCCTCCAGGTCGGCTCGCCCTCGCGCCCGCTCGACGGCGCCACGCTCCTCACCATCGACCTCACCGAGCGCGTCCTCGAAGAGGCGATCGACCGGCGCGCCCGCGCCATCGTCGCCTACCACCCGCCCATCTTCGAGCCGCTCAACCGCGTCACCGACCGCACGCCGCGCCAGCGCATCGTCCTCGGCGCGGCCGAGGCGGGCATCGCCATCTACTCGCCCCACACCGCCCTCGACGCCGCGCCAGGCGGCATGACCGACTGGCTCTGCGAGGGCCTCTCCGGCGGGCAGGGCCGCGTCGAGGGCGATTGCCGCGCCCTCACGCCCCACGGCGCACGCGATCCCGAGCAGGAAGTCAAGATCGTCACCTTCGTCCCCTACGCCGACGCCGAGAAGGTCCGCAACGCCCTCGCCTCCGCCGGCGCGGGGATCATCGGCGCGTACCGCGTCTGCTCCTTCGGCGTCACGGGCACGGGCACCTTCCTCGCCGGCGAGGGCGCGAAGCCGACCGTCGGCGCGCCCGGTCGCCTCGAAGAAGTCTCCGAACTGCGGCTCGAAATGGTCTGCTCGAAGCGCGCCCTCCCCCTCGCCATCGACACCCTCCGCAAGTTCCACCCCTACGAAGAGCCGGCCTTCGACGTCTACGAACTCCTCCCCAGGCCCCTGCGCGGCGCGGGCACGGGCCGACGACTCACGCTCGACCGACCCGCGACCATGCGCGAACTGGCCCAGCGCCTCCGCGGCTTCCTCGACCGCGCCCGCATCAAGGTCGCCCTCGTCGGCGAAGACCGCCCAATCGCCACGCTCGGCGTCGTCCCCGGCTCCGGCGGCGATCTGGCCGCGCTCGCCCGGTGCGAAGGGTGCGAGGCCTTCGTCACCGGCGAGATGACCCACCACGCCGTCCTCGGCGCGCTCCACGCCGGCATGAGCGTCCTGCTCGCCGGGCACACCAACACCGAGCGCGGCTACCTCCCGCGCCTCGCCGAGCGACTCCGCACGATGCTCCCCGGCGTCGAGATCGTCGTCTCCACCACCGACCGCGACCCGCTGAGCGAAGTCTGAAGGCACACTCACGCGGAGGCGCAGGGCACGCAGAGAGTAAGACAGAAGAGCGGACAAGGGGAACAAGAGAGGTGACGCGCCGGTGGCACAGGCGTCCCGCCTGTGCCGATTCTTCCTCTCCATCATCCCCCCTCCGCGCCTCTGCGCCTCCGCGTGAGATTGTCTCTTTCACCGCCGGTCCAGAACCTATCCCCAAACCGATGATTCACCACAGAGGCACAGAGGGCACCGAGAACAAAACCAAGGATTCCTGCCTCGGTGCTCTCTGTGCCTCTGTGGTGAGATCGGTTCTCCGAGGTTACGGGATAGCCTCTAGCATCACGCCGCGATGCCGCGCCCGCTCGTCATCCAGACCGAGGACCTCGACCCGCAGCCCGCGGCGTGGCTCGCCGAGCGGTGCGAACTGGTGCGCTGCCCCGCCGACGATCCCCGCTTTCCCGCCCTGCTCGCGCGGGCCGAGGGGCTGATCGTGCGGACCTACACGCGCGTGGATGACGCCATGCTCGCCGCCGCGCCGCGGCTGCGCGTCGTCGGGCGTGCCGGTGTCGGCGTGGACAACATCGACGCCGCCGCGTGCGCCGCCCGCGGCGTCGTGGTCGTGAACACCCCGGGCGCGAACACGCGGGCCGTCGTCGAGTTCGTCGCCGCGGCGATGCTCGACGCGCTCCGCCCCCGCGCCACGCTCGACCGCCCGCTCCCGCCCGACGAGTGGAACCGCCTGCGCAGGGGCCTCGAAGCCGAGCGCGAACTCGCCGGCCTCACGCTCGGCATCCTCGGCCTCGGGCGCATCGGCTCGCAGGTGGCCCGACTCGGCGCGGCCCTCGACATGCGCGTCCTCTACCACGACCTGCGCGAGATCGCCCCCCCCGATCGCCACGGCGCGGAGCCGGTCCCGCTCGACGACCTGCTCGCCGCCGCCGACGTGCTGAGCGTCCACGTCGACGCCCGCCCCTCGAACCGCGCCCTGCTCGGCCCGCCCGCCTTCGCCCGCACGAAGCCCGACGCCCTGCTCATCAACACCAGCCGCGGCTTCGTCGTCGATGCCGTCGCGTGCGCCGCGTTCCTGCGAGCCAAACCGCGTGCCGCCGCCGTGCTGGACGTGTTCGACCCCGAGCCGCCCGAAGCGTCGTGCCCGCTCTGGGGCCTGCCGAACGCGCGCCTCACGCCGCACGTCGCCGGCGCGACCCGCCACGCCAAGCGCGAGATGTCCTGGGTCGTGCGCGACGTCTGGCGCGTCCTCAACGGCGAAGCACCAGAGCACGCCGTGGCGCCCGACTCACCTTCACAATGAGAGCAATTACGAGCCCCGTGCGGAAGCACGGGGTCGGAGGCGATGCACGCCCAAGCCACCACTCGGGACTTGTATTCGGGCAACCCCGTCGTTCGAGTACACGCAGTTTGATGATCCGATGGCTCCGCAACCGCTGGCGGAAGGACCTCGCCATCCTGCGGGAGCGGCGCGAGAAGCGTCTGCGCGAGCGCAAGATTCTCTGCCCGCGATGCGGGTACGACGTGACCGTGCCGACCGGCCCGCGCTGCCCGGAGTGCGGGCTGGAGCAGGATCCAGCGTGGCGTCAAGGATGGCTGGCAGCAGGGTCAGACGCTCGGTTCAACCTGTGGCTGATCTGCTACTTCACACTCGCCTCGTTGTTCGCAAAGAGTGTGCTGATCGGAACCGCTATCGGACTTATGGTGGTGATGTTTAGTGCAGAGCGCCGCGGTCTGATCTCGTGGACTCAGGGGTCGCATCTTGTTCTCTGGCCCTCGATGTCGGTGTACGTACTCGCCTTCATCACTCTGCTCCTGCTCGAACGCGTATAGCGGCGCAGGTTCGTATGTGGGCCAAGACGACGACTCATCAGATTCGGGATCGTGACCGTGGCAGTCGTGGCGCTTGTCGTGGTGGGTATGTTCCTCGTGACGGGGTAATGGTGGGCCCCGAGCCTCCGCTCGGTGCCCGTATCCCCATAACCCTTCACCCCCGCCTCAGCGCCTCCGCATCCAGCCGCCTCTGCTCGGCCTGCGCGTAGCGCCGCGCGACCACCGGGATCAGAGGCCCCGTAACAAACGCGAAGATCGCGCCCGGCTGCACCAGCCAGAACCAGACGTGGAACGGCTGGCCGACGATCAGCCCCACCACGCCCGCGACCAACAGCCCGACGCCGATCAACGCGAAGGCGAGCATCGACCCGAGCACCGCCCGCCTGCCGATGCCCCGCGGCGCGAGCACGCCCGCCATCGCCCCGAGCAACCCGATCGCCGTGCCCCCACCCCCGCCGATGAACGCCCCGAGCATCCACGCCTTGTCCAGCGGCACCCACGGTTCCATCACGTGTCTCCTTCCTTTCGTTCGGCGGCGCGCGCCTCGCGCACCACATCCCGGATCCGCCGCGCCGTCGCCCCGGTCAGGTCTCCCCGGGCGACGAGGTCCGCCAACAGGTCCGTCACCGGGTCCGGCCGGCGGTCTTCGAGCACCATCCGCAGCCGCTCGATCACCCGGTCCACCCGCCCCCGGATCGTGGGGTAACTCACCCCGTACGCCTCCGCGACCCCCTTCAGCGACCCCGAAGCCAGCACCAACTCCGCCACCAGGTCCAGGTCCTCCCGCGGCAGCCGGCAGAGCGGGTGGGGCGGTGCAGCCTCGGGATCGGCATTGAGTAAATCGAAAGGCATTTTGCGTATTATGCCGTTGAACTGAATAAAATCAATATCATTTTTCGTTTTTCTTCATATTGTGGCTCGTGGACTGGACAAGATTGACCCGCTTACCCCAGGGTCACCGTCGACCTCTTCTCCGTGCCTCGTGGGTTGCGGTCACGCACACCCCCCTGCGGTGTAGCGGAGGTGGTCCTATGGATTCCCGTATGGTCCAGCTCGGTGTCAACATCGACCACGTCGCCACCGTCCGCCAGGCGCGATACCGCGACGTCCCGCCCGAGCAGGGCGAGCCGGACCCGGTGCGCGCGGCCCACGAAGCCGAACTCGGCGGGGCGGACGGCATCACCATGCACCTGCGCGAGGACCGCCGCCACATCCAGGACCGCGACGTCGAACTCCTGCGCCGCCTCGTCGCGGTGAAGGTGAACCTCGAGATGGCGGCGACGGACGAGATGGTGGCGATCGCCCGGCGCATCCGCCCCGACACCGCGATGCTCGTGCCCGAGGGCCGAACCGAGGTCACGACCGAGGGCGGGCTGGACGTGGCCGGGCAGGCGGCGCGCATGAAGGAGGTCGTCGCCAGCCTGCGCGACGCGGGCATGCTCGTCTCCGCGTTCATCGACGCCGACGATCGCCAGGTGGACGCCGCCACCGCCGCCGGCTTCGACGTCTGCGAGGTCCACACCGGCCCGTACGCGCACGCCTTCGCGGAGTGCGGCGGCGACTTCCGGCGCGGCGCGCTGCGCGCCGAACTCGAGCGCGTCGCGCACGCCGGCGCCCGCATCCGCCGCGCCGGGATGCGCTTCAACGCCGGCCATGCGCTCAACTACGTGAACGTCGGCCCGATCGCCGCCCTCCCCGGCGTCGAGGAACTGCACATCGGGCACGCGATCGTGAGCCGGGCGGTCTTCGTCGGCCTGCGCGAGGCGGTGCGCGAGATGAAGGCCCTGATGGAGCTCCACGCCGCCCGCTCCGCCTGAACGGGCGCGGTCATCCGTGCCCGCCGAGGCGCGCAAGCCCTTGCGGCGCAGAGGAAAGCGACCACGGCCGAGGAAGTGTGAAGATCGTGCTTCGATGCGGCGGGCATTCGGCTTAGAATCGCCTGCTATGCCCCGAACCTCCAGCGCCGCCGGGAAAGCCCCGGGGCGATCGTCCGGACAGTCCGCCGCGCCGGTGAAAGCCCGAATCCGCCGACCGAAGCGGTTCGCGAGCCATCAGACCGCGCTCAAGTACCTCAACGACGCCGTGAACGTCGAGCGGATGCGTCCCGCGAACGTGGACCGCACCGTCTTCCGCCTCGACCGCATGTGCGCCATGATGGACGCCCTGGGCAACCCCGAGCGCGACGTGCGCTGCGTCCACGTCGCCGGCAGCAAGGGCAAAGGCTCGACCGCCGAGATGCTCGCCTCGTGCCTCTCCTCGTGCGGCTACACCACCGGCGTCTACACCAGCCCGCACCTGACCGACGTGCGCGAGCGCATCCGCATCAACAACCAGTGGATCGACAAGGACGAGTTCACCGCCGCGCTCGGCGCGGCGGCCGCGGCGGCCGAGGCCGTCGAGGCCCGACACGGGCAGGCCACCTACTTCGAACTCCTCACCGCCCTCGCCCTGCGATTCTTCGCCGAGCGCGCCGTCGACGCCGCCGTCCTCGAGGTCGGCCTCGGCGGGCGGCTCGACTCCACCAACGTCGTCACGCCCGAGGTCTGCATCCTCACCGCCATCCAGCTCGAGCACACGCAACTTCTCGGCTCCACGCTCGCCGAGATCGCCCGCGAAAAGGCCGGCATCATGAAGCCCGGCGTCACCGCCATCACCTTCCCCCAGTGCGACGAGGTGATGCGCGTCTTCCGCGAGGAGGCCGACCGCGTCGGCGCGCCCCTGCGCGTCCTCGGCAAGGAGATCGACTTCTCCTACCGCTTCGAGGCCACGCCCGAACTCGGCCCGCACGCCCGCGTCTGCCTCGCCTCGCCCCGCACCACCTACGAGCACCTCGCCGTCCCCCTCAAGGGCGAGCACCAGGCCATGAACTGCGGCCTCGCCCTCGCCGCGCTGGACCACCTGCGCGACCGAGGGTTCGACACGCCCGAGCGCCAGGTCGCGCTGGGCCTGGCCGCGACGCCCGCCAACGGGCGGCTCGAGCAGGTCTGGTCCTCGCCGCGCATCCTCATCGACGGCGCGCACACGCCCGACAGCCTGCACGCGCTGGTGCGGGCGATCGGGGCGCACGTCCGCTACGACTCGATGGTGATGATCTTCGGGTGCGCCGCCGACAAGAACGTGGACGGCATGCTCAGCAAGATCGCGCTGGGCGCGGACAAGATCATCTTCACCCGCTCGTCCGACAACCCCCGCGCCTCCGACCCCGCCGAACTCCAGCGGCGCTTCGCCGAGAGAAGCCCGAAGATGACGCAGGTCGAGCCGACGCTCAAGGACGCGATCAACACCGCCTACCGCGCCGTGGGGCGCGACGACCTGATCCTCGTCACCGGCTCGTTCTACCTCGCGGGCGAGGCCAAGCGCCTGCTCGCCGAGGCCGCCGCAAAGCGCAAGCCCGCCCAGCAGGTCGAGGCCAAGACCTGAGCCTTCCCGTCCCGCCCCGCCTACAGTCGCCCGCCATGACCAGCGTCCGCACGCCGCTGCCGCTCCGACTTCCGCGCCGCCCGGTGGGCTGACGCGTCGGCCGCGTGCCGCGCTCCCTCCGGGCCTCGCCTCTGTCGGGGCCTTCGTTGTTTTTGGAGTACGCTTCCCTTCCCGCGAGCGATGCCGATGAGCGCCGATCAACCGAGCCGCAACCCCGACCCCTCCGCCCCGCCGCACCGCTACACGGCCGCGCTCGCCGACGCGATCGAGACGCGCTGGCAGCAGCGGTGGGAGGCCGAGGGCGCGTTCCGCCAGCCGAATCCCGGCGAGCCGGGCTTCGACGCCGCACGCCCCAAGTTCTACTGCCTCGACATGTTCCCCTATCCCTCAGGCGCGGGTCTGCACGTCGGGCACCCGGAGGGGTACACCGCGACCGACATCGTCTGCCGCTACCGGCGCATGCACGGCTTCAACGTGCTCCACCCGATGGGGTGGGATGCCTTCGGCCTGCCCGCCGAGCAGTACGCCATCCAGACCGGCGTCCACCCGGTCCTCACGACGCGCAGGGCGATCGACAACTTCCGCAGGCAGTTGAAGCGCTTCGGCTTCTGCTACGACTGGTCGCGCGAGTTCGGCACCGTCGACGAGGACTACTACCGCTGGACGCAGTGGATCTTCCTGCGCATCTACGGCTCGTGGTACGACGCCGAGCGGGGGCGCGCCAGGCCGATCGAAGAACTCGTGCGCGAGTTCGAGTCCGGCGAGCGCGAGCCGTGCCTGAACCCCAACGCCGCCGAGTACACCGGCGCCGGCGACATCGCCTCGGACAAGCCCGTGATGCCGTGGTCACAGATGCACGACGACACTCGACGCATGATCGTAGACTCCTACCGCCTCGCCTACGTCGGCGCGCAGACCGTCAACTGGTGCCCGAAACTCGGCACCGCGCTCGCCAACGAGGAGGTCATCGACGGCCGCAGCGAGCGCGGCGGCTTCCCCGTCTTCCGCAAGCCCCTCCGCCAGTGGATGTTCCGCATCACCGCCTACGCCGAGCGCCTGCTGCGCGGCCTGGACACCGTCGACTGGCCCGAGAGCACACGCACCCAGCAGGCCGAATGGATCGGTCGATCCGATGGCGCGGAGGTCGAGTTCGAGATCCCGGGCACCCTGCCTCTGCGCGTCTTCACCACCCGCCCGGACACCATCTTCGGCGCGACCTACATGGTCGTCGCGCCCGAGCACCCGCTGGTTGACGCCGCGCTCGACTACCCCGGCCCGGAGACGGACGTTGACGCCCTGCGCGCCTACGTGCAGGCCGCCCGCAACCGCTCCGACGTCGAACGCCAGGAGAGCAGGGAGAAGACCGGCGTCTTCACCGGCGTCTACGTGCGCAATCCCGCGACCGGCGAGCGCATCCCCGTCTGGACCGCCGACTACGTCCTCATGGGGTACGGCACGGGGGCGATCATGGCCGTGCCGGGGCAGGACCAGCGCGACTGGGACTTCGCCAGAGCCTTCGGCCTGCCGATCGTGCGCACCGTGCAGCCCCCCCCCGGTTTCGGCGACGAGCCGTACCTCGGCGATGGGCCTGCCATCAACTCGGACTTCCTCGACGGCCTGCACGTCGCCGAGGCCAAGCAGCGCATCATCGCATGGCTCGAAGAGAAGGGCGTCGGCCGCCGCCGCGTCAACTACCGCCTGCGCGACTGGCTCTTCAGCCGGCAGCGATACTGGGGCGAGCCGTTCCCCATCGTCTGGGACGAGCGCGGCCGGCACCACCCCGTGGCCGACGACGCCCTGCCCGTCCGCCTGCCCGAACTCGCCGACTATCAGCCCGTCGAGAGCGACGAGCCTGTGCCGCTGCTCGCCAAGGCGACCGGCTGGCTCCGCACCACCGCGGGCGAGGCGGGCGTGCGCACGCTCCCGCCCGATGCCCCCGTCACGCGCGAGGCGAACACGATGCCCGGCTGGGCCGGATCGTGCTGGTACTACCTGCGCTACTGCGACCCGCGCAACGCCGAACGCTTTGTCGGCGAAGCGGCCGAGCGGTACTGGATGCAGGGTACCCCGCCCCTCCGGGGCGGCTCCGTCTCTACTTCTCCTTCAGCTCCTCCTTCCGCCAATGGCGCTGGCGGCGTCGATCTCTACATCGGCGGTGCGGAGCACGCCGTCCTGCACCTGCTCTACGCCCGCTTCTGGCACAAGGTGCTCTTCGACCTCGGCCTCGTCTCGACCGACGAGCCGTTCGCCAGGCTCTTCCATCAGGGATTGATCACGAGCATCGCGTTCCAGCGGCCGGACAAGACCTTGGTAGCAATTGATCAGGTTGATCTGGTGTACTGTAATGCGATCCCAAAGGACTTCGACGTCGGCCACGGTCGTGAGGATGAATTGCTGCAACTTCCGTCCGAGGTCGAACTCGCTATCTACAAGGCTCCAACACTGAAGTCCACAACGCAAGCGGAGGACGAGAAACAACTCGTCACGGTTGATCGTCTTACCAGAGCAGAGATCCGCTGGCTTCAGCAGGACGTTTTCTTCTATCACGAATCGGATTCGCGGCTCAAGCGAGTCGATCCGACCGTCGCCAAGATGTCCAAGAGCCTGCGCAACGTCATCAACCCCGACGACGTGATCGCCGAGTTCGGCGCGGACACCTTCCGCCTCTACGAGATGTACCTCGGCCCGCTTGAGGCCGCCAAGCCCTGGAACCCGCGCGACATCACCGGCCTGTTCCGCTTCCTCCAGCGTGCCTGGCGGCTCATCATTGACGAAGAGACCGGCGAGCCGCGGCTGACGGACGGCGCAAACGGAGCACGAAGCGCAAGCGAGTGCCCCTCCCCGGATTCACCCGCCGCAAATCCCATCGAGAAACTGCTCCACCGCACGATCGCCAAGGTCGGCGCGGACGTGGAGCGTCTGGCCTTCAACACCGCCATCGCCGCGATGATCGAGTTCGTGAACGCCGCGACCGCCGCCGGCGGCCTGACGCGAAGCCAGGCCGACCGCTTCGCGCGCGTGCTCGCGCCCTTCGCACCGCACCTGGCCGAGGAACTGTGGGCGAAACTCGGCGGGCGGGGCTTCGTCTCGCACGCGCCGTGGCCGGATTATGACGAGGCGATGCTGCACGACGACGAGGTCGAGATCGCCGTGCAGATCGCCGGCAAGGTGCGAGCGAAGGTCGTCGTCCCCGCCGACGCCGACGCCGCGCGCATCGAATCGATCGCGCTCGCTGACGCGAAGGTGCAGGAGGCGATCGCCGCCCGCCCCGTGCGCAAGGTGATCGTTGTCCCCGGCCGCCTCGTGAACATCGTGGTGGGATGAGGCTCGCCGTGCGCTCCCCCCGGCTTGCTGCCCGGTCGGCCGACAGCATGGACAGGGACGCCATGCACGGTGCCGATGCGGACTTCCCGCCCCGAAGGGGGCGCTGTCACTTGCCCCGGGCGCAGCCCGGAGACAGCGAGGCGCATTCTTCCCTCTCGCCCCCGCTCCCCGCCCCCGAAGGGGGCGCTGTCACTTGCCCCGGGCGCAGCCCGGGGACAGCGAGGCCCACACTTCCCTTTCTCCTCCGCTCCCCGCCCCCGAAGGGGGCGCTGTCACTTGCCCCGGGCGCAGCCCGGGGACGACGCCCCCTACACCCTCAAAGCCCCGGAGGGGCGCAGGAACCTCACCTCCCTTGGTATCCCGGTCCCATGAGCCATTCTTACACCTTCCTCTGCACCCATTTTGTCTTCTCAACAAAGGGCCGCGCGCCGCTCCTGACTCCCGACATGATCCCGCGTCTCCTCGACTATGCGGGCGGCATCTTCCGCGCCTCGCGCAGCATCCTCCTTGCGGCGAACGCGGTTCCAGATCACGTGCATCTTCTGGCCGATGTGCATCCGTCGGCTGCCCACGCCGATCTCATGCGCGAAGTGAAGTCGCGCACATCGTCGTTCGTGCGAGAGGCGTTCCCCGCCATGGAATGGTCCGGATGGCAGAACGGCTACGGCGCCTTCAGCGTGAGCCGATCGGGGATTGAGGCGGTCAAGGTCTACATTGCCCGCCAGGAGGATCATCACAAGCGCATGTCCTTTCAAGAGGAGTTCATCGCGCTCCTGCAAAGGCATGGGATCGAATATGATGAAAGGTATGTGTGGGGAGACTAAGGAGATAGGGTGCGCTCCCGCGCCCCTCCGGGGCTAGATCAAGTAGGGTGGCCAGGACCCCGGGCTGCGCCCGGGGCAAGTGACAGCGCCCCCTCCGGGGGCGGAGTGCGCCTTTGCCTGCTGGCCACGGCCCGCTGCCATTTGCGCGCCGCCCGCCGCTCTCTGCCCTCTGCTCTCTGCCCTCTGCCCTCTGCCATTTGCCATTTGCCATTTGCTATTTGCTATTTGGCCCTTTGGCCCTTTGGCCCTTTTCCCTTTTGGCCCTTTGACCTACGCCGCCAGCGCGCCCCTGCCCGCTCCCGCCGCACGCAGGATCGCGCGAGCACGATTGGCATAGGAGTACCGCTCCGCGAGCGCACGCGCCGCCTCCATGCGCGCCGCGGCCTCCTGATCGGACTCGCCCGGCGCGCACCGTACCGCCCGCGCCAGATCGCCCGGATCGTCGGGCGTGAACCACCGCACCGCCGGCTCGCGCACAAGAGCGCGCAGCGCGGGCACGTCCGACGCCACGATCGGCCGCCCCGACGCCAGGTACTCGCCCAGTTTCACCGGGCTGGTCCACGACGCCGACGGGTGCTTCGCGCTCGGCGGCAGCACCAGCACGTCCGCGTGCCACAGGTGCGGCGGCACGCGGCTGAACGCCACCCGCCCGCGCACGTCCACGTTCCGCAACCCGAGCGACGCCGCCGACCGGCGCGCCGCCAGCACGTCCTCGTCCGTCCCGCCCACGAAGTGCACCGTCATCCCGTCGAGCAGCGACGCCGCACGCAGCAGCGTCCCCACGCCCTTGTAAGCGTACAGGTGCCCCGCGTACACCACGTGCGGCCCGGGCCACGCGTCGTAGGGCGAGACGCCCGCCTCCTCCGGCAACGTGAACAACTCCGTGTCCACCGCATCCGGCACGACGACCACGCGATCCGCCGCTGCGCCCAGCGAGACGTACTTCTTCGCCAGCACGGGCGAGATCGTCACGCACGCGAGGATCGGCCGCTCGCGCCGCCCGACCGCGCGCAGCGCGGAGATGCCCCCCAGCGCGTCGCCGTCGATGTCCAGGTGCGTCTCCAGCACCGTCGGGATGCCGCGCTCGGCGCACGCCAGCGCGCCGCGGCAGTGCCGGGCGTACACAAGGTCGAACCCCTCGCGCGCGATCCGCTCCGCCGCCCACCCCGCGAACTCGCGCAGGTACGCCCCGTTCACGAGCAGTTCGTCGCGCTGGTCCGGCAGGTCGGCGCACTCGAACCGCACCCGCGGCTCGGCGTAGGCGTTCGCCGCCGACGCGAGGCGCCACCCGCGCTCCGGCACGCGGCAGAAGACCGTCACTTCGTGCCCGAGGCGCACGAACCCGCCGCAGGTCTTCACCACGTTGATCGCGTACGCCCGGTGGCTCCCGGGCGCCAGGTCAGAGATCGCGGCGATCCGCATGGCCGCCTCCATTCGTCGCCTCGCCGCGCTCCGCGCCCTCGACCCGGCACAGCACCGCGTGGCACCGCAACTCGGACCGGTCCGCCAGCCGGAGCCGGAACGCCGCCTCCCCGCGCAGGCACGTGCGCACGGGCCGATCGTCCTGCGGCACGAGGCGGCTGCGCACCGGGCGCAGCCCGCGCGACCTCAGGAACGACATGAACTCGGCGCGCGACCACTCGCGCACGTGCTCTCGCTTCACCGCCTCGCGGCACCCGCGCCCGCGAACCCGGTCGCGGTCGGGCGTCGAGACCAGCACGAGCGTCCGCGGGTGCGCGAACGAGCGGATCATCGCCAGCGCGGGGTCCGGGTTCACCAGGTGCTCAACCACGTCCACGAACAGGATCAGGTCGAAGGTTCGCTCCGCCTCGACCGCCGGGCGTTCGAGGTCCACGGCGCGCAGGCGCGCGTGCCGGCACCGCGTCCGCGCGATCTCGACCGCGCTCGGCTGGTCCATCCCCTCGACGCTCGCGCACACCGGCTCGATCCACTCGGCGAGTTTCGTCCCCGGCCCGCACCCGACGTCGAGCACGCTCCGCAGGCCGCGCCGCAGGACCAGCCCCGCCGCCCAGCGGTAGACGTGCCGCTGGTAGCGTCCGCTCATGGCCAGCCGCGCCGGGTGCCAATAGTCGGGGTACTCGCCCGTGTGGTCGAGGCTCTCGTTGCGCACGCCCTGGCGGTAGCCGCGCGGCAGGCCGAAGTCCGTCGAGTCGCGCGCCGCCACGCCCGCCTCCACCGCCACGGGTTTCGCTCGTGTCGCCGTCGTCATGCCGCTTCCTCCGTTGACCCGTCGCGCGCCGCGCGCAGCGAGCGGACCTCGCGTCCGACGGCGTCGAGAAAAGCCGCGCGCCGATCCGGCGGCAGTCGGTCCGCGAACCCGCGCAGACTGCGCGTCCACGCCTCGGCGCACGCCGCATCGCCGAGCAGCGCGCCGTCCCAGCGCACGGGCGGCGGCGCGGCCTTCGCCGAACGGTTCTCCGCCATCGCCATGCGCGCCGCCTCGACCTCGCGATCGACCGTCGCCCGCAGCCCGAGCAGCCGGCGCACGTTCGCCGCCGCCGCCGACCCGAGCGACTCGCTCCAGTCCGTGTCCCGCAGCAGTTCGCCGATCGCGTAGGCGAAACTCTCCGCGCCGCCCTGCACGCACAGCCCGGTCACGCCCGTCTCCACCGGCGCATCCAGCCCCGGCGCTGCCGCCACCACTACCGGCGCGCCAGCGCACATCGCCTCGATCACCGTCTTCGGGTGCCCCTCGTACGCCGACGCCTGCGCGTACACCGCGCACCGGCGCATCCGCGCCAGCAACTCGCGGTGCGCGATGCGCGGCTCGAAACGAACCGGCACGCCCAGCCGCGCCGCCAGCGACCGCAGCGCGCCCTCCTCCGGCCCCTCGCCCACCACGTCCAGCCGCACCAGCGGCCCGCGCGGCGCGGCCACTCTCGCCGCCGCCTCGATCAGCACCTCCACCCGCTTGCGCGCCACCAACTGACCCGCGTACAGCACCGTGCCGCGCTCCCGATCGCTCGCGTGCGCCGGCGGCTCGTCGTCGATCACGAAGTTCGGGATCAGCACGGCCCGCTCCCGCGCCACGCCGTAGCGCCAGCACACCTCGTCCAGCATCAGCGGCGAAGTCCCGATCACCACGTCCGCCCCGCGCACGATCTCACCCTCGCGCGACGCGACCTCCGCCGCGATGCGCGACTCCGGCCCGTGCTCGGCGGCCTCGAACCGCGACCACAAATACCCCCCCCGTGCCGCCAGACCGACCCGCAGCCCCGCCTCCCGCAGCCGCCCCGCCACCGCCACCGCCTGCTCGCCCGACGCGAACTGGTTGGTGCGGATGTACGCCGACGCGCACCCGCGCGCCGCCGCCGTCGCCAGCCGCGCCGCCTCGGCCCGCCACGCCGCCCGCTCCGTCCCGCCACGGTTGCACACGCACTCGACCGGGCACGGTGACGCCAGCGACCGCGTGATCTCGGCGTCCTCCGCCCCGCCGTCGCTCACGACGATCAGCCGCCCGAACGCCCCCGCCAGCCGCTCGACGAGCGACCACTCGCGCTCCAGCATCCCCAGGTCGCGCCACGCCGAGAGCGGCGTCCCCTCGCTGAGCACGAAGACCAGGGCGTCGGCGACTCGGCTCTGCACGGCGTCCTCCCGCGGGGCGGGCGCGCACCCACACCCATCCCACACGCTTATCGGCCGATCCGCCCCCCGCCTCTCGCCCGATTGCCTTTCTCGCCCAAGGGCCGGGCGACACCCGATGACTCCCCCATGCCGCCCGTCAGTCTGCTGCTGCCCGTCGCCGCCGACTCCGCCAGGCTCGCCGAGGCGTTCGCCTGCATCGCCCGCCAGACCCTCGCCGACCTCGACATCCTCATCCTGCTCAACGGCTCCGATGCGCCGACCGAGCGGCTGGCCTTCGACCTCGCCGCGTCGGACCCCCGCGCGCGGGCGATCCGCGTCGGCCCGGTCCCAAACCTTGCGGCCGCCCTGAACGCCGGCCTGATGCACGCCCGCCACGACCTGATCGCCCGCATGGACGCCGACGACGCCTGCCCGCCCAACCGCCTCGCCGTGCAGGTCGCGCGCCTGGAGGCCGAGCCGACTCTGGCTGCGGTGGGCTGCGCGTGGGATCTCACGGACGCCGAAGGGCGGCTTGCGGCGACCGTCCGCCCGCCGACCGATCCCGCCCAGATGCGCTGGCAACTGCTGCTCGAAAACCCGCTGGCCCACGGGTCGATGCTCATGCACCGCTCGGCCGTGCTCGCGGCGGGCGGGTACGACCCGCGCCGCACGCGCGCCCAGGACTACGACCTCTGGCTGCGCCTCAGCGCGATCGCGCCGATCGCCGCGGTGCCCGAAACGCTCTACACGCACTGGCAGCGAGCCGGCCGGTCCGCGTTCGCGTCGTCCGCCGAGCAGGCCCGCGCCGCGGCGGACCTGCTCGCCGCACGCTGGGCCGCGCTGCCGCCCGGCGATCCGGTCTTCGTCGCCGGCGCACTCGCGGACGCGATGTCGCGCACCGACCGCCCCGCGCGCGGCGCCGACGCCATCGCCGCTCACCTGCGCGCCCGCGGCCCGACGCGCGACGCCCTGCTCGCCTGGCTCTGGACCGCGTGGCGTTTCCCGCCCGCCGAACGCGCCGCCATCGACGCCTGCCGGCGAAGTCGCGTGCGCGAGGTTGGCGCGATGCTCCGAGCCGCGAGCGTGCGCCGCGTCCGGCTCTGGGGCGCTGGCGCGCACACCGCATGGCTCCTCGCCCACGCCCACGACCTGGGCGTCGAGATCGCCGGCCTCGTGGACGACCGCCTCGCCGGGCAGGCCCGCCACGGCCTGACCATCGCCCCCCCCTCCTCGCTCCGCCCAGGCGAGCACGCCCTCATCTCCACCGACACCGCGGAGGACGAGGTCTGGCTCGCCTCGCTCCCGCACCGGCAGCGCGGCGTCATCGTCTGGCGGCTCTACGCCGACAACGACACGGGTACCCCGCCACTCCGCGGCGGGTCTGCCGCGAATACAGCGACAGTCGGTGGCGACCCACGCCTGATACAGATTGTGTGAAGTCCGTGCGCTCGCGGGCAATCCCGAACGTCCCTCTGAACCACGCCAAAGGCGTGAACCAACCGGAGCCAGGGGCAACGCCCCTGGGGCGTGAGTCGCGCGGTGCGAGCCGCATCGCGGCGGCCGAACTTCGCTCCTACCCCTCCTCTTCAACGCGCAGCGACTTCACACAACCCGCATAACCACCCCTTCCGCTCGAACCGCCTTCTCACGTTCCTGAGCAACCCGTCACCCCGCCATGGCGTAGAGCGACACCACAGGCCTCTCGCCCGCCCACTCGCGCGCACGGCGCAGCAGCAGCGGTTCGTGCTCGTCGCTCGAAATCACCACCGCCTCGACGCCCAGACGCGACGCCTCGTGCGGCCCGACCACCGGCCTGCCGAACAGCGACGCAGGCGGACCGCCCGCCTCGCCCGCGCGATCGTCGATGATCGCCACGATCGAGGGCGAACGCTCCACCGCCCGTCGTACGCGCCGCGTGTGCCGGCCCGCGCCGTACAGCGCGATCCGCGACGCGCCCCGGCGAGTGAGCCGATCAACCGCCCCCAGCACCAGGCGATCCGCGGCCGTCGGCAGGTCGGGCAGATGCAACGAGAGAGCGACGCCGCGCTCCAGGTCGATGCCGCGCTCGCTCTCACGCCACCGCCGGACGCCCATGTCCTCAAGCCACGACCGGGCCAGCCCGCCGAGCGAGCGCGGCGGACACTCGCCCAGCAGTTCGATCGCGCCCAGCATCCCGTCCCACCGTGCGGCGATTCCCTCGGGTGAGCGATCGTCCTTCAATGCAGCCGCCCCCATCGCCTCCTCGAAGAACGCCGCGAACCGCGGCCCGAGCACGCGCGCATCGAGCGACCGCAGCGCGGCCGCGTGCGCCGCGACGCCCATGCGAGCCAGCGCACCGCGGTCACGCGCGAGCGCGCCCAGCCGCCCGGCCAACTCGTCCATCGCGCCCACCGGCACCACCACGCCCTCCACGCCGTCGCGAACCAGTTCCGCCGCACCCCCGCACCCCGCGGTGATCGCCACCGCGCGACCCGCCGCCATCGCCTCCATCACGACGAGCGGCCACCCCTCGCTGCGGCTGACAAGCACGAGCGCATCGTGCCCCCGGTGCAGGTCCGCCATGCGGTCCAGCGGCAGCGGGCCGACGAGCCGCGCACGCCCCGCCGCCGCGTGCGCCCGCAGCGCGTCCCCCAGCCCGGCCCGCGACGGCCCGTCGCCCACGACCGTCAACTCGAACGCCACCCCACGCGAATGCAGACCATCAGCGAGCGCGCCCAGATCCAGCACGCGCTTGTTCAAGCCGTCCAGCCACCCCGCGTAGAGCAGCCGCAGCGGCCCCGGCGCATTCGGCGGCGCGGGCGCGGGAGGCGCCTCGATCGGGCACGGCAGCGTCCCCCCCCCGTTGCGAGCGACCGTGCGCGCCACCGACCCGCTCACCGCCCGCCACGAATCCGCCAGGGGCAGGCACCGCTCGTAGAGGTCGCGTGCCGGCATGTCGTTGCCGTGGCACCACGCCGCGCAACGCACGCCCCGATGCCGCAGCAGCGCGCACGCCACGAACCCCTGCACGAGATCGTTCGGCGCCACCACCTCCGCGTCGCCGTCCAGCAGCGCGCCGCGCACGAAGCCCACCTGCTCCGCACCGTCCGCGCCCGCGGGCCACGCGCACAGCGACAACCCCGGCGCGCCCGCCAGCGGCGTCGCGGCCGCGTCCTCCACCGTCACGCCCGCGCCCACGATCATCGGCCGCACCGGGCACGCCGCCAGCCGCGCCAGCCGCGCGCCGCTCACCGTCACCCCGCTCACGCGGTGCGCCCGATGCAGCCCGACGACAACACGCGCCCGTCTCATGCCGCAACGCCCTCGACCGCCCGACCCTCCGGCGAGCCGCGACGGATCTCCCAAGGACGCCGAAGCGAGCCGAGCACGTCCGACGCGACCAGCGGCCGGTCGGGCACGCGGATCAGCCCCACGTTCGCGCACCCCGGCTTGCCGTTCGACGCCCGCAGGCCCCGCACCTTCTCGAACGGCCACGCCTCGAACAGCGCGGCCGGCCCGTACTCACGCCCGCCCGTGCTCTCGTGCAGCGCGAGGTCGTGCAGCGCCACCCACGCGCCCGGCGCAAGCGCAGGCGCCAGCGCGAGCAGGTCCGCCGTCGGCATCGGGTGCCGATGGTCCGCGTCGATGAACGCCAGTTCCACGCTCCGCGCCGGGAGCGTCACCCCAGCCTGCGCCGCGGTGCGTCCCGCGTGCACCGTCGCGCCGTGCGCCAGGTCCGCGACCATCTCCCCGATCGCCGCGCCCACCGGGCGCGACGGGTCGAAGTAGCACCGCTCCAAGGCATCGAACGTGTGCAGCACGCTCAGCCCGTCCGCCCGATGCAGCGGCACGCCCGCGTCGCTCAGCCCCAGCAGCAGCGCGCACGCCGATACGCCCGCGGCCGTGCCGATCTCCGCCACCAGCCGCGGTCGCAGGCAGTACGCCGCGTCGTACAGCATCATCGCGTCCGCGATCCCCACGCTCCCCGCGACCCACAGCGGCGTTACGAGCCGCGACACCAGGGCCGCCGCGCCCGCCTCGTCCGGCACGACGCCGAATCGCGAGTGCAGCAGCCGGTGCGACCCCAGGTTCGCCGCGAGCCATGCCGCACGCCGCTCGGCCGGCTTGACGCGCGGCGTCTCCGTCCTCATGCGGCACGCTCCTCCGCGAAGGCGGCGTGCTCCGCGCGGTCCGCGCCGAGCGAGTCCGCCACCAGCCGCAGCATTCGGCGCGCGAAGGTCGCCTGCGTGCAGCGCGCCCGCACGCGCCCCGCCACGAACGCCGACCACGCCGCACGCAGGTCCGGCCGCTCGATGAACGCCCCGACGCGCCGCTCGAGTTCCTCCGCCGACGCGAACCCGAGCGCAGCCGGGTCGCCCAGCAGCCACGCCGGGTCCGACTCGCGCTCGACCTCGCCCGCCCCGCCGCGCCGCGTGCGCTCCAGCGCGCCGCGCCCGATCCACAGGCACGGCCCCGGCTCCATGCCGATCCGCTGCATGAGCGCGCACGCCGCCAACGCGCCCGGGCTGTCCGTCCACGCGAACCCAACCGCGTCGTCGCGCTCCGCGATCGTCCGCGTGCCCCGCGCCGCCAGTTCCGCTCTCGCCCTCGCCCGCAGCGGCGCGGCCGCGTCCGCCGTCATGCGGCAGAGCGCGACGCCCCCCGACAGCGCGCACTCCATCACCCGCTGATGCACGATCGCCCCCGGCGAGACGTGCAGGTGCGCAACCGCCGCCCGGTACGACGCCCGCAGCGCATCGCCGTGCTCGAGTTCACCCCGCGCGTACTCGCGCAGCGTCGGGTGCCTCTCCCAGCCCTTGCCGTAGAGGTGCAGTCGCCACCCGCGCCGCGCGCACACTTCCGCCGCCCAGTGCGCCGCCTGATGCCGAAGGATGCGCTCGGCGATCGGCATCACGTACTGGTGCCGCAGCAGCGCGGCCAGCCGATCGTCGTCGCGCCCGAAGGTTTCGAGCACCGCCCGCTCGGCGACGAGGCGCAGCGACCGCACCAGGCTGCCGGCCAGCGGGTGCGCCGCCGCCGCGCGCACCATCGGCCACGCCGCCTCGAACAGACGCGTCGTCGTCGCGCCCTCGCGGGCCGCGTCCACGACGAGCCGCGCGTGCAGCGCGTCCGGCGGCTCGCTCTGGTGCGTCGCGTAGGCGATCTCGCACTCGTGCTCGCGCAGCAGCGACGGCTCGACCGGACCCGCGTGGAACTTCGCCTCGTCCGCCGCCACCGGCGCGGGCAGGGTCCGCTCGCGCGGATACCCGAACTTCTCGACGAAACTCGCGTGCGCGTGCCCCGCCACAAAGTCCAGCGGCCCCATCGCCCCGCCCACACGCCGGTCGAACAGGTGCCCCAGCGCGTCCTGCACCCAGCAGACCAGCGGCACGTTTGCCGGCAGCAGACCGTCGTACGACGACGACCGCGTGTAGTTGATGATCACGATCAGGTCCGGCTCCAGGTCGCGCACCGCGCGCAGCACGCCCACCGTCGTCAGGATCGCGCACGGGTCCGGCTCCGTCAGCACTTCGACGCGGCACCCCTCGTTCCGCAGGCACCGCGCCAGACCCTCCGCCGCGTGGCGCACGAACGTCGAGTACCGGCTCGTCGGGATGAGAACGCGCAGCGGCCTCCCCCCCCCTCGGGCCTCGCACCACCGCCGCGCCCACCACGCCGCGTCGCGCCCGGCGTACACGCCCTCGACCTCCCTCCGCACGCGATCGAACGCCGCCGCCTGCGCACGCGTCAGCCGCTCGAACGCTCCCGTCGGCGCCTCGGCGAACCGCGTGCGCACCACGTGCAGCGGCACGAACGCCGGAACCACCTGCACCTCCAGCCGCCCGCCCGCCTCGCGCTCGAACCGCGCCACGCCGTCCGCCCCCGCGTACACCGTCACGCGCGGGTCGGCCAGCCGCTCGCGCAGGTCGCACACCGACAGCCCGTCGAGCAGTTCCGCCGGGTCCGCCTGCAGCACGCACACCCGAGGCCGATACCCGACCACGTTCGCCGGCGTCCCGTCGCACACCGCCACGAAGACCCACGGCGGGTCCATCCCCTCGACCGCGAGCGGGCGCGGGAACGTCCCGAGGTTCGACAACTGCGCCTCCGCGAACTGCGACGCAACCGACCGCTGGTCGCTCAGCCCCACCCACGCCGACGCCCCGCGCGCGCCGCGCTCCCGCCGCACGACGTTCCCGTCGATCGCCCGGAAGCAGTCCCAACGCGGCAGCGATCGCGCCCACTCGTCCAGCGCACCCGCCAGGTCCGTCCCGCGCACCGCCGCCGCGTTCGCCCGGCACGTCTCCAGCCGCTCCGCGTGGGGCACTCGGTCGTCCGGCAGCGACTCCATCGCCCGGCGCAGGCCCGCCACGTCCGCGTCGCTCTGTCCCCGCTCCGGCAGCGCATCGAGCATCTCGCGGGCGGGCGTCACCAGCCCCAGCCGCGCGAAGTTCGCCGCAGCCAGGAACCGGATGCCCGCGTCCGTCGGCACGACGTCGAGCGCCCGCAGCGCGATCGGGAGGAACTCCCAAGGCCGACCGCTCCGGCCCAGCGCGATGACGTCGTTGCGGGTGAGGCGGGCCGAGGTCGGATCGGGCGGCATCAGGCGTCTATCGACCCGCCCCGCGGGCCGAACGCAGTTTCCGCGCCGCCGCGCCCCGCTGGCCCGATCCCCCACGCCAGGCCGATACACGCTCCGATGCGCGACGCCACGCCCCGTCTTTCCCCCCGCCCCGACGACAAGATTCTCTCGCGCGAGGAACTGCTCGCGCGCCGCCAGGCCCTCCGCGCCGCGGGACGCCGCCTCGTCCACTGCCACGGGTGCTTCGACATCGTGCACCCGGGGCACGTGCGCCACCTCCGCTCCGCCCGCTCGCTCGGCGACGTGCTGCTCGTCTCGATCACCGGCGACTCTGGCGTCTCGAAGGGCGCGGCCCGCCCGCTCATCCCGCAGGAACTTCGCGCCGAGAATCTCGCCGAACTCGACTGCGTGGACTGGGTCTACGTGGACCCGCACGCCACCGCCGAGCCGCTCCTCGCCGCGGTGCAGCCGGACGTCTACGTCAAGGGCCGCGAGTACGAGTTCAACGACGACCCCCGCTTCCGGGCCGAGCGCGACGCGGTCGAGCGGGCAGGCGGGCGCGTCGTCTTCACCTCCGGCGACGTGGTCTTCAGTTCCACCGCCCTCATCGAGGCCCTCGCCGCCTCCGCCGACCCCTTCCAGGGCCGCCTCGCCCAGCTCGCGGCACGCCCCGAACTCGAAGTCGCCACGCTCACCGGCTTCATGTCCGGCTGGCGCGACAGGCGGCTCGTGGTGGTGGGGGAGACCATCCTCGACACCTATGTCTTCTGCGACCGCCCCGAAGTCGCCGGTGAAAGCCCGGTGATGACCCTCCGTCCCGTCGAGCGCCGCACCTACGACGGCGGCGCGGCCGTCATCGCCCGGCACGCCGCCGCCCTCGGCGCGAGACCAACCCTCGTGACCGTCCTGTCACGCGACAATCCGATCGCGCAAGAACTGCGCCTCCGCCTCGAAGCCGAGGGCGTCGAAGTCCGGACCATCGACGCCGACGCCCCTCTCGCCGAGAAGCAGCGCTTCCTCGTCGGCGTGCAGAAGGTGATGAAACTCGACCTGGTGGCGCAGCCCACGCTCGACGCCCGCCTGCACGACGCCCTGCTCGACCTCGCCCGCGAGGCCGCCGCCGAATCCGGAGGGTGCGACGGCGCGATCATCGCGGACTTCGGCCTCGGCCTGCTCACGCCCCCGATGGTCCGGAGGCTCTGCCGCTCGCTCCGACCGCTCGCGGGCGTGCTGGCCGGCGACGTGAGCGGTCGGCGCCACGCGCTTCGATCCATGCGCCGCCTCGACCTCGCCTGCCCCAGCGAGGCCGAACTGCGCGACGCCTACGCCCTGCACGACGAGGGCCTCCCCGTCGCCGCGTGGAGGCTCCTCCAGGAGACGCGAACCCGCGCCGCCATCGTCACCATGGGGCCGGAAGGGCTGATCGCCTTCGACCGACTCTCCGACGCCGAGACGCCCGGCGGCGACCCCTACCGCCCGCGCGTCCGCGGCGAGCACGTCCCCGCCATGACGCCCCACGCCATCGACGCCCTCGGCTGCGGCGACGCCCTGATCACCACGGCGACACTCGCGCTCTGCGCCGGCGCGCCGCTCATCGGCGCGGCGTTCCTCGGCTCGGCCGCCGCCGCCGTCCACGCCCAGCGGCTCGGCAACCCCTCCCTCGCCCTCAGCGACCTGCGACAGTCCGTCACGCGCATCCTCGCAGCACGCCTCGCCTGGGCAGGCACGGATGCCGTCCGCGTGGTCACGGGCCGAGTCCGCGCGGCGTCGTGAAGCGGAAGGGATCGAACGCGAAGGGCGCGAAGAACGCGAAGAGATCGGAACGGAACATGCACAGCGCGCCCCGGACCACTCCGTCACTCCCCCTCTCCTTCGTGCTCCCCACGTGCAACCGCAACGCCCGCCTGCTGGCTACGCTCGACGCCCTCGGCGCCTGCCCCCCCCCGAGCGCCGGCGGCGAGGTCGTCATCACCGACAACGACTCCGCGCAGCCCGTCCGCGCGCCTCGCACCCTCGCCAACGGCCTGAGCGTCGCCGTGCTCGTGCGCCAGCGAAACGAGGGCGCGGCCGCCCGCAACGCCGGCGCCCGCGCCGCCTCTTCGCCCTGGATCGTCATGCTCGACGACGACTCGCACCCCGACCCCGGCGCCGACCTCGACGCGCTCGCCCGCTCGCTCGCCGCGCGCCAAGCCGACACCGCCGCCGTCATGGCCGACATCCACCTGCCCGCGCTCGCGCGCCGCGAGTCCGGCGGGCTGCCCGAGGTCTTCATCGGCTGCGGCGCGGCGATCCGGCGCGACGCCTTCCTCCGCGCCGGCGGCTACGACCACCGATTCCACTACTACGCCGAGGAGTACGACCTCGCGGCCAGGCTCCTGCTCGCCGGCGCACGCGTCGAGTTCGACCCCGCCTTCCGCGTGCAGCACCACAAGACCGACGAGGGGCGCGACATGAACGTCATCCTCGCCCGACTCGTGCGCAACACCGCCTGGGCCACGCAGCGCTACGCCCCCGAGCACGAACGCCGCGCCGACCTGCGCCGCATCCGCACGCGCTACCGCGCCATCGCCCGCAAGGAGCGCGCCGAGGCCGGAATCGCCGAGGGCCTGCGCGAACTGCGCCGCACCATCGTCTATCAGCGGCGAACGCCGATGCCCGCGCCGATCTGGGACCGCTTCATCGGCCTCGCCCACGCCCGCGAGGCTCTGCACGCCGCCTTCGCCGCGCGTCCCTTCCGCACCGCTGCGCTCGCCGAGCCGGGCCGAAACGAGTGGGTCGTGCGCCGCGCGCTCGACGAACTCGGCGTGCGCACTGTCGATCGGCACGCCGACGCCGAGGCGATCGTGATCGGCACCCTCTCCCCCGGCCCGATGCTCGACGCCGCGGAGACGCTCGCACCGAGCGGGCGTCGCGTGCTGCGCCCCTGGCTCGTCCCGAGCCTGCCAGCGCCGGCGGTTCTTCCCCGCGCCGCCACCGCCGGCGCGGCAGCCTGACCCTCGGTGTACCATGCCCTCGGAGGCCGCGCCATGGCCGTCGAGGACGTCTACGTTCGGACGCCTGATGCCGAACTGCCGGGGCTGCTCACGGTCCCCGACGGCGCGGGCGCGCTCGTGATCTTCGCCCACGGCAGCGGCAGTTCTCGCCTCAGCCCGCGCAACTCCGCCGTCGCCCGCACGCTCAGCGACGCCGGCCTCGCCACGCTGCTCTTCGACCTGCTCACGCCCGCCGAGGCCGAGCACCGGCGCCTCGTCTTCGACGTCGGCCTGCTCGCGCTGCGCCTGCGCGGCGCGATCGACTGGGCGCGCTGGCTTCGCCTCACCGCCACGCTCCCCGTCGGTCTCTTCGGCGCCAGCACCGGCGCCGCCGCAGCGCTCATCGCCGCCGCCGAGGAGCGCCGCGTCGGCGCGGTCGTCTCGCGCGGCGGCCGCCCCGACCTCGCGGGCCACGCGCTCGCACGCGTTCGCGCCCCCACGCTCCTCATCGTCGGCTCGCTCGACGACGCCTGCATCCCACTCAACGAGATCGCCTACGCCTCGCTCCACTGCGAGAAGCGCCTGGAGATCGTCCCCCGCGCGACGCACCTCTTCGACGAGCCGGGCACGATCGAGACCGTCGCCGCCCTCGCGCGCGACTGGTTCACCGGCCACCTCGTGCGCGCCGGGGAGGCAGGCTGATGCGATTCAGCGACCGGCGCGACGCGGGGCGTGCCCTCGCCCGCGAACTCGCCCGCTTCGCCGGCGAGTCGCCCGTCGTGCTCGCCCTGCCGCGCGGCGGCGTGGTCGTCGGCGCGCAGGTCGCCGCCGCGCTCCGCGCCCCACTCGACGTCATCGTCGTCCGCAAGATCCCCGCCCCGCGCTCGCCCGAACTGGCCCTCGGCGCGGTCTGCGAGATGGGCGGCGAGCAGGTCCACCTCGACCCGCGCACCCTCCGCGAGACCGGCGCGCCCGACGAGTACCTCCGCGCCGAGTCGCACCGGCAACTCGACGAGGTCCGCATGCGCGAGGCCCTCTACCGCGCCGGGCGCAACGCCGTCCCCATCGCCGGGCGCACCACCATCGTCGTGGACGACGGCGTCGCCACCGGCTCGACCGCGCTCGTCGCCCTGCGCGCCGCCCGCCGCGCAGGCGCGGCCCGCGTCGTGCTCGCCGTACCTGTCGCCTCGCCCGACGCCGTGCGCGCCCTCGCCCGCGACGCGGACGAGGTCGTCGCGCTGACCGCCCCGATCGACTTCTACGCCGTCGGCCAGTACTACGACGACTTCTCCCAGACCACCGACGACGAGGTCGTCCGCCTGCTGGCCGAGGCCGGCTCGCGACCGGCGGCATGATCCATCGATAGCCTCCCACGAGCGGCGCTGCCAGGCCCCTCGCGACGACACATCTTGACAAAGAGCCAACACTCGCGCCGGGGTCGTGGTCGATCGGAGGATGTACCATCTGCCGCGAGCGAGGGCTGTCCATGGTTCGAACCGTCAGAATCGTTGCTTGCGTGTGTCTCGCCATCGCGTCGTGCTTCGGCAATGCGCCCAACGCCGCCGCACAGGGCGACCGCGATGCCGGCGCGTTCGACCACGTGATCGTCATCTCCGTGGACGGCCTGCGCAGCGACGCTCTGCTCATCCTCACGCCCCGCCAGGCCCCCGCCCTCCACCGGCTCATGGCCGCGTCCAGCACGCTCAATGCGCGCACCGACCCCGACTACACCATCACCCTCCCCAACCACACCGCCATGCTCACCGGCCGACCCACCTCGGGCGAGCGCGGGCACGGCTGGACCGACAACGACGACCCCCCCCCCGGCGAGAACCTGCACACCCGCAAGGGCGAGTACGTCGCCGGCGTCTTCGACGCCGCCGCGGCGGCCGCCGTACACACCGGCCTCGTCGCCAACAAGTCCAAGTTCATCCTCTACGCCCGCAGTTGGGGCGAGGCCGACGGCGACGAGATCGCGCCACCCTCCGGCGAGAGCCAGAGCCGCAGGACGCTCGAACACTACAGCCGATCAAAGACCATCGAGGACGTGTGCGACGATGCCCTCGCCTTTCTCGCCCGCCACGCCGGCGAGCGGTCGATCCTCTTCGTCCACTTCTCCCACACCGACGCCGTCGGGCACGACCACGGCTGGGACATGACCGAGGGCAGCCCATACCTGACGAGCGTGCGGGAGACCGACGCCCAGATCGCGCGGCTTCTCGACGCGGCCCGCACGCTCGACGGCCTCGCCGGACGCACCGCGATCATCCTGACGGCCGACCACGGCGGGGGCGCGCCATTCAAGAGCCACCTGCGCGCGCACATGTGGATCAACTACATCATCCCCTTCTTCGTCTGGACAGGCGACGACGTCCCGCACGCCGACCTCTACGAACTCAACGCCGACACCCGGCGCGACCCCGGCCTCGCCCGTCCCGACGCCGACGCCGACCCTCAGCCCATCCGCAGCGGCGATGCCGCCAACCTCGCCCTGGACCTCCTCGGCCTGCCGCCCGTGCCCGGGTCGGTCTTCGGCGCGGACCGGCCCCTCCGCGTCGCCACGCCCGCCGACCGCCCGTAGCCTTCGCGCGAATCGCACCCACACCCCTCGGGGCACGCCATGAGCGACCAGAGCAGGCTCGCGGAGTTCCGTGCCTTCCGCGAGAAGTTGAACGCACGCATCGTCGAGCAGAAGGACACGGTCATCAACCGCTTCTTCGCCCTGGACACGCAGGCCTACAAGCCCGGCGCGCTCGACGCCCGCACGAAGGAGATCGCCGGCCTCGCCGCCTCCCTCGTCCTGCGCTGCGACGACTGCATCGCCTACCACGTCATCCGCTGCAAGGAGGAGGGCGTCTCCGACCGCGAGATCTGGGACGCCCTCGGCATCGGCCTCGTCGTCGGCGGCTCGATCGTCATCCCGCACCTCCGCCGCGCCGTCGCCCTGCTCGACGAGATCAACGCCGAGACTCCTGGCGAAGCGTCCGGCGCGTAACGCCCTTCACTCCGCCAGCGCCAGCCGGCACATCATCTCCACGCCCGTCCCGATCGCCCCGTCGTTGAAGTCGAACTCCGGCTGGTGAAGCAGCGGCACTCCCGCAGGGTCCGCGCCGGGCGCCAGCAGCCCGAGCATGTAGAAGCACGCCGGCACGTGCCGACCGTAGTAACTGAAGTCCTCGCCCCCCATCACCGGCTCGGGCGCGACCGCCACACGCTCCGGCCCCAGGCCGTCGCGCGCCACCGCGAAGAACCGCTCCGTCAGCGCGGCGTCGTTCACCGTCGCCGGGTACCCGTCGTGCCAGTCGATCTCGGCCCGGCACCCCAGCGCCGCCGCCGTCGCCTCCACAATGCCGAAGAACCGCTCGCGGGCCATGCGCCGCGTTTCCGTCCGCAGCGTGCGCACGGTTCCCACCAGTTCGACCTCCGGCGGGATGACGTTGTTCGCGCTCCCGCCCGCGATGCGCCCGACCGTGCAGACGACCGAGTCCAGCGGGCCGGCGTTGCGCGAGGCGAGCGTCTGGAGCGCGGTCACCACGTGCGACGCCGCCACCACCGGGTCGCGGGCCAGGTGCGGGAACGCCGCGTGCCCGCCCACGCCGCGCACCTTCACCACGAAGTCGTCCGTCGCCGCCAGCAGCGGGCCGGGGCGCGTCGCCACCACGCCCAGCGCCAACTGCGGCCAGCCGTGCAGCCCGAAGATCGACCCCACGCGCGGACCGACGCCCCCCCCCTCGTCGCCCAGCAACGCGCCCTCGTCGCACATCCGCTCGCCCCCGGCCCCGCCCTCCTCCGCGGGCTGGAAGAGGAACGTCACCGGGTTCGGGCGGCGCGCCACGCGGCTCAGCACCCGGGCCGCCCCGATCAGGATCGTCGTGTGCCCGTCGTGCCCGCAGGCGTGCATCACCCCCGGCCGGCACGACGCGTACGGTCGGCCGCTCGACTCCACGATCGGCAGCGCGTCCATGTCAGCCCGCAGCGCCACCGCCGGCCGATCCCCGCGCTCCGTCGCCGGAAGGTGCGCCACCACGCCCGTCCGCGCCACGCCCGCCCTGAACGCCACGCCCGCGGCCTTCAGTTCGCGCTGCACCACGCCGCTCGTGCGCTCCTCCTCGTACCCCAGTTCCGGGTGCCGGTGCAGGTCGTGGCGGATCGCCACCAGTTCGGGCAGTTCAGCCCGCACGATGTCGTGCAGCGATTCGTCGCTCATGGCGAGATCGTAGGCGAGCGACCAGTCCGTCCGTAGCCGCTAGCCGAGCGTCCAGTCGTTCAGGAACGCCAGGAAGTCCAGCGTGTCGATCTTCGTGTCGCCGTTCCAGTCCGCCTTCGGGTTCCCCGCCACCCAGTCGTTCAGGAACGCCAAAAAGTCCAGCGTGTCCACCACGGTGTCGCCGTTGTAGTCGCCGGGCCGGCGCGGGCAACTCGACAGCACGCTGAAGCCGTCGATGCACGCCTCGACCAGCGACTGCGGGTCGTAGTCCGACGCCACGAACCGCAGGCGCACCTGCGCCGTCGGCTCCACCACGCCGCTCAGCGCGTGCTGCACGAAGTACCACCCGCCCTCGACCTCCGCGCCCGCGGGCCCGACCGTTTCCAGGTTCGTCCACGTCGTGCCGCCGTCGTCCGAGACGTCCACGACGAACACGTCCGAGTACGGCCCGTTGCCCGCGTGGTTCGAGTACCACCGCCAGTACGAGACCACGGGATCGGTCGCGTCCGACAGGTCGAACACGGGGCTGAGCAGCGTCGTCTTGCCCTCGTCCACGTCCCACGAGCCTGCCCCGCTGCCCGCCCGTCCGTCGGTGACGAAGCAGTTCTGCCCGACGACGACCCACCCCGGCTGCACGATCTGCCCGCCGCTCGTGGTCTGCTCCGGCGCCATGCGCCCCCAGATGCCGCGCGGCGCGTCGTCGCCCGGCGCGCCGACCGTCCACCCGCGGTCCGCGTCGAAGTCGTCCGCGAAGACGACCTGCTGCGCCTCGACCGAGAACGGATCGTTCTCGCCGTCGGACGGGTACGTCAGTGTCGAGCCGTCGCTCAGTTCCGCCGTGAAGTAGAACTCGACCGTCCGCCCGCACGCCACCGCCGGGAGCGTCGCCTCGTACGCCTTCCCGCCCGTCGGCGTCAGCGCGGCCTGCGTGAAGCCGCCCGACGTGATCCGCGTCCACACCGACTCCGTCCCCGCGACCACCACGCCCCCGCCCGGATCGACGCGCACCGACAGCGTCGCGGGCGCGTCCGCCTCGACGTACGAAGGCACGCCCTCCGGCAGCGAGATCGACGCCGGCAGATCGCGGATGGACTCGGCCAGCGTCAGGATCGCCGCGAAGTTCTCCTGGCCCGTCGGGATGATCTCCTCCGGCGGCAGCAGGAATCCGGGATTGCCCGACGCCGGCCTCAACTCGATCGTGAACCCGTACAGCCCGGCCGTGTACGTCCAGTCCGACATGATGCCCGACGCCGCGTACAACTCGATCGCGTGCTGCGGCACGTAGGTCTTGTTGTGCACCGCCTTGATCGCCGCCGCCATGCCCGCGCCCATCTGCACGAAGTAGGTGTTGTCCGGCTCGGGCGGCGTCGCGCTCGTGAAGCCCCAGGGGTACAGGATCAACTGCGAGTAACTGTGGAAGTCGATGTGGGCGCGCCCGTGCGGCTGCGCCAGCACGAAGTCGCGCACCACCTGCGTCTCCGGCTCGGAGAACGGCGCGGTCCCCCGGTACGTGTCGCTCGACCCGCTCCCGCTCGACCCTTCGCCTCCCCAGTTGATGTCCCAGTTGCGGTTCAGGTCCACGCCCCAGGTGCCCCCGCTGTTCTGACGGCGGTTCTTGCGCCACATCCGGTCGGTGTTCCACGAGTACTCGTACCCGTCCGGGTTCACGATCGGCACGATCAGGAACTCGAAGCGGTCCATCAGATCGGTCACGCGCGGGTCCACGCCGTACTGCCGCAGCAACTGGTCCGCGATGAACGTCACCGTCATCGGGCTGACCCACTCGCGCGCGTGCTGGCACCCGTTGAAGACCAGTTGCGGCTTGGGCGACTGCCCGCCAGTGCCAGTCACCCGCAGCGCGACGATCGGGCGGTTCTGGAGCGACTGCCCGATCGTGCTCAGCGACGCCGTCGCCGGGAACTCCGCCGCCAGCCCGTTGTAGTACGCCAGATACTCCGCGTTCGTCCGGTAGTTCTCGAACCACGTCAGGTCGCGCAGCGTGCGCCGACGCTCGATCTCGGCTCGCTCGGCGTCGATCAGCGCCTGCACATCCTCCACCAGCACCACCGGCTCGAGGCCAAGCCCGCGCAGCGCCTCGAGCGCGTCCGGCGTCACCATCACCTCGATCGGGCCAAGCCCCACCCGCTCCGACCAGATCGTCGTCGCCAGATTCACCGTGGCCGTCAGCTGCCGCGCCGTCCGCGGCTCGACACGCACCACCTTCTGCCCGTCGTACCGCACCGGCTCGCCGGGCACGCCCTCGCCCTGCGCCCACGCCCCGAACGGCGCGAAGAGTGCGACCAGAACCGCGGCGATCAGCGAGCGAAGCAACATGGCGCGTCTCCTCATGGCCGGCGTTCGAGCGCTCGGCCGACAGCGGCAACCCGACAGCGATTCCTCCCCCGACATCAAGATATCTCCCCATCCCGCTTCGACCAAGCGATTCGAGGGTTCCATTCACACGGAAAGGCTTGATGATCCGGGGGCTTTCCCGCCCCGTGAACCCAATGAAAAACGCCCGGCGGGAGGGCCGCCGGGCGTCGAGGGACGGTGGATTGCCGGATCGGGCGATCAGCGCCGACGGCGCATCGCGACGATCGTGCCCAGCCCGAGCAGCGCGAGCGAGCCGGGGGCGGGGACGAGATAGAAGTTGCGGCCCTCGAAGTTCGAGGCGATCAACGAGAGGCCCGAGCCGTCGAGGTTGACGCTGTAGAGCTCGTCGCTCAGCGAGGTGGAGAAGTAGAGCTTGTCGGTCAGCGGGTGGTAGATGACGTCGAGCATGCCGCTGCCCTGGCCGAGGCTGACGACCGAGGAGATGCTCGAGAAGTCGCCGCTGCCGTCGAGGTCGATGCGGTAGAGCGTCTCGGTGCTCAGGTCGGTGATGTAGAGCTCGCCGGAGGGGCCGGAGGCGACGCCGCGGACGAAGGTCAGCGGCGTGCCGATGGAGGTGTTGCTCAGGTCGACGAGCAGCGACACCGTGCCGTTGAGGAAGCCGTCAACGTTGACGCGCCAGAGCGTGCTGCCCTTGTTGATGTCCCCCGAGCCGCCGTCGTGCGTGCCGCCGTTGAGCGAGGTGGCGATGAAGTCCCCCGCGCCCGACGGGTCGGCGATCATGCGCGCGCCCTGCCGGTAGGCGGGCGGCGGATCGTTCGTCGGAGGCTGCTCGAAGACCTGCGTCACACTGCCGTTGCCCAGGTCGTACCCGAGAATGCCGTCGAACGCCGGCTGCGTCAGGTCGTTCTCGGGGGGATTGTTGATCGCCAGCAGGTTGTTGGTCGCCGCGTGGTAGCGCAGGCCGATCGGGTTCTGCAGCGGGTCGTTCTGGGCGAAGACGCTGCTCACCGGCGCGCCGCCCAGCAGGCCCTTGATCCTGAAGATGGTCGCCGTGCTCGGATCCTGCACCGGCAGAGGGCCGTTCGCCACGTAGAACGCCCCGCCAGGCCCGCGCTCAATCCCGGCCAGCCGGACGTCCGGGTCCGCGTACGTGATCAGCGGCGTCATCACGTTCGTGTACACGTTCAGCTTGTACACCGTCCGCGTGTTGTGCTCGGTGATCAGGATGTTCTGTCCCGACGCCGCGCCCGTCACGCCGCCCGCGAGCGCAGCAAGCATCGCGATCCGCATCGTCTTCATCGTTGAGTCTCCCTCTTGCCTGTGAGATGCACGAACCAGACGCGGAGGCCCCGTCCTGCTGGCGCCCCCGTGGTTCACCCATGATATCTCGAACTCGTCTTCACGCGAAGCACGATCCCCCTGTTTTCTCCAGACTCTCCAGATCAAGGTTCGCCTTCCCCCGCGCCGGGGTTTCACGGATCCACGAAGCCCACGCCGCCCTGGAGCGCGCAAACCCTGCGCGATGGCCCCTCCGTGCCTCCAGAACCGCCTCTTTCGTTCCTGATGCGACGAGTTACCCTCCCCCGAGTCATCATCAAGATCGATTCTGGCCAGAACTTTTGCCATCCGCGTACGCCTCGGTTCGGGTTACCCGAACGCCGTGTCGCCACGCCTGTCTCGCCGCTCCTACAACTCCCCTTCGTGGACAGACCCCTCCGCGAGAACTCGCCGCGCCCGGTCGCCGCGCTCGGCGCCATCCGTGCGCCGCGCCTCCGCGCCGGCGTCGCCATCGGCGCGCACACCGCCGTGGACTTCTACTCCTTCCTCCCCATCGGCCTCCTCCCGCTCTTCCGCGCGCGCCTCGACGCCACGCCCGCGCAGGTCGCGCTCCTGCTCGCCGTCGGCTCCGTCACCAGCGGCCTCGTACAGCCCGCCGCCGCCTTCGTCAGCGACCGCCTCAACACGCGCTCCATCGGCACGCTCGGCCTGCTCGTCGCCGCCGCCGCCATCTGCGCCATGCCCTTCGCCCCCTCGTTCGCCGCCCTGCTCGCGCTCTACGGCGCGGGCGCGGCCGGGGTCGGCGCGTTCCACCCGCCCGCCGTCGCCGCCGTCGGCCAACTCGCCGGCCGCCGACGCTCCCTCGCCGTCTCCGTCTTCTTCCTCGCGGGCATGGTCGGCGGCATCCTCGGCAACCTCCTCCCCCCGCACCAGGCCGCGCGCTTCGGCATCGAATCGCTCGCGTGGCTCGCCATCCCCGGCGTCGCCGTCGCCGCCGCACTCGCATGGGCAATCCACGCCGTACCGCACCGGCGCCACGACGCGCACGAGACCCACCGCGCCCTCGACCGCCCGGAACGCCGACGACGCTGGGCCGCCGTCTGGCTCCTCTACGCCGGCAACTTCGTGCGCTTCAGCGTGAACATGGCCCTCGTCTACCTGCTGCTCGCCTGGGTCGAGCAGCGCGTCCGTTCGCACGCCTCGGCCGACCCGCTCGCGCTCGACCTCGCCCAGCGCGCCAGCGCGATCAACGGCGCGATGCAGGCCGCCATGCAGGTCGGCATGGGCGGCGCGGGCCTCGCCGCCGGATGGTTCCTCCGCGCCCACCACGAAAGGGCCGCCCTCGTCGCCGTTCCCATGCTCGGCGCCGCCGCCGCCGCCCTCATCCCAAACGCCTCCATCCCCGCAGGCTTCGCCCTCACCGTCATCGCCGGCGTCGGCTTCGGCGGCCTTGTCCCCGTTACCATCGCCCTCGCCCAACGCCTCCTCCCGCACCGCACCAGCCTCGCCTCCAGCCTCATGATGGGCGGTGCCTGGGCCTTCGCGGGCATCGGCTCGCTCGCCGCCGAACGCCTGCACCACGCCCTGGGCCTGCACGCCGCCTTCGTCGCCACCGCTGCGGCCCTCGCCCTCGCCGGCCTCCTCAGCCTCCTCCTCCCCGGCCCCCTCCTCCGCTCCATCGACCCGCACTGACTTCGAGGGAGGCGTCGCGCTCCCGTGAGGCGGGGCTTGTCCAGGCCCCATCTCCTACCCTTCATTTCTCATTCCCCTCCATTCCGGAGCCGCCCATGCAACTCCTCGAAGGACGCCACGCCCTCATCGTCGGCATCGCCAACGAACGTTCCTACGCCTGGCACATCGCCGCCGCGCTCATCGAGCACGGCTGCCGGTGCGCCTTCACGCACCTGCCCGGCGAGAAGAACGAGCGCCGCACCCGACGCGCCGTCGAGGCGCTCGGCGTCGCCGACCCGTGGCTCGCGCCGATGGACGCTTCCAGCGACGAGCAGATCGACGCCGCGTTCGCACGCTACGCCGAGTCCTTCGACCGCCTCCACGTCCTCGTCCACTCCATCGCCTTCGCCGACCGCGAGTGGCTCGCACGCGGCAAGTTCGTCCAGACCCCCCGCGCCGCCTACCTCGCCGCCATCGACGTCTCCGCCTACACCCTCCTCGCCATGGCCCGCGCCGCCACGCCCCTCATGGAACGCTCCGGCGGCGGCTCCGTCATGGCCATGTCCTACTACGGCGCGGAAAAGGTCGTCCCCGGCTACAACGTCATGGGCGTCGCCAAGGCCGCGCTCGAATGCACCGCCCGCTACCTCGCCGCCGAACTCGGCGAGAAGGGCATCCGCGTCAACACCATCTCCGGCGGCTACCTCCGCACCCTCGCCTCCTCGGCCGTCGGGGGCGTGGACGACATCGAACGCCTCAACCTCGAACGCGCCCCCCTGCGCCGCAACGTCGAGGGCGCCGATGTCGGACGCACCGCCGTCTACCTCGCCAGCGACCTCTCCTCCGGCGTCACCGGCGAGAACATCTACGTCGACTGCGGCGTGAACACGCTCGGCATCTGACCGGCGCAGTTCGTGCGCACACGACCTCACCATCCCATATGTAGTGGTTCCACGCCAGCCGATAACCCCATCGACCGTGGTCGGTGAAGCACGCCCGGCCCTCGCGTCGATACTCACTTTGTGAGCGCATTCGGCACATCCGCCGCCCAGTCCGTCGCGGGCCTGAACCAGGCCGAGCAGGTTGCCGCGCGCGACGTGGCCCGCAAGGAGGCCCGCCGCCCGCGCGATCCCGCCTCCACGCGCGAGCAGGAGGAACTCGACCGCGTCGAGATCGCCGAGGCCGTCCGCAACCTCAAGGACAACGCCCAGGAAGAGGCCCGCGAGGACCGCCAGGAGCGGCCCGCCTACGCCCCCGACGGCTCGCTCCGCCCGGGCGAAGGCTCACGCCGCCCCAGCATCGACGTCCAAGGCTGACACGGATTGTGTGAAGTCCTCGCGTCGGGGTAGCCCGCCACTCCGTGGCGGCTTCGTTCCTCCCTTTCCTCTCTCCGCTCCCCCCGTGCAATCGTCTCGCACATTCCATCGACAGTCATTCGAGCACGCGGGCAACTCGGTCCTGCTTCTGGCTCACGCCAACGGCGTGAACCAACCCGAGCCAGGGGCAACGCCCCTGGACCGCGGTGCACGACCCGAAAGCCCTGAAGGGGCGCACCAAACAGGCGTGCGTGATCCGGCGCACCCGATCCACGCGATCCCACTCGGTCGCCGCGATGCGGCTCGCAGATCGCGACCCCGCGCGCTCCCAGGGGCGTTGCCCCTGGCTCCGGCCAGGGCACGCCTTCGGCGTCTTCACACCGCACACGAGTCGCGGTCATCCTCGCGCATCCGACGTCCCGCTCTCCCGTTGCGGCTTCTCCCCTCTACGCCCGACGACAACACGCCGCGCCATCCCGCGTCGACCAGATACCAGCTCCGGCGCAAAGGACACGCCCGGCTTCGTGGGCGAGCCGGGCGTGCGGGGGTGGGGCGACGGTGGGGGGGTCAGTCGTACAGCGCAGCGGAGACGGGGATCGCGATGTCCCGCAGTTCCAGCGACGTGGCGATGCGGAAGTTCGCCTCGGTCGTGTGCCGCTCGGCGAAGAAGAACCGCAACTGGTAGGTGTTCCCGTCCACGAGCCAGCCGAGCCGGTCGAGGTCGATCGTCTGCTCGATCGCGCCGTGGACGCCGCCGAGGTCGATCACGAGCCACCCGTCCACGAACACCCAGACGTCGTCGTCGCCGCGGAACGTGAAGACCTGCCCCGCGTTGCGCCGGTAGACGAACTGCGTGCCCAGCTCGAACGTGAAGTGGTAGTTCTTGCCGGTGCTCCCGTAGTTGCCGTAGAGGTCGCCGTTGATCGGGAAGAACCCGCCCAGGCCGGAGAACTGCGGGTCGAGCCGGTCATCGAAGACGTAGTGGCCCGAGTCCGGGTCGCGCCGCAGCGTGATCTGCAGCGTCTTGGAGATGTTCACGCCGGGCTGTTCCCGGAACCACTGCGAGAACGACTGCGCGGAGTTGACCGCGTTGCCTTGCGACTCCATCGACCCCGACACGTCGCCCGGCCGCGAGTCCAGGTACTCGCGAGGCGACATGATGTTCCGCCCCGCGCCGTCCCGCCACTGGCTCATCACCCGGTGCCCGCGCGAGCGGAAGACCGGCTTGCCGTCGGTGTCCAGTCGGTCCGCCACGATGTTCATGTAGTGTCCGAACGCGCCCTTGTTGTCCTTGTTCCGCGGCTGCCACTGGAAGTCGGTGTGACCCCCGGGCAGCTCGCGGGCTTTGAAATCGCGCACAATCCCCGTCAGCACCAGCGTCTCGGGTCCGTCGTGCTGCGCGGCCGCCGCGTCGCCAAGCGCGACCGCGCCCGCCAGCGCGAGCAACCCCGCGCCGTTCCGATGTCCTCTCCCGCTCCGCATGATGCACCTCCGTGTCGGTTCCGTTTGCCTCACCCTTCACTTTCCGAACCCCCTGCCCAGACTGCCACCCCGGGGATGTGGCAATCCGGCGGGGCGGGTTGGATCGGCGCGACCGTGCGGGTTGTGCGGCCTCGCCCCGCGAGCACACCGGGTCGATTCCGCGCTCCGGCCACCCCGATCCGGCGTCTCCCGCTCGGGATGCCGTGCGACCGATGTACCATCCCGTTCGGCGGGGGCAGCAGACGCACGGAGGCCGGGATGGACCGATTCGTTGTCGAGGGCGGGCGGAGGCTCGAAGGGCGGGTCCGGGTCAACGGGTCCAAGAACGCCGCGCTCCCGCTCCTCGCGGCCGCGCTCCTCACCGACAGGCCCGTCCGCTTCCGCGACGTGCCGGACCTCGCCGACATCCGCAACATGCTCGGCCTGCTCGCCGAACTCGGCTGCTGCCGCACCGACGAGCGACTCCCCGCCGCCGACCCGGGCGCCGTCACGCTCCAGTCCGTGAACGAGACCCCCTCTCACGCCCGCTACGAGGTCGTCAAGACCATGCGCGCCAGCATCTGCGTCCTCGGCCCGCTCCTCGCCAGGCGCGGACGCGCCCGCGTCTCCATGCCCGGCGGGTGCGCCATCGGCGACCGCCCCGTCGACCTCCACCTGCGCGGCCTGCGCTCCCTCGGCGCACGCATCACCCTCGAAGAGGGCGACATCGTCGCCGCCGCACCCCCCGAAGGCCTCCGCGGCGAGACCGTCTTCCTCGGCGGCCCGTTCGGCTCCACCGTCCTCGGCACCGCCAACGTCATGTCCGCCGCCGCGCTCGCCAGGGGGCGCACCGTCATCGAGTCCGCCGCCTGCGAGCCGGAGATCGTGGACCTCGCCCGGCTGCTCAACGCGATGGGGGCGCGCATCACAGGCGCAGGCTCACCCCGCATCACGATCGACGGCGTCCCCTCGCTCGGCGGCGCGGACCACGCCGTCATCCCCGACCGCATCGAGGCCGGCACCCTCATGTGCGCCGCCGCCATCACGCGCGGCTCCGTCGTCCTCGACAACTGCCCGCTCGACGCCATGCTCGCCGTCGCCGATCGCCTCGAAGCCGCGGGCGTGCGCCTCGAGCCGACCGGCGGCGACGATCCGCTCCGCTGCTCCTGCCGCGTCTCGTGCGACCGTGCCCCGCACCCCGTCGAGGTCACCACCCAGCCGCACCCCGGCTTCCCGACGGACCTTCAGGCCCAACTCATGGCCCTGCTCTGCATCGCCGAGGGCAACTCGGTCATCACCGAGCGCATCTTCCCCGAGCGGTTCCTGCACGTCGCCGAACTCGGACGCATGGGCGCGAGCCTCTTCCGCTCGGGCGCGACGGTCGTGGTCTCGGGCGTGCGCCGCCTGCGCGGCGCGCCGGTGATGGCGAGCGACCTGCGCGCCTCGGCCTCGCTCGTCGTCGCCGCTCTCGCCGCCGAGGGCACGACAACCATCAGCCGCGTCTACCACCTCGACCGCGGCTACGAACGCCTCGAAGACCGCCTGACCGCCCTCGGCGCCACCATCCACCGCGAACGCGAGCCGGGGTGAGTCGAGTCACGCGATCGGACCCGTCACGGGCCAAAGTCGTCGAGGATCGTCTTCGCCACGGCCGAGAGCGTCACCGTGCTCACGTCGGCGTTGACGAGGATACAGACCGCCGAGTTTGCCTCTGGACGGATGACGAACGCACTGGCGAATCCCGGCCGGCTTCCGCCGTGCTCGACTTCAGCGATGGCCTTCCCGCTTGCGGAGCTTGTGAAGAAACCCAACCCGTAATAGCGCTGGTACGGGCAGTTCGAGCCGCACCCGAGATCGCTCGTGGCCTTCCAGATGTCGCGGATCCCCTGGGGCGAGACGATTCCCCCTGGGCCGTGGTAGCTCTCGAGCAAGGCCGCGGCGAAGTGAGCGAGGTCGATCGTCGATGCGATGACGCCGCCCGCGGGGTCGCGAGCCTCCGCCGCGGCCTCGTCGGCGTGGTAGAACTGCCACTGGTACGGATCGCCGGGCAGGTCCTCGCTGCTGTAGAAGTTGTCCTCGCACCTCGGGTCGAACTGGCTGTAGAAGTTGACGTACGGACCGACGTGCATCACCGGGGTCTGCGAGACGCCCCACCCCGAGCCGATCGCCGTCCCCACGGCCCGGGGACCGTCGAAACTCGCCGTGCACATGCCCGCGGCATCGAAGACGCGCGACTGAATGAGTCTCGCAAACGGCGCGCCCGCCTTGTGCGCAAGGTACGCGCCGGCAAGCGAGTAGTTGAACGCCGAGTACTGGTATCCGCCGCCGAGGTTGCCGTAGTGCTCGCTCGCGTAATGCGGAGAGACCATGTCGTCAGGCTCGGACCAGAACGCCGCGAGATCGCCGGGGTAGCAGAACAGGTGGATCGCGCCGTAGTCCGTCTTGAAGGCGCCGAGATGGGCGAGCAGCTGGCGCAGCGTCCGCTCCCCTCCTTCGAGCTTCTGTGTTCCATCCTCGTCGTCCACGCAGTCGGCAAGCGTGAGTTCGCCGCTTTCTTCCATGACCTTCGCGGCGACCGCCGCGACCGCCTTGCTGGTCGAGCCTACGCGGTACAGCCTGTATGCGCCCGCGGGATCGTGGGCGTACTGCCCCTGCCCGACGTACTCGAACGCATCTGCGAAGTGAACCTGCCCGTCCTTCACGACTGCGAACGAGATCCGCGTGACGAACACCCCTCCCGTGAAGATGAGCTTCGCCACACGCTCTCGCGCCTTGCACTCCGGCAGGGCGTCGTTGTCAGGGTTCAGGTCCATCGGGCCGCATTGCGCCCAATCGAATCCGGCGGCGTATTCGAGCCGCGGGCAACTGTCGAACGCGTCCGGCAAACCATCCCCATCGGAGTCGAGCAGGTGAGCGGCTCGGAACGCAGGCGCCGGGGCTGCCACCGGCTGGCCCGGCGCAAGCGCCGCCGACACGACCTGCGCACAGGCGATGAGAAAAACCGCGGTTCGTGAACCCATCATGACTCCTCCGGTTGCGCCCAGCGCCGGCTCCATCATCCTTCGGACTCGGGGTCAGAATCAAGGCCCAAACGTACATTTGTCGGCAGTGCGCACCGAACCAACGTGACCGGGCCTCCGGAATGCGGGCGACAGGGGTCGAACCTGCACGGCCTCGCGGCCACGGGGACCTAAACCCCGCGCGTCTGCCAGTTCCGCCACGCCCGCGTCCAGCACAATCCTACGACCGCACCCGCGAAGCCTCCCCTTCCTCAAGGCGAAGCCGATGTTCCCGGGGCGGCGCCCTTGTTCGCGGGGCGGGGGCCTTGTTCGCGGGACGGGGCCTTGCAGGCCCCTCTCCCTCTCCCCCTCTCCTCTCTCTCCCCACCCTCTTCTCTCTCATCCCCACCCCCTCCAATCATGCCCGAAACCCCGATCGACCGATCCCGACAGACAGACGGGCCGATCCTGCGCCCGTACCGTCCCCATCGACTCCCCACGACGCGCGAGGTGCGCCCATGCGATTCCGAGATTCCGTCGCCCTGAACTTCGCGCCCCTCTTCCTCCGGGCCGCCCTGGGCATCGTCTTCCTCATGGCCGGCGCGGTGAAGGTCTTCCACGACATGGAGGTCTCCGGCGAGTCCGCCGCGCTGCTCGCCAACTACGGCATCATCAAGCCTACCGGCGCGGCGCCCCAGCCCGCGCCGCCCACCGTCCCCGAACTCCCACCGCCTGAGGAGGAGGAGGACGGCACCGTTCGCGGCCCCGGCGCGGGCGCGACGCTCGCCTCACAGCCGAACTACGCACTCGCCTCCGCATGGCAGCCGCCGCGCTACACCGCCGCGGACTTCCCCGACCCGGTGAGGGTCCGCGGCATGAACGGCCTCGTCCTTTTCCTGCACGCGGCCGTCCACCCGCCGCTTCACCCGGAGACGAGCGTGCCGCTGCGCCCGCTCTGGCCGGACTTCGACCGCTCGCGCGACTTCGACCCGTGGCCGGTCTACGCGGCCCGTGCGGTCGCCTTCACAGAACTCATCGGCGGCGCGTTCGTGCTCATCGGCCTGCTGACGCGCTTCGGCGCGCTCGGCCTCGCAGGCGTCATGCTCGGCGCGATGTGGCTCACCCAGTTCGGTCCCGCCATCCAGTCCGGCGACACCTTCCTGGGCTTCCTCCCCGATCACGCCTGGCACGACGGCGAGTCGTGGCAACACCTCCTCTTCCAGTTCACGCTCTTCGCCGGCGCGATGTCCCTCTTCTGCACAGGCTCGGGCACGCTCGCCGCCGACCGCTTCTTCGCCTCAGGCCCCGGCGAGTCGCCGAAGAAGAAGAAGCGCAAGCCGCGCGACGACCACGATGAGGACGAGGACTGACCCGCCGCGCCGCTGTGATGCCCGGCGTGTGCGCGGGTAGACTGGCCGCGTGCCGCAGGAAGACCGAACGCAGGACACGCCGCTCGCATGGCTCCGCTCGCTCGCGGGGCGGTTCATCGTCTTCGACGGCCCGGACGGCTCGGGCAAGAGCACGCAACTCGCCCGCTTCGTCGCCGCCTGCAACGCCGCCGGCGTCGAGGTCTGCGAGGTCCGCGAGCCGGGGGGCACCGCCATCGGCGAGCGCGTCCGCGCCATCCTCCTCGACCGCCACCACGAGGGCATGAGCCTCCGGTGCGAGATGCTCCTCTACATGGCCAGCCGGGCGCAACTCGTCGAGGAGCGCATCCGCCCCGCGCTCGCCGCCGGACGCCTCGTCCTCGCCGACCGCTTCGTCTCCAGCACGCTCGCCTACCAGGGCACCGCCGGCGGGCTGCCCCTCGGCGACATCCACGCCGTCGCACGCATCGCCACCGGCGGCACGATGCCGGACCTCACCGTCGTCTTCGATGTCGACCCGCAGACCATCATCCAGCGCACCCGCGGCGAGGACAGCAAGGTCGTCCGCGGGCGAGGCTCCGTCGCCGGCATGAAGGACCTCTTCTCCGACCGCATGGAGGACAAGTCCGCCGACGCCGAGTTCCGCGCGAAGGTCCGCCGGGGCTACCTCGACCAGGCCGCCGCCCAGCCCGACCGCTACGCCGTCGTGGACGCCACCAAGCCCCCGGACGAGGTGTGGGAACAGGTGGTCGAGATAGTTCGCGCACGGCTCGCACCCGGCGCATGACAGGCCCGGGTACCCGAAGGCGATCACGATGACACCCGACTCGCTCATCCTGATCTCCGCCGCCTACCTCGCTGGGTCCGTCCCCTTCGGGGTGCTCATCGCGCGCTCGCGCGGCGTGGACCTCCGCGCCCACGGCTCGGGCAACGTCGGCGCCACCAACGTCGGCCGAGTCCTCGGGCGGCGGTGGGGGATGCTCTGCTTCGCCCTCGACTTGCTCAAGGGCTTGGTCCCGACGCTCGCCGCGGGCGCATGGCTCGGCGCGCTCGGACGCACCGACCTGCCGAGCGCGCAGGCCTGGGTCTGGCTCGCGGTCGCCGTCGCCGCCGTACTCGGGCACGTCTTCCCGGTCTGGCTGCGCTTCAGGGGGGGGAAGGGCGTCGCCACCGGCTTCGGGGCCGCGCTCGGCGTCTTCCCGATGCTCACCCTCCCCGCGCTCGCCGCGCTGCTCGTCTGGCTTGCGCTCGTCGCGGCCACGAGGTACGTCGGCATTTCCTCCTGCGTCGCCGCGCTCACGCTCCCCATCGGCGTCGCCGCGCTCGTCTCGCTCAGCGACGCCACCCACGCCGGCGCGACGCCGTTCTACGTGGCGACGGCCTGCCTGGTCGCGCTGGTCCTGTGGCGGCACCGGTCCAACATCGCGCGAACACTCGCGGGCACCGAGAACCGCGTCGGGGGGGGCCGGGGGGGGCACGGGGCCGCGCAGCCGGTGCGCCAAGGCCGCCCCCGGGATTGAGGGGGGGCGTTATCGGCGGCCCCTCGGCCGCACGTCCTGATCGGACCGCAGAGCCGGAAACCGGGCGAAGGTTGCGCGGTTGTTCCGGGCCGATCCCGCAACCACCCCCCCCGAGTCTCAGCGCGACGGGCGAGTGGAACCGATGTTCGGGGGGAAGGAGCCTCTCCCCATGCCAAGACTCACCCTCCACCACGCGATCGACGCCCGCCGCCGCGACGACGAGCCGATCCCGTTCCCCAGGGCGAGCGGCCCGGTGCGGCTGCGGTTGACGGACGGCGAGCGGTCCATCGAGGCGGTCGAGGATGCCTTCGGGCGGGTGCAGCGGAACATGGACGCGATGGCCGAACTCCTCGGCCGGTGCGACGACGACCGCCCGACCGCGGCGTGAACCGCCTCATTCGGATTGCGTGAAGCCCCTGCGCGTTGAGGAGGATGCGTTGGGCAGAAGCCGCCACGGAGCGGCGGGGTACCCGGGGCGGAGCGACTTCACACGATCCGCACCGGTTGGACCGCGGACGACTTGGTTGACAGGACGGCCCGAGGGGGGTTAGCCTCGCGCGGGGCTGCACCACGATCGCTGATCTGCACGCCGAAGGCGTATGCCAACCGGAGCCAGGGGCAACGCCCCTGGGGCCGGGATCGCGGTGGATCAAGCCCTGAAGGGGCGACCCATGCCGCAGTCGCTCGCACGTGTGCCGATCCATCTGGTGTACAGCACGAAGGGCCGGCAATCGTGGATCACTGATGAGGTGCGAGGCGCGCTGCATCGGTATCAGGCGGTCGTACTCGGCAATCTCGGCTGTCCGGCTGTCATCGTCAACTCGGTGGAAGACCACGTCCATGCGCTCTTCGAGTTGTCGCGCACGGTCTCGATCGCCGAGGCGGTCGAGGAGGTCAAGAAGTCGTCGTCGAAGTGGATCAAGACGCAAGGGACGGAACTCGAAGGGTTCGCGTGGCAGACGGGGTACTCGGCGTTCGCGGTATCACCGTCGAACGTTGACCGCGTGCGGCGGTACATCGAGAACCAGCGCGAGCACCACCGGAAGACGTCGTTTCAGGACGAGTATCGCGCGCTCCTGATCCGTCACGGCGTGGAGTTTGATGAACGGTACGTGTGGGATTGACGGTTGGGTCGCCGCGATGCGGCTCCGGGGTTGGGGGACGCCACCCAGGGGCGTTGCCCCTGGCTCTGGTTGGGATGGCCCTTCGGGCCTGAAGAGCGTGGGCGTTGGAGTTGGTCGGGCTTGGGATGGCCGTTCATACCGATTGTGTGAAGCCCCTGCGCGTTGAGGAGGATGCGTTGGGCAGAAGCCGCCACGGAGCGGCGGGGTACCCGGGGCGGAGCGATGTCATACGAGCCGCCTCAACCTTCCACGCGAACCACGAGTACCGTGACGTCGTCGGGGCGTGGGGCCAGGCCGGCGAACTGCCGCAACTCCCAGAACACCCGCTCCAGAATCGCCCCCGCCTTCGCGGACGGGTCATCCGTCATTGCCGAGCGCACGGCCTGCTGGAGCCGCCGTTTGCCGAACTTGCGGTTCTCGAAGTCCATCACGTCGCACGCGCCGTCGGTGTACGCGACCAGCACGTCTCCGGGGCGGAGCGTCACTTCCGCAGCGCGGTACTCGTGCGCAGCGTCCACGCCCGCGACGATGCCGCCGATCTCGAGTTCCTGCGTCGTCGCCCCGCGACCGGATCGCACGACGAACGGCGGCTCGTGCCCCGCGCTGGCGTAGGCCAGCCGCAGCGTCGCCGGGTCCAGCCGACCCAGCCAGAGCGTCGTGAACTCGCTCGGCAGCGTGTCGCGGCACAGGTCGCGGTTCACCGCCTCGAGCACGCGGTGCACCTCCGTCGTGCGCTCCGAGTGCGCGCGCAGCGACGACCGCACCGACGCCATCAGCAGCGCGGCCGGGATGCCCTTGCCCACCACGTCCCCGACCAGCAGCCCCAGCCCGCCGTGCGACTCGAAGGCGTCGTAGAAATCGCCCGCGACCTCGAAACTCGGCTGATACCCCGCGGCCAGGTCAAGCCCGGTCGGTCGCGGCAGCCGGCGCGGCAGCAGCCTCCGCTGCACGTCCGCCGCCAGCGCGAGTTGCCGGTCCAGTTGCCGCTGGCGCTGCCGCTGGCGGATGAGGCGCGACTGCTGCACCGCCGCCGCCGCCTGCTGCGCGATCGAGCGCAGCAGCCGTGTGTCCAGGTCGTCGAACGATCGCGGCGTGCGCGCGTAGAGCCGCATCACGCCGATCGGCCTGCCGCGGAAGACCAGCCCCGCGCAGATGAACGCCCTCAGCCCCTCGGTGCGCACCCGCTCCGGGATGCGCACGCGTTGGTCGAGCAGCAGGTCCTCGACCGCGACCACCTCCCCCGCCAGCGCGAGCCGGTCGAACACGCGCCCCTCGCTGAGCGACTCCGGGCTGCCCAGCCACCACCGGCTCAGTTCGCGCGACGCGGTGAGCACGAGGTCCCGCTCGTCCTCCGAGACGATGCCGTCGGCGTCCTCCTTGAGCAGCACCACCGACCCGGCGTCCAGCCGCAGCACCCGCAGCGCGGACGCGAGCGCGGTGTCCACCATCGCGCGCACGTCGGCCGAGTCCACGAGCATCGCGGCCAGTTCGAAGAGCACGCCGAGTTCGTCCAGCGCGTGGCGCAACTCCGCGGCGTTCTCGCACAACTCGCTCGACGTGCGTGCGATGAGCGCCAACGCCCGCTCGAGGCGTTCACGCCCGCCGTCCCCCCGGGCAGGCCCGTCGCGCCCGACGACGATCCGCCCGATCGCCCGCTCGCCGACCGTCAGCGGGAACGACGCGCCGATCGCCGCGTCCGCGAGGCCCGACCCCGGCGGCAGCGCGCGCCATGCCCCTCTGTCCGCCACGATCACGCGGTCGCCCTCGTCGCGGACTTCCACGGGGATGCCCGTGAGCGTCGAGAGTTCCGCGCACATTCCCGCGAGCGAGCCGTCGGTCAGGAAGTCGCGCAGGGACACCGCACCGCGATCGGCGGCGGCGCGATCGCCTGCGGTGTGCGATGGTTCGGTCATCCGCGGATCGCCGCCCTCAGCCGGCGTCGTCCTCCTGCGGGGCGTCGCCGTCGTCGTCAGCCGGCTCAGGCTCGGGGGCCGGCTCGGGGATCTCGCCGAGCCAGATCCCGCGCAGGAACACCGCCAGACGCTGGTCCGCGAAGTCACGGCTGCGTTCGAGCCGCTCCACCGCTTCTCGCGTCAACGCCGTGTCCCCCTTCTGGTAGCCGAGATACGCGAGCAGCAGCGCGGCGTCGGCCGCGGGTTGGCCCTCCCGGTCCATCTGCGCCCCCAGATCCTTCCGCAGCAACTCGATCCGCTCCGCCGACGGGAGCAGCCGGTCGCCCCAGCGCATCGCCGACGCCTCGGGCGTGTCGTAGAGCAACTTGCGCAGGTTCGTCGCCGCCGAGAGGAACAGCCCGCCCCCGATCTCGGCGTGCAGCCGACCGAAGAGCGCGGTCACGTCTCCCGGTCGCGCGGCGAGCGCGCTGATGAAACGCTCTTCCGCGTCGAAGTACCGGCCCTCCGTCAGCAGTTGCTCGCCCCGACGCACGTGCTCAAAGAAGAGATCGCGGTCCTGCACCTCGGCGAGAATGAACGTCTCCGAGACGCCGCCCGCCTCGCGGATCATCCGCATCGCCGCCGGATCGAACTTCAGTTGCATCGCCGGAGCGCCCGGACCGGGCAGACCCGGGATCGATGCCAGCGGATCGGGAATCGCGGGAACCCCCGGCGTCACCACCTCGCCGGTCGGCGCGGCGGGCGCGGCCGGCGCGTCGGGCTGCGCGGGGGTGCGCAGCGCCTCGGGGAAGTGCAGCTCAAGCCGCAGTTTCTGAAGATCGACGATCCACGGCGGCGCGCCCGGCGTCCCCTCGGGCGTCGTCGCCGTCGCACGCCCCTCCGCCGCCGCACGCTTCGCCATCCGCTCGATCGCACGCTCGTACGCCGTGCGCGCAAAGGTCGACTCCGGACGCAACGGATCGATCGCCCCGGTCGGCCCCGCGATGTCCAGCAGCCCTGGCTCCGAGACCTCGGGCGGGGGCATGAAGACCTCCGCCGGCACGCCCGGCACCGTGAAGGGCGCCGAACCGAGCCTGTGCGTCACCACACCCGTCAGCGGCGAGGCCGACAGCCCCACCGACTCGCGCGTGAAGTTGTCCGTCAGCACCGAGAGCATCGTCGGTTGCAGGCTCCGGTTCGCCGTGTAGTCCGCCGTCGAGCGCACCGATTGCGACAGGCTCGACTCCCACGCCGGCGGCACGCGAAGATCCGTTGCCGGACGCTGCGCGCCGGTCGGCGATTGCTCCGGCGTCACGCGGGTCAAACCGGGCTCACTCCGCCCCGGCTCGCGGAACGACTCGACCGCCTGCCGGTTCCAGTCGCTCCGGCCACCGCCACGCTGCACCGCCAGCGGACCGGCCAGACTCGACGGCGGCCGCGCCCCGGTCGTCAGCGAGAACTGGTACTGCAGCGCGTCGGTCCCACGGATGCCCTGCCCCGCAAGGCCCGAATACAGCGCATCGCGCCGGAACGCGAACAGGTCGTCGGAACCGAGCTCGCCGCGAAACTCGAACCGCGACGGCGTGACGTCGCCGCGGAACGAGAACCCCGCCGGCGCGGACCCGGTCACGATCGCCTCGCGGAACGCGAGTTCACGCTCGAACGCCCTCGACCGCGTGTCGAGCGGCAGCGGCACGTTCCCCAGCCGCGTGTTCAGTCCGGCAGGTTGCTGCTGCAACCCGCGGCCGTCGCCGAGCGCGTTCTGAGCGCCCGCCGCCGACGCGACCGCCAGCCCCGCCGCGGCGGCGAACAGGCGGGCAGCGGTTCGAAGGGGAAATGTGCGTCCCATGGGTTTCTCCCGTACCCGATCATAGAGACCGCCCGACCGGACGACCCCCGACCGTCCCTATCGGCTGTACGACCGCACGGGCGCCCGGGATCGCCGTTCAGTCGCCTTCCGGCGCGAGTCCGGCCGCCGGCCGATCCACCAGCACCGTCCTCGGGTCCGGCAGCGGCGGCAGCCCGAGTGCCGCGCGCACGCCGTTCTGCTGCTGAAGGAAGGCCTGGAACTGCCCCGGCAGCAGCGGCACGGCCTGCCCGTTGGCAAAGCCCACCGCGCCCGGCGTCGAGATCGGATTCGAGGCCGGGTCCGGCGAGTGGATCACGACCCAGAGCGCGGCGTTGTTCGGATCGCCCGGATCGAACCCGTGGTACGTGAACACGAAGTCCCCGACGCGGTGCGCGACCACGCCCGCCGGCAGCGACGCGCCGGCCCGCGCCGCCGTCGCCTTCGCCTGCGCCTCGGGCATCAGCGAGAACGTCTGGAGGTCCGTCGTCTCGAACGCGATCGCCGCCGTGGTGGTTGCGGTTGAGACCGAGGAGAACATCGCGGCCGAGAGCGCGCCGTCGGTCACGAGTTCGAGCGCGTGGGCGGGGGGCCTGTTCTGCGCCAAGGCGAAGGCGTTGATCGCGGCGGCGATGCTTTGGGTCTCCGCGACCGCTCCCATGTCGCGTGCCGTCACCATCGCCGTCCGCGCCGTGCTCATCACGCCGAAGATCAGCGCGATGTACGCCGCGATGCCCAGCACCGTCACCGTCGCCGGCGGCCCGATCACGCACAGCGTCGCCCGCACCGGCCCGACCGACTGGCCCCGCACCACCATGATCGTCGCCGCCACGCACCACCACACGCCGCCGATCATCCACCCGAAGTACCACCCGACGCACGGGACGGCGGAGACCAGCATCGGCCCGCAGGTGTAGAGGATCGCGTGCGCCGTCCGCCCGATGCCGTTCTTCGTCCCCCCCGTCACCAGCAGCAGCCCGTGCGCGACCGCGATCCAGAGCCAGGCCATGATGATCGCGCCGATCACCGAGCCCATGACCCCAATGAGTACCCCCATCACGCCGCCCAACAGCGCGGCGCCGGTGCCCGGCCCCCCGCCCGCCCCCGCGACGAACCCCATGAGCACAATGAACGCAAAGATAGTGACCACGGACGCCAGCGCGATCACCGCCTGCGTCACGACGAGGAACCACGTCGCCGACGCCGCGGAACTCTCCGGCGGCGTCAGGTCGATGATCCGCGCCGGCTGGGCCGCGCCGCGCAGCGCCGTTTTCCACCACCGCGAGATGAAGCCCCGGCTCTTCGAGAGCCACGGCATCTCGTCCGGGATGGTCCGTTCCTCCGCAACGCCCTCCGTCGGCAGGAGCACCATCTCGTCCATCTCGATCCGCGTGCCGCAGCGCACGCAGTCGAACGAGCGCGGCTCCAGGTGCCCGCTCTCCCCGGTGCCGTAGTAGTCCTGCCCGCAGTGGGGGCAGCAGAACCGCACGCTGTTGGTCACGAACTCGAAGTCCGAGGGCTTGAACGCCGAGCCGCACTCCGGGCACTGGCGCGAGCGGAGGTTCCAGAGCGTGTAGTCGCAGGTCTTGCAGCGCATCGCGAGTCGGCTCCGGGGCGGTCAGGTCCAGGTCGATGTTGCCTCACGCACGCGCCGCCGCGTGAACCACACGATCAGGAACACAGGCCAGACCAGGCTCACCAGCACGCCCAAGCCCACGCTGCCGTACGCGATCAGCGTCGTCCACCCTCCCATAGGCCCGAACGCGGTCGGGTCCGCGGCCTGCATCGCCTCCATCTGCGCCACCTGCGCCAGCGCGCCGAGCGCCCCCTCGCCCAGCGTCAGCACCATGTCCAGCACGGCGTATCGGACCGCCCACGCCGGCGCCCACGCCCGCTGCTTCAGCAGCCCGATGCCCACCGCCACCAGCAGGCACGCCACGGCCGTCTTCAGCAGCGACACCCCCGCGATCTGCCAGGCGTACGCCCCCATCATCGAGAACGACTGCCCGAACCCCTCGGGCATCTCGCCCTCCGGCATCGAGGCGAAGAACCGTTCCATCACAGCGAAGAAGAGCGGCGTGGCCATCCCCCAGCACTTGCCCAGCGCGCCCAGTACGCCGAACACGATCGACAGAATCCCCAGCACCGCGACCCACGCCGGCGCGGCCGGCGCGAGGCGCGACACCATCGCCCCCGGCGCGGTCGGCGGCGAGTCAGGGAGCATCGGCTGGTTGTCCCCGTTCGGCTCGGTCATCGCGTGCGCCCTCCCGCGGCGCTCAGCATACCGGGATGCTCGGAACCCCGGGCCGCCGGTTTCACGCCCCGGCTCCCCGGCGCGCCCCGCCAAGGCCCCGCTTGACTGTTTATGCACACGATGTATAATCGTGCATGACCGGACGAGTCCGCCGACAGCAGGTGATCGCCGACCTCATCGCCCGCCGCCCCGTGCGCAGCCAGGCCGAACTGCGCGACCTGCTGGCCCAGCGCGGGATCGAGGTCACCCAGGCCACCCTCTCGCGCGACCTGCGCGAGATGGGCGTCGCCAAGTCCCCGCGCGGGTATGTTCCCGCGGGCGTCGCCGTCGCTCCGCCGCCCACCGCCGCCGGGCGCGCCCTCGAGGGCGCTCTGCGCGCCTTCGTCACCTCCGCCGAGCAGGCCGGCAACCTCGTCGTCCTGCGCACCGGCCCCGGGCACGCCGCCCTCGTCGCCCTCGAACTCGACCGCTCGCCCCCCCCCGGCGTTGTCGGCACGATCGCGGGCGACGACACCATCTTCGTCGCCGCGCGCACCGCCCAGCAGGCCGCACGCCTCGCCATGCAACTCAAGCGCACCGCCCACCTCGCCGGCGGGGGAGCCGCGCGATGAAGCGGGCCGTCATCATCGGCGCGAGCGGGTACACCGGGGCGGAACTCGCCGCCATCCTCCTGCGCCATCCCCACGCCGAACTCGTCGGCCTCTTCAACTCCGGCCGCTCCGGCGGCGCGGTCCGCGGCTTCGACGAGCTCTTCCCCCGTTTCCGCGGCGAGATCGACCTGCCCGTCCTCCCGCTGGACCTCGACGCCGTCGCCGCCCTCGCCCCCGACGCCGTCTTCCTCTGCACGCCGCACGAGGCGAGCGCCTCGCTCGCGCCCGCCCTGCTCGAACGCGGGCTGCTCACGCTCGACCTCTCCGCCGCCTTCCGCCTCCCCGATCCCGCCCTCTACCCCACGCACTACGCCTTCGACCACGAACGCCCCGACCTGCTGCGCGAAGCCGTCTACGGCCTGCCGGAGCGCAACCGCGCCGCCATCGCCCGGGCGCGCCTCATCGCCGTGCCCGGCTGCTACCCCACCAGCGCGATCCTCCCCCTCGCGCCGCTCGTCGAGGCCGGCGCGATCCGCCCCGGCACGCGACCGATCATCGACTCCACCAGCGGCGTCAGCGGCGCGGGACGCACGCCCACCGAGCGCACGCACCTGTGCGAAGTCTCGCAGCAGCCCTATGCCGTCTTCAACCACCGCCACCAGCCCGAGATCGCCGCTCACGCCGGCACGCCCGTCGTCTTCACGCCCCACCTCGGCCCCTACGACCGCGGCATCCTCAGCACCATCCACGCCGAACTCGCCGACGGGTGGGACCGCGCCCGCCTCGGCGCAACCCTCGACGCCGCCTACGCCGACGAGCCGTTCATCCGCCTCCTGCCCGCGGGCCGGTGGCCGAACGTCGGCGCGGTTCGCGGCACGAACTACCTCGACCTCGCCTTCGCGGTGGACACTTCGCACGCCGCGGGCGCACACCTCATCCTCGTCTCCGCCATCGACAACCTCGTCAAGGGCGCGTCCGGTCAGGCCGTGCAGTGCATGAACGCCCGCCTCGGCCTGCCCGAAACCGCGGGCCTCCTGCCGGGTACCCCGCCACTCCGTGGCGGTTCTTCGTCTTCGGATGCCGCCACCCCCTCGCACCACTCCGGCCTCGGAATCGAAGCATGACCGCGCCCATCGTCGTCAAGATCGGCGGTCGAGCGCTCGACGAGGCCCCCGCGCGCGCCCCGCTCTGGAACGCCCTCGCCTCCCTCGCCCGCGAGCACGGCGGGGGCGTCGTCATCGTCCACGGCGGGGGCGCGGCCGTCGACGCGCACCTCGCCCGCCTCGGCATGTTCTCCGCCCGCGCACAGGGACTGCGCATCACCCCCCCCGAGCAGATGGACGAGGTCGCCGCGGTCCTCGCCGGACGGGTCAACACGCTGCTCGTCGGGCTGCTGCTCGCGGCCGGCGCGAACGCGGTCGGCCTCCGGCTCGGCGACTCCGGCGCGGCACGCTGCGCCGTCCACCGCCCGAGCGGCGCGGACCTCGGGCGCGTCGGCGCGGTCGTCACCGGCGAGGGAGGCGTCTGGCGCACGCTGCTCGCCTCCGGCTTCACGCCTGTCCTCAGTTCCATCGGATTCGACGAACGCGGCGGCGCGCTGAATATCAACGCGGACGACGCGGCCGCGGCCGTCGCGCGAATCCTCCACGCCCACGCCCTCGTCCTGCTCACCGACGTCCCCGGCATCCGCGGCCCGGACGGCCGGACAATCGCGGAATCCGACGCCGCACACGCCGAATCCCTCATCGACGCCGGCGTCATCACCGGCGGCATGATCCCCAAGGCCCGCGCCGCCGCGGCCGTCGCCGAGTCCACCGGCGCGCCCACCGTCATCGCCTCCTGGGACGCGCCCGAACACCTGCGCAACCTCGCCCACGATGCACCCGTGGGAACCAGATTCACCACGGCGGCACAGCAGGCAAAGAGGAGAGCATTGGCTGCGGAGGATCGCAGATGAACGCGAGCAACCAGAGTTGAACGCGAAGACACGAAGGACTCGAAGCACTCGAAGAGAAACACCAAGTTCATACCCCAGCCCCTCCGCCCCTCCGCCACTCCACCTCTCCACCGTTACTTCCTTCTTTCTCTGTGCCCTCTGCGCCTCTGTGGTGAATGCTTTTCAGTTCGACCGAAGGAGTTGACATGCCGCATTCCGATACCATCACCGTCCCCGTCGAGGTCAAGCCCTCGAAGCCCGCCGCGCCGCTCGCCGGGCGCGACTTCCTCTCGATCGCCGATCTCTCGGCGGACGACGTTCTTGCGATCTTCGACACCGCGGTCTCGATGAAGGCCGACCTCGCGCCGTTCGCCGGCTCGCTCGCGGGGCGCAGCATCATCACGCTCTTCGAGAAGCCCTCGCTCCGCACGCGCGTCACCTTCGAGGTCGGCCCGACCAAACTCGGCGCCCACGTCATGTACTTCGACCACTCGAAGGACCGTATCGGCACGCGCGAGAGCGTGAAGGACTACGCCAGGAACCTCGACCGCTGGGTGGACTGCATCGTCGCCCGCGTCTTCGACCACGCCGTGCTCGCCGAGATGGCCGAGCACGCCACCGTCCCCGTCGTCAACGCCCTGAGCGACCGCGAGCACCCCTGCCAGGCGCTGGCGGACCTCTTCACCCTCCGCGAGCGCCTCGGCACGCTCGAGGGCGCGCGCGTCGTCTTCCTCGGCGACGGCAACAACGTCTGCCACTCGCTCATGCTCCTGTGCGCCAAACTGGGCGTCAGTTTCACCGCCGTCACGCCCCGGGGCTTCGAGCCGCAGTTCGGCGTCGTCCGCGACGCCCTCGCCGACGCCAAGCGCACCGGCGCGACCATCACCCTCAGCCACAACCCCGAGGCCGCCGCCGGGCACCACGCCGTCTACACCGACTGCTGGGTCAGCATGGGCCAGGACCACCAGGCCGCGCTCCGCGACGGCGCGTTCACCCCCTACCGCGCCGACGAAGACATGATGGCCCTCGCCTCCCGCGGCATCCCCGGCGGCGCACTCTTCATGCACTGCCTCCCAGCCCACCGCGGCGAGGAAGTCACCGACGAAGTCATCGACTCCCCCGCCTCCATCGTCTACGACCAGGCCGAGAACCGCATGTGGACGCAGAACGCGCTCCTCTGGCGACTCCTCGGCGCAAGCGAGCGGTGAGCGGGCCACGCGTTTCTTCGCCCCAGCGGGGCGAAGGCCTGTAGCCACGGGTGAAGCGACGCGGCTCAGAGCGTCGCGCAACCCGTGGAAGCCGTGACAATCACACGCACCGCCCCGGCAGGGGCGGAGGAGCGGGCGAATAACCGGCACAGAGTTTGGCGGACCAGCGATGGATTGACTGAATGTTGTCGATGGTGGGGGATATCTCTCCCCGCTCCAGACACCTCCCCCGCCCCTTCCGGGGCGGGTCGGTCGGGCCGCAACACTTTCCACGGGTTTCGCGTCGGCGGGCTTCGCCGCGCCGCCGCTTCACCCGTGGCTACAGCCCTTCGCCCCGCTGGGGCGAGGAGTCCGCAGGTTGAGCGTCGCTGATCCACATCGCCACCCTTCTCTCGCACACCGTTCACCTCATCAAGCCTCCCTCGCACCACCCCACACACCTTGTCTCCCCTCCCTCCCATTCCATATACTCCCCTCCGGAATGCCCCTGCGACCGAGTCTCAATCGCCGGGGTATCATCCGTCGCCCGCCCACCTCGGCGGCACCGGGAGGCCTCTGCCGTGCAGCCTGAATCGCCCGCCAGCGTCACGCTCTCCAGCCTCCTGCCGGGGCAGAGCGGCCTCGTCCGCGACACCGACGCCCTCTCCCCGGGCGACGCCGCCTACCTGCGTGCCCTCGGCATCCGCCCCCGCAGCCGCGTGCGGCTCTGCCGTCAGGGCGGGCCGTGCATCGTGGAGGTCGGGTGCGGGTGCGGCGGGCCGTGCTGCCGGGTCGCCCTGTCGCGCCACCTCGCCGTCCACATCATCGTCGAGCCGATGCCCGCCTGAGCCGGCGACGGGGGAGCCTCGCCGTGTCCAATGCCCCCGCCCCGGTCGCCCCCCCCCCTGAGCCTGCCCGCGAGGCGCGCTCCATCCGCGTCGCCATCCTCGGCAACCCCAACACCGGCAAGACCACGCTCTTCAACCGCCTGTGCGGCGTGCGCCACAAGACGAGCAACTTCCCCGGCACCACCCAGGAGGCCCGCATCGGCTTCCCGCGCGGCCTGCCCGAGGGCAGCGAACTCATCGACCTCCCCGGCATCTACTCCCTCGAACTCGACCAGTCCGAGGCCGCCATCTGCCGCGACGTGCTCGCCGGCCAACTCGCCCCCCGCGGCGAGACGGTCGAGGCCCCGGACGCCGTGCTCGTCGTGACCGACGCGACGAACATGCCCCGCAACCTGATGCTCGTGGGCGAGGCGATCCGGCGTTGTCTTCCGACGGTCATCGCGATCAACATGGTGGACGCCTCGCGTCGCAAGGGCATCCACGCCGACGAGGGCGTGCTGACGAGCCGCCTCGGCGTCGAGGCCATCCCGTGCAGCGCGCGCACCGGCGAGGGGCTGGACACGCTGCTGGCCGCCCTCACCCGCGCCCGCATCCCGACCGAGTCCCCCCCCCCGAGCGAGGACGGCCTCGCCCTCTGGGCGGACGACCTTTACGCCCGGATGGCCGCCGGCTACGACCAGCCGCGCCCCGACACCTTCACCGACCGCCTCGACCGCGCGTTCACGCACCCGCTCCTCGGCCTGGGCGCGTTCGTCGCCGTCATGGCCGGCCTCTTCTTCGCCATCTTCTCCCTCGCCGCCTATCCGATGGGCTGGATCGAGAGCATCTTCTCGCACCTCGGCGGGCTTGTCGGCGCGGTCCTGCCCCCGGGCGCGATCCACGACCTGCTCGCCGACGGCGTCGTCGCCGGCATCGGCGCGACCGTCGTCTTCCTCCCCCAGATCTGCCTCCTTTTCTTCCTCATCTCCCTCCTCGAAGACACCGGCTACCTCGCCCGCGCCGCCTTCGTCATGGACCGCGTCCTGCGCCCCTTCGGCCTCAACGGCCACGCCTTCGTGCCGCTGCTCTCCAGCCACGCCTGCGCGCTCCCCGGCATCATCGCGGCACGCGCCGTCCCCGACCGGCGCGACCGCCTCGCCACCATCCTCACCGCGCCGTTCATGAGTTGCACTGCGCGCATCCCCGTCTACGTCCTGCTCACCGTCCTCCTCTTCCGCGACAGCCCGCTCATGCAGGCCCTCGCCTTCACCGGCTGCTACGCGCTCGGCATCGGCGCGGGCCTGCTCAGCGCGCTCATCGCGCGCCGCACCATCCTCCGCGGCCCCAGCCGACCCATGGCCCTCGAACTGCCCTCCTACCGGATGCCCAGCCTGCGCACCGCGCTGCTCGCCGCGTGGGACCGCGGGCTTGTCTTCCTCAAGAAGGCCGGCACCATCATCCTCGCCATCTCGATCGTGCTCTGGTGGCTGGGCGCCTACCCCGGCACGCAGCCCCCCCCCGAGGCCGTCGAACTGCGCGAGCGCGCCGAGACCGCCGTCGCGGACGCCGACGCCCTTCTCGCCGAGGCCGACGCCGTCGAGGCCCGCCACGCCACACGCCGCTCCTTCCTCGGCCGCATGGGCGAGGCCGCCGAGCCGGTCTTCCGCCCGCTCGGCTACGACCGTCAACTCACCGTCGGCGTGCTGGCGAGTTTCGCGGCCCGCGAGGTCTTCGTCGCCACCATGGCCATCCAGATCGCGGGGCGCGACGACGTCGAGGAGTCCGGCGTCTTCGAGGCCGTCGCCACCGCCACGCGCGACGACGGGCGCACGCCGATCTTCACCCGCGCCACGTCCTGGTCGCTGCTCGTCTACTACGTGCTCGCGATGCAGTGCCTGCCCACGCTCGCCGTCACCGCGAAGGAGGCCGGCCACTGGAAGTGGGCGCTCCTGCAACTCGGCTGGATGTGGGGCCTCGCCTACGCGAGCGCGCTCATCGTCTTCCAGTCCTTCCGTGCCGCGGGCGTCGCCTAGCGTTCGCCGTGCCCCTCGCCGACTGGCAGTTCTGGGCCGTCACCATCGTCGCGCTGGCCGCGCTGACCTTCCTGCTGCGCCGCACCCTGCCGCGACTCGCGTGGTGGCGCAAGCGCAGACCCCCCGGCCGACGCGCAACGCTCACCGTCCGCGGCCGCGCCGTCGATCGTCGTCCGGACAAGAGCACATGATCGGTCGCGGCGCGCGCGCCCGCCGCGCAAGCGGGGGCGTCGGGCGCAGGACACACGACAACCCCGACCCGGCCCCCGCTTGCGCGACGGGCGTCACGCCGCCGGCCGCGAGAACAGCCGCGGCAGCCGGCGCGAACGCTGCCCGTCTCCCTCGCCGTGCAGCAGACGCACCGCGTGCGCGCCCGTCTCCGCCAGCACGAACTTCCGCGCAAGCCCCGTCGAGCGGATCAGCCGGCAGGCGTCCATGGGAAGCCCCGCCACCACCAGCCGTCCGCCCGACGCCTCGCACGCCTCGCCCAGCCGCGCCAGCACGCTGAGACAACTCACCGACAGGCGCACCCCCGGGCGAAAACTCACCACCACGCGCCACGCGCACCGCTCCGCGAGGCTCCCCAACTGACGCTCCATCCGCGTCGCGTGCATGTCGTGCACGTTCGCCTCCACCACCTCCGCGATCGCCCACCCCGGACCGCGAGTCACGTCCAGCAGCCCGCCCGCATCGGCCGTCGCCCCGTTCAGCGATCGCGTCGTCATGGTCGCGCTCCGCGTCAACCGCCCCTGCCAGGGTCGGCCGCACGGAAGAGGTGCCAAACGCACAACGCGAACGCCAGCGATTCAACTCGATCGGGCCTGCCACGCCGACCACCTGGCGCACGTGGGTCGGACGCGCGGCCTGGCGCGGAGCGCGGTTATCGGAATGCCCGCGGTCGCCCCGTCACTTGCCCAGCAGCCGCTGCGCCCACGCGCGCAGGTCGGGGCGGTCGGGGCCGTCCGCGGCGGCCTCGTCGATCCAGTCGAGGTGGACGGGCCTCGCCGCGCCCGCCGCCAGCGCGGCGATGGCGAGCGCGAGCCGCGGGTCCGCGTCGTGCTCGGCGCGGGGTGCGCGCAGGTAGAGGTCCGCGAACCGCATCGCCGCCGCCTCGTCGCCGCGCAGCAGCGCGGCCGCGTGGTGCCGGCACGCCTCGTCGGCGATCAGCCGCCGCCGCAGCGTCTGCAACTCGTCCCACTGGTCCGCCGGCGCGTTCGCCGGCCGCTTCGCCCCGAGCAGCCCGACCTGCCGCGCGAGCCATGCCTGCGCGTCCGGCCGCTCCTCCTCCAGCCCGCTCCATCGCCCGCGCGAGGTAACGAGGTCGATCTCCGCCCGCTCGACGATCGAGAAGACCGACGCTTCGAGGTCCACGCCCACGTCGTCCTGCAACATCAGGATCGAGAAATACTCCAGCAGATCGGCTTCCTTGTGAGCCGCCTCGGCCAGCAGGATCAGGTCGTGCATGTCCGAGCCGTCGTACCACGGCGCCAGCCGGTCCTGCGCGCGGTACATCGCCACGAACCGCTCCATCGCCGGCCCGCCGCGCAGGGCGAGCGAGCGCATCTCGTCGATCGCCACGATCCTGATCGCGCTCGCGGCGTGCGGGTCGAGCGTGCGCCCGCGCTCCCAGAGCCAGGTGTACAGCCCGATCGCCTCCGCGGTTCCGCCCAGCGCGGCGCGCTCCCGCGCCTCGCGCCAGCGATCGAGCACCACCGACGGCGCCGCATCTGGCGCGTCCTCGACCGCGGCGATCCGCCCGGTCTCCACGTCGTGGAAGGTCTCGATCTCCGGGCGCTGCGGCGGCGGGTTCTTCATCGTGTGCAGCGTGTGCCACACCGGGTCGGTCGATTCGAGCGACGACATCGCGAGGTCCGCTACCAGCAGAATCTGCAGCGGCTTGATGTAGAACCGGTCCTGGTCGTAGCCGCCGATGATCGGCAGCCCGCCCGTGTTGTTCCTGAACCGCTTATCAGGCACGGTCCGGAACAACCGGCCGTCCTTGAAGATCATCACCACCGGCTCCTCCCCGATGGCCCTGCCGGACACCGGATGGCGAGGCACGAGGCCCTGAAGCCTCGCCCAATCCTGAGGGTGCTCAATCTGATCGACCCGGATCGTGATCGCGTGCCACTCCAGCCACGCCCTCAGCGTCGGGCTGCGCCAGGTGTACTTCTCCATCTTCTCGAAGCCGCCCCCGCCGGAGTTCGTGTTGATGGTCGTCCCCGGCGCGAGCGTCACACTGCCCGGCTGTGCGGGAACGCGCCGGCGCGGATACACCACGAGGAACCGGTGCCGCTCCTTGCTCAACTCGAGCGCGTCGTCCAGCGACAAGTCCGCGAACGGCCCGTCCCCCCCCTGCCCCAACGCAGACGCGGCCGCCACCATCACGCCCATCGCCGCGACGACGATCCGCCCCCACGCCCCGAGGCCCCGTGCTCGCTTCATGGCCGCCTCCCGTGTGCGGTTCGTGATCCGTGGGACTGCGGTTCCGGTTGACTTCACCCACCCCCCCGCAGCCTTGCCGTGTGCCGCTGCATCGCCCGGATGGTCGCGTCCGAGACGTGGTGCTCGATCCCCTCGGCGTCGATCTCCGCCTGCTCCGGCTTCACCCCCAGCGCGACCAGGAACTCCAGCACGACCACGTGCCGACGCTGGGCCGCCGCGGCCATGCGCCGGCCCTCCGCCGTCAGCGTCACCGGCTTGTACGGCGCGGTCTCCACCAGCCCGCACTCGCGCAGCCGACCCAGAATCCTCGACACCGTGACGTGGCTCACGCCCATCATCGCGGCCAGGTCGCGCACCCGCGCCTCGCCCCGCCGATCGACCAGTTGCATGATCGCCTCGGTGTAGTCCTCGGCCGTCTCGTCCCGGTGCGCGGACCGCGTCGAGCGGAACCGCTCCGCCTCGCGCCGCTCGCCCTTTCGCCGCCCCGTCGCCACGGCCCCAGAATAGCAGCGACCGACTCACCCGAGCCGGGGCCGATCTCGGGGTGGGGCCTTGCAGGCTCCATCTCCCTCCTCTTCCTCCCGATCAACGCCGGACACTCGAGGCTGTCCCACAACTTCGGAGAACCCATCTCACCACAGAGACACCGAGAGCGCAGAGGCCGGAATCCGGGCTGTATTCTCGGCGCCCTCTGTGCCTCTGTGGTGAATCCGGAGTTTCGGGATAGGCTCTCTCAACTCACCACTTCCCCTCGACATCCACAACGCGCACCCCGCGCACCAGCAGCGTCTTTTCCGCGCTCGCGTGCCCCGAGACGACCTCGACCGCCGACGCCCGCACGCCGAGTTCGCGCGCGATCAGTTCGCACACCGCCCGGTTCGCCCGCCCCCCCTCCGGCGGCGCGGCCACGCGCACCTTCAGCCGATCTCCCAGCCGACCCGCCACCCCGTCCCGCCTCGCCCCCGGCACGACCTTCACGGCCAGCAGCACCGCGCCAGGCTCGTTCGCCGGCGAGATCATGCGCTCTTGCCGCGCCCGCGCTTCCCGTTCAGCCCCGGCCGCGGCGGGTGGATCGCCGTGCTCGTCGGCGCGGACGCCGTCCCCTTGCGCACCATCCCCGCGCCGATGCGCTCGACGGCACGTTTCGCGTTCTCGCGGCTGTACTCGACGCCGATGAACCGCCGCCCGTGCGCGCACGCCACCACGCCCGTCGTCCCGCTCCCCGTGAACGGGTCGAGCACCAGGTCGCCCTCCTCGCTGCACGCCAGGATCACGCGCTCGAGGTACACCTCCGGCAGCTGGTTGTCGTGCCCGGCCCGGCGCTCCTTGTTGTTCCCCTGCACCCGCCCCCAGTACCGCCCGTACCACACGTCCATCGGCACGCGCAGCCCCGCCGGCATCCCGTCGCGCTTGCTCTCCGTCCGCGGGTCGCCGTAGATCGAACGCCGGTCCGACACCTCCAGCACGCGCTCCGGACGCCACACCCGCTTGAACGGGTCGCGGCAGAAGTACAGCGCGTGCACTTTCGAGTTGATGAACCGCCTCGACGTGTTCTGCCCGAACCGGTAGTGCCAGATGCACCAGTTCACCATGTGCATCCCGCGCTGCTTCAGGTGCACCACGATCTCCGCCGCCCAGTCGTCCGGGATGTTCACCCACAGCGAGCCGTCGGGCGTCAGCGCACCCACGCACAGGTCGAGCCACTGGTACGTGAAGTCGAGGTACTCCTTGTCCGGCATCGCGTCGTGCCACTCGTCGTACGCCCGGTTCCAGTTGAACGGCGGGTCCGCGAACACCAGCCGGACCTGACCTCGGCGGACCTCTTCCAGTTGCGGCAGCACCTCCCGGCAGTCACCCACCCACACCCGAGCGTCGCCGCGCCCGCCCTTCGCGGCAACGGCCAGCGGCTTCGTCCGTTTCGGTTCGGCCTGTGTTCGTGGCAGCGTCGTCATGGGCGGCCGTAGCGTAGCGGCCCGCGCGCGACCGCGCAATCACCCGATCCGACGCATCAGCCCCATCCCGTAGTTCAGCGGCGACAGGTACAACTCCACCTGCTCGTACCGACCCTGCCCGATCGACCCAGAGTGGTCCAGGATGTGCCGCGGCCCCATGTGACCGCCGCACTGTTCCGGGAACGTGTCGTGCAGCAGCACGTACCCGCCCGTGTTCAGCACCGGCTCGACCGCGTGGAAGTCCGCCGTCGCGCCGGGCACCGAGTGGTCCCCGTCGATGAACGCGAAGTCCACGCCTCCCAGGCGCGCCAGTTCGTCGCGCGCCGCCGGCAGCGTCTCCCAACTCAACCCCTTGTGAAACCGCACGAAGTCGATCAGCCCCGCCCGTGCCAGCCGATTCTTCACGAACTCCAGCCGCCCTTCGAGCATCTCCGCGTCGCGCCACGGCCCCTTGTGGATCGGCCCGAAGTCGTCGAAGCAGTGGATCTCCGCGCCGCCCGGCCCGCCCGCGCCCGGCGTGCGCCCCGCCTCCAGCAGTGCGGCCGCCATCCAGTGCGTGCTCACCGAGCAGAACGACCCCACCTCCACGATCACCCGCGGCTGAAGGTTGCGGATCAGCCCGTGCAGCATCAGCCCCGCCTCCGGGCTGAGCGACGCCGGGAACGTGATCGGCATCGCGTACATCTCCTTCAGCGCCTGCAGCCAGCGCACGCCCGGGTTGTCCAGCCACGCCGGGAACTCCCACCGCGTCGGGTGCGGCCCGTCGTTGCGCGGGAAGAACCGCAACCGCTCGCGCGGCAGCTCGCCCCCCCCCGATCCCGCGTCCGGTTCCACCGACACCGCCGCGGGCTTGCTGCGCTTGAGCGTGAACATCCGCCGAATCCTCCCGGCCCTCCGCCCCGGACCCATCGTAGCGTCCGCCGCTCACGCCAGCGGATTGTGCAGCGGCGTCGGGTCGTCGTGCGCCGCGACGCGCCGGCCGACCAGCCGCACCACCACCCACGTCAAGCGACGGCGCAGGTCGTCGGACGCCAGTGGGAACGCCGCCGCCACCGCCGACTCGAAGACCGCCTGCACCATCCGCATCGGCATCGGCGATCCGACGCCCGCAGGCTCGATGAGCAGCGACGCGATCATCCGCGCCATCGGCCCAAGCCGTCGGCCGCGCGACCGCTTCACCGCCACGCAGTCCACGACCGCGACCGACGGCCTCGCCCCGCCCCCGCCCGTCACGATCAGGTTCGAGGGCTTGTGGTCGCGGTTGAACAGCCCCGACCGCACGATCGCGCCCACCTGCTCGCCCACCGCGCCCGCGAGCGACTCGGCATCGCGCTCGCTCATCGTCCCATCCGCGAGGTGTGACAGCAGCGTCCCGCCTTCCACCCGTTCCATCGCCAGCACCACGACCGGCCGCCCGTCGATGCGCGCCGTCGCCAGCCACAGCGGCCGCGCCGTCGCCACGCCCGCCCGCGCCAGCCGTTCCGCGCCCTGCCAGTGCCGGTGCCCGCGCGTCGTCCCGGTGAGCAGTTGCACGCGCCGCCGCACGCCCGCGATCGGCCACGCCTTCACGATCACGCCCGCGCCGCCCGCGTCAGCCTCGAAGACGCGCCCGCCCTCATGCTCCTTGAGCACGCGCGCCGTGCGCGCCCACGCCCCCCCCGACAGCCGCTCTCCCCAGCCGCCGGCCCGTTCCTCCCGCAGCGTCCTGCCCGGCACGAAGTCCATCGGCGAAGACGGTAGCGGGTTCCAGGCCGTGACGGGCGGCGGCACGTTCGCTACAATCATCCCGGATCGCGCATGGCCGACGCACCTTCCAGTTCTGAGCGCGTGGACCGCACCGCGGTGTCCATAGGGTCGCTTCACGATCCTCCCGACGACGCGGCCTACTGGCTCACTCGGACCGTGCAGGACCGCCTGCGAGGCATCGAGACTCTTCGGTGGATGAACCATGGCCACCCCGCCTCTCCCGCACGACTTCAGCGAGTTCTTGAGGTTGCTGAACGAAAGTGCGGTTAGGTACCTCGTCGTCGGTGGCCACGCCGTCGGCACGCACGGGTACGTCCGCTACACCGGCGATCTCGACGTCTGGGTCGCCATCGATCCGTCCAACGCCCAGCGCCTCCTCGACGCCCTCCGAAAGTTCGGATTCGACCAGCCCTCGCTGACGCCCGAGTTGTTCGCACGCGAGCATCAGATCGTCCGCATGGGCGTGCCGCCTATGCGGATCGAAGTCCACACCAGCCTCTCGGGCGTCGAGTTCGAGGCCTGCTACGCCAGGCGGCAGACCGTCAGCGTCGAGGGCATCGAGATGCCGGTGATCGCGCTGGCGGACCTGCGGGCCAACAAGGCCGCCGCCGGCCGGACCAAGGACAAACTGGACCTCGAGAACCTGCCGGACTGACGAGCAAGATCGACCTCTGTCCTCGCGCCAACGCCCGATTGACATCCTCCCTCCCACACCCGACCATCCCCACGGATGACTCTCTCCGTCGTCATTGTCTGCCGCGACAACGAGGCCACCATCGGCCGAACCCTCGCCGGCGTCGCCAGCCTCGCCACCGAGATCGTCGCCCTCGACTCCGGCTCCACCGACGGCACCATCCCGCTCCTCGAACGCGAGGGGGCGCGCGTCGAGCGCGTCCACTGGCAGGGCCACGTCGCCACCAAGCAACTCGCCCTCCGCGCCGCCTCCTGCGACTGGATCCTCAGCATCGACAGCGACGAGTCCGTCGAGCCGGACCTCGCCGCGTCGCTCCGCGCCTTCCTCGCCTCGCCCGAGCCGGGCGCGGTCGCCGCCCGCGTGAACCGCAAGGTCTGGTTCGCGGGCAGGTTCCTCGAGCACGCCTGGCAGCCCGAGTGGCGTCTGCGGCTGGTGCGCCGCGACGATGTCGAGGCCGGGCGCGCGAAGTGGGGGGGGGTCAACCCGCACGACAAACTCGAAGTCGAGAGCGGCCCCGCCCGCCGCGTCATCGACCTCGACGGCACGCTCCGACACGACTCCTTCACCGACATGGCCGACCACCTCGCCAACCAGGTCCGCCACGCCCGCGTCGCCGCCGAGAGCCTCCACGCCCTCGGCCGGCGCGGCAGCGTCTGGCGGCTCGCCACCTCCCCCCCCGCCGCCTTCCTCAAGCAGGTCGTCCTCAAGGCCGCATGGCGCGACGGCTGGCGCGGCTGGGCTGCCGCAGGTTCCACCGCCGCCTCCACGCTCTTGAAGCACATCCTCCTCATCGAACGCTCCGGACAGGCCTCCGAAGGCCCGACCCCGCCCCGTGCCTAGACTTCCGCCGACCCGACGACCGGGATGGCGACGCCGGAGTGGCGACGCACCGCGTCTCGGGCCGATGTTCAGAGGCACGCCGCGCTTCTGTCCGAACCGTCTGCGGCGGATGGCGAGCGTTCTCATCCCTCCTCCGGGGCTGCCAACGCCTGTCATCCGCCGTGGGCCGGACGAATCCGTCGCGGCCACGGAGACCCCATGACGCAGATGATGATGCCGGACGCCGGCGCAGAGCCGGACCACACCCACACCACACCCAACGGCCAGCCCGCCGCCGGCTCGCCCGAGAGCGGCAACCCACGCCGCAAACGCCGGCGCCGGCGCGGCGGCAAGGGACGCTCAGGCGCGCCCGGCGCCACCGCCGCCGACAACCGCGAACACCACGACGCCGAGGCCCCCCCCTCGCGCTCCGCGCCCACGCGCCAGCGCGGCATCGGCGCGGACACCACCAACCCCGAAGTCTTCGACCAGGACACCGCCTTCGACACGCTCGGCCTGAGCGAGCCGGTCCTGCGCGGCCTGCACGAGGCCGGATTCCAGCGACCCACCTACATCCAGGCCAGGCTCCTCCCCGCGATGCTCAGCGGACGCGACGTCCTCGGCCAGGCCAAGACCGGCACCGGCAAGACCGCCGCCTTCGGCCTCCCCCTCCTCCACATGGTCCGCAAGGGCGCGGCCTTCAGCGCGCTCATCCTCGCGCCAACCCGCGAACTCGCCATGCAGATCACCGAGGAGATCAACCAACTCGGACGCCACACCGGGCTTACCGCCGTCACCGTCTACGGCGGACAGCGCATCCAGACCCAGGTCGACAAACTCAACCGCGGACCCGAGATCATCGTCGGCACCCCCGGACGAATCTTCGACATGGTCGACCGCGGCCACCTCCACTTCAAGAACGTCCGCTTCGCCGTCCTCGACGAGGTCGACCGCATGCTCGACATCGGCTTCCGCGAGGACATCCGCCGAATCCTCTCCCGCTGCCCCGCCGAACGACAGACCGTCGTCGTCAGCGCGACCATCAGCCGCGACATCGAGGACCTCGCCCGCCGCTACATGCGCAACCCCGAGAAGATCGTCACCACCGCCGGCTCGCTCACGGCCAGCATGGTCGAGCAGCACTACCTCGCCGTCGCACCGTGGGACAAGAAGAAACTCCTCCTCCACCTCCTCAAGCACGAGGAGCCGGCCCTCACCCTCGTCTTCTGCCGCCTCAAGCGCACCGTCGATGAACTCGCCCGATACCTCAACGCCAAGGGCGTCGAGACCCACGCCATCCACGGCGACATGAGCCAGAGCCGACGCACCGCAACCATGCGCAAGTTCAAGGAGGGCGAACTCGCCGTCCTCATCGCCAGCGACCTCGCCAGCCGAGGCATCGACGTCGACGGCATCAGCCACGTCGTGAACTACGACCTCCCCGAGGACCCCGACCTCTACGTCCACCGCATCGGCCGCACCGCCCGCGCCGGCCGCAAGGGCGTCGCCTGGGCCTTCGTCACTCCCGAGCAGGGCAAACTCCTCACGCAGATCGAGCGCCTCGTCAACGCCGAAATCCCTCGCATGGACTACCCCGATTTCGCTCCGACGCAGAAGCCCGACACCTGGCGCCCCGAGCCGACCGGCCGCCGACCCCCCGTCGAGATCGTCGGCGTCCCCGACAAGGCCCGCAACCGGCTCGCCGCGCCGCAAGGGCCGCAACTCCCCGACGACCCGGCGAAACTCGCCGCCAAGTTCCCCGGCGGCGTCGTGCCGTCGAAACTCCCCCCCAAGACCCTGCGCGGGCGCGTCCCCACCCGACGCGGCGGCTGAGCCGCTCGCTCATCCTCCCAACCGGGAAGATCCACCACGCGCCGTCCCCAGGCCCGTCACCCCGACGGCCCCGGTCAGCCCGCGCGGGCTGAGGATCACGCCGATCCCCGCCTCGTCCGTGATCTTGTTGTAACTGAACGCCACGCCCAGCGTGAGGTTCGGGAAGTCCCTCGTCAGCGTCGCCGAGAACCGCTCGAAGTCGCCCGCGTCCGTGTCGTAGTTCGCGCTCAGCCCCGCGCGGTACTTCGACGTGAGCGTGTAGTTCGCCCCGAACGACACCACCGTCGAGTCCATCGCGTTCACGAAGTTCGTCGAGACATACGTGCGGAAGTCCGGCGTGTGGTCCACCACCAGCCCCGCCGACGAGTACGACGGCTGATTCCTCTCGAGGTCGTACACCATCCGCCCCGCGATCCCCACCGCGTCCGTCGCCTGCCACAACGCCTCCGCGTTCAGGAACTCGCCCGGGTTCGACAACTCCGGCCGGTCCTCGAACCACCGGCCGATCGGAGACTCGGGGTCCGTGTCCTCCGACGACCACACGTACTCCGTCCGCAGCGTCAGCACGTCCACCGTCCGCCACCGCCCCGGCCCGCCGCGCTTCGTCTGCCATGCCTGGTCGATGCCGGCGCGGATCATGGTGCCCTCGGCGATGGACTCCACCGAGTCGTCGTACACCGGCAGGTTCACGCGGTCCACGTTCGTGAACCCGTGCCACACCGTTACGCCCGGCTCGATCACGTGGCGCACCCGGTGCAGGTCGAACAGGCGGCTGTCCACCGAGTCGTCCACCCGGTGGATCGTCGTCGAGAACCGCACGCCCGCCCCGCCCCACAGCCGCGCGTTGTCCGTCTCCTCCGGCGAGTAGCCGCTGAAGTCCGTGTCCCACGCCGTCCCGCGCGCCACCACGAACGGGCTGACGTTGATCGGACCCGCCGCCAACTGCATCGAGAACTCGTTGCGCGTATCCCCGCGCACGATCGGCGACTCGTGCAGCCCCTCCGCGCGCAGGCGGTCCGCGATCGAGTCCACCGGGTCGATCCCGAACGCCGCCTCCGAGAGCCGCACGCTCCGGTACCCCGTCTCCCGCGCCTCCGGGTCGTGGAAGTTCAGCGCGAGTTGCCCCACCCGGTGCTCGCCGTGATAGGTGAACAGCCCCGGGTGCTCGTCCGGCGAAAGGTCAAGCCCGACGACCGAGTACACGACCTCGGGCAGTTTGTCGACGCTGTACCCCTGGCTGGACAGCAGGTAGTCGTTGGTGATGAAGTCGTTCAGGTCCGCCTTCGCCTCGAGTTGCAGCAGCGTGTGGTCGTCGCGCCGCGCCAGGTGCCCCCGCGTCGTCACCTCGCGACGCCGCTCCGTGATCCCCTGGAACAGCGCTGGCGCCAGCCTCGGGTCTGAGATGTACGACCCCTCCAGCGTCAGCGTCCACAGGTCGTTCACGCGCCACCGGTGGTCCGCCAGCACGATGCCCCGCGTCCCGCCCTCGCGCGACAGCCGCGGCCCGGGCTTCATCACGTCCGTCCCCGAGTCGTCGAAGAGCATGTACGCGAACAGGTTCCCCTCGTGGCCCTCCCGGCGGATCGCCGCCTCCGTCCCCACCGCGAACCCGCGCTCGTTGTAGTAGTCCGCCAGCAGTTCCGTGCTCACCCCGTCCGGCGCGCGCAGCCCCAGCAGGCTCCACGCGTCCCACGTCGTCTTCCACGCCGGCCCGGTCCGCGACGACGACTCGAACGCCACGTTCCGCAGCGGGATCGCGTTCGGATCCCCCACGAACCGGGGCCAGTACAGGAACGGCACGCCCCCCCCCCGTACCGTCAGGTCGTGCGCGTCCACCAGGTGCCCGCTCGTCCCGTCCCGACGCGAATACTGCGTCACCGACACCGACCCCGCCCCGATCGAGAAGTGCGGCCGCGAGAACCGCGTGTTCGCCAGCGTCGCGCGCTCCGCCACGAACTGACGCTCACCCTCCTGCCGGATCGACGACGCCCGCACGTACAACGGAATCCGCCGACGCGCGTCGTACGACCACAGCACCGCGTCCGCCACCAGGCCCCGATCCTCCCGCACGTCGTAATAGATCCGAGGCCCGCGCAGCGTGTACGTCCCGTCCGAGGCGATCGCATCGCCCTCCAGATACACCCCCAGCACGTCCTCCGCCGCGAGCCGCGACAGGTCCGCCGCCCCCCCCGGCGACAGAAAGATCACCGCCCGCTCGCCCGTCAACTGCATCGTCCGCCGCGAGCGCGGCTGCCAGTACTGCACCCGCACGCCCCCCGTCAGCAGCACGGCCCGCTCGTCCTCCCCCGGCACCAGCACGATCTGCCCCGCCGAGAACGTGAACACCCCGTCGGACGGGAAGATCCGCGACGGCGGCGGCTCCGGCTCGACCACGCGACCGCCCGGCAGTGGGGGGGGGACCTCCACGACTTCCTCGACCGGCCCGGGCGCATCAGTCGGCGGCGCGTCGCCCTCCTCGGGTGCGCGCACCACCTCGACGGGCGGCGGTGGGGGAGGCGCAGGCTCACGCGCCGGCGGCGCTTCCACCCGCTCGGCCTCCTCGCGCGCCGCGGGCCGCTCCACCAGCGGCCGATCCGGCCGCCACCGACGCTCCACCCGCGCCGGCGGTTCCGGCGGCGAGACGACCGCCCGCAAGTGCTCGGCGAGTTCCGCCTCCGCCTCGTCGATGAACGCCTCGCGCGGCCTGCCCTCCTCCGCCAGGTCCGCGTGCAGCCGCACAGGCGCCTCCGTCGCCACCACGCCCTGCACCGACAGCCGCTCCGCGCTCACCGTGACCGCCGCGTCCGCCGCGCCGCCGCCCACCCGGTCGAAGTAGACGTACACCTGATGCACCGTCGCGCCCGGCGGGGCATCGTCGGCCTCGCGCGGCTCGAGCCGGCGAATCCACACCACCGCGCGCTTCGCGTTGAACCGGTGCAGCCCGAGCGTGACGACGACGTCGCCCTCCAGCAGCATCCGACGCACGGGCGGCGAAACGCTCCCGTCGCCGCGCTGCACACCCGGCTCCGCCCACACCCGCGCCCGGCGAGCCGCGAACTCGACCCGCCCGCGGACCGCGCCCGCCGGCAGCCGCATTGTGCCGAACTCCCGGGCCGTGATCTCCTCGGGCTGCTGCGCCGGCGCACCGGCCCACACGCTCGACGCCGGCGTCCCGACGGCGACCGCGCCCCCGACGATCGGCAGGGCCAGCCAGCGGCGCGCGGGATGTCGAAACCGCCGGGGCATACGGCCGCTCGTGGGGTGCTCGCGGACCCGGCCACCACGGCCCGGACCCGGAGAGAGCGGATGCTAACCGGGGTCCGCGATCGCCACAAGTCAGCCTGCTCTCGCGCCCCTCAGACCGCCGACTCGGTCACCCGCAGGACCTCCTGCACCGTCGTCAGCCCCTTGGCGACCTTGGCCATGCCGTCGTCCCGCAGCGAGACCATGCCACGCTCCAGGCACATCCGCCGGAACTCCGAGACGTTCGGGTTCCGTGCGATCACGTCCCGCAACTGGTCGTCCACCACCAGCAACTCGTACACGCCCACCCGACCCGAGTACCCCGTGCTGCGGCACCGGTCGCACCCGTGGGCCGCCCAGATGGTCTCCGCGCTCAGGCCCATCATCGTCAGGTACTCGCCCATCTCCCCGTCCGGAGGCTCCTGCACCTTGCACTGCGCGCAGAGCCGACGCACCAGCCGCTGCGCCAGCACCGCGTTCACCGCCGCGCCGACGAGGAACGGCTCCAGCCCGATGTTCACCAGCCGCGTGATCGAACTCGGCGCGTCGTTCGTGTGCAGCGTCGAGAGCACGAGGTGCCCCGTCAACGCGGCCTGCACCGCCACGTGCGCCGTCTCCTGGTCGCGGATCTCGCCCACCATGATCACGTCCGGGTCCTGGCGCAGCAGGGCGCGGAGCGCACGCGCGAACGACATCCCGATCCGGTCGTGCGTCTGCGTCTGCGTGATGCCGTCGAGGTGATACTCGATCGGGTCTTCGACCGTGGAGATGTTCAGCTTGTTCTTGTCCAGCTGCCGAAGCGAGGAGTAGAGCGTCGTCGTCTTGCCCGACCCCGTCGGACCCGTCACCAGCACGATCCCGTGCGGCGCGTTCACCTGCCGCCTCCACAGTTCCAGCGTGTTCTCGGCGAAGCCCAGTTCCTCCAGTTGCACGTTGATCGACCGCGTATCCAGCAGGCGCATCACCGTCTTCTCGCCCGCCGGCGTCGGGATCGTGGACATGCGCAGGTCCAGTTTCCGGCCCTGCACCGTGCATCGGATGCGCCCGTCCTGCGGCAGCCGGCGCTCGGAGATGTCCAGGTTCGCCATGATCTTCAGCCGGCTCGTGATCGCCGCCGCCATCGACACCGGCGGGTTCATCATCTCGAACAGCACGCCGTCGATCCGGAACCGCACCTTCAGTTTCTTCTCCGACGGCTCGACGTGGATGTCGCTCGCGCCCTCCTTCACCGCCGTCTGGATGATGTAGTTCACGTAGCGGATCACCGGGCTTTCGCCCGCCTGCTGCTCCAGGTCGACCTCGTTCGCCTGCTTCGCGGCGTCAACCTCGACGTCCGCCTCGTCCACGTCCTCGAGGATCGCCGACAGGTCCGGCTCCGGCTGGTCGGACTGCCCGATGATCTCCAGCGCGGCACGAACCTCGAACGCCGTCACGATCACGAGTTTCACCGCGTGCACGCCCAGCCGCGCGCGAATCTCGTCCAGCAGAAAGACGTCGTCGGGCCGCGTCGCACCGATCACGACGCGCGTCCCCTCCGTCCGCAGCGGCACCACCAGGTGCTGCTTGCAGAACTCGCCGCCGAGCCGCTGAAGCAACCGCCCGTCGAACCCGCCGTCAAGCCCGCGGTCCAGGTCGATCCGCTCGAACGGCACCCCCGCCAGTTCCGCGATCGCACGCTGCACCTCCGCCTCGTCCACGCCCTGCTCGACCAGCACGTCCGCCAGCCGACGCCCCGGCGACTGCCGGATCACCTGCTCGGCTGAGGTCAGACGCTCACGCTTCACCACGCCACGCGAGACCAGCAGGTCGCCCAGCCCGCGCGAGTCGCCGAGCGAGGGGTCGCTCTCCGGGGTGTAGAGGTCCGTCATCGCCGCGTCGTCGCGCGCGACAGCCTCCGGACGCGCCGGCTCCGCGGCCAGTTCGTTCAGCAGGTCGTCCGCGCGACGCTTCGACATTTCGCCCTCCGGTCCGCCCTCAGTTCCGGCGCGGCGGCGTCCGCGCCGGCGCGGACGACGGCACCCCGAACTCCAGCACGAACTCCGTCTCCTCGGCGACAAGCACCACCCGGCGACCCTCGATCAGCGTCACCTTGAACCCGCCCTCGAGCGTGTCACCCACACGCACCAGTTTCCCGCTGATCCGCGCGATCGGCATCGTCCCGCCCATGATCCCCTGCAACTCGAAACGCCCGAACGCCGTCTGCAACTCACGCTGACGACGCTCACGCTCCAGGCGCTGCTCCTCCTCCAGTTTCGCCTGCCGCGCCGCCTCCGCCCGCGCGATCGCCTCCGGGTCGTCGGAGACCACAGGCGCCCCCGCCTCCGTCCGCAGACGGAACGGGTCCTTGTCGATCACCTCCGCCGGCACCTGCACCGCACGCTTGCTCCGCTCCAGGTCCGCCAGCAGCCGGGGCGAGACCTCCGTGCCCCCCGACGCGCCGGGCTTGAAGTCCAGCACCAGCCCCGCGAGCGCGGCGCCCGGACCCATCCCGATCGCGCGCATCGCGAAGATGCCCGCCGCCGCCCCGACCAGCACCAGCCCGGCGACCACCACGCGCCGAGGCCCGCGCCTGGCCGTCGCGTCGAACGGGTCCTCCTCGCCGGGCGCCCCCTCCGAGAGCATCGACACGCCCAGCGGCATCAGCGGCGCATCGTCCTGCGGCGTCTCCACCGTCTCGTGCTCGCTCTCGCGCTGGCTCACTTGCGCTCCTCCTGGAAGAAGATGCTCAGCGTGAACGAGATCGTCACCTTGCCGTCGTCACGCGTCGATCGCCGAAGATGGAAGTCCGAAATCCGCGTGATCCGCGGCAACCGCTCCAGACGCTGCAGGAACTCGTAGTACCCCCGGAAGTCGCCCCCCGTCTGCACCTCGATCGGCTGTTCCCAGTACGTCGCCGCCTCGATGGGCTTGCCCGATTTCAGCGCGGGCACGTCCAGCCCCGACTCGACCGCAAGGTCGGAGATCTGCCGAACGATGTGGTCCAGTTCCTTGTTCGTCGGCAGACGCGCCTCGATCTCCTCGATCGACGACGCGATCTGCGCGTTCGCACGCTCGAGGTCCGCGTTGCGGGCAGTCTCCTGCTCCAGCTTGCGCAGCGTCTCACGCTTCAGCCCGATCTCCTGCACCGCCGACGCGATCTCCGTGTTCTGCGGCCTGAACACGAAGAACCACGCCGCCAGCGGGATCGCCAGCACGAGCGCCAGCAACGCGAACTCACGGATGCCGAATCGCATCGGTCACTCTCCCTCCGGCGACGACGCCGTTGCCGACGCCTGCGGCTCGCGCACCGGCGCGCCGAGCGCCTCCAGCTCCACCTCACGCGCGTTCCCGACCTGCCGCGGGTCCGCGTCGTCACGCAGCCGCGCCACGATCTCGAAACGCCGAAGGTCAAGCGTGTCCAGCGTCGTCTGCGCGATGTACAGCAACTCCACGCTCGTCAGCAGCGGCGACCGCTGCAGCAGACGCAGGTAGTCCGCCACCTGGTTGTTGTCCGACGCCACGCCCACGATCGTCAGCGTGTACTCGAACCTCGGCGGCTCCACCTTCGGCGGCTCCGTCGGCTTCGTCGGCGCGGCCACCCCGGGCTTGCTCAGCGAACGGGACGCCGCCGGCTTCGCCTTCGGGTCCGGCGCCGCCGCCGTCACACGGACCCGCTTCGACTGCAACTTCACCTCCACCAGCGTCACCCCGCGCGGCAACGCCGTCACCATCTCCGCCAGAAGCACCGAACGCGGCACCGGCTCCAGCAACGCGGTCGTGACCCGCGCCTTGTCCAGCATCTGCGACCGCTGCGATTCCAGGCTCTTCAACTGCTCCAACTTCACCGCCGCCTGCTCGTACTGCGCGTTGATCGCCCGCTGGTCCGAACGCACCGCCGACCAACGCTGGTTCGTCACCAGGAACGCGCCAACGACCCCCAGCATCACCGTGAAGAACAACGCCAGCGTCAGCGCATAGAAACGGCTCTCCGTCTTCCGCTCCACGTAGTCCGCGGGCAGGAAGCCCTTCGATCCGGCGTCCGGTCGCTTGAAGTCGTCCATCGGGGCCTCCCTCACAGGTCCGTCGGGCTGAGGCACAGCCCCAGCGCGACCGCCCAGCCCGGCTGCGGCTGCGAAAGATCAACGCCCACCACACGCTCCTCGCCCGTGCGTGACAGCCGCGCCAGCGGGTCCGCCACCTGCGCCGGCACACGCAGCGCACGCGCCACGTGCTGGCACAGCCCACGGTGCCGCGCCTCCCCGCCCACGAACACCGCGTTGTCGATCCGCCGACCGAACAGCGACTCGTGGTACCGGAGGCACAGCCCCACCTCGTCCGTCAATATCTCCACCTGCTCCGACAGCGACACGCCCCGCGGTGAGGCCGGCGCGTCCGGCTGCTCGTCCAGGCTCGGCGTCAACCCGGGCGCGATCGCACGCTCACGCCGATCATCCTCGACCGCCACGGCGCCGCCAAGCGACGACACGCCAACCGCCGCCGGCTCCGGCCTCGGACGCGCCGCGGGCGACACCAGGTCGTTCATCGACAGCCGCGCCGCCCGCGCCCGCTCCAACGGGCACCCCATCTGCTCCGCGACCGCCCGGTCCAGCAGCAGCCCGCCCGCGTTGATCACCCGCGTGAACACGAGTTCGCGACCGTGCGCGATCACCGCACGCGTCCCGCCGCACCCGACGTCGAGATACAGCGTCGCGCGCGTCCGGTCCTCCGACCGCCGCGTCACGTAGTCGAACGCGCGCAGCAGCGCGGTGAACTCCGCGTGCATCCCCACCGGCTCAAGTCTCGCGCTCTTGAGCGCGTGCATCAGCCGGTTCACCACCTCGCGTCCCGTCGCCAGGCAGATGACCTCGCTCTTGCCCCCCGCCGCCCGCTCCGCCCCCGGCACCTCGTAGCACCGGTACACCAGCCGCGACGGGTCGCGCCCCAACTGCTCGGCCAGCATCAACTCGACCATCGACGACAGCGGCGCATCGTCCGCCCGCGCGAACTGCGCGTGCTTGCAGAACGTGTGCGACGACGGGATCGCGCACACCGCTCGTTTCGCACGAATCCCCGCCGACCGGATCAACCCCGGCAACTGCTCGGTCTGGAACTCCAGCCGCTTGCGCGGGTCGTCCAGCAGCCCCTCAGGCGTCGGCAGGCACGCCGCCGCCACCAGATGCGGCGTCTCGCCCGGGGCGATCTGAAGAACCTTCAGCGACGCCGTCCCGAAGTCCACCGCGACCGGCGGCCCGGGCTGCTTCACCAGACCCAACGCCCCGACCTTGTTGCCCAGACTCCGAAACGCCATCGCCCGCTCACCTCCCGGCGCGCCCGAACCGCAAGCCCCCGGCGCGCGCGGCACGCCGCCGAAGCCACCATCGGACCAACCCCCGCCTCCCTTCACCCCGCCTCAAAGACCCCCCGGAGTTCCGAGCCGCCCCCATCCGCGCAGCCCGAACCGCCCGCGCACGCCGCGCAGCCCGCACAACCCAACCCCAACCCGCTCCCCATCACACAGGCCGGCGCGTCGGGTTCAGCACCACGTTGTCCCGCCCAGGCACCAGCACGTCCGCGATCTCCACCGCCTCCTGGAAACTCTCCAGCGCCTTCTCCGGGTCCGCGCACCGCGTCGGCACCCGCCCATGCTCCAGGTGTTCCACCGTCGGGATCGCGTCCCCGCAGATCAGCGTCGTTTGCGCCCCCGACACCAGCAGCCCGCACGTCCCCGGCGTCACGCCCGGCAACGGGAAGAGGTCCACGCCGCGCTCCAGCCGATCCGGCGCTGCCCGGCACCGGCGCAGCAGCGCGACCCGGTACTCCAGTTCCGCCCGCGCGTCCTCCTCCGCGTCCGCCGAATCGGCGAGCATCCTCGCCAGCGGCACGCCCACGCCCTCGCGCTCCGCCTCCGAGATCAGCCACTCCGCCCCCTCGAACGCCTCGATCCCGCGGCACGTGTCCGCCTGGAAACTCGTCAGAAAGACGTGCGTCACGTCGCCCGGCGACAGCCCCGCACGCTCGTCCAGCCGCGCCGCCACCGCCGCCCCCGGCAGCCCCGGATCGACCAGGATCACCGCCTCCCCCGCGCGCACCAGCGTGGTCGTCGCGTGCCCGGTGCGCACGCGCCGCTGCCTGTCCCGCAGCGGATGCTCCGCCAGCGTCCCGATGCTGATGACACGAACCTCCACGACTCGATCCTCCGCTCCATCCCTCAAGGGTCCGCGTGATCGTTGCGCAGCCGCTCCAGCGCGGGGTGCTTCTCGCGCTTCTTGCGCTCCAGCGCCTCGATCACCGGCGCGGGCACCATCGTCCGCAGCCGGCCCACGTCGTCGCCCAGCGCGGCGATCTGCCGGATCAGGCTCGAACTCGTGTACGCGAAACTCTCCCCCGCCACCACGAACGCCGTCTCCAGCCCCGCCACCTCGCGGTTCGTCACCGCCTGCTGCACCTCGTACTGCAGGTCCGAGAGGTTGCGGATCCCCCGCAGCAGCGCGCTCGCCCCGACCGACCTCGCGTAGTCCACCGTCAGACCGGCGTAGGAATCGACGCGCACCGGCGCCTCGTCCGGCTCCTCGGCCTCCAGGTCCGCCACCAGACGCCGCGCCATCTCCACCCGTTCCTCGACCGTGAACAACTCGTCCTTGCCGGGATGCCGGCCGACTGCCACGATCAACTCGTCGAACAGCCGCCGACCGCGACGCACCACGTCCAGGTGCCCGAAACTCATGGGGTCGAACGATCCCGGGAACACGGCCCTGTGGGTGCGCGCCATGAGCGAAGTCTACCGCCCAGCCCGCACAGACCGAACGCCCTCCCCGCCCAGACGCCGCGCGCCGCTGGCCCGCGGCCGCGCCGTTTGGCAGAGTGGTCCCGGTTCGATGTGCGGGCCGTCCTCCGTGCCCGCCGAAGGTCAGGGGCCTTTCGACCTGCCGCGCCCGATCCGAGCGGAGTCTCACGGGCGACCGATCCCCTGCCACGCCCCGCGCCGGTAGCCTCATCGGTGCGGGGCCTTTCTCTGCGCGCGGGGCGCACGCTACTGCTCGATGATGAACTCGTCGAAGAGCGTCGATTCGCGTCCCTGCGGGTCGGCGGCGCGGAAGACCGCCTTGAGCAGCAGCCGACGCCGCTCGCCCCGGGGCGTCTCGCCGCGCGCGACCGCCTCGCGCCGCGCGATCATGTCGCGCACCCACCCCGGCACGCGCCCCAGCCGCAGGCGGTAGGTCCGGGTCGCGGGGTCGAAGAGCGCGGAGTTCACGTCGGGCTGGGCCATCTCGGGGACGGGCCACGTCGCCTCCTGGCGCAGCGCGCTGCCGTCGGTCGGGTACGAGAACAGTTGGATCTCCAGTTCGCCGACCGCCTTCACCGCGTCGCCCCAGCGGTCCTTCAACTCGACGTGGCACATGATCACGTCGCCGTGCTCCGGGTCGCGGGTCAGGTGCGTCAGCGGGTAGATGCGGATGGCCGTCGGGGCGAACGGGTTGCGCATGGCCGCCATCTCGGACGGGCCGGCGTCCGACCCCGCCGGTGTGATGGCGCACCCCGGCAGGAACGCCTGCGTGGCGGCACACACGATCACCAAAGCGGCGACTCCGCGGCTCATCGCGGCCCAGTGTACCGCGCCGGCGCCGGACCCGTCGCCCGCCCGGTCCCTCGCCCGCCCGCCGCCGCCCGCAGCCGCTCGATCGCGCCGCTCAGGTCGCGCACCGCGCCCTCGACGCCGACCATCGCGCGCGTGTTCGCGTTCACGGTCGAGAGCAGCGCGTCCAGCGACGCCCGCTCGCGCGTCAGGGCCTCGTGGGCCTCGGCCAGTTGCCGCTCGCGCCCCGCCGCCGCCCGGCGCTCGGCGAGCCACATCCACCCGATCAGCCCCGCGACGCCGAACTGCGCCACCGCGCCCGCGACCTCCGCCTCCATCCGCGCACCTCCACCCCGCACCCCAAGCCCCAAGCCCCCCACCTCACGCCGCCCTGATCTTCCTGAACACCGCGACGTACGCCACCGACCGCACGCGCCCGCGATCGGTCCGGTCGCCCTCTCGCCAGTCGATGAACGTCATGTCGGCCCAGGTGCGCCCGTGCAGGTCGATCAGCGTGCCCGGCGTGGGCGACTCCTGGTGTTGGGCGACGACCGCGTCGCGCAGCGTCCACAGCGTGCTCTCGCTCGCCGCCACCAGCCGGCCCGCCACGATCACGTCCAGCTCGCGCAGCCCGATCGGGATCGTCCCAGGCGAAATGTCGCCGAAGTACAGCCGCGTCAGCATCATCGGCCCCTGACGACCCAGCGAGAACCGGTGCGGCCCGCTCCCGAACAGGTCAACGCCCTTGAATGAACTGGCCATATGTACTCCTCAGCGTGAGAGAAGTGGCAGAGTGGCAAAGTGGCAGAGTGGCAAAGTGGCGAAGTGACGAAGTGACGGAGTGACGGAGTGATGGAGTGATGGAGCGGACGCTCACGGCTTTCGCCTCTTTCTCCGATGCCTTCGCTCTCTTCGCGCCCTTCGCGTTCATTTCGTTCCTCGTGCCGTGTCCGTCCGTCTCAGTCTGCCGCCTCGACGGCCACCGGGTCGGTCGCACCGTCGGGCGAGACGGCGACCAGCGTCACCGTGCGCGTCGCGCCGCCCTTGACCGAGAGTTCGTGCCGGACGTCCAGCACGACGGCCTGCGCCCGCACGCGCCGGCGTGCCGCGTCCGTCCCCGCGGGTGAGCAGTCGAACGAGAGTTCGCCCGCGTCGCCGGGCTTCGGGCCGTCGGGCGCATCGCGCGTGATCGCCTGCACCACGCGCACGGTCACCTCCTGCTCCGGCACGTCCGCCAGCGCGACGTGCGGCCCCAGGTCCGACCACTCGACGACCTTCCGGCGCGCCGAGCGATCCACCACGACCGCCGACACGTCCTCCCAGGTCGCCTCTCCGAACCGAACCACCCGCGGCGTCAACAGCAGCATGTTGATCTCCTGCACTCAGGACTTGAACGCGAAGACCGCGAAGTGTGCGAAGGGGAAAGAGGAGGAACTTCACGTAACGGCTTCGCCACTCTGCCACTCTGCCACTCTGCCACTTCGTCACTTCGTCACTGCGTCACTCCGTCACTTCCTCTCCAGCAGCAGCACGTTCAGCCTCCGCACCGCGTCGGCCTCGCCGTCGCCGTCGGTGTCGATGCGGGCGGCGACGCGCTGCCGCTCGGCCGCGAACCGCTCGCGGTACATGTCGGCGCGCTCGCGCAGGGGCGATCCGGCCGGCGCGAGCGCGGACGCCGCTGCGTACACCAGGTGCAGCGCGCCCAGTGAGACGAGCAGCCGCATGGCCCACGGGTTCGTCACGCTCGCCTCGCCCGGCTCCTCCCCGCTCTCGGGGTCGATCCCGAGCATCCGCAGCGTCTGTGCGTGCACGAGCGCGATCTGGGGGCGGAACGTCATGACCTCGATCGGCACGTCCGACGCCGGGCTGGCGGGCAGGAGCGGGTCGCTCTCGGCCGCGCGCAGCCGCGAGATGACCAGCGACGCCGATGTCGTCCGCTCGATCACTTCGTAGGCCGTCCCGTCCACCAGCACGGCGTTCCCCGCCCCGACGCCCGCCGCGTCGAAGCCCACGTCCTGCTCGGTCATGGCGAGCGTGGTGCCCGCCGCCCCGCCCGTGCCGCGCACGAGGCGTTGCCCCGCCCACCCGACGTCGCGGAGCAGGTTCGGTTCGAGCGTGAGCAGGTCGCGATCACTAGCGAACATGATTCCCCCTTTCGCGCCGCGGGCACCCCGCCAGTGCGTGGCGGCTCCGTCGCTTCCTCTTCTTCCAAGGCGCAAGGACTTCCCGAAGTCCGATTCAAACCCGCGGCACGCCTCTCGACGGGCCGCGGGCACGCACGCGGAGTCCCCCTCCCCGCGATCAGTCGCCCGTCACGCTCAGGCCGCCGATCAGCCCGTGCGCGTTCTCGTTCTTGAACTCGAGCGTGTACTCGCCCACGAGTTGCCCGCGGACCGAGTCGCCCGTCGCCGCCAGCGGCTTGTAGTGGAACGACCGCCCGCTGAGCGGCATGACCTGGATCCGGCTGCTGTCGAGCAGGATCACGGTGTCGGCGGGCGCCCACCGGCTCAGCACCACGCGGCAGACGCCGAAGTCGCTCTCGTACACGTTCACCAGGTTGCGAAACGAGTCGTCGTCCGGCCCGAACGATCGCTGCGAGCCGAGGAACTCGTTGAGCATCCGCTTCTGCGCCCCGTTCATCACGATCGTGTCGATCGGGCCGTTGGACTGCTCCCAGATGCGCTGAAGCGCGGCGTTGAGCAGTTCCTCGGTCAGGACCGTGCCGCTCGTGCCCCCGCCGTCAGGCAGCCCGCCCTCCCCCGGCGCGAAGCGGTTGGTGGCGATGGACGGCACGATGCCGTTCATGGTGCGTCGCACCGTGGACGAACCCTGCTGGTCGCTCGCGGGCGCCACGCCGTTGATGATCGTGTTCTCCAGGTCGCGGATCAGTTCGCGCAGGCGTTCCTGCTTCTGGTAGTCCGCCTCGTCCTCCACGCCGTGCGCCCGCGCCGCCTGCATCGATCCGCTCACCCACACGCTCGCCGTGAAGATCTGCGAATAGTTCTGCCTGCGGGCGCGGTTGGTGAACCGGGCGGTGGGGGCCTCCGCGCCCTCGAGCGCGGCGTTGCCGATGATGATGAGCCGCAGGTTGTCCTCGAGCGTCGCGTTCGGCGTCCCGCCGTACCCGCGCACCACCGTCAGCATGTTCCCCACCACGTTCGCCACCAGCATCACCTCGCCCCACCCGTCGGGGCGCACCAGGTCGCCGATGCGGAACCGCGACCCGTTGTCCACCGTCAGCGACGTCGCCGTCTCGGGGTCGGGCACGAACACCGTCTGGTTCAGGTGGTCGAAGTTCGGCAGCAGCGCGTCCTCGATCCACTCGTGCACCGTCCCCATCGCCTCGCGTCGCGGATCGCCCAGGTAGTCCAGCAGCGGCGTCTCGAACGGACTGACAATCCCGATCACGTCCGACACGTCCTCCGCCAGTTCAGGAAGCCCGGACCCCGCCGAATACGTCGCCTTCCCAGTGAAACTCATCGCTCCTCCTCCTTCAAGTCCGCCGGACACGGTTCACCCCCGCTCGCTCTGCGCCGGACGGTCGCGGACACGCGCCGCGCCGCGGCCGGCGAGCCTCGTTCGTTCGTCGTTTCGTCCTCACCTCGCCGCGCGCCGCCGGCGCAGGTAGCGCAGCAGCAGCCGCCGGTCGCCGCTCGACCGCGCCGCCGCGGCCAGTTCCTCGATGGTCTCCGCCCCGCGCCGCGTCACGCTGGCCGCCGAGGCGCGCACGCCCTCGCGCCGCGCGAAGAGCGACGGCCTGCTCCGACGCAACTCGGTCACCGCCGCCGCCGCGCCGCCGGGCGCGACCTCGCCCAGCGCCTCTCGCGCCGCCTCGACGTCCGCCGCCCCTGCACGCAGCAACTCGCGGTCGATCTCGCGCTCGAGTCGCACGCGCTCCAGCTCAGCCAGGGCGTCGCCCGCGCGCCGTTCGGCCTCCGCCAGCCGCGCCGCCAGACCCTCGAGCGAATCGCCCGCTCCCTCCTCCTCCTCGGGGCGGGACCTTGCAGCCCCCGTCTCCACCACTTCGAATGCCCCCGTCTCTTCCTGCTCCATCGCCACCACGCCCTCGCGTTCGTCCATAGCATCCCCCTTCCTTGCGTTCACACCACCCCCGCGTCGCTCGGCTGGTACCCGAGTTCGTCCAGCACGCGCTCCGTGGGCACGCCCAGTTCCACCTTCCGCTTCGCGGCCAGCGTCTCGTCCAGCACGTCGCTCGGCAGCGGGTCGGGCCATTCGAGCCGCACGCCCCGGTCGCGCTCGTCGAGTTCGATGGCGCCCGCCGCGTCGAGTGCGCCCAGCACGATGGCGCACGCATCCGCGATGCCGCGTCCGTAGGTGACGCGCTTGCGCTCGGTCTTGCCGAGCAGCCCGACGAGCGTGATCTTCAGGGCGTTCGCGCTGGAGAGGTTGCCGACGCGCCCCTGCACGACGCCCGTCGCCAGCGGCGGCACGCCGGAGGTCTTGTCGAGCGCGTCGCGCACTTCCTTGACGTGCGCCTCCTCGCTCGGGCTGCTTGCGTCGCCGCCGAACGCCTGCACCGACGCCTCCGGGTTGTCGGTGCTCCACACCCGCCCCGGCCCGACGGGCATCCGCTCGAAACCCTCGATGCCCTTGGCGAGGTACATCTTGAAACTCTGCAGCGTCACGCGGCTCGCCCGGTCGCTCAGGCGCGTGTTCAGCTCGTCCTGCAGCGGGATCAGGGGCTCGACCTCGCTCAGGCCCGAGTAGCGGAACGGCTGCGAGACGTTCTGCACGTGCACGACCGGCACGCGCCCGCCCGTCAGCGTGATCGCCGACTCCTCGACGACATCACCGTCCTCGTACACCCGCCGAACCTCGCCCGTGATGACCTCGGTGACGACCGAGCGCCGGCGGCGCGCGGGCGCGCCGCGCCCGCGCCCGAAGACGCCGCCCCGCGGGCGCTCGACTTCGTTGAGTTCGCGCTCGAAGTGGACGGCGTAGGCGTCCAGCCGCCGGTAGTCGTCGGGGCTGAGCACGGGCACGCCGCGCGTCGGCTCGACCAGTTCGATCCGCGCGTGCTCGGCGATCTCGCCCGCGTCGGCCGGCGCGCCCCGCCGCCCGAGCAGGCGCAGCCCGGCCTCGTCGAGGCGCAGCGCCAGGTCCGCGTGCCCATAGACGTGCCCGAGCAGCGCGAAATCCTGGAGCAGCGAGACTCCGCCGGACGCCTCCCACACCGCGTCCAGGATGCGCTCGACGCGCTCGCGCGTCGCCCCGTCGCGGGCGGTGCTGAGGATGCGCACCGGCTTGCCGAACATGAAGTCCACCATCGTGTGGATGCGCCACGCGATGTCGTTCTCGATCACGACCTCGCGGTCGCCCGCGCGGTCGTCGTCGCCCGGCGAGCGCCCGACGAGGCGCGGGGGCAGGCCCGCCCGTTGTGCGAGCCGTCGCCCCGCCCCCGCGCCCGTCGCTCCCCCCGCCGCGTCCATCGGGTTGCGGTAGTAGCGCCACAGCATCTCCAGCCGCGGCCTGACCAGCGACTCGTGCTCCTCGATCAGCGCCCCGATCGCCCCGCCCTCGATCCCCGCCACGTCGTCGATGCGAACGCTCATGCACGCCTCCTGCCCGCCGGGCGGGACACCGCGTCCCCTCACCCTTCCCCCACGCGGACAGGACCGCGCGCACGAAAGCAGACGGTGCGCGCGACGGAACCGGCGCGCAAACCCGCGTGCGGCACGCGACTACAAAAATGTGCGATGAATCCGGAGATTTCCGCGGGCCGGTCGCGCCGCGTGCGCGCGCACTCAGACGATCGCCGCAGCGCCCGCAAGCCCCGCGATCTGCAGCGCGTTCAACGCCGCACCCTTGCGCAACTGGTCCCCGCTCGCCAGCAGGCACCAGCGGCGGTGCGCTCCCGCCGGACCGGGCGATTCGCCGGGGTCGGGGCGCACTCGCCCGACCAGCACCTCATCGCGCCCCGCGGCCTTGCGCGGCGTCGGGAACGAGTTCGCGCCCCGGTCGTCTACGACCTCCAGCCCCCGCCCGCCCGCCAGCGCCTCCAGAACCTCGCCCTCGACCGCCGCACGCGCCAGCGTGACCGTGATCACCTGCGTGTGCGCGCGCAGGGCCGGCACACGCACGCACGTCGGCGTCACGCGGACCGCAGCGTCGGCCCAGATGCGCCGCGTCTCGTCGATCATCTTCCGCTCCTCGCCGTTCACGCCCGTCGTCCCGTCCACCGCCGAATCGTGGCTGAAGACGTTGAACGCGCACGGCTCGGCGAACACCCCCCCCGCGCCCCCGACAGCCGGCGTCCAGCCGATCTCCGGCCCCTCGCGCTCCAGCGTGCCCAGACTCTCGCGCGTCTCACGCACCAGCGACTCGATCCCCGCCAGCCCCGCCCCCGAGACCGCCTGGTACGTCGCCACGTCGATCGCCTCGACGCCGAACGAACGGCGCAGCGGCTCGAGCGCGAGCAGCAGGATCGTCGTCGAGCAGTTCGGATTCGCCACCAGTCGCGTCGTGGGCGTCACCGAGTCGCCGTTGATTTCGGGCACCACGAGCGGGACGCCCGGATCGGCGCGGAACGCCGACGAGTTGTCCACGACGAACGCGCCCGCTCCCAGCGCGATCGGCACGAACCGGCGAGCCGTCGCCGCATCCGCAGCGAAGACCGCCGTGCCCACGCCCTCGAACGACCGCTCATCAAGCGTGGCGACGCCGATTTCCGTTTCGCCGTAGCGCACGCGCAGCCCGTGCGACCGCTCGCTCGCCAGCGCGCGCACGCGAGACGCCGGCACGCCGCGCTCCGCCAGGATCGCCAGCGCCTCGCGCCCGACAGCCCCCGTCGCCCCGACGACCGCGATCAACCCTTCACGCGGCATGGTCCCTCTCCGAAGTGTTCACCACAGAGTCACAGAGAGCACTGAGGGAAGACCCCACGCTCTTCTCTCTGTGCCCTCTGCGCCTCTGTGGTGAATCCGTCTTCATCGCTTCCGGTTGCAAACGAGGTGTGTTCGCCGCCCACGCGGCTCGCGTCGCGCCCGCCGATGCACGACACCTCGAACGCCAGCCCGCGCTCCAGCGCCCACCGCACCGCCTTGTGCTGCACGATCGTCCCGTCCAGCCGCAGCGCCTCCTCCCACGGCAGCGTCGCGTAGCGGCGCGGGCTCGGCCCCGGCGCGGCCGGATCCCACTCGTACAGCCCGTCCACGTCCTTCACCAGCCGGCACGCCGCCCCGAGCCGATCCGCGATGAACAACGCGGTCAGGTCCGACCCGCCGCGCCCCAGCAGCGTCGTGCGCCCCGCCGCGTCGCGCCCAACGAACCCCGGCACGACGACCACCGGCGCACGCCCCAGCGCACCACGCAACGCCGGCTCGTCCAGCGAGACCGGCGAGGCGTCGAGCGCGTCGTTCGTCGTGCGCAGCCCGATCGACGCCGCGTCGAGCGTCTCGACCGCCAGCCCGCGCTCCGCGAGCGCAAGCCCCAGCAACGCGGCGCTCGTCAACTCCCCCGTCGCCAGCAGCAGCGCGACCGACGGCGCGTGCGCCCGCTCGCCGTAGCCACGCGACTGCGCCAGCAGCCGATCCGTCGTCCCCTCCAGCGCGGAGACGACGGCGACGACGCGCCATCCCCCGGCCACGAACCGCGCCGCCTCGCCCGCCGCGACGCGCACCGCCGACTCGTCGCGCAGCACCGACCCGCCGAACTTCAGCACGATCACCGGATCACGCACGGCGACACCTCGCTCTCTTCCTCTCGGGTGGGGCGGGCGTCCCGCCCGCCTTCGTGAGCCGCCGCGATCGCCCGCTCCAGGTCCGCGATCACGTCCTCCGGCTCTTCCAGCCCCACGCTGAGCCGGATCAGCCCGTCGGTGATGCCGACCGCCAGCCGCTGCTCGCGCGGCACGTCGGCGTGCGTCATCGTCACCGGGTGCGTGATGAGCGTCTCCACGCTCCCGAGGTGCTCGACCAGCGAGCACAGCCGCACGCCGTTGAGCACGCGCACCGCCGCCTCCGTCCCGCCCGCGACCTCGAAACTCAGCAGCCCCCCGTGCAGCCCGCCCCGGTGCTGGCGTTCGGCCAGTTCGCGCTGCGGGAAGTCGTCCAGCCCCGGGTAGTTGACCGCCGCCACGTGCGGGTTCGCCCGCAACGCCTGCGCCACCTTCAGCGCGTTCTCCGAGTGCTGGCGCAGGCGCAGCGGGAGCGTCTTGACGCCGCGCACCGTCAGCCACGCCTGGAACGCCGCCTGGATGCCGCCCGTGCACTTGCGGATGAACCGCACCCGTTCCAGCAGAGCCTCATCGCGCGACACGACCGACCCGCCGATCGCCGTCGAATGCCCCTCGATGTGCTTGGTCGTCGAGTAGACGCACACGTCCGCCCCGAGGTCCAGCGGCCGCTGGATGACCGGCGTGAGGAAGGTGTTGTCCACCGCCAGCGGCACGCCCGCCCCGCGCGCGATCCGCGCCACCGCCGCGATGTCGGTCAGTTTCATCGTCGGGTTCGCCGGGCTTTCGATGAAGACCAGCCGCGTGTTCGGGCGCAGCGCGCGACGCACGTTCTCCGCGTCGGACGAATCCACGAACGTGGACTCGACCCCCAGCCCGCTCAGCACCTGCCGGAACAGCCGCACCGTCCCGCCGTAGATCGCGTCGCCCAGCACGGCGTGGTCGCCCTGGCGCAGCAGCGCGAGGAAGAGCGCGGTCTCCGCCGCCAGCCCGGTGACGAAGCAGACGGCCGGCGGGGCGTCCTCGATCGCCCCCAGTTGGGCCTCGAGCGCGCTCACCGTCGGGTTCGAGACCCGCGAGTAGGCGTGCCCCTTGCTCACGCCCACGGCCTCATTGACGTAGGTCGTGCTCTGCACCAGCGGCGTCACGAGCGCCCCGGTCAGAGGGTCGGGGGCCAGCCCGCCGTGGATCGCCGTCGTGCAGGGGCCTGGGGCGGGGGCGTGATCGTCGAAGGCGCCCGGCTCGTCGAAGGTGGAATGACACATGCCGCGAACTCCTCACGGCATCAATCGGGGCCTGCCTTGTGCGTGGGTGGACAGCGGACCGCGCTGCCCTTTTTGCCCGACCCGTCCGAGGACGGTTCCGGCCGCATCGTTCCCCACGCGGGGGCTGGCCTCGGCACCGCGGCCGGCGTCACGCCGACTCGGTTGCCGCCCGGGCAGTTGGCTGACCCGGGACTCTTGATGCTGGAGGCGAGGATAACGATCCGCACCGCGCAGTCAAGAACCCAACCGCGGAATTCGCAGGAAACGGTCCTGGTGTCGATCACTTTGTATTACGCCCGAAAACCCCCCTCATTCGCCCGAGAACGTTGGTCCCGACCCCGCGCCGTGGTATCTTGCCCCGGGGGGCATGGCGTGCGGCCCGTCTCGGCCTCCCGCCCGCCCTTCGTTCAGGAAGCCGCCATGACCCTCCGACCCCGCATCGTCCGTTCCCGCCTGGCCGTCGCCGCGCTCGCGTTTGCCGCCTCCGCGGCCTGCGCCCAGGTCCACACCGCCCCGACCCCCGCCGCCGGACGCAACCCCGTCCCCGCACGCCTCGACACCCTCTACCAACTCGGCGTCTCCACCGACGGCATGGTCTTCTGGAACACCCTCCCGCCACCGGCCGGCGACGACGGTGGGGGGGGCGGCGGCGGCTCGACCCGCGACTGCACCTTCGTCAGCACGCACACCGACGCCGACTTCACCGGCGGCACGTTCATCGTCCAGGCGGGCTTCGCCGAGACGGAGATACTCGCCGCCTCCTACGTCATCTCCGCCTCGCAGTTCCCCATCCGCATCGACCTCATGGAGTGCATCTTCGCCACCGTCAACGCCGTCGTCCCCACCACCACGCACTGGTCCGTCCTCGTCTGGGACGGCCCGCCCAACACCGGCATCCTCGTCGCCGAGTATTCCTCCGACGGCCTCATCCTCCCCCACATCGAACTGCCGCCGGGCACCAACGGCGTCAACGTCGCCGTCTTCGTGGACCCCAACGACCCCGAGCAGATCATCATCAACAACGACAGCGGCACCAACCGCTTCTCGATCGGCTTCCGCATCGACAAGCACAACGACCAGACCCAGAACCCCTGCATCACGCCCCCCCCCTCGAACCGAAACGCCTTCCCCACCACCGACGTCTCCGGCCTCGCCCAGCCCTCACACAACTGGCTCTGGGGCGTCAACTGCGGCCCGCTCGGCTGCCCCGCCAACGGCGGGTGGTCCACATTCGCCGCCCTCCCCTCGTACTGCCGACCCTCGGGCGACTGGGTTCTCCGCGCCACATGGACCAGCCTCTCCTGCCAGCCCGGCGTCGGCGCGTGCTGCAAGCCCGACGGCTCATGCGTCCTCGCCACCGCCGCCGACTGCCAGAACCTCGGCGGCACGTACAAGGGCGACGGCTCCGACTGCCAGAGCGCCGACTGCCCACAGCCCAACATCCCGTGCTGCTTCGAGTCCACAGGCGGGTGCGTCATGCTCAAGGAGTCCGACTGCATCGCCGCCGGCGGCATCCCCGGACCCGCAGGACAGACCTGTCAGACCTATGTGTGCTTCCCCATCGGCGCGGCGTGCCTCCCCGACGGCACCTGCATCGACGGCGTCTCACCCGACGAGGCCGACGCGCTCGGCGCGGTCTTCCAGGGAGACGGCACCACCTGCGCCACCGTCGATTGCCCCGAGCCTGTCGGCGCGGCCTGCTTCTCCAACGGCTTCTGCCTCGTCCTCACCGAGAGCGACGCCATCAACGCCGGCGCCACCTGGATGGGGCCGGGCACCACCTGCGACGACAACAACGGCAACGGACAGGCCGACGCCTGCGAACCCCCCGCCTGCCCCGCAGACTTCAACGGCGACACCGTCGTGAACTCCCTCGACTTCATCGCCTTCCTCAACGCCTACTCGGCGAGCGACCCCGAGGCCGACTTCAACGGCGACACCGTCGTGAACTCCCTCGACTTCATCGCCTTCCTCAACGCCTACGTCAACGGCTGCCCGTGAACCAACGCCGAGCGCCGGCGCAGGCAGATGGGTCGGCGCTCGCCACGACCGCACGAGTCACGCGCCCGCGCTCAATCGCAGCCGGCCACGAACGCGTTCAGAAACGCCAGCACGTCCAGCGAGTTCACCACCGTGTCCCCGTTGAAGTCCGCGGCAGGATCGCCGGCCGTGTACGCGTTCAGGAACGCGATGAAGTCGAGGGAGTTCACGACGGTGTCGCCGTTGAAGTCCGCCTTGCACTCCGGCGGCGGCACGGGGCCGGACGCCACGATCGTCGCCGTCCCGTCCAGCGTCGTCTGCACGCCCTCCACCTCGCCCTCGACCATGAACGTCATCGTGCTCGTCAGCACCACCTGATCGCCGATCACCCACACCACGCCCGTGAACGCCGTCTCCATCACCCCGAAGTCCGCCAGGTTGAACTCGCCCGATCCGATCAGAGGCCCGATGATCGGCCCGCTCCCCACGTACGCCCCGTTCCCCGTCAGCAGCGTCTCCACCGCGGCGAAGGTGAACCCGCCGGCGCCGTCCACCCCGACAGGCCCCGTCGGCACGCCGGGGTTCGCGTAGACCGCCGCCACGTCCGTCAGCGTGATCTTCAGCGACCCGATGAACGGCCCCCAACTGAAGTCGTACACCATCGCGTTCGTCAGCTCGAGGAAGAAGTCGTGCAGCACGATCGCCGTCGGCGTGCCGTAGTCGTCCAGTTCCACGCTCACGCTCCCCGCGATCGGCGACGAATCCGTGTCGCACCGCTCGCCGAATCCGGGGTCCAGGCAGATCCTCGCCGTGATCGACGATTGCGACTGGTCCACCGTCAGGTCCGCGACCTGCCCCGACGCCGCCCCCGCCGCCGCGCCCAGAACGCCCGCCAGCGTGATCGCACGTCCCGTTCTCATCGCTTCGCTCCGTTCATTCTCCGGCGTCGCGGCCCTACCCGCGGCACGCCGTCCACAGGTTCAGGAACAGCAGGAAGTCCAGCGTATCGACCTTCGTGTCGCCGTTCAGGTCCGCCGACGGATCGCCCGCGGCGTACCGGTTCAGATAGACCAGGAAGTCCAGCGTGTCCGTCGTGCCGTCCTCGTTCAGGTCCGCCTCGCAGTAGCAACGCTCGGGATCGACCGACGCCACCCACGTCCGCCACGAGCCGTTCACGTTGTACTCGTGGTGCGCCCAGAACGTCCGACCGTCCGACGGGTCCACTTCCACCGCCGAGTAGTCGCCCCACCGGCTCGTCTGGTAGGGCGCGTTGGACTCGACCAGCGTCATCGGCGCGCGCATCGTCCCGGGCGCGTCGCACGCCAGGCGGTACACCAGCCCCATCGAGATGTACTCCGTCGGCGAAGACCGCGCGTAGCACACCGCCGCCGAGCCGTCGTCCGCCACCGTGATCGACGAGAAGTACGTCCGCACCGTCGGCCCGAGGTCCACGTTCCCCGACTGCACCAGCGTCGGGTTGTTGCCCGAGGTCGGCCAGCCGTTCATCGAGACCTCGTACCACCGCGCCAGCACCCGGTCGCTGTTGATGTGGTGCGTCGCCCACAGCGAGCCGTTCCGGTACGCCACCGACCAGAACCGCGCGTCGAACGCCGTCGGACGAACGCTCGTCCCCAGTTGCGGCGGATTCTCCGGCCGGCCGTACGTCGGCACGCCCAGCGAGTAGTCCGTCACCACCGGCGTCGTCAGCAGGTTCCGGATCGCGATCAGCCGCACCGACGTGTTGCTGCTCTGCTCCCGGTGCTCGATCAGGTACAGCGCGGGCGGGCTGTCGAAACTCACCGGCGGAAGGCCCGCCGACTGCGTGCTCGTCGTCAGCGTGAACGACTTCGTGATCGCCGGCGGGTTGCCCGCCAGCATCGACGCCTTGTCGAAGATGTACACCGGGTAGTTCGCGGTGATGCCGAACCCGTCCCCCGTGACGACCACCGCGTCGCTCGTCACACCGATGTTCGGCGAGTCGAACAGGTTCCCCGCCAGGCCCGTCGTATCGAGCCGGTACTTGTACCACGTCCCGTTCGGGTCGCTGTCGTCCGACACCGCCACCAGCACGTACGAGCGGTTGCCCGGCGCGTACGCCTCCGCCGCCATTGCGAAGAACCGCCCCGTCAACTCGTCGTACAGCACCTCCGGGTCGAACACGAACCCCGTTGCTCCCACCGAGCCCCAGAACCCGAACGAGTCCTCGATCTCGTCCTGGAACGTCTTCGTCCCGTCCTTCAGGAAGAACGCGATCGCGCCGTTCGTCATCACCACGATGTGGTTCGGCCCAACCGCCATGTGCGGGTCCGGCGGCGTCCACCCCGTGCTCGTGATCGCCGTGAACCCGACGCCCCGCGGCGTGAACTCGAACTCCCGCTCCGCGTGCTCGATGTCCCGCGCGTCGAACGTCGGCGGCTCGTGCGGCCCGGGCCCCTGCGCCAGCACCATCCGCCCGTCCTCGTCGCGCTCCGGCAGCGCGGGCTTCATCGCCTCGGTCACCCCGCGCTCGCCCGCAGGCTCCGGCAGCGACGCCCCCAGCATCGTCACGTGGGCCGCCGACGAGTCGCCGAACCCACCGTCGCCCGCCCACGCACAAAGCAGCGTGCCGTCCGGTGCAAACGCGAGGCGCGACGTGGCGGCCGCGATGCGCATCGCCTGCGGCCCCTCGGCTCGCGCGGTCACGCGGAACTCCTCCGACCGCGCCTCCAGCGACGCCGCGTACAACCGACCGAACACGCCAGGCTCGCCCGCCGCCACCCCGTTGTACGCCACCGCGATCGTGCCGTCGCGCGCGACCGCCACCGCCGCACCCGTCTGCGGCCCCGGCGAAGCGCCGCTCACCACGACCGGCTCGCCCTCGGTCGGCGCGCCGCGAGCATCCAGCAGCCGCGCCAGCACGCCGTAGTCGTCCCCGTCGCTCTCCGCGTCCAGCCACGCGATCACGAAGCCGTCGCCCGTTGCCGCCAGCGAAGGCTCGATCTGCGAAGCCGCCGGAGCCGCGGTGATCGCGCCCGGCCCGCCCAGCGCAACCCCCTCCGGATCGAATGCCCGCACGTGCACGCCCGCCGGCAGCATCGGCGGACCCTCGAACGCCGTCCACGCGATCACAAACGATCCGTCCCCGCGCACCGCGACCGCGGGCGTCGTCTGCGCGCCGTCCCCACTCTCGGCAACGGCGAACTCCGGCCCGATCGGCCCGCCGTCCGGCCCCAGCAGCCGCGCCATCACGCGCCGGTTCTTGCCCGGCTCGACGCTCTCCCACGCGACGATCGCCGACCCGTCCGGCCGCGCCGCGACCACGGGCGAAGCCTGCTCGCCCCGCCACGTCTCGTTCACCAGAATCTCTTCCCCGCCCTCGAACCCCGTCCCGAACCGGCGCGCGACGATCGAACCCGCGTGCCCGTCCTGCCCGTGCGACTGCCAGACGACCCACGCCCCGCCGTCGCGCGTCGCCGCGGCGTCCGGAGCGAACTGGTGCGAGCGCGTCCACAGGTTGAGCTGCGTCTCCTCGCCGATCGCCACGCCCGCCGCGTCGAACCGCTGCCCGTACACGCCGTACGACCCCACCTGCTGGCGACGGCTCGTCCACACCACCAGCGACCCGCCGCCCTCCATCACCGCCAGCGCGGCGTCCGTCTGCGCGCTCGGCGCGAACGTGCTCGCACGCCACTCCGCCCGCGCCAGGGGCGCGTCTCCGGTCGAGGGCAAGGAACCCGCAACGACAGCGACAGCGCACGTCGAGACGATCAGGGCGGCATGCATCACGGGACGACTCCTTCCCCCGGTTCCGAGTGTGCGCACAGCCCCCGGACGCCGACCCGCGGGCCGACACCAACCTAAGGCCAAAAGCCCCCCGATGCAACGATCTTCACCCGAACACGCCCGCCGTGCGTCAAATGGCAGGGAGACCCCTCCCGTCCCTACGGGCACCCGGCCGCGTAGGCGTTCAGGAAGGCGAGGAAGTCGAGCGTTGAGACCATCCCGTCGTCGTTCAGGTCCGCCCGCGGGTTCTGCGCCGACCAGTCCGCCAGGAACGCGATGAAGTCGATGCTGTTCACCATGCCGTCCCGCGACCAGTCCGCGACGCAGTCCGCGTGCCGCCAGCGCGACGCCGGGATCGGCTGGCGGGGCAGCCCCGGCCCCTCCGCCCGCACGATCAGCCCCGCACTCCCCGAGTTCTCGAAGAACTCCACCCGCAGCCGGTGCAGCCCCGCCTCCAGCGCGGCCGGCGACGAACGCTCCTGCATCCCGTGCTGACCGTCGTTGTTCACCAGCAGCGAGTCCCCGAGGTACAGCATCGACCCGTCGTCGGACTCCACCGACAGCACGTACAGCCCCGTCTCCGGCGCCTTGAAGTACCCCTCGAATACCGCGCCAACGAAGTTCGACCGCCCGCTCGTCGCAAACTCCCCGCCCGTCGGCGGGTAATCGACGTTCGGCACAACGTCGTGCTTGTACGTCTCCAGCGTCGGATAGTCCGGCATCGAGCCGCTCGGTGGGATCACGTAGTACGCGACCGATACCCCAGGCGCGGTCACCCCCGGCTCGTCCGCCGGACGAGGCTCGATCACTTCCACGAACACCTCGCCCAGGTCGTACCCCGCGCCCTCGCGATACAGGTAGTACTCAAACCGATCCGCGCCAGTGAAGCCCTGCGCCGGCACGTACAGCGCCTCGTCGCGCCCGCCCTCGCCCGTCCCCTGCGAGATCGACACCGACCCCCCCGCGTCCGAAATCCCCTGCACCGTCGAGAGCACGATCCCCTCGCAGTTCAGCGGGATGTCGTTCCCGAGCACGTCGATCCGCGTCGCCGCGTCCTTCATCGCCGTCGACGAGTCGTCGATCGCCACCACCCGGTTCGTCAGCGTACACGGCGCCTGGAACTGCAGGTAATACAGGATCCGGTCGATCACCAGCGGCCCGAACCGCAGAACGATGTTCGTCATCCCGCCCGGGCAGACGTGGCAGTACGACATGATCGTCCCGCCCCACGCCTGCGAGCAGTCCCCGTTCCCGCAGTTGTCAATCGGCGGGTCGTACCCGTCGTGCGTGTGCAGCGTCCCGAAGTTGTGCCCCAGTTCGTGCGCCACCACCATCAGGTCCCAGTTCCCGCTGTGGTGGTCCTGCAGCGGGTACGGGAACCACCCGCCCACGCCCGACACCGCGTACCCCCAATCCTTCGAGCACATCACGCTCACGTACGCCACGCCCCCCCCGAAGTTGCCCGAGAACAGGTGCGCCAGGTCGCGCTGCACGCTCCCCTTCGTCGCCCGCCAGTGGCTCACCAGTTCGCCCAGACGGTCGCCCCCGCCGTAGGGGTCGTCGTCCTGCGCGAAGACCCGCAGGTACGGCACAACCAGCCGAACGTTCAGTTCGTAGGTGTAGACCTCGCTCACCGCCGCCATCAGCGTCAGCGCGTACGCCGCCGAGGCGTCCGCGTTCCCGCCGAACAGCCACGCCGTGTACTCGTAGTCCGAGTCGATCGCCACCCGCACCACGCGGCACGGCCCGCTGCGAACGCCACCGTCCCCGCCGCCCGCCTCCCCCATCGCCAGACCCAGCGGGTCGTGCTTCGCCGCGTCCACGTGGCACATCCAGCCCGGCTGCAGGTGGTCCGGCAGGTCCGCCACGTCGTACACCAGGTGCGGCCCGGCAACGCCGGCCGGCGGCGGAACCAACGCGAACCGATGCCCCGCCGTCTCGATCAGACCGTGGCTCCCCCACGGCGACAGGCTCAGGAACACCCGCGAGTCCGCGTCGCCCTCGACCGACCCACGCAGCGTCACCACCTCGGGACGCGGCATCGGCGTCTCGCCCTGCCCCGTCACCACCACGACCTCCGCATCCGGCGCGAGCACGTCGAACGCCTCGAGACGAAGGTCCGCAGAGCCGCCCGGCACCGGGAAGCCCGTCAACCTCACCTCGCCCGCGCGGAACCGGTCGAGGTCGCCCACGTCCACCGTCACCGCCACGAACGGCTCGAACCCCGCGCCCGCCTCCCCTCGCACCGGCGCAACGGGCGACACGCGAACGCCCTGCGCGACCAGCACGGACGCGAACGAGGCGAGCACGGCGACGATCAGGCAGGTGCGGCGCACGGCGTTTCTCCACGGTGTAGCGGTGGGGGGGATCGGCCTCGAATGAGCGGCCCCCGGTCTCCCGAGGGCCGCCCGTGCTTGCAAACCGTCGGCGAGCGGCTCCGTCGCGGCCGCCCGCCACGACTCAGTCGCACCCCGCCGTGTACGCGTTCAGAAACGCGAGCACGTCGAGCGTGTTGATCACGGTGTCGCCGTTGAAGTCCGCGCTCGGGTCGCCCGAAGTGTACGCGTTGAGGAAGGCGAGCACGTCGAGCGTGTTGACCACCGTGTCCCCGTTGAAGTCCGCAGGGCACGACTCGTCCTCGCACTCGAACCCGAACAACTCGAAGTCATCGACCAGCGCCTCGACCAGCGAGTCCGGCGCGAGGTCCTCCGCGATGAATCGCATGCTGATCGTCCCGTTCGGCGTCGCCAGCCCGCGCGAAGAGACCATCTGCTGGTACCAACCGCCGTCCGCGATCGGACCCCCCGGCCCGACCACCTCGGCCGTGCCCCACGACGCGCCGTCGCTCGACATCTGCACCGTGAACACGTCCTGGTTCGGGTTGTTCCCGCGAGAGTTCGTGTACCAACGCCAGTACTTCGCCAGCGCGTAGGGGTAGCCCGCGATGTTGAAACTCGGGCTTTGCAGCGTCGTGTGCCCGCCGTCCACGTCGCGAGAGTTCGCGTTCGCCCCCGCGTTGCCGTCGGTCACCCAGCACGCCACTCCGCCGTCCGTGTGGTCCTCGCCGGGTTGGACGATGAACCCGTTGTTCACGGTCTCCTGCGGCGCCATGCGGTTCCACAGGCCCGCCGTCGCCGTGTCGCCCGGCGCGCCGCTCGTCCATCCCGAGTTGAACTCGAAGAAGTCCGTGACCAGCGCCACGATCGGGCCGACCGGCGCCTGCTGCGGCGCGTATCCGCCCAGGTCAGGCTCGGTCACCACGCCCGACTCCACGCTCTCCGCCGTCGCGTAGAACTCCGCGACCATGCCGCACGGGAAGCCCGGCAGCGTCGCGCTGTAGGTATCGCCGCTCTGGTGCACCAGCGGAACGCTCGTGAACGAGCCGATCGCACCGGCGCGGTAGTACAGCGTCGGGCTGTCCACGATCAGCGTGTCCGTTCCGGGCGCGACGAGCACGTCCAACTCGAACGGCGTCAGCGGGTCGAGCGACGCCGGCGCGTTCAGGAACACCACCTGCAGCGGAAGTTCCTGCGCCACCTGGCCCGTCACCACCAGCGCGTACCCCTGCTTGCCCTGCTGCACGCCCGCCCCGATCACCCGGGCCGTCCACACGCCCGACTGCGGCGAGTTCAGGTGAACCTGCTCCACGTTGTTGCGGTCGTCCTTGCTCCCGCCGGGCACACTCACGCCCCCGCTGAACACGTTGCCCTTGTAGACCGTCCCGCCGGGCGAGACGACCTCGAGGTCAAGGTCGTTGATCGCGGCGAAGGAGGCGCCGGCGTTCGCCGCCACGTCCGTCCACACCAGCGTCACGCGCAGTTGCTCCGCCGAACCGGTGATGCTGAACTGCACCTGCTCGTTCTGGCCCGTGGTCAGCCCCACCGCGTTGCGCACGTCGCGCACCAGCATCGTCCGCACGTCGCCCGGGAAGTAGAGCGCCACGTCCGCCAGCAGCCGACCCCACCCCTCCTGGTTGCTCGGGTAGCCGGCAACGCCGGTCATGTCCACCGCGCCGTTGAGCAACGTCGCCTTCACCAGCGCGCCACTCGGCGTCATCGCGTCCGAGGGCTTGGGCGCGCCGGACGGGTAGTACCCGTCCGCGTAGTACTGACGCACCAGCGACCCCATGCCCGCGATCGCCGGGCTGGCCATCGACGTGCCCGTCGCCGACGTCGTGCTGCACGAGGACGAGTTCAGGCTCGAGTTCGTGCTGCACCCGGGCGCGTAGATTTCCGGCTTGCGACGGCCGTCGCTCGTCGGGCCGGTCCCGCCCGTGCAGTGCTGGCCCTGGTTCGGCGTGTCGCGCGACGCGCCAACCGCCAGCAGGTTCTTCGCGTTCTCCGGGTTCTTCAGCGTGTTCGTGTTCGTCACCGCCAGGTACACCTGGCTGTCCTCGTACGTGTGCTGGAACCGGTCGAACCCGCGGCACAGCCCGTCGTACGCCGTCGTCCCGTCGTTCCCCCAGCTGTTCGTGTGGTCGCGACCCGTCTGGTTGTGGTGCGTCTCCAGCCGCGCGAAGATCGCCGACTCGTTGAACGACGGGATCGTGTTGTACACGATCTTCGCCAGGTACGCCATCCCGCGCGTGTCGTTGTTGATCCCGTTGTCGCCCGCCGCCGTGCCCGCCACGTGCGTCCCGTGGAACTGCGACCCCAGCGTCGTGTTGTACGCCAGAATCTTCCGGTGATTCGGCCCGATCGGGTTCACCGAGTCCAGGAACGAGCAGTGGTTCACGTTGATCTTGTCGTCGATGATCCCGATCACCTGCCCCACGCCCGTCAGCCCGTTGTTGTACAGCTTCAGGTCGTTCGTGATGTTCGTCTGCAGGATCCAACGCGTCGTGTTGTTGCGCAGCGTGATCTCCGGGAAGTCCTCCACGAACTGCACGCCGTCAACCTTCGCGATCGCCCCCGCAGCCATCGTCGGCGCCTCCACGTGCAGCGAGGCGTGCGTCCCGATCCAGTCCACCGACGCCACCGTCACCCCCGGGATCGCTCCGACCGCCCGCACCGTCGCGTGCAACTCCGCGTCGATGAACAACTCCACCAGGAACCGCGACTGCCCCTGCTCCGCCATCGCCTGGCGATCCAGCGTCGTGAACGCCCGCTTCCCGATCTCCGGCGCGAGTTTCCAGGCGTCATCAAACGGCGACCACCAGCGCACAAAGTCGAGCCCACCCAGCGCGCCCGCGTCCGCCCCCTCCAGACGCACGATCCACGCGTTCATCGGCAGGTAGTCGCCCAGCCACACCCCCGCGGCCTGCAGCGCGTCGCGCCGCGCCGGCGTCATCGGACCGTCCAACTGCACCACCCATCGCCCCGGCTGCCCGGCGAGCGCAGCCACCCCGGGCCGCCCCGCCGTCGTGTCGATCGTCCCCGCCCGAAGGTACAGCGCGGTCGGGCTGATCGGCGCCAGCCCCGCCAGCGATGGATCGACCACCACGTCGTCCGAAGACGACCACGCCTGTCCCGCGCTCACCGCCAGCGCCACGCACAGCCACGCCGCCGACAGGCGACCCGTTCCCGACTTCCTGCTGCCCATGTCTTTCGATCCTCCAGAACGCCCCTCACGCCGTGGCGGGGGCTGGTGTGTGCCTCTCAATCGGCCCATCGATCCTCGGGCTGGATGCCACGCTCGGGCACCTGCCGGAGGCGTTGCGTCCCGCGGCGTCCCACGCCGCACCGTCCGTCATGTCCCCTGTTCTCGGCCCCTCCTCGACCTGCTTGCACGCCGACAACCAACGCCCACGCGACGCGCGGACGCGATCTCCCATACGAGCCTCAGGCGCGTCCGGACGAGCCATTTTCTCGCGCCCTTCCCGCCCTTGGTAGCAGAAACAGGCCGCCCCGATCAATCCCAATCTGCCAACTGAGGCCAGATAAAGAACAACCCCGCGGTTGCCCGCGGGGTGTTCGAGTGTTGTCAGGGTCGGGCCTTGCGAATCAATCGCAGCCCGCGTTGTAGGCGTTGAGGAAGGCCAGCACGTCGAGCGAGTTGATCACGGTGTCGCCGTTGAAGTCCGCCTTCGGGTCGTTGGCGTTGTAGGCGTTGAGGAAGGCGAGCACGTCCAGCGAGTTCACCACCGTGTCGCCGTTGAAGTCCGCCGGGCAATCGTCGCACACGCCCATGCTGACCATGAACTCATCAACCGCGGCCTCGACGATCGACCCAGGCTCCAGGTCCTCGGCGATGAACCGCACCCGCACAGTCGAGGTCGGGGTCACGAAGTCGGCGACGGTGAACTCGTGGTAGAACCACCCGCCCGAGGTGCCCTCGCCGGACGGGCCGATCGTCTCGACGTTCACCCAGCCCGACCCGTTGTTGATGTCAACCCGGAACGTGTCCGTGTTCGGGGCCGCGCCCTCGTCGTTGGAGTACCAGCGCCAGTAGGAGATCGTCGCCGAACCCTGGCCGTCCAGGTTCAGCGTCGGCGTGATGAGCGTCGTCTTGCCGTTGTCCACGTCGTACTGACCGATGCTCGTCCCCGCCCGGCCGTCCGTCACGTAGCAGATCGTGCCGGGGTCGGAGACGTCGTCCTCAGGCTGCGCCGCCGTGCCTTCCGGGTCCATGCGCCCCCAGATGCCCGTGGTGGCGTTGTCGCCCACGTCGCCGACCGTCCAGCCCTTGTCCGTCTCCATGTCGTCATGGAAGGCGACCACGATGTCGTCATACGCCGACGCGCTGTACGTCGTCGCCGGCGCGTTCAACGGGTTCGTGTGGAACCCGCCCTGGGTGTCCTGCACCTGGATGAACCAGTCGATCCGAGACTCGCACGCGATGCCCGGAAGCGTGGCGATGAACTGCCCGCCGCCAAGGTCCGTCAGGCCCGAGTCCTGGAACGAACCGCCGTCCACCGCGTAGTACAGCCGCTCGGTCCCGGCCTGCGGCGTCTTCTGCCCGGCCTCGATGTTCACACGCACGCCGTAGGACTGCCCCGGCGACAGGATCGTCGGACGCCCCTCCGGGTACGTGAAGACGATCGGCGGCAGGTCCGGGCACGAAATGCTGTGCGCCGCGAACGCCGGGCAGATCAGCGACCAGTTCGGCGTCCCGTTCGAGATGTCCCCGTCGTCGTCGTCCACCGTCAGCCACTGGATCGCCGTCGCCGGGTGCGCCGAGTTGTCCCCGCTGCCTCCGGTCGTGATGAGCGACCAGTCCACGTGCATCTGCTGCGCCATCGCCAGCCCCGGCGCCGACCCGTAGGTCGCGCCGAAGTTCTCCCGGATGCGCCACACCACCCCGCCCAGGATCTGCCCGCAGTGGTGCACCCCGCCCGAGCACGGGTACTGCACGTTCGCCAGCACCGGGTACCGCACGTACCCGCCGTTGGTGAAGAAGTTCCGACCGATGATCGGGTCGTCGTACTGCAGCAGCGAGCAGGTGTCCGCGTACCCCTCGCCGAACGCCCCCTGCGACAGGCCCAGCCGCGCGACGATGTAGTGACCGTACTCGTGCGCAACCACCGACGAGTACGCCGTGTTGTTGCACCCGCCCGCGGCACGGTAGAAGTTGATCGACGAGCCGTCGAAGTACGCGTTGCAACTCGAGTTGATGTTCACGTTCGCCGGGCACTTGAAGTCCATCCCCGTCCACGTCGTCCGGTACCGGATGTAATCGTGCGTCCTGGCCGTGTGGATCGCCGCGTTCACCTGCGCCGTCGTGAACTGCGACGGGCTGGTGTTGTACTGCAGCACGCCGTGAACCCCGGGCGTGAACGTCCCGCTGATCGACAGCACCCCCGTGCCCGACTGGTCGTTCACGTCCACCCACAGCCCGTTGTCAAGATTGCTCGTCACCGTCACCGCGTTCACCCCGCCGTGAAGGATGACGAACTCCCCGTCGTCCTGCGAGTACGAGTTGTTCCCGCCCTGCACGACGACCCGCATGTCCGGCATCGGCATCACCACCGGCGGGTTGGAGCCCATGTCCGGGTCCGTCCCCGGCGTGCCCCTCGCCTCCAGCCTGCCGATCACGTCGATGTTCAGCACCTCGTTGCGAACGTACAGCAGCGCGCCGGTGTTCGCATCGACGAAGAACGTGTACCGCTCACGAGCCTCAAGGCTCGGCTCCTCGCCCACGAACTTCCACGCCAGAACCGGGTCCCGCCGCGTGTCGTCCCCCTGGAAGATCACCATCTCCGCCTCAGACCACACCGGCAGGTGCTCGAAGTTGATCATCTCCCGCACCGAACCGACCGCCTGGTTCGACTGCACGAACGGCAGACCGAACCCGCCCTCCGGACGCTTCGCGAACTTGCCCGCCGCGTACACCACACGGTCCTGCTCGCCCGCGAACCCGTTGAGCACCATCAGACGACCGATCCCGTGCTCCACCGGCAGACCGTCGATGTGCTGCTGGTACCCGAAGACCGTGAACTTGCCCATCCCCGTCTCGGCCACCCACACCTGCTCCATGTCCAGGTCGCCCGCCCCGAACGCCGTCCCGTGGTCCGCCCACCACTTCGCCGCGGCCTCGTCCGGAGTCTCCGCAGCCGTCATCGGCTTGCCGTAGATCAGGTTCACACGCTCCTCGTCCACGTACGCCTGCACTCCCGGGAACTGCCGGCTCAGGTCGAGGAAGCCCGGCGGCGTGATCGGAAGGGTCTCGATCCCCCCCGTCTTGCCGCTGGACATGGCAGACGCCGAGCCGGCAAGGCCGACCAGCGCGACGATCGCGATCCGTCGAATCGACTTGGACATGTGGGTTCCTCCGCCCGCTCTGAGGCTCAAAACGCGAAATCGCCCGCCCCGACGCTCGGGACAAGCCAACCGACGGGGAGGCCCGCTCCAACCGCCCGACAGCGGACACGGAATCCCCCTCCGGACCACGGGGCCATTCGGCACGCCGCGACCGTCGGTTCCTGCCCAGCCTACATCGTCAACCCCGCCATAGGAACACCCATCCGAAATTCGAGCAGAAACCCTCCCCGATCGACATGGGAGGCCCCGGGGCCGGAAACCCCGGTCCCCTACGGGCAGCCCGCGTTGTACGCGTTCAGGAAGCACAGCACGTCCAGCGAGTTCACCACCGTGTCCCCGTTGCAGTCCGCCCCCGGGTCGCCGGCCGTGTACAGGTTCAGGAAACACAGCACGTCCAGCGTGTTCACCACCGTGTCCCCGTTGCAGTCCGCGTAGCACGCCGGCACGCCGCGCCACACCGCCATCCCGCCCTCCGCCCGCACCGCCCCCGTGTCGTAGATCGGCGCGGTCAGCGTGAACGACCCGTTCGCATGCACCCTGAACACGTACAGCCCCGCGATCCCGTCCGTCGCCGTCGAGTCGTCCGTCACGAACAGCAGGTCGTCCATGCTGTCCATGTTCCCGATTGTCCCCTGCAGCCCCACGTCGAACATGAACCCCGTCGAGGTCAGCGAACCGTCCGGGTTGATCGCGAACGAGCGCACCGTCGCGTCCGTCCCGTGACCCATGAACAGGTGCGCCCCGTCGTCCGTGATCGCCGGGTACGCCGGCGAAGCCCCCGGCGAGGTGTACGGCGATCCCGGCAGCGGCATCAGCACGCCCTCCGCCACGTCGTACCCCAGGATCTTCTTCCCGTCACCGCTGATCCCCCCTCCCGCGTACAACTTCGTCCCGTCGCGGCTGATCCGGATGTTCAGCGGGTAGTGCGGCGTCCCCACCGTCAGGTCGTTCGTCAGCGTCCAGTCCGGGTTGATGACCCAGCGCTTGATGTTCAACGCCGTCGAGTCCTGCGAGTACAACTTCCCGTCCACCGGGTGCAGCGCCAGCGCGGTGTTGAACGACCCCGACGGCTGCGACGACAGTTTCGTCAGCGTCAGCGCGTCCCGGTCGAACCGCCACACGTGAATCTGCGACGCCCCGAGCTCCGACCGCGTGATCGCGATCACGTCGTTGCTCAGCCACGTCGCGGACAGCGGCGAGTTGTCGATCCAGAACGACGCCAGTTTCGTCAGCGACGCGTCCGACGCCACCGCGAACACGTGGAACCGGTCCATCGTCGAACTGCCGTCCTGCGAGCCGGCCGCCTCCGCCGCCGCCAGCAACGACCCGTCCGGCGTCAACGCCAGCGTGTACGTCCACATCTCCGTCGCGTAGTTCCCCACCATCGTCAGCGAGTCGTCCGCGTTCACCCGGAACGACGTCACGCTCGCCGTCGTCGAGTGGTAGTGCCCCACGAACACCGCCCGCGAATCCGACTGCCCCATCGCCCCGAAGCCCAACGACACCGCCGCAACCACGCCCGCAACACGCGCACCCATACCCGACCTCCTCTTCAACGTCCGACCCCCAATCTAACCAAACCCGCAGACTCGACCAAGGGGAATCGCTCCCCTCGACCCCGATCAGGTGTTCACGCCGGTCTCACCCGCACCCCACCGCCCACCGGTTCAGGAACGCCAGGAAGTCCAGCGTCGTCACCACCCCGTCCCCGTCCAGGTCCGCGCTCGGATCGCCCGCCACGAACGCGTTCAGATAGTTCAGCACGTCCACCGTGTCCGTGCTGCCGTCCATGTTGAAGTCCCCCGGCTCGAACAACGGCGCCGCCCACGCCCCGCGCCCCTGCGTCCCCGCGACGAGCCGGCCGCGCGCGCCGTCCACCAGCAGGTCGATCACCGCCACGTTCGGCATCCCCTCCGCGTACCGCTGCCACGACACGCCCCCGTTCAGCGAGCGGTACACCCCGGCGTCCGTCCCCGCGTACAGCGGCCGCAGCGCGCACGATGAATCGACCACCACCACGTTCACGGGCAGGTCCGGCAGGTTGCCGTCCAGAACCTCCCACGTCGCCCCCGCGTCGCGCGACCGCCGCACCTTCGGCCCGCCGAACACCCCCGTCGCCAGGTACACCTCCCGCGCATCGTCACCCGCCACCGTCAGTTCCCGCGTCACGCGCGGCCAGCCGGGGTGCCCCGTCATCGCGACGCCGAAGTTCTCCCCGCCGTCCTGCGACACCAGCACGTTCCCGTCGTTTGTCGAGACGTAGACGAACGACGGGTCCGAGGGCGCGATCGCCAGCGCGCGGATCGCCCCCGTGCCGTTCGTCAGGTCGCCGCTCAGCACGCTCCAACTCGACCCCCCGTCCTCGCTCACGTGCACGCGGTGCGTCGCGTACAGCATCCGGTCGGCGTTGGCGGGGTCGATCAGGTAGGGCGGCAGGAAGCAGTTGCGTCCGCTGATCCCGCCGCCCACCTTCGTGAACGAACTCCCTCCGTTCGTCGAGCGGAACAGGTTTCCCGTCCCCTGGTACTCGGCAAAGACCCGGTGCGGGCGCGTCGCGTCGAGTTGCGTCCACCCGCCGTCGCCGCCGAGCACCGTGTCCCACGCAGCGCCGTCCGCGCTGCGTCGGTTCGTGCCGTTGTCCTGCGTCCCGCCCATCACCCATTGCTCGTTCGTCGGGTGCAGCGACAGCCCGGCGTAGAACTGCACCGTCGAGAGGCCGTCGTTCAGGTTCTCGTACGAGTCGCCCAGGTCGTCGCTCCGGTGCACGCCCCCGTCGTCGCCGACGACGAGCCGACCGGCCGCGTCGAACTCGATCGCGTGAATATCCACGTGCGGCGGGGTCACGTTCGCCCCCACGCCGTTCACGTACCGGCGCATGTTCAGCCCGCCGTAAAAGACGACATTCGCGTCGTCCGGCTTCACGCCCACCACCGAGAGGTACCACCCGTAGGTCGCCTGGTTCACCGAGCCGTGCGCCGTCCACGTCGCGCCGCCGTTGTCGGACCGGAAGCCCCCGATGTTCTCCGCCCCGTCCCCCGCCGCGTCCGCCGGCTTCGTGAGCAGCGCGAACACCCGCGACGGCTGGCTCGCCGCGACCGCGAGGCTGATGCGCCCCACCGGCCCCGGCAACCCCCCCCCTCCGCCCAGTTTCGTCCACGACGCCCCGCCGTCCGTCGTCTTGTACACCCCGTTCGCCGCATCGCCGAAGATGTGCCCGATGGCGGCGTACAGCGTCGCCGGGTTCGCAGGGTCCATCGCCAGGTCCGTCGCGTCCACCGCGGGCAGCCCGTTCGTCAGGTGCGCCCACGTCGCCCCCCCGTCCTCCGACTTGAACACGCCCACCGGCCCCGTCGCCCCCGGGTGCCCCTTCGCCGCCGCAAGCGTCGGGAACCCGCCCGCCCGCGCCACGCTCGCGTACAGCACGCCCGTGTTCGTCGGGTCGATGCGGATGCGGGAGAAGCACCGCCCCGCGAACGTCTCCGCCGCCAGCACGCTCCACGTCTCCCCGCCGTCCGTGGACTTGTACAGCCCCAGCCCGTAGCGCGAGTGGTTGGCGAAGTTCGCCTCGCCGCTCCCCGCGTAGACGATGCTCTCGTCCTGCGGGTCCAGCGCGATCGCGCCGATCGACGTCGTCGGCAGGTGGTCCGTCAGCGGCGTCCACGTCTCCCCCCCGTCGTTCGTCCGCCACACGCCCCCGTCCGCAGCGCCCACGAAGTACAGGTCCGGGTCCACCCGGCTGCACGCCACTGCGCCGATCCGCCCCGCCGACCCGCCCGACACGCTCGCCGGCGCAGGCCCGAGCGACTCCCACGCCTGCCCCAGCGCAGGCGCACCGAGGGCCGCCGCCGCGCACGCCGCCATCGCCAGCAGCCGCCTCATCGTGCCCCCCCCTCGCCGCCGCCGGCCTCGAACGTCAGCACGCACGAATACACGACCCAGTCCGCCGCGTCATCGCGCGCCCGCGCAACGTGGTGGAACTCGACCCGCCACACGCCCGGCCTGTCGAGCCGCACCGGCGCGATCCCCTTGTCGTCCGCCGTCGTCCGCCGTTCTGCGCCGCTCGCCGCGTGCGTGGCGATCACCGTCGCCCCCGGCACGCCGCTGCCGTCCGCGTACACGCGCACCGCCATGTCGCTCGGCAGCCGCAGTGCGGTCGGGTCCATCAGCGCGCGAATCTCCGTCGCCAGCCCGGACTTGCTCACCCCCACGTCCGTCGCCGCGCCCCCCACGCGCACCAGCGCACACGCCGACTCCACGCGCAACACCCGCACGCCGCCATCTCGGGGCGGGACCTTTCCGGGCACGGTCTCCGACGCCTTCCCAGCGCGCTCCGCCAGTTGGCCGAACGCCTCGGCCTTCATCACCTCAACCCGCCGCGCCAGATCGACGCCCACCATCGTCACACCCGCCCGCACCGGCGACACCCGCACCGTCATCCCGTCGTCCCCGGCCGGCGCGCTCTGGTGATTCCGCTGCGAGCGGCTGTCGCGCACGAACACCCACTCGACGCCAGCCCCGCCCCACGCGATCTCGCGCGCCCCCTCCGCCCCGACCGACTCCAGCCGCAGCGAAGCCGACTCGCCCGGCTCGAGCGTCAGCCGGTCCGCGCCCAGCGCGACCACCCGCTGCCCGGACGCCGATGCCCCGCACAGCGCCAGCAAACCCGCCGCCAGCGCCGCAATCCATGCCCGATGTCTCGCCATGTCCGCCCCCTGTGCGCCGCGCGCGCCTGCGCCCCGCCGACCGCGCGAGTCTACAGGATCGCCCCGCCCCGACCAAGCCCGTTCGCCCCGCGCCGAAGCCCCGCGCGCCCCTCCCTATACTGCCAACCCACCGCGGACCGACCGCGGGAAACACCCCGAAAGAGAGGCCCTTCGCGTGGCTGAGAGACACTTCGACCTCATCGTCATCGGCGGCGGCCCCGGCGGCTACGTCGGCGCGATCCGCGCCGCGCAACTCGGCATGAAAGTCGCCTGCGTCGAGCGCGCCAAACTCGGCGGCGTCTGCCTCAACTGGGGGTGCATCCCCTCCAAGGCTCTCCTCTCCAACGCCGAACTCATGGAAAAACTCCACGAGCGCGACGCCTGGGGCCTCAAACTCAAGGGCGAGGTCGACTTCGACTGGTCCAAGGTCATCGGCCGTTCACGTGACGTCGCCGCCAAACTCAACAAGGGCATCGAGTTCCTCTTCCGCAAGAACAAGATCGAGCACGTCGTCGGCAGCGCGAAGATCGTGAGTGGAGCCAAGGGTGGTCAGCCCTGCCGCGTCGAGGTCTACGACTGCGAGGTCCACGAGGAGCGCACCGACGCCCCCGCCAGGCCCGCCGCCAAGCCCCGCGAGACCCTCACCGCCACCAACGTCCTCGTCGCCACCGGCTCCGTCGCCCGCGACCTCCCCTTCGCGAAGTTCGACAACGACCGCATCTGGGGCGCCCGAGAAGCCATGTTCAACAAGGAGATGCCAAAGTCCCTCGTCGTCGTCGGCGCGGGCGCGATCGGCATGGAGTTCGGCTACTTCTACCACTCCTTCGGCGCCAAGGTCACCATCGTCGAGATGCTCGACCGCCTCCTCCCCGTCGAGGACGAGGACGTCTCCAAGGCCATCGAACGCCTCTACAAGAAGAAGGGCTTCGACATCCGCACCGGCCACCTCACCACCGCCGTCGAAAAGACCAAGGCTGGCGTGAAGGTCACCATCGCCCCCGTCAAGGACGGCAAGCCCGACGAGTCGAAGAAGGAAACCATCGAGGCCGACCGCGTCCTGCTCGCCATCGGCGTCAAGGGCCGATACGACGGCCTCTTCGACGACTCGCTCGGCCTCAAGACCGAACGCGACCACATCGTCACCGACTTCAAGCCCGGCAAGACCGCCAACGAACCCATCGACTACAAGACCAGCGTCCCCGGCGTCTACGCCGTCGGCGACGTCATCGGCCCCCCCTGGCTCGCCCACGTCGCCAGCGACGAGGCCATCATCTGCGTCGAGCGCATCGCCTGGCGCAGCGACCCCAAGAAGCACCACGAGCCCATCCCCATCGACTACTCCGTCATCCCCGGCTGCACCTACTGCCAGCCGCAGGTCGCCTCCGTCGGCTTCACCGAGCGACAGTTGAAGGAGAAGGGCCTCAAAAAGGGCGAGGACTACGAGGTCGGCTCCTACCCCCTCCAGGCCCACGGCAAGGCCATCGCCGCTCTCCACACCGACGGCTTCGTCAAGATCATCCGCGGCCTGCCCCGCGGCGAAATCCTCGGCGCCCACATCCTCGGCGACCAGGCCACCGAACTCATCGCCGAACTCACCCTCGCCCGCCGCCTCGAAGCCACCACCGAGGAACTCATCGTCACCGTCCACGCCCACCCGACCATGCACGAGGCCGTCCGCGAAGCAGCCCTGGCCAGCGAGGGGAAGGCGATCCATATGTGAGCGTGGGATCAAACGGATCGCTGGATCCCGTTGCGCATCGTCGTCGGGTGTAGGAGAGAAGCCGCAACGGCAGGGCGGAACATCGGAAGCGCAAGGATGTCTCTGCTGGATCGGTGTGCGGTCCGCAACGCCGAAGGCGTGCCTTAGCCAGAGCCAGGGGCAACGCCCCTGGGCGCTGAGTTGCGCTCCGAGAGCCGCATCGCGGCGGGCGAGTGAAAGCGTGTGGATCGGGCGCGCCGGGTTGGTGCGCCCCTTCAGGGCTTTGGGGTGGTGGGTCACGGTCCAGGGGCGTTGCCCCTGGCTCGGGCTGGTTCACGCCGTTGGCGTGAGCCAGAAACCCGATCGAGTTGCCCGCGAGCGCTCGATCGGCCGTCGGCGGATGGTGCGAGACAACTTCGCGGATCGAGCGGAGGGAGGGGGGGAAGCGGCGAAACAGGCACGGAGTGGCAGGCGACGCTGGCGTGAGGACTTCACACGATCCGTATACCTCTCTCGGTCCCTCACCCCGCCGTCTTCCCCGTCGCCGTGTGCTGCGCGATCCGACGTGCCCGCTCCAGCAGCGTGCCCTCGTCGCGCCGCACCATCACCCGGTTGTACGACAGCCAGCACACGTGCTCGTACCCCCGCGCCCCCAGATACTCCGCAAGCGTCGGGTCCGCCCCCAGCCCGTGGTCCTCGATCACGATCACCCGCGGCCGGAACCGCGCCAGGTCGAACCCGTCCAGCAGCGCGATCTCGTGCCCCTCCACGTCGATCACCACCAGGTCGACCGCCCCCGCGTGCTCCGCCAGCAGGTCGTCCATCGTCGTCAGCGGCACCTCGACCCGCTCCTCCGGCGTCCGCGGCGGCCGCTTCGTGAACCGCCGCCCAGCCGGGTCGTCCAGAAACGACGACGCGTCGTACCCCCCCCCTCCGCCGCCGGGTGCGCGCGAGTCGATCAGGTGCGTGAACGACGCCGTCCCCGAAGACCCCCGCCGCGAGACGGCCGCGTTCACGACCCGCGACCCCGGCCGCCGCGCCACCGCCAGCGCGTGCAGCGACGGCACCGCCTCCACCAGCAGCCCCGTCCACCCCATCGCCTCGAAGGCGTACGTCACCGCGTAGGTGGTCCCGTCGTACGCGCCCACCTCGACGAAGAACCCCTCCGCCTGCCCCGCGAACAACTCGTCCAGGAACAGGTCCTCGCCGAACTGCGACCGGAACTCGACCGGCATCCGCGCCGCACGCCCCGCCGCCCGCAGCCGCTCCTCGGCACGGAACGCGTACAGCGGCTTGACCGCGTGCAGCATCTCCATCTCGCGCCGGTCCAGCCGCGCGATGCGCCGCCGCAGCCGGCGGTGCCGCCGCTCCGCCCCCAGCGCGACCGCGCCGAGGGCGAACGCGAGAACCAGGATCAACGCGAACTGCATGGCACGCTCCCGGGGTCCACAGGATACGAAAGACGCCGAAGTCGCGGTCTGCCGGAGGTCTGCGGTGCCTCACCCGATCGACGCCTCGCTCGCCACGCTACGCTCTGGCCATGCCCGACGCGACCGTTGAAGGCCCGCGCACCATGCAGTGCCTCGAGGTGTGGGGCGGGAACCGGGCCATCGATCAGGCTGTGAACATGCCCGGCCTGGACGCCTGGGTGTTCAGCCGGCCTGTGGAGGGGGATGCGGAGGGGGGCGACATCCACTATCTCTCGTCCTGTGTCACCGGCCGCGTCATCCGGCTGCTCGTCGCGGACGTGAGCGGGCACGGGGCCGCCGTCGCCGAGGCCGCCGAGCGCCTGCGCCAACTCCTCCGCCGCTACGTCAACTACGTCGATCAGCGCCGCTTTGTCGCCGACCTGAACCGCGAGTTCGTCGGCATGGCCCGGCTCGGCCAGTTCGCCACCGCCTCCGTCGCCACCGTCTGGACGCCCACCGCCCACCTCGCCATCACCTCCGCCGGCCACCCGCCCGCCGCGATCTACCGCGCCGCAAGAGGAACCTGGGAGTTCATCGCCCCGCCCCCCGACACGCCCCGCGCCGCGGCGGACATCCCGCTCGGCATCGAGGACGCCACCTTCGGCCAGGTGCGCGTGCGCCTCGGTCGCCGCGACCTCGCGCTCTTCTACACCGACGCCGTCACCGAGACCACGACCGCCGACGGCCGCCTCCTCGGCCAGGCCGGCTTGCTCGACCTGCTCGCCCGCCTCGACGCCTCACGCCCAGAAGCCCTCATCCCCGCCCTGCTCGGCGCACTCGCCCAGCGCGCGGGCGGACGCGACGCCGGCGACGACATCACGCTCCTCCTCGTCCGCCCCAACGAGCACCGCCCGAGGGCGTCCGTACTCTCGGGTGTCGGCACGGTCGTGCGCATCGCGCGCGACGTGGGGAGCGCGCTCGTCCGCCGCGACCGGCCCCTCTCCTTCCCCGAGATCAACACGACGAACGTGCTCGGTGCGTTCTTCGACCGCGCGAACCACGCGGGACCAGACCGCCACGAACCGCCCGAGTGACGTGGATTCCACAAGCCTCGCGCCTCTCGGGCACACCGTCTTCGGGTACCCCGCCACTCCGTGGCGGCTCCGCCCCTCCCTCTCTTCCCTCCGCTCCTTCCGTGCAATGGTCACACGCGATCCATCGACGGCCGTTCGAGCGCGCGCGGGCAGCCGTGTCCGCCTACTGACCCACGCCAAAGGCGTGAGCCAGCCCGAGCCAGGGGCAACGCCCCTGGACCGCGACCCATCACCGGACAAGCCCTGCAAGGGCGTGCCAACCCGTCGTGCGCGCCGCCCCCGTTCGCCCGCCGCGATGCGGCTCGCAACGCACAATGCACCGCACCAGGGGCGTTGCCCCTGGCTCCGGCTATGGCACGCCTTCGGCGTTGCAGGCCGCACTCCGATCCGGAGACATCCTTGTGCCGCCTATGCCCCGCCTTTCCGTGCAGCTTCTCCTCTGCTTCCGGCGACAACGCACAACCGCATTCCGCGATCAGCACGAAGGCGCGCCGTGCGTTCTATCCGCCACGCACCCGCTCCGCGATGCGACGCCCCACATCGCCGATCGGCACGCGGTCCGCCCACGGCTCGCCCGTGCGCAGGTCCTTCACCGTCGCCTCCGCCGCGCTCTCGACGATCACGGCGAACCGCGCACCCACCTGCGCCGCCTCCTTCAGCAACTTCCCGACGTTCTTCGTCGCCTTGTACGAGTGCCGGACGTGGAGGGGGTCCTGAGCCTTGAGTCCTGAGTCTTGAGTCCTGAGTCCTGAGTCCTGAGGCGCGCGGGAGCCGCGGCGCAGCGCAGCCACCAGCGGCCGCACCTGCCTCTCCGCCCCCTCATCCCCGTTGCTCAGCACGAACACGTCCGGCGTCTGCCCCACCAGCCCCATCAACTCCGCATCGCTCGGCATCAGCTCCTTGTCCTGCAACAGGTTCGCCAGCACCACGTCCCCCATCGCAAACCCCACCGCCGGCGTCGGTGGCCCGCCGAAGAGTTTGACGAGGTTGTCATACCGACCACCACCGGCGACGGCCCGCTCCCCCTCAGCGATCGCTTCGAACACGTTGCTTGTGTAATACGCAAGTCCGCGAACAACCATACTGTCGTACTCGCACCAATGTGCGAATCCCGATTGCCGAATGCACTCAGACAAACCTCCTGATTGGTGGTAGTCCGCATAAACCTCTCCAGCTTGTGCCAGGCTGACTCCAAATATGTTTGCGATGTCAGACACAGTCGCGTCCAACGGCACCACGGCGCGATCCACGGGATGGCAATACTTGACGAACTCATCGGGAAGTGCAAGCTCGACAGCGCGGCGTTCGAACTCATCTGGCGTGATCTTCAGCCGATCGTCCAAGAGCCGCAGCAGGGAGGGTGAGAGGTCGTCTGGGCCGTATAGGTGCGGCGGAGCACCGTATCGTGCGCACGCTGCCAGAACCGCACGGCGTGAGCCAATCTTAATTCTGGTGTCTGCGGGACTCATGCCAAATGATGCAAACGACGCCGCGAGTACGGAAATGACCTCGGCGTCGTATTCATTCAGATTGGACCCTGCCTCACCTCCAAGCAGGTCCACGTTCCACTGCAAGAACTCCCGCAGCCGCCCCCGCTGCGGCCTCTCCGCCCTGAAAAACGGCCCGATCTGGAACCACTTGCACGGTTTGGACAGCCCCGCCGCCCGGGCCGCGTACATGCGTGCCAGGGTGGGCGTGAACTCCGGGCGCATCGCGTACGGCGCCCGCCCCGTCGCCTTCACCCGCTCGACCTCGTCCGGGCTCTTGCCCGAGTACGCCTGGAACAACTCGCCGAGGATGCCCTCGCCGCTCTTGACCGCGTACAACTCCGACTCCTCGAACGTCGGCCCGTCCACCTCCTCGAACCCGTGCCGCACCGCCACCTCGCGCCACCGCTCGGTGATCCACCGACGCCGCGCCGCCTCCGCCGGGTACAGATCCCGCGTCCCGCGCGGCCCCTGCATCGGCGTGCCCTTCTTCGCTCCGGGTTCCGACATGCAGCAAGGCTATCCGGGGCAGCACGGCCCGTGGCACCCGCCCTGCCCTCCCCTACACTCCCGTCCCATGCCGACCGTCACCATCAACGGCGTCCAGTGCCCCTTCACCCCCGGCCAGACCATCCTCCAGGCCGCCAACGCCGCCGGCGTCGGCATCCCCTTCTACTGCTACCACGACGGCCTCTCCATCGTCGCCTCCTGCCGCATCTGCCTCGGCGAGGTCTGGGCCCCCAACCCACGCAACGAGAACCGCCTCGAACCCTTCATGGGCGGCAAGCTCCTCCCCACCTGCCAAACCCCCGCCTCCGACGGCATGGTCGTCCACACCGATTCCCCCAAGGCCGTCCAGAACCAGAAGGCGGTCATGGAATACCTCCTCATCAACCACCCGCTCGACTGTCCCGTCTGCGACCAGGCCGGCGAGTGCCTCCTCCAGGACTACTCCTTCAAGTACGGCCGCGGCGTCTCTCGCTTCCAGGAGCAGAAGGTCAAGAACCCCAAGAAGGACCTCGGCCCCCACGTCTACCTCTACGCGGACCGCTGCATCATGTGCACGCGCTGCGTCCGCTTCACACGCGAGGTCTCCGGCACCGCCGAGCTGTACGTCGACGGCCGCGGCAACAAGGAGGAGATCGACGTCTTCCCCGGCGTCGGCATCACCAACCCGCTGAGCGCGAACGTCATCGACCTCTGCCCCGTCGGCGCCCTCCTCGACAAGGACTTCCTCTTCGCCCAGCGCGTCTGGTTCCTCCGCTCCACCCCCTCCATCGACGGCATCACCGCCAGCGGCGACAACATCTGGATCGAGCACAACGAGGGCCGCCTCTACCGCATCAAGCCCCGCGAGAACCACGCCGTCAACAAGTGGTGGATCACCGACGAGGTCCGCTACGGCTGGAAGCACGTCCACAGCGACAGCCGACTCCGCTCCACCATGCGACGCCAGTACGGCGCGCTCGTCGAGGACGACTCCGAACGCTGCTACGCCGACGCCATCGACGGCCTGCGACGCGCCGCCGAGGGCGGACGCCGCCTCGCACTCCTCCTCAGCCCCATGCTCACCTGCGAGGACGCCTGGACACTCGCCACACTCGCACGCGAGGTCGACTCCCGCGCCATCCTCGGCCTCGGCCCCGTCCCCCGCCGCGGCGAAGACCAGACCTTCCCACCCGGCGTCGCTGAAGACGACCCACGCGCCTTCAGGGTCTACGCCGAGAAGGCACCCAACGCACGCGGCGTCCGTCGCGTCCTCGCGGCAGTGGGGGGGGAGACCCTCGACCACGACGCCTTCGTCAAACGCATCGCAGGCGACGAGGTCGGCGCGCTCATCCTCACCGGCAACTACACCGAAGGCGACTGGGCCCCCCAACCCCTCGCCCACGCCGCCGACAGACGACACGGCAAGTTCGTCGTCCTCATCGACACCCTCGGCGGCCCGCTCATCGACGGCGCGGACGTCGTCCTGCCCGGCTGCACCTGGGCCGAGAAGGCCGGCACCTTCGAGAACGCCCGCGGCCTCCTCCAGGCCTTCGAGGCCGCCATCCCCCCCGTCGATCTCGCCCGCTCCGAGGGCCAGATCGCCTTCGACCTCCTCGCCGTCCTCCACGGCGAAGCCCTCACCTCCCCCCGCCGCGTGAAGGTCATCGTCGTGGACGAGCAGCCCGGCATGGTCCCCCAGGCCACCGAAGTCGTCCTCCCCCGCTCCCGCCTCTTCAACGCCGCCCAGGTCCGAGCCGAAATGGCCCAGGCCACCCCCGCCCTGGCCGCGTTCGCCAGCGAGGTGGCCTTCCCTGCCCCCGCCCTCCGCCACGAGCCGGCGGTGGAGATGGTGGAGTTGTAGAAGTGAAGCGCTTGGCGCCGGACGGCGGCTCGACGCGGATCGGCACAACTTCTCGCCTCACAGCATCAGCCGTCGAACGGCAGGCTTCGTTGCCCTTCCTCGTCGACAGCGGATGCCTTGCGCCAGAAACTGAGCCCCGTCGGGTGGCGTGACGCATAGAGCAGGCTGTAGATGTCTAGTCCGCGGGAGTTTCGAACGCGTTCAAACGCGAAATGCTCGTACCCGAGCACGCGGAGCCGTTCACAGTACCGATCACGCAGCGCCGACGCTTGCCTTGATGACGACGTCGATTGAAGCAGTTCCCGCCAGCCGCCCTCTCCCATAAATCGGTCGAGGTTTGAGCCTGGATTCGCCGCGTAGTAGGTCGCCCAGTTGCGGAGCGCATCCATGTTGTCCGCGAGCAAGACGATCAGGTCGCAGTGCTTCGATGCGATGGCTCGGGTAGTCTCGAAGTCGAGATGCAAGCCATATGGGTCCGCAAACACGACGCAGAGCGCACCACGCGATGGGATAGGCGAGAGCAACCCCGCGACACATTCGTTCACATCTCCTACGACAATGCGAGCACGGTCACTCGCCTCGATTCGTTCGAGTCTGGCCTGCAAAGCGCCGGCGGCCGTTTGGTCTCGCTCGCAAAAATGCAGCGACGTGAAGGGATCACGGACGGTCGCCGCGATCAATGCGCTCCCAAGGACTATCTCGCCCGAGTCGCGAAGCCTTGCCAGGCCAGCGGAGGCAAAGAGGTCGATGTAGTGGCGCTCTGGCCACTTCCCTTTCATCCCTGTGGAGAACAGGTTGAGATACCGCTGGAGGAAATGGTACTTGCGCTTCGCCCAAGGCCCGACTTCAGGAATCAGCAGGCCGTCGTCGTAGAGCAGTTCATGCATTCGATGCCTCCGGCATTCTGTCCCACGTCTGTCCCTCCAACTCCCGTCCCCCCGCCTTCTTGTTCACCCCTCCCCATTGCTTGAAGAAGAACGCTACCCCGCGCGCCTCGCACTGCCCCTTGATCTCCATCACCCACGACCCCGCCATCGGCCGCGCACCCGGCCCCGACTCGCCTCCCACGATCACCCAGTGAATCCCCGACAGCGGCAGCCGCTTCAGCGGCCCCAGCAGCGGCTCGCACGAGAGGAACCGCACCCTTGCCGGGATGCGCTTCAGCAGCCGGATTCGCTCGTAGTACGTGCTCGTCTCGACGCTCGTCCCCATCCACACGTTCGCCGGCCAAGGCAGCGTCGCCGCGAGTTCCAGCGCACGCTCCGGCCGCTTCGTCAGCACCTGGAACGTGTGCTGCGGGCACTCCTCCATCACGCGGAAGACCCGACGCACGAACTCCGGCGGCACCCCCTCGTGGAACAGGTCGCTCATCGAGTTGACGAAGATGATCCTGCCCAGCCTCCACGACCGCGGCAGGTCCAGCGCACCCTCATCAAGGTTCACGCGTCCCGAGAACACAGGCCGTCCGTCGCGCGCCCGCTTCGCCGTGCCCGCGTACTTCTCGCCCGTCCCGTTCGGCATCCGCTCCAGCCGCAGCGCCATCCGGGCCGCGTAGCAGTTGAGACACCCCGGCGAGACCGGCGTACACCCCGCCACAGGGTTCCACGTCGCCTGCGTCCACTCGATCCTCGACCCCTGCGCCATGGATCGCTCCTTCATGCCCAAACACTAACCGAACGACCGCCCCGCGTCAACGGCGCCGCCCACGCCCCCGGCTAGCATCGCCCGTCCGCAACCACGATGCCACCGGCACCTTGTCTGCGCACCACCAACAGCCCCGCCCATGACCGAGATCATCGTCACCACCGTGGTCATCGCCGTCCTTGGCGTGCCGTTCATCCTCCTCTGGTGGAAGATCGCCGACCAGTGGGCCGACGAGGAGCACAAGCGCTTCGGGCGCACAAAGCCCCCCGAAGGCCCCGCCCCGCGCGTCGTCCGCGGCTTCGACGCTCCGCCCGGCGCGACGACCGCCGCACCCACCACCGCGCCGCCCGATCGTCCGACCGCGGAGCCGATGCAGGACCGGCGCGCGCCCTGAACGCATCCGCCACGGAGCGCCCCCTCAACTCGCGCGGTTTTCAGACTTCACCGCGCCCCGCCTATCCCGCCCGATACAGTGCGGGCGAGCATGGCCGCGCTCACCGCCTCCATCCGCCGCGCCCTCAAGCGACTCGGCTTCCGCGAGGAGTGGTATCTCATCATCATCGGCGCGCTCGTCGGCACCCTCACGGGCCTCGCCGCCATCGCCTTCGACTGGCTCCTCCACCGCGCCTTCGACTCCGCACACACACTCGAAGCCACCCTCGGACCCGTCGGCCTCGTCGTCCTCCCGACCGTCGGCCTCGCCGCCACCGGCGTCCTCGTCCACTACTTCGCCGCCGAAGCCAAGGGACACGGCGTCCCCCAGGTCATGCGCGCCCTCATCACACGCGGTGGGTTCCTCCCCTGGCGCACCGGCATCGTCAAGGTCGCCGCCTCCATCCTCACCGTCGGCTCCGGAGGCTCCGCCGGCACCGAAGGCCCAATCGTCCAGATCGGCGCCACCGCAGGCTCGGTCGTCGGTCAACGCCTCGGCGTCTCACGCGATCAGATGTCCGTCCTCGTCGGCTGCGGCGCGGCCGCCGGCATCTCCTCCATCTTCAACGCGCCCATCGCCGGCGTCATCTTCGTCCTCGAAGTCCTCCTCCGCGACTTCTCACTCCGCGCCTTCACCCCCATCGTCGTCGCCTCCGTCTTCTCCGCCGTCACCACCCAGGCCGTCCTCGGCGAGAACGAAGCCATCTTCACCGTCGAAGAGACCCTCCACGCCCTCGAGTTCACACCGCAGGAACTCCCCTCCTACGTCCTCCTCGGCGGCATCTGCGGCCTGGTCGCCGTCGCCTTCCAACGCCTCCTCCACAAGGGCGAAGACCTCTACGACGCCTGGCGAATCCACCCCCTCCTCAAGCCCGTCACCGGCGGACTCACACTCGGCGCACTCGCACTCGCCTACGTCGCCATCGAACACGCCCTCGGCACAGGCTCGCTCACCCGAGGCCCCGCGCCCGCCTTCTTCGCCAACGGCTACGAACCCATCCACCGCATGTTGGCCCCCGACACCTACCTCGGCGCCCAGGGCGCGGACACGCGCCTCGCCGTCCTCGCCCTCCTCCTGCTCCTCCTCCTCTTCAAGGCCGTCGCGACGACCTTTACGCTCGCGTGCGGCGGCTCGGGCGGCGTGTTCGCGCCCAGCCTCTTCCTCGGCGCGACCGTCGGCGGCGCGCTCGGACTCACCCTCGAACTCCTCCACCTCATCCCCGAAGGCTCGACGCCCGCCTCCTACGCCCTCGTCGGCATGGCCGCCGTCCTCGCAGCCTCGTCGCACGCCCCGCTCACCGCCATCCTCCTCCTCTTCGAACTCACCCGCAACATCTACGTCATGCTCCCGGTCATGCTCGCGGCGGTGCTCGCCACCGTCGTCGCCCAACTCCTCGACCGCGACTCGATCTATACCTTCCGCCTGCGACGCTCCGGCCTGCGCGTCGGCCGATCGCGCGACCTCACCGTCCTGCGCCGCGTCCACGTCCGAAGCGTCCGGCAGACCCCCCTCCCCCCCGAGCCGGTCTACCCCTCCGACCCCGTCGCCAAACTCGTCGCCATGCACGCCGTCTACGACACCCCCGACTTCCCCGTCGTCGACGAGCGCGGCCGCTACGTCGGCATGGTCACCGGCCTCGACGTCCGCACCGCCCTCATCGACCGCGAGGCCATCCCCCTCCTCCTCGTCGCCGAACTCATGCGCGACGACATCCCCCCCCTGCTCCCCGACGAAACCCTCGAGGCCGCCCTCGACCGCTTCGCCGCCTGCGACGCCGCCAGCCTCGTCGTCGTCAACCACAACGACGAACGACGACCACTCGCCCTCGTCACCCGCGCAGACGTCATGCAACGCTACCGCGACGCCCTCGAAGAGGCCTGATACGGATTGTGTGGAGTCCTCGCCCCTCGGGTACCCCGCCACTCCGTGGCGGCTCTGCCCCTTCCACTCCTACCACCGCGCAGAGACTTCCCGCTGTCCGCCTCACGCGATTCATCGACCGTCGTCCGAACGCACGCGGGCAACCCGGCCCGGTTTCTGAATCACGCCAACGGCGTGAACCAGCCCGAGCCAGGGGCAACGCCCCTGGACCGCGACCCACAACCCCAAAGCCCTGAAGGGGCGCACCAACCCGGCGCGCCCCATCCACACGCTCTCACTCGCCCGCCGCGATGCGGCTCGCCGGTCACAACCCCGCACTCCCGTTGCAGGCTCTTCCCCGCGCCCGACAGCAACGCGCAGCGGCATCCTGCGATCCAACTGAGCGCCCCTCCGGCCTTCCCCCCTTCGCCCTCCGGCCTCGCGCACGAAAAAACGCCGGGCGTTTCCGCCCGGCGCGTGCGCGTCTCACCGATGGCCCGCGACGATCACCCGCCGCGCTTCATCTTCTTCATCCGCTCCAGCGCCTCGGCCAACTGCTCCTTCATGTTCGCCGGCGCGAGGCTCACGGCCTTCTCCTGCACCTCCAGCGCCCGGTCCTGCTGGCCCGCGAACCACAGCGCCCACGCGTACGTGTCCAGGATCATCGCGTCCTCGTGCTTCATCAGTTCGCTCGCACGCTCCGCGATCTTCAGCCCCAGTTCCGCGTCGCGCGGCTCCGGGTTCGCGTCCGGGTCCACGATGTACCACGCCAGCGTGTTGAGCATCTGCGCGTTGTCCCACGCCGGACCCGCGATCAGCTCCTTCGCCACGCCGTACGCCTTCGCCGTCTCCCCGCCGCGGATCGCCATCATGTACTCGCGGAACTTCACGTCGACCTTCTTCTCATCGACGTACTTCTTCGCCGCGGCCGCGATGTCCCACTCGCCCGCCACGATCTCCTTCAGCGGCTCGTCCATCGTCATCGGGTGCCCGATCCACGCCACGAACCCCTTCTGGTCCACGATGAACGCGCTCGGAATCCCCTGCTGACCCGACGCCTCCATCCACTCCTTCGCCATCCATCCCGTGCGCCGGGTGTCGGTGTCCGGGATCTTCTCCTCGATCGCCACCGTGTACTGCATCTTCTCGTCGCCGCCCTTGTCCGACATGAACGGCGCCACCTTCGTCGTGTCGTCCCAGATGTTCACGCCGATGATCCGCACGTCCTTCGACTTGTACTCCTTCTGGAGTTCCGACAGGTGCGGCATCCCCGCGATGCACGGCCCGCACCACGTCGCCCAGAACTCCACGACGTACACCCGACCCTTCTCGAAACTCGTCACCGGGTCGCCCTTCACCCACTCCGCGATCTTCAACTCCGGCGCCTTGTCCCCGACCTGAAGCTCCGCGATCCGCTCGACCTTCACGCCCGGGGCAACCTCGCGCGCCTTCGCGCCCTGCGCGGCCTTCACGCCGCCCTCCTGCGCCATCGCCGGCATCCCGGCCGCCATCACCAACGCAGCCGCCATCGCGACCATTCCACGTTTCATGACTCGCTCCTTGCGCCGACGCCGATCTCGTCGGCCCGGCCCGGCTCCGCCGGCAGCCTCGCGGGCGACACGCCCGCACGCCCCGGGAACCCCTGATACCGGAACGCTAGGCGCACCGTTCCACCACCACCGCCCGACACCCCAGACGCGCGGGGAATCCCCGGTCCGCGAGCCTCAGGGACCGGCACACGCCCTTCCCACGCTCCGGCCTTCTCACTCCGGCCCTCGCTCTGCACCCCTCGCCCTTCGCACTCACTCCACGAACAGCGTCCCCGCCTTCGCCGCCGCGATCAGCACGTCCGCCACCTCAGGCCGGCTGAACTCCGCCGGCGGACGCTCGCCCTTGAAGAGCAACTCACGAACCGCCGTCCCCGACAGGTTGATGATGTCCCCCTCGATCTTCGGGAACGTCTTGCCCGAGACCATCCCGCCGTACGACTTGCTGTACCCCGTGTGCTCGAACTTCAGCGGCGTCACGCCGAACGCCGCCAGGTCGATCTCGTCGAAGATCTTCTGCGCATCGTACGTCCCGTAGTACGTCCCCACCCCCGCGTGGTCGCGCCCCACGATGAAGTGCGAGCACCCGTAGTTCTTCCGCATGATCGCGTGGTGGATCGCCTCGCGCGGCCCGGCGTACCGCATCGCCGCCGGCAGCACGCTCACCAGCGTCGTCGCCGGGTTGAAGTACCGCTCCACCAGCGCGTCGATCGCCTGCATCCGCACGTCCGCCCGGATGTCGCCCTTCTTCGTCTCCCCCACCAGCGGGTGGATCAGCAGCCCGTCGCAGATCTCCTGCGCGCACTTGCACACGTACTCGTGCGCGCGGTGGATCGGGTTGCGCGTCTGGAACGCCACCACCGCCGACCACTTCCGCTCTCCGAACGCCGACCGCGTCTGCGCCGGCGTCAGACGCCGGTCCAGGAACGCCTCCGGACCCTTCGGGTCCACGCACAGCGTCAGCGCCTCCACCGGCCCCGACAGGCACACGTCCCCCTCCGCCATCACCTGCGCCACGCCCGGGTGCGCCCCGTCCTCCGTCCGGAACACGCTCGGGATCTCGAGATTCTTGTCGTGGACGAACTCCTCCTTCACCGTCATCACGCCCTGCAGCACGCCGTTCGGCGCGATCAACGCGACCCGGCTCCCCACGCTCGGCGCATCCTCCTTCTTCACGCTCAGCAGGATCGGGATCGCCCACGTCTCCCCGCTCGTCAGTTTCATGTGCCGGCAGACGCTCTCGAAGTCCGCCTCACCCATGAAACCCGTCAGCGGGCTGTACCCGCCGTTCGCGATCAACTCCAGGTCGCACGACTGCTTCGCCGTCAGCAGAATCTTCGGCAGCCCCTCCGCCTGCGCCCGCAACGCGCCCGCCCGAACCTCATCCGCCAGGCAGTTCACCAGCGTGCCGCCGTGCGGCTCGATCAGACCGTGCATCCTCAAACCTCCCGCCGCCGGAGACGCCCGCGGCCGCCCTGCCAGAGCGACCCGGAGCCACAAGGCCCCGAACACGCCCCGATCGTTCTCTATGGATAGCCCGGCCACCGACCGGGGCAGGAGCATAGGAACCCACCCGCGTACATCCAATCCCTCTCCCAACCCGCGATGCAAACCCAGTCCCGCCCCTCCGTGCGCACCATCCATCATCACCATCACCGATCCGTCCTATCCGTCCCATCGCAACCCTCCCCCCGTCTCATGCCCCAGCAGCCACTCCTTCCGCCACATCCCCCCGCCGTAGCCCGTCAGCCGCCCGCCCGCGCCCACCACCCGGTGGCACGGCACCACGATCGCCCACGGGTTCCGCCCGTTCGCCGCGCCCACCGCCCTCGACGCCCCCCCGCGCCCGACCCGACGCGCCACCTCGCCGTAGGTCAGCGTCTCGCCGAACGGGATCTCCCGCACCACCCCCAGCACACGCCGCTGAAACCCCGTCCCCCACGCGCCCAACTCCAGATCGAACTCGCGCAGTTCCCCCGCGAAGTACGCACGCAACTGCGCGATCGCCTTGCGCACCTCGCGCGATGCGCCGTCGAACCCTCCCGAAGCGCCGGCGCACTCCTCCTCCACCTTCTCGTCCACGAACCGCACGCCTTCGAGCGCTCCCCCGCTCGCGACGACGACGATCTCCCCGATCGGGCTATCCAGCCTCGCCGCGCACTTCATGCCCGCTCCTCCCGTTGCCAACCGCACACCCCGTTTCACACGAACACGTCCGCGATCGCCGCCGCCGCCAGCACGATCCCGATCACGCCGTTGAGCGTGAAGAACGCCAGGTCCAGCCCCGCCAGCCCGCGCCGCACCAGCACCACGTGCTCCGCAACCAGCAGCCCGCCGACCAGCGCAACCGCCCCGCCGTACAGCACGCCCAGCCGCGCATCCGCAAGCCACGCCGCCACGAGGCACGCCAGCGCAACCGCGTGCAGCCCACGCGCCACCCATACCGCCCGCCTCGCCCCCAGCGCGGCCGGGATCGAGTGCAGCCCGCGCTCCCGATCGAACGCCTCGTCCTGCAGCGCATAGATCACGTCGAATCCCGCCACCCACGCCAGCACCATCCCCGCGATCCACCAGAGAGCGGGCGTGTGCGCGAGCGCACCGGGATTCACCGCGATCGCCGCCGCGATCGGCGAGGCCGCCAGCGCGCCACCCAGAAACAGGTGGCACGCCGCCGTGAACCGCTTCGTGAACGAGTAGAACGCGATCCACGCCAGCACCGGAACAGCCAGCGCAACCGGCCACGGATTGCCGAACGCCAGGAACAGCGCCGCAAGCCCCACGAACGCGGCCGCCGACAGCCCCGCCGCCACGCACGCCGCCCGTGCGCTCAGCCGGCCCGACGGCAGCGCACGCCCCCGCGTCCGTTCGTTCAACGCATCGATCCCCCGGTCCGCGATCCGGTTGACCAGCATCGCCCACGTCCTCGCGGCCACCATGCACGCCACCACCAGCGCCAGTTTGAGCGCGAGCGTACCCCCCGCCTCGCCCGGATCGCGCGCCAGGAACACCGCCAGCACGCCGAACGGCAAAGCGAACACCGAGTGCGACATCTTGATGTCGGCGGCGATCACCCGGATGGTCGCGGCGGGCGGCATCCGCACAGCGTAGGAGGAGGCGCGGACGAACGAAGAAAAGGCCCCCGGGTTGAACGCCCGGGGGCCGATCGATCGCAAGCAGAGACGCGCCGCGACGCCGATCAGTCGCAGCCGGCGTTGTACGCGTTCAGGAACGCCAGCACGTCGAGCGAGTTGATCACCGTGTCGCCGTTGAAGTCGGCGCTCGGGTCGTTGGCGTTGTAGGCGTTCAGGAACGCGAGCACGTCCAGAGAGTTCACAACCGTGTCCCCGTTGAAGTCGGCGGGGCAGTCGTCGTCCGGCGGCGTCAGGGCCGGCCCGACGAAGAGGTTGTCAACGTACCACGCGTCCGAAGCGTCCGCGCCGAGGGCGCGGAAGCGGATGGCGAAGTCGTCGTGGTACGCGCCGAAGTAACTGAGCGGAGCCTGGAAGAACGTGAACGAGTTCTGGTCCGTCCCGTTGGAGGTGAAGGTCTCGAGCGTGATCCACGCCTGGAAGAGATCGCGGTACTCGAGGACGAGTTGCTTGCCGCTCTCGACGCCCCGGTGCTGCACGTAGCAGGAGACGTGCGTCGTAGCGGGCGCATTGGCGAGGAGCCAGTGGTGAGTCTCCGCGCTGCCGGCGCCGGTGATCTTCATCGAGTACGGTCCCGTCGGCGGGTTGACGCCGTCGGTGGAGGCGGAGGCGTTGGAAAGAGTCTTCCAGACGTAGTTTCGGAGCGAGGCTTCCGGGAACGGCTCGAGGAAGGGCGCTTCGAGCCCTCGGAACTCACCGAGGTACATGTCGTCGACGAACCAGTCGTCGGTCCCGTCCGCGCCCTGCGAGGAGATGCGCACGCGGAACGTCTCGTGCCACCCGAGCACCGGGATCGGCGTGATGCTCCACGAGTAGTAGTCGCGGTCCTCGCCGTCGGAGGTGTAGCTGACGAGGTCGGTCCAGTTCTGGAAGAAGTCCCGGTACTGAACCCTCAGCGTCTTGCCCGACTCCACGCCACGGTGCTGCGCGAACATCGTGAAGTACGGCTGGTCCAACGCGACCGACATGTTGATGTCCTTCGTCTCCGCGGCGTCCGTCGAGTCGAGATTCAGCGAGTACGGCGCGGACGGCTCGTTCACCCCGTCAGCGTTCACCACGCCCGTCGTCGAGTCCCACAGGTTCGCGTCCAGCGTCGTGGACGGGAACTGCTCCAGGATCGGAGGCGCCGGGGTCGAGCCCTGGCCTTCGTCCAGGCACGAACGGCTCTGCGCGTACGGCACGATCTTGTTGATCGACGCCGTCCCGAACTTCGGCGGGTTCCCAAGCCCGTTGCAGCCGCCAAGCCCAGAGCACATGATGTGGCACGGCGGCGTCGAGTCGCAGTGCGGTGCGCTGAAGTTGTGCCCGACCTCGTGCGCGGTGAGGGCGATCCGGCTGTTCATGTTGTTCGTAAAGCGCGACTGGGAAAGCCCGTAAGCAGAGGACGTGTTGCAGATCACGCTCAGGTACGCGATCCCGATCACGCTGCCGTTGAGGTTCCGACCCGTGAACAGGTGCGCCACGTCCCGGTGAACGTTCTGGGCGTTCGAGTTCCACCAGTTCCGGAACTGCGTGAGAAGCGTGGAGGGATCGTTGGTGGTGTAGGGGTTGGACCCGGACGTCGTCCGGATGATGTAGTGCGTGATCTGGTACGTCACCCCGCAGTACGTCTCGTACGCCAGCGCCACGCCCGCCATCACGTTGTTGATGTCGTTGATCGTGTTCTGCTCGCTGCTCCCGTTCTGCTGGAAAAACTGGTAGTCCCCGTCCACCGCGATCTCGCACACCAGGAACTGACGAGTCCCGCCGTTCCCGTCGGCTGGCACGTTCGCGACCCCGCCCTGCCCGGTCGGGATCGCCCCGCCGCACTGGTGCAGGCCGAGGTCCAGCACGTCCGCCGCGTCGTAGACGACGTGCAACGCACGATCCGCGCCCGGAACAACGTCGCGCAACGGCTGAACGTGCCAGGCGCCGTCCGTCGCGAGATCAATGATCGTCAGCGTCAGCCCGTCGTCGAGCAGCGACCCCGCCGCCGCAAGGCTCGGACCGTTCGCGTCGTAGCCGCGGTAGGTGCGAGACTCGGGCAGGTCGATGTCCTTCAGAACGCCCGAGCCATCGTCGATCTGGACACGCGCATCAGGCGCGGCATAAGACCACGGGTCCAGCACCAGTGTTCGTTCCTGACCGCCCAGCGCGAGCGTGACCGTGAACGAATCGCCCGCCGCCTCCGGGATCACCAGCGACTGCACCGTGAAGTCCAGCAGGCCCAGGTCGTCGCCGACCGACGGCAGCGGCGGCTGCGCAGGCTCAACCTGCGCCACCACGGGCGCGGCCGCAAGCAGCAACGCCGCGACCACGGAGCGAGAGGCGAATCGGAACCGCATGACACCAACCTCCTTCTTCGATCCGACGCGCCGTGCCACGACGGGCCGGACATGACGCGGGCGCACCGCGGCAGCCCGCATGGAATACCGAACAAACACGATGCAAACGCGCACTTGCGCGCCAAGGTCCCCCTCATGTTTACACCCCGCTCGCCACGGATGCCAGCACTTCCCACGCGAAAGCAGGAGAACCCTCCCTTCGGCCGTGTGAGCGGACCAAGCCGGCACAACCGCAGCGGCGGCGTGTCGTGCTTCTGTACGGTTGCCCACCACGATCGGGTCCACTCCGCACACACGGTCGAGGGGAATCGGGGGGAGATGCTGGTTTGCGTTGTGTAAGGGGTGTCGCCTTCGGATATGCTCGCCCCTGATGGCCACCTCCGACCTCGATCGGCTGGAGCACCACCTGCGGGCACGCCACCCGTGCGTCACCATCGTCACCAACGAGGAGTCCGAGGCCCTCCACCTCGTCGTCGCCGCATCCCTCACCCTCGACCGGCCGCTCTGGCGATGGACCGTCCTCGACGGCCTGACCGACGGCCGAATCTCCGGCGCCAAGGCCGAGCCCGATACCGAACACCCCGCCGCCGCGCTCTACCACCTCGCCAGGCAGCGCGGCCCGCTCACCGTCGTCACCCTCGACCTCGCCGACCACCTCCAAGACGCACGCACCCTCCGCGCCCTGCGAGCACTCCTCGCCTGCATGGAACGCGACGGCGGCACCCTCGTCATGATCGATCACCTCGACCGCCTCCCCGGCGCGATCGAAGCCTGCGCCACGCGCTTCGACCTCTCCCTCCCCGACGAGGCCGAACTCGAACGGATCATCCGCCGTGTCGTCCGCGAAGAGCACAAGGAACGACCGATCGAGATCGACCTGAGCAAACGCGCGCTGCGCGCCATCGTCCGAAATCTCCGCGGCCTCACCCGACGCCAGGCCGCCTTCGTCCTCCGGGATGTCGTCATCGAAGACCGCAAACTCAACGAGGACGACCTCAACGGCGTCATCGCACGCAAACGACAACTCCTCTCCTCCGGCGGCGGGCTTGAATACGTCGAAGCCCCCACAGACATGAACCAGATCGGCGGGCTGAGCGTGCTCAAACGATGGCTGTCGGAGCGGAGCATCGCGTTCGAGGAGGACGCGCTCTCCCACGGCCTCACGCCCCCGCGCGGCGTCCTCCTCCTCGGCGTCCAGGGCGCGGGCAAGAGCCTCTCCGCAAAGGCCATCGCAACCGCATGGCGACAGCCCCTCTTCCGCATGGACCCCAGCGCCCTCTACGACCGCTACATCGGCGAGAGCGAGCGACGACTCCGCGACGCCCTCCGTCAGGCCGAGGCCATGAGCCCCATGGTCCTCTGGATCGACGAGATCGAAAAGGGCTTCGCCGGCGCGGCCTCCACCTCCACCGACGGCGGACTCAGCCGACGGATGTTCGGCACACTCCTCACCTGGATGCAGGACCACCGCGCCCCAGTCTTCCTCGTCGCCACCGCCAACGACGTCGAGGCCCTCCCCCCCGAACTCCTCCGAAAGGGACGATTCGACGAGATCTTCTTCGTCGGCCTCCCGGGCACGCCCGCGCGCCGCATGATCTTCGAAATCCACCTGAAGAAACGCGGACGCGATCCGTCGGCCTTCGATCTCGACACGCTGGCCGGCGCGAGCGAGGGATTCTCGGGCGCGGAGATCGAGCAGGCCGTCATCTCCGCCGTCACGAGCACGCACGCCCGCAGGAAGAGCCTCGATACCGGGGCGCTCCTCGCCGCCGTCCGGACCTCGCCGCCACTGTCCGTGACCATGCGCGAAAAGGTCGAAGCCCTCCGCCGATGGGCCAAGGGTCGGTGCGTCGAGGCCGGTTGAACCGGGTGTCGAAGCCCGCCCCGCCCCGCCCCGAGAACGCAACGCCCACGAAAAGCCTCAGTTCCCGGCCCAGGCGTTGAGGAAGATGAACGCGTCACGCGTGTCGATCGTCGTGTCCCCGTTGAGGTCCGCCGACGGGTCCTTCGCCGCGAAGTCGGAGAGGAAGTCGATCAGGTCGCGCGTGTCCACGACACCGTCCCCGTTCCAGTCCGCGATCGTCGGAACGATCCGCAGTTCCGGGCGCGGCATCACGATCACCGGACGCGTCCCCTGACCGTCGTCGAGCAGCACGAGATACCGATCGACACCGCGCGAACCGGGCGGGGCGCTCTCCGTCGCCAGGTGAACGGTGTAGGTCCCGTCGCCGTTGTCGATCGGCAGCCCCGGCGTGGCGATCGCCGCCGAATCGGGGGCGTGCTCCACCACAACGCCAAGCCCGGGCGCCACGGGCGCGCCCATCCAGTCACGCACGTCGATCGTCAGCGTCGCCGTCGAACCCAGCGGCAGCCGATCCGTGTTGAACGCGGCGACCGAACGCACCGCGTCCGGCCTGCCGATCAGGTCCGCACGCCACGCGTCGTACAGGTCCTGCAACTGCACCACCGGGTCCGGGCTTTGCTGCTGCTGGAACGCGATGTTGAACTCCATGAAGTAGTCCGCCGTCGCGCACCCGGAGCCGTCCGCGAACAGACCCGTCCCGTGCCGCGGGTCCGCGCCGCTCACCACCGTCAGCGCGTTCAACCCCCCCGCGTTCGCGGCCAGGTCCAACCGCCCATCGCCGTTGAAGTCGTGCACGGCGATCCGGTTCGCGTTCCGCAACTCGCGGTACGTGCGGTCCTTCACCGGCGCACCGCCGGCCGTCCCGAGAAACACCGTGAAACTGAACGTCTGCGAGTCCGTCACGATCAGGTCGTTCACGCCGTCGCCGTCGAGGTCGCCGATCGCCACGGCCGTGGGACGCGTCGGGTTCGCGAGGTCCGTCCGCTCGAACCCGCCGGGCTTGTTGAACAGGATCGTCGCCGTCCCGTCGTTGAAGTTCGCCGTCGCGATGTCCGGCCTCCCGTCGTTGTCCAGGTCGCCCGCCGCGACCGCGAACGGCCGGTCGCCCACCGCTATGTCGTGAGCGATCGAAAACCCACCCGCGCCGTCGTTCAGCAGCACGACCACCCGGTCCCCCGTCTCATCCGCGACCACGAGGTCAAGATGCCCGTCCAGGTCGAAATCCGCCGCGGCGATCGACGTCGGCAGCCCACCGACCGTGATCGAGATCGCCGCGCCGAGCGATCCCCCCGTGTTCAGCAGCACCTTCACCGACGAATCCGTGGACGACACCAGCGCGGCGTCATCGCCGTTCATGCCGTCCAGGTCCGCCGCGATGATGTCCTGCGGCGAGCCGCCCACCGACACCGGCGTCCCCGGCACGAAGAACCCCGTGCCCAGGTTCACCAGCGTGCTCACCGTCCCAGCCGTCGCGTCGGCCGTGATGATGTCAGGGTGCGGGTCCGCCGTGATCATCGCCACCGCCGCCGACCGCGCCCCGCCGCCCACGTTGTACACGTGCGCCTGCGGCGCGAACATCGCGTACTGCGTCCCGTTGCTGATGTTGAAGTGAATCGAAACTCGGCCCTGCTGCGAGTTCGCCACCACCACGTCCGTCCGCCCGTCGCCGTCAATGTCGCCGATCGACACCGTGCGCGGCTGGCTCGACGCCCGGTACATCCCGTTGCACCCGAACCCGTCGCCGTCCCGCGCGATCAGCATGTACGCGATGTGCGCCGACTTGCCCGTCTCCGGATCCCACCCGTCCGGCGGCGAGCCGCAACCGTCCGCGGGACTCCCGCAGTTGCACCGCCCGTCGCCGCCCCACACGCGCGCCTCCTGCATACCCACCATCATCGCCTCGGCCAGGTCCGCCCCGCCGAGCAGCGCGTTCTCGATCGCAACCACGCACTCCGAAACCACCGGCTCGCCCGCCAGAACGTTCCCCTGCACGGCGTACACCACGTCGCCCACGCGCCCCGTCTGCCCGCCGGCCCACGATCCCGCCCCGGAACCCGTGAACGTCGTCGCGTTCCCACTCACGTCCGCCAGACCATACTGCCGCGTGTGGTGGCTCGGGTCGAACGCGGCCAGCATGGCGATGATCTCGTCCGTCGGCACTCCCTCAAGCAGCCGGTCACGGATGAACGTCCGGTTGAACCCCCCCTGGTCAACGTACGACTGCGCCGTCGCGCCGCCAAGCCTCGGCATCAGCACCGGTGTCCCCGCCTGAAGGTCGAACGACGTCAGGCACGTGGCCGAGCCGAGCGCCACCTCACCCGTCCGCGTGTCGATCAGCACGATCGACCACGTCGCCGAAGCGGTCGCGGCACAGAGCGCCAGTCCAAGTGCGCACACGGGCGCGCGAACCTTCGTCCTGAGCATGGAAGACTCCCTCGTGTTCGAAGACCGGCCGTCCACATCATCGGACGCCCGCCCCAGAGCGTACAGCAACTCCCCGCGACCGCGAAGCCCATCGACAGAAAACCCCCCCTCCCACGCGCACAACCGGGGCCTTCAGGGGCCGCCCCCTCCGACGCGAACCAACACCGCACGGTGCGAACCAACCCCCGGATCAACCGTCCACAACCCCCTCGGCGCAAGCCTCGGCCCGACCAGAGCGTGGTCAATCGGCCACAGGGGCGCGCGCCGCGGCCACGTCCCCGCAGGACCACGACCCGACGCCGCGTGCGCGTCCCGCAGCCCGGGCGCGGCCTCCCGGACGAACAGACGCACGGAGTGCGAGCCGCGCGTCATGTTGAAGTCGCCGACCACAACGTCCGGCGCGGGGAACCCGCCCGCCGCGCCGATCGCCCCGGCCGCACGCCGCGCATCCGACACCCGCGAGCGCCGCGGGTCCGAAGGGAAATCAACCACCCACAGCGTCAGGTCGCCCGCCGGCGTCCCCTCCAGCGAGAACGCCGCCGCACGACCGGGGTCGTCGTCCGAGCGCGAATCAGCATCGCCGCGCGCCCGGAAGACCGTCGCCCCCAGCCGTGCCACCGGCCAACGCGACACGACCACGAACGGCCACGTGTGCGCAACGAACGGCGGGTCTTCAAACCTCCGCGCCAGCGAGTCGAGGCCCGTCGCCGACGAGGCGTTCGCGATGATGTAGACGTCCGCGTCGGGCAGCGCGAGTTCCGAGGCATCGTCGATCCGTTCGGCCGCGAGGTTGAGAAAAAGAAACGTGGCCGACGCCGACGGATCAGTCCCCGGGCGAACCCCAGCCAGGAACCGGTACGCACGCCAGTCCGCGCCCAGCACGACCGCAAGCGCGCCGATCGCGCCGCCGAGCGCCACACGCCGCGCGAGCAGCCCGCGCCGATCGATCACCCGTGAAATCGCGATCAGCCCCGCAGCGCCCGCCGCCCACGCCCACGCCGGCACCCACCACACCCACTGCACGACGACCGCCCGATCCGTGAGCAGCCGCGACAGCACGAAAACCGCCAGACACGCGAACGCGCCGGCCGTCAACGCCCGCGCGCCGCGCCGGCGCCGCCCCCTGTGCCGTCGCCCACGCATCGATCACTCGCCGCGCAGGTGCGCGTCAAGGAACGCGGCGATCCGCTCCGCGGCCGTGATGCGGTTCTCCTTCTTCAAGAACCCGTGACCCTCGTCGTCGAACACCAGGTAGTCCACGGTCGCCCCGTTCTCACGCGCCGCCGCCACCAGATCGTCCGATTCCGCCTTCAGCACCCGCGGGTCGTTCGCACCCTGGATCACCATCAGCGGCCGCGCGATGTTCCCCGCATGGAAGAGCGGCGAGATCGCCCGCAGCCGCTCGCCGTCCGTCGCCGGATCGCCCATCTCCGCGTACAGCGAGTCGCGGAACGACGCCCACCACGCCGGGATGGACTCCAGCGTCCGCACCCAGTTCGTCACCCCGAAAATGTTGACCCCAGCGTCGAACGCCTCGGGGTGGAACGTCAGGGCCGCCGCGACGATGAACCCGCCGTAGGAGCCGCCGACGATGGCAACGCGGTCCGCGTCGATCCAGTCCAGCGATGAGAGATAGGTGCGCGCGTGCACGCAGTCCTTCAGGTCGCCTCCGCCGTGGTCGCGGTCGTCCATGTGGTAGAACGTCTTCCCGTACCCCGAAGAGCCGCGGTTGTTCACCGCCAGCACCGCGTACCCCTGGTTCACCAGAAACTGGATCAACGCGTTGTACCCCGTCCGGCTCTGCCCCCCCGGCCCGCCGTGCACCCACACCAGCGCGGGCGCCCTGTTCTCACCCGACGCCCCGTGCGGCCGGTAGAGCAGCGACGGGATCTCCACCCCGTCGAACGACGCATACCGCACCACCCCGCTCTCGACGAGGTGCTCCTGCTCCATCGCCGCGCTCAGCGAACGCGTCAACGCACGCACCCGCGACGACCCGACCTCCGCGCCGTAGATGTTCGCCGGCGACGTGTCGCCGTTCACCACCAGCGCGACCCGCGCGCCGTCCCGCGAGAAGGTGATCCCCGTCACGTCCCCGCGCGGGAACTCCGGCAGCGCGACCCGCTCGCGCGAAGGCCACGCCTCCGCACGCAGCGCGGTCCGCGCGTCGGCGTTCACCGCCACGACCCGATACCGCCCGTCGCGCGAAAACGACGTGAACGCCACGTCCCACTCCGCCCGGTCCAGCACCCGGTGGTTGCGCTCACCCTCCGCCACGCCGCCGATCACGAACGTCCGCGTGTGTACGAACTCCGAGCCTGCGTTCGACGTGAAAACCAGCGCCGTGCCGTCCGGCGTGAACGACGCCACCCCGTGGCTCACCGGCGGCTCGTGCGGCGTGACGAGACGGGCCTCGCCCGTCGTCACGTCGGCAAGGTACACGTCCGAGTCCGCGTTCGTGTGCGTCTTCGTCAACGCAACCCACCGGCAGTCGCGGCTGACCGCGCCGATCGACCACCCCTCAGTGTTCTCGAAGTAGAGCGTCCGCGCGTAGTCCTCCGCGTCGTACCGGTACAGGTCGAAGTGCCGCGGGTCCCGCTCGTTCGTCAGCACGTAGAACGCATCCTCATCCCCCGACCACCCGAGGAACTGGGCCTTCAGGTTCTCCCCGGGCGTCAGGTCCCGCGCCGTGCCGTCCGGCAGCAGAACGAACAGGTGGTTCAGCTCGTTCCCGCCCCGGTCCGCCGTGAACAGCACGCGATCATCGCCCGGGAACGCCGACACCGCGAAGTGCGCGTGGTCCTTCGAGAACGTGAGTTGCGTCGCCTCGCCGCCCTCGAACGGCGCCGAGTACACGTTGAACACCCCCGAAGCGTCCGAGTGATATACGACCCGCGATCCGTCGTGCGTGAACGACGGCCCGCCGACCGCCACCGTGTCGTAAAACTGCCGCGCCGTATAACGCGGCACCCCCTGGGCGCCCGCGACCGAACACCCGGCGAGCAGCGCGAACACCATCGACAGCAGCGGGGGGGCTTGACGCACGGCGTACACTCCTTCGGCCGCTCGGCCACGGCGGCGTGGAGGACGATACGCGGGCGAAGAGCGAGGAGCACGCGATGCCGGGCGGGTTCGACTGGACGGACAAACGGGTCATCGTCACCGGCGGGGCCGGATTCGTCGGACGCCAGGTCTGCCGCATCCTCCGCGAACGCGGCGTCGCCGACGAACGACTCTTCGTCCCACGACGACGCGACTACGACCTCACCGACCCCGCACAGGTCGCACGCCTCTACCGCGAAGCCTTTCGACACGGCAAGGCGGACGCCGTCCTGCACCTCGCCGCCGAAGTCGGGGGCATCGGCGCCAACCGCCGCAGCCCGGGCCGATTCTTCTTCGCCAACATGACCATGGCGCTCAACCTCATCGAGGGCGCACGCCTCGACGGCCTCCCCGAACGCCGCGGCAAGTTCGTCCAGGTCGGCTCCATCTGCTCCTACCCAAAGTTCACCCCCGTCCCATTCCGCGAAGATGAACTCTGGAACGGCTACCCCGAAGAGACCAACGCCCCCTACGGCATCGCCAAAAAGGCCGCCGGTGAGATGCTCGCCGCCTACGCACGCCAGTACGCCATGCGCGGCGCCTACGTCCTCCCCGTCAACCTCTACGGCCCGGGCGACAACTTCGACCCCGAGTCCAGCCACGTCGTACCCGCACTCATCCGCAAGTGCGTCGAGGCGAAACAGCGCGCCGAACCCCGCATCACCTGCTGGGGAACCGGCGCCGCGACCCGCGAGTTCCTCTACGTCGACGACGCCGCGGCCGGCATCGTCCGCGCCGCCGAGACCATGGACGAGCCGACCCCCATCAACCTCGGCGCGGGCAGCGAAATCTCCATCCGCGACCTCGTCGCCCTCATCGTCAAGGCCACAGGCTTCCAGGGCGCGATCGAGTGGGACACCACCAAGCCCGACGGCCAGCCCCGCCGCTCCCTCGACACCTCCCGCGCAGCCACCCTCCTGGGCTGGAAAGCCCAGACCGGACTCAAAGAAGGCCTGCAACGCACCGTGGCGTGGTATCTGGAGCAGGGGCAGGGGAAGTAGCCGATTTGCTCAGGCGGCGCACCGATGCCGCGCGATCGGCGTGCGCATCTCCACACGCAGCGTCCCCTTGTCTACGTGAGGCCGACCGTCGGCCGCACGTGTGCAGGAGGCGCAGCCATGGAATCCGTGTTCTGGTCGGCGTGGACGTGGGGCTGGGCGTTCGTGCTGTTCGTGGCGCTGCCGATCACGGCGGCGTACGCGGCGTCGCGCTGGGGTTCGGAGCGTGCGGCCGGAGCGCTCTACGAGGCGCCACGGCCGCTCGTGGTGCTCGGGTTGGTTCTCCTCGTCGTTCTGGTCCCCCTCGTTGTGGCCTACGAACCCGCCCTGCCCGGCCTCTCCCGGGCGAGAAGCGGCGTCGCCGAGGGGTGGCTTGCGGTGGCGTGAGGCCATGTAGGCGACCAGTCGGCGGCACAGTCGGGCTCGCCGCATGCGAGCGGTGCTCTCCGGGATGCCGTGGTCGAGAGAGACTTCCGGGATCGTCTTTCCTCTGGCAAGGTCGCGAGCAAGACGCGCGTCCTGCTCGGGGAGTTGTCGAATGAACTCGGCGAGGAGTTCGAGCTCCTCGCGCTCCATCGCGGCGTGGATGCCGTGCGCTGCCGGATCGGCCGCCTCGTAGCCGTCGTGCATGGCGCCGAATCGTGTCCGAGCGTTCCGCTTTGTCGTGTCGAGGCTGAACGCACCCGCGCCGTGGCGCGAGATGAGATGCTGCCAGCGGTTGGTTGCGAGTTTGAGTTGGTAGAGTCGGTCTGCGTGGACGATCGGATCGACGGCGAGGTCGCAAGGACCGACGCGACGAAACCCCCCCGTGGTCGCCCATTGGTAGAGGTCGGCGGCGAGCACTCCGGACTTTTCGCTGCGGTCAACGCACGCGCAGTACTCCGAGAGAATCTCCCCGGCGGCGTCGTCGAGATCGTTCGCTTCGTGATTGAGGCGATTGGCGATTCGACTCAGGTCGGTGTTGATGCTCCTCCAGTGCGCGTCCGATGCGTCGTCGTGTGGCATGTCCTTTCCCCGGACCCCCAGATGGCGTTTGACACTTCCCTCGTCTACCTAGTTCCCCGCGCTTCACTCCGGCAAGAAAAAACGCCGCGCGGAATCGCCACGGCGAGGAGGTGTTCGGTTTGTGAGTCCTGACAAACGTGGCGTTCAGTCGCCGGCGTTCCGTCAATCGCCGCTCTGACGCCCGTTCGTCCGGCCGCCGCGAGTGTCTTCGGCGAGCCGGCTCGCGGCTTCTCGCTCCGCAAGAACGCGGGCTCCCGCGCGGAGTCGCATCCAGCACTCGACCGCTCGCTCGAACGCGCGGACTTCGCCCCGGGTTGTGCATCGTTCGAGCCATCGGTCAACGTAGCGGTCGAAGTCCTCGCGCGGGATGCGCTCGTGTCGGCACAACTCGACGAACTCGTCGTGCGCGTCGTCGAGCCACGGCGGCTGATTGACGGACGTCCGTGCCCGTCTCATGGCGTGCGTGTCCTGTGGCATAGGGACTGATGGTACCGGCTCCGCCGGCGGTGCGGCGGACGCAGGCGCCCCTACGCCCGGCTCGCGATCGTGCGGGGAGCGACCTTCGCTCCCCGTCCCCACGGGCCACGCATCGGCCCCATGGGCTCACGGTCTTGAGCCGCGAAGAGCGGCGTGTTCTGCGCAGTCATCGGGGGTTCTCCTGTGGCGCGGTGCGCCGGTGGTCGTTGCTCCGAGGAATCGACGCCTGCTCGCACTCTCAGGCGCCCCAAGCGCCCAGCGTCCACGCGATGGGCGCGATCACGATCGTCGCCGCGGCGGCCCCGGCAGCGAACCAGGCCCACCACCGGATGCCCCGCCAACCCGCGTTCCCGTTCGTGTTGCGTTCGTTCATTCGACACCTCCTGTCAAGCAGCGCGGCCGCACGGCCGGATCACGCGATCCGGGACCCTGCGGCCCGAAATGGAATCCGAGACGGACTGCGGACGTGCGGCGCTGCGAGTGGCAACGCCATCGCCGTAGCCTCTGGCACCCCAGCCTGCCGCACCATTCACGCGACGTGCCGCGGGGTTCGGCCTGCTCCCACGACTGCTTCCCCATCCGCTCATGCCCGAACCTCCCTGAGCACATGCCCGACGCGGGCGACTCATCAGGAAGGGGGCGCTCAGGATGTCAGAGCGCACGCCGGACGGAAGAAAAGACGCAGATCAGGGGATACACCCTGTTCTTGACCTGGGCGACGCCCGTCGCACACGGGCATCAGGGCAATGCCAAGCGGCGCTGCTCTCAGCAGTCGCGGCGATCAGGCGGCACGGAGCGGAGTATTGCGGCAGAGACTCCTCCCTCAGTCCCTTTCTTCGTCCGGATTCCTGCCTCGCGCCTCCCGCAACTCATCGATCCCCGTCCGCTCCCACAGCGGCGTGCGAACCGAGTACGCCGCGCGGCAGATCACGTGCGCCGCCACCGGCGCGGTCAGGAACAGGAACGCCACCACCAGCAGCGCGCGAACCGCCACCCCCATCTCCCCGAAGTGCACTGCAGCCGCCACCACCAAAAACAGCACCCCCAGCGTCCCCGCCTTCGTCGAGGCCTGCAGCCGCGTGAACAGGTCCGGCATCCGCACCACGCCCACCGCGCCCAGCAGCCCGAAGACCGCCCCGACGATCAGCAGCGCAGCCACCACCGCGTCGTTCACTTCGGCGTCCCCTTCTGCAGGTAGTACGCGAACGCCACCGTCCCCACGAACATCAGCAGCGCGATCACCACCGACACCATCATGTAGATCGGCTCGTCCTCCAGAATCGCGTACACCGCCGTCCCCCCGACCGCCAGCGTCCCGATCAGGTCCAGCGCGACCACGCGGTCAGGCAGGCTCGGACCGCGCAGCAGACGGAACGACGCCAGCACCACCGACAGCCCGACCACCGCCATCACGGCGTGCAGCGTGTGCTCCAGAAACATCGCGCTCATCTCGTTCATCGCAAGGCCTTCAGCACGCGCCGCTCGAACCCGGACTTGACGTCGTACCGCACCACCTCCGGGTCCGTGTACGACATCACGTGCACGTACAGCGTCCGCCGACCAGTCCGCTCGCACTCCTCGATGTCCACGCTCAGCGTCCCCGGGGTCAGCGTGATCAGGTTCGACAGCACCGTCAACTCCGTCTCGTTCATCGGCTCCAGCGGCACCGCGATCACCCCCGGTCGCATCCGGTTCAGCGGCATCACCGTGTAGTACGCCATCTTGAAGTTCGCCAGCACCAGCTCCACCACGAAGTACAGCACCAGCCCGATCAACTCCCACGCGTCCCGGAAGTACTTGTTCTCCTGCAGCACAGAACGCATCAGCAGCAGCACCACGAACCCGATCGCGTACCCCACCGCCAGGCTCGGCGCGGAGAAGTTCTCCATCGTCGCCGCCCACAGCAGCGCCAGCACCATGTTCCAGACCACCAGCCTCACGGCTCCACCCCCTGCACCGGCGTCACGAACGCCTCCCCAAGCACCGCGCCCACGTACACCTCCGGGTTCAGCAACTGCCCCGCCGCCAACACCGACAACTCGAACACCGGCTGCGCCGCCACCCCGATCCCCACCGTGATCGCCGCAAGGACCGCGATCGGCGCCAGCATCCCGACCGGCGTGCGCGGCGCACGCTCCTCCGGCACGCCCTCCTCACGACCCTCCGGAGACTTCCAGAACGCCTCCGCCCAGATTTTCGTCATCGAGAACAGCGTCACGATCCCCACCAAAAGCGCAACCGCCACGTACAGATACGCACGCTCGTCCAGCGCGGCCCGGATCAGGATCAACTTCGCCCAGAACCCCGACAGCGGCGGCACCCCAGCCAGCGACATCGCCGGGATCATGAACAGCAGCGCCACCATCGGCGCGCTCGCGTACACCCCGACACGCCCCGCACGCCCGAGGTCCGACGTCCCACGGATCCGGTGCGCCACCCCCGCTATCAAAAACAGGTTCGCCTTCACCACGATGTGATGCACGATGTAGAACACCGTCCCCGCCACGGCCAGCGGCGTCAGCAACGCAACCCCGAGGATCATGTACCCGATCTGGCTGATGATGTGGAACGACAGGACCCGCCGGAACTCCGTCTGCGCCGCCGCCCCAAGCACACCCGACACCATCGTCAGCGCCGCCACCCACAGCAGGATCGTGTGCGTGTACCCCGTGTCGTGCACGAAGATCAGCGTGAACACCCGCACGATCGCGTACACGCCCACCTTCGTCAGCAGACCCGCGAACAACGCCGAAACCGCGAACGGCGGCGTGTGGTAACTCGCCGGAAGCCAGAAGAACAGCGGGAACACCGCCGCCTTGATCCCGAACGACACCAGGAACAGCATCGCCACGATCGTCACCGCGTGCCCACGGCCCTCCGCCACCGCCTCCGCCGCTCGCACCGACAGGTGCGCCATGTTCAGCGTCCCCAGCGTTCCGTACAACAGCCCCGACGCCGACAGGAAAATCGCCGACGAGATCAGGTTCAGCGTCACGTACTTGATCGCCCCCTCCAACTGACCACGCTCGCTCCCCAGCGACAGCAGCACGAACGACGACAGCAGCAGAATCTCGAAGCACACGTACAGGTTGAAGATGTCCCCCGTCAGGAACGCACCGCACACACCCGCCAGCAGCACGTGCGTCAGCGGGTAGTACAGGAACCGCTTCCGCGGCAGGTCCACGCTCGCCACCGAATACACCACCACCGCCAGCCCCGTCACCGCCGCAAGCAGCACCATGATCGCCCCGAACGCGTCCGCCACGAACGTGATCCCGAACGGCGCGCTCCACCCGCCCGCGTCCATCGTCAGGATCTCGCCCGTCGCCGTCCGCGCCACCAGCCCGACCGCCACCACGAGCAGCGCGACCGCTCCAGCCACGCTCACCGTCTGCTGCGCGCGCAGCGACCGGTGCCCCAGCATGCCAAGGCACGCCGTCCCCAGCGGGATCAGCACCGGCAGGATCGGCAACGCGCTCAATGGTCCGTCCCCGTGAACTCGTCCGTGTCGTCCGTACCCACCGCCATGTACGCCCGGCTCACCAGCACCATCATGAACGCCACAACACCGAAACCGATCACGATCGCCGTCAGGATCAACGCCTGCGGCACCGGGTCCGCGTGCGGCGCCTCCGGCGCGAGCGCACCCGCCTCCACCAGCGGCGCCTGCGCCCGCACCAGCCCGCCGGACGCGAAAATCAGCAGGTTCGCGCCGTGGCTCAGCAGGATCAGACCCATGATCAACTTCACGATGCTCCGACGAACGATCAGGTAGATCCCCGCCGCAAACAGCCCGCCAACCAGCAACGCCAGAAGGAGTTTCACGCGTTCTCCTCCAGCAGCGAGAGCACGATCGTCATCACCACCCCGATCACCACGAAGTACACCCCGATGTCGAACACCAGCGGCGTCCCCACCTTCACCTCCCCGAACCCCGGGAATGGCACGCTCACCCACAGCCCCGACAGGAACGGCTGCCCCGACGCCAGCGCCAGGCTCCCCGCCACCAGCGCGAACGCCAGACCCAACGCCATCACCACCACCAGGTCCGCACGCAGCGCGGTCCGCGTCGCCCGCGGCCCGAACGCCATCCCGTGCAGCGCGAATCCCGCCGCCCCGATCAGACCCCCGATGAACCCACCCCCGGGCTTGTTGTGCCCCTGAAGCATCACCACGATCGAGAACACCAGCAGCAGCGGCAGCAGGTACCGCGTCGCCGTCCGGAGGATCGTCGAGTTCATCCCTCGCCCCCCCTCTCCCCGCCCGCCGACGCCCCCTCGCGCGTCGTCGGGTCCAGTTTCATCAACGCGTACACGCCCACCGCCGCCACCACCAGCACCACGATCTCGCCCAGCGTGTCCAACGCGCGGAAATCAACCAGGATCACGTTCACCACGTTCCGCCCGTGCGCCAGCCCGTAACTGTTCGCCGCGTAGTAGTCCGACACCGTCATGTCCGGCTGATGGTCCGCCACCACCAGCACCAGCCCCGCCATCGCCGCCCCGCCCGCAAGCGCGACCAGCACGTCGCGGACCTTCTGCGGCCGCGTCGAAAAACTCCGGAAGTCCGGCAGCATGTAGAACACCAGCACCAGCAGCACCACCGCCAGCGTCTCGATGCACACCTGCGTCAACGCCAGGTCCGGCGCGCCGAACAGCACGAACATGATCGCGATCCCGTACCCCACCAGCCCAAGCCCGGCGATCGCCGCCAGACGGTTCCGCGCCACCGCCGTGAACCACGCCCCGACCAGGATCAGCAACACCAGCCCGATCTCGTACGGCCGCGCGTCACCGATGTCCGGCAGCGCATCCAGCGGCCTGCGCAGCACGAACGTCGCCCCGACCGCCAGCACGATCACCCCGAACGTAATGAACGCATACCGCCGCAACGAGCCAGACTGCAACACCCGCGTTTGCGCGTCCGCGAACCCCAGCAACGCCGCCAGCCCATGCTCGTACAGCCGCGAAGGCCCGATCGCGTCCAGCGGCCTCGACGCCGGCTCCGCAAGCCCCACGATCGCCCACTGCCCCCGGAACAACGCCACCCCCAGCGCCAACGCCCCCGCGCTCAACGCCAGCGCCAGGTTCAACCCGTGCCACAACGCCACCTGCGGCTGCGCCGGCCCTCCCAGCGCGGCCGACGCCGCCGGCTCCACCAGCGGCGTCGCAAGCGCCCCGGGCAGCACCGCCGCCCCAAGCCCCAGCAACGCCAGCACCCCGGGCCCCAGCAGCAGCGACGCCGGCGGCTCGTGCGCCTCACGCTTCGTCTCACGCTTCACCCCGAAGAACGGCGCAACCCCAACCCGCAACGCCGCCGCCACCCCCAACGCCGCCGAAACCACGACCACCCCCGCCAGCGCGTACCCCTCACGCCCCACGCCCGCGTCCGGCAGCGCCGCCTTGATCGTCAACTCCTTCGCGATAAACCCGAACAGCGGCGGCACGCCCGCCATCGACAGCGCAGCCAGCACGCCCGCCCCCGCCAGCAGCGGCATCGATCGCCGCAACCCGCCCACCCGCGTCACGTCCTTCTCCCCCGTCTCGTGGTCGATCGCCCCCGCCACCATGAACAGCGCGCCCTTGTAGAACGCGTGCGCCAGCAGGAACACCATCGCCGCCTCCACGGCGTACGTCGTCCCCACCCCCAGCGCCATCACGATCGTCCCCAGCGCGCTCACCGTCGAGTACGCCAGGATCAGTTTCATCACCGTCTGCCGGAAAGCCAGCCACGCCCCGACCACCATCGTCGCCGCCCCGAACCACGTCAGCAGACCGTTCCACAACGCCGTATCGCCCAACGCGGGCGTCAGACGCGCCAGCAGATATATCCCCGCCTTCACCATCGTCGACGAGTGCAGGTACGCGCTCACCGGCGTCGGCGCGGCCATCGCCGACGGCAGCCAGAAATGGAACGGAAACTGTGCCGACTTCGTGAACGCGCCGAACACCAGCAACAGCACGATCGGAACGTACAGCCCGCCCTCCCGGATCGCCTCCCGGTGCAGCGACAACTGCGATATCCGCATCTCCCCCGCCGCCGACCCCAGCAGCAACGCCCCCGCCAGGATCGCAAGCCCCCCAAGACCCGTCACCAGCAGCGCCTGCAACGCCGACTTGCGCGCCTTCGCGTCCGCGTGCTCGAACCCGATCAGCAGGTACGAACTCACGCTCGTCAACTCCCAGAACACGAACAGCACGATCAGGTTGTCGGCCAGCACCACCCCCAGCATCGACCCCATGAACATCAGCAGGTAGGCGTAGATGCGCCCCAGGTGCCGATGCCCCGCCAGGTACCCGCCCGCGTACACGAAGATCGCCGCCCCGATCCCCGCGATCAGCGTCGCCATCAGCAGCGACAACCCGTCCAGCCGCAGGTCAAGGTTCGCGCCAAGCCCCGGCATCCACGCGTGCGACTCGACCACCACCCCCTCGCCCCGACCCGCCAGCAACAGGAACAGCGCGGCCAGCGACGCCGGCAACACAGCGATCAACCAACCCGAAAACCGCCCCAGCGCACGGTGAATCACCGGCGCGAAGGGCGCGAGCAAAAACCCCGAAAGCACCGCGATCAGCAGCGTCAACGCATCGTTCCCCGCCCGGCCGACGCACGATGCGCCGCCCCGCCCGCATCATACTGTGCGGTGGCACGGGCGTCCCGCCTGTGCTTCCCCAGTGCGGTGGCACAGGCGACCCGCCTGTGCCTCCCCACACACCCCGCTCAAGCAATCGACCGCATCACCGACACCGCCGGATACAGCCCCGCCACGTGCTCGCGCGGCAGCACCCGCGGCGGATACGACGGGTTCAGCGGCTGCAACCGGATCAACTCCCGACCCGCCGCGTCCGTCTCCAGGTACACACGCTTGAACGTCGTCTCGTGGTCCGGCTCGATCCGCGCAAAGCAGTCCGCCCCCGACCGCACCGAACGCGCCGGGCTGAACACCACCACGTCCCCCTCCCGATACTCCGGCAGCATCGAGTCGCCCACCACCCGCGCCGCGAACGCGTCCGGGTCCGCAAGGTCCGGGCACCGCACGTACTCGTCCGCCACACGCGCCGGATACCCCAGGTCCGTGAACTCACGCGGATACCCCGCCGCCACACGGTTGATCAACGGCACCTCGAACGGCAGCGCGACCGGCTCCGGCGACGCCGGCGCAAGACGATTGATCAACCGACGCAACTCGCCCGACCGATACGCGTCGTCCAACGAACCCGCCAGCAACTCCGCCAGCCGCTTCGCCGCCGCACGGTCCTCGCGCAGCGTCCCCAACTCGCGCCGAATCGCCGGAGTCGCCGTCTCCCATCCCGCGGCTCGCACCAGCGTCTCCTGCTTCAGGAACAACGCCTCTTCCAGCCGGCGCAGCAGCGCCTCGCTCGGCGGCCCGCACCGCGAGTTCTCCACCGCCGACAGGTAACTCTTCGAGCACCCCACACGCTCCGCCAACTGCTCCAGCGTCAGCCGCCGCGCACGCCGCGCATCGCGCACCAGGTCCCCCACCGATACCCCGACGACCGGACTCCCTGCTTCCGACATCGCCATCCCTTTCCTCACGCACGCGCCCGCCCTCCGGACCGGCATCGCCCGGCCCTGTGCGCTCATTCGGTGTTATACCATACAAAGACCTTGCACGAAGTCCAACAACCTGAGAATATGTGTCCAAAGTTCAAGGATCATTGAACAATGAACAAGTGAAACCCCTTGAATATGACCGGGAGAACCACGATGGGGACCGTGCAAGCCGGAGCCGGGATGGCTCGAATGAGCGATGGGGTCGATCTCCGACGCCGCCGTACCCGCCAGGCCGCCCAGACCTTGGCCGAGCGGGCTTGCCTCCTCCCGCCAGACGACCGCGCCCTGATCGAGGCCGTCTTCCGCGACGGACACCCCGTCGCGCACCTCGCCGCACTCATCGCCGGCCAGGCCGACAACGCCGAACGCGCCGCCCATGCCCGGACACTCCGCAGGCGCATCCGCCGACTCACCGCCCGCCTCCTCTCACGCGAGTACGCCTTCGTCGCCGAGCAACTCCCCGACTGGTCCCCCACGCGCCGACGCGTCGCCACCGCCTGCATCCTCCACGGCCGATCCATCCGCGACGCCGCCGCCGAACTCCGCCTCTCCCTCCACACCGTCCGACGACACCGCGCCGCCATCGCCGAACTCGTGGAGGCCTGGTCGTGAACGCCGCCACGCTCGGCCTCCGCGTCGCGCCCTGCTCCGTACGCCCCAGCGAACGCACACTCCGCGCCTGCGCCGCATTCGGCATCACCCTCGAACGCGCCGCACACACACGCTCCACCCTGCCCGCGAACGGGCCGCGCCTCGCACGCCTCGTCGTACGCCGACTGCGCCGCGGCGGCGTCGCGCTCCTCACCGGTCCGAGCGGCAGCGGAAAGTCCTCACTCCTCCGCCTCGTCCAGTCCGCGCTCCACACGCACGGCTTCCGCGTCGTGCACGCTGCTCCCACCGGCGCACCAGCGAACTCCCGGACAGTCATGGACCTCCTCGGCGGCTCGGTCGAAGACAGTCTCCACGCCCTCGGTGTCGCCGGACTCGCCGATGCCACCCTCTGGCCCCGCACCCCAGCCGAACTCTCCGAAGGCCAGCGGTGGCGACTCGCCCTCGCCCTCGCCGCCAGCCGAGCACGCCCCGGCTCCTGCATCATCGCCGACGAGTTCGGCTCCACGCTCGACCGCACCACCGCACGCTGCGTCGCGGCCACCCTCGCCCGATGGGCCGCACGCACCACCGCCGTGCGCGCGGTCTGCGCCACCGCACACGCCGACCTCGCCGACGCCCTCGCGCCTCGCCTCACCATCGACCTCGGCCTCGACGGCCACGCCCGCCTGAACCGCGGAAGGCGGCCAACCCCATGACCAACGACGCCAACATCGCCATCGAACCCGGCGCCATGCGCGACTACGACGCCCTCGCCGTCTTCCACTACCGCGCCGGACCACCCGCAACCGTCGCTCGCGGACACCGCGGCACGCCCGCCATCCTCCGCGCACGAGACACCGAAACCGACTCGCTCGCAGGAGTCCTCGTCGTCTCCATGCCCACACTCAACGGCTCCTGGCGCGAACTCGCCTGGCCCGGTCGCTACTCGACCGCCGACAAACGCCGAAACGCCGCGCGCATCAACGCCGAACTCCGCTGCATCTCACGCGTCGTCGTCGATCCACGCTGGCGAGGCCTCGGCGTCGCCACCAGGCTCATCCGCGCCTACCTCCAAAACCCGCTCACACTCGCCACCGAGGCCCTCGCCGCAATGGGCAGCCTCTGCCCGTTCTTCGAACGCGCAGGCATGACGCCGTACACGCTCCCGCCCGCAGCGCACGACGCCCGCCTCCTCGACGCACTCTGGGAATGCGGCGTCGAGCCGTGGTCCCTCCTCGACCCCCCCCTCGCGCAGCGCACGCTCGACCGCCGACCGTGGCTCGAACGCGAACTGCGCGCCTGGGCGCGCGGCTCACCCACCACGCGACGCCACGCAGCCGCGGACGCCCCCGCGCTCGCACGCCTCGCCGCCGCTCGCGTCTCCGTCCGAATCACCGCCTACGCGGCCGTCAGGGAGGAATGACCGATGACCACGACACGAACCGCCGTCCGTCCGCGCGTTCCCACGCCGAAGGAACCCCCGGACGCCCGCGACATGCCGCACAGCCTCACCATCTTCCTCACCGGACGCGACCGCGCCCGAGTCCTCCGCGCCCTGCGCCGACTCGACGGCAACCGCGCCGTCGCCCTCAAACGCGCACTCGGGCTTGAGAGCCTGTCCCCAGAATCCTGATTCACCACAGAGGCACGGAGAGCACAGAGGCGGGAATCCAGGCCTTTCTCTCTGGGCCCTCTGTGCCTCTGTGGGGAGATTGGTTCTCCGAGGTTTCGGGATGGCTTCGACTGAACCTGCCACGCAGAGACGCAGAGACGCAGCCAAGCAGTTGAGGATGATGCGCCGCCTTCCCCCGAGGCTGTGCCAAGGGGGGGGTATGGATCTCATCGAGCACGGCCCGCTGTTCACGCCGCGCACACCGGACGACCTCGAGCGCAGCCTCCGCACACTCGCCGGCGTCTCCGTCCCCCGACGCGCCCTCACCCCCGGCCACAGCGCGCCCTTCGACTACCTCGCCCACACCTTCTTCGAGGGCGCGCCGGCCCTCGGCGAAACGCCGTTCGCCCCCCTCGACGCCGTCGTCTGGGCCTGCCGCGGCGGCGGCAAGACATTCCTTGGCGCACTCGCCACCATGCTCGACCTCGTCCACAAGCCCGGCATCGAAGTCCGAATCCTCGGCGGCTCGTTCGAGCAGTCGCGTCGGATGCACGCACACCTCCGCGCACTCTTCGCACGCGAACCGCTCGCACAACTCGTCGATGGCCGAATCACCGAACGACGACTCGCACTCGTCAACGGCTCCACCGTCGAACTCCTCGCACAGTCCCAGACCTCCGTCCGCGGCACGCGCGTCCAGAAACTCCGATGCGACGAGGTCGAACTCTTCCACCCCGAAGTCTGGGAGGCCGCACAACTCGTCACACGCTCAAAGACCATCCAACTCCCAGGCGGCGACTCGCTCCTCATCCGCGGCGCCATCGACTGCCTCAGCACCATGCACCTCCCGCACGGACTCATGCACGCCGTCGTCGAGGAGTGCCGCGCCGGACGACGCCGACTCTTCCGATGGGGAATCGCCGACACCCTCACCCGCTGCGGCCCCGAGCACGCCTGCCGCAACCACGACGCCGACTGCGCCCTCTTCCCAGAGTGCCAGGGCCGCGCCAAGCGATGGACCGACGCCGAGTGCGCCGGCCACGTCGAGATCGCCGACGCCCTCGCCATGAAGGCCCGCGTCTCCGCCGCCGCATGGGAGGCCGAGATGCTCTGCCTCCGCCCCTCACGCTCCCACGCCGTCCTCCCCGAGTTCGACCCACGCCTCCACGTCATCCACCACGACCCGCCAGACTCGCCCGCCCACACATGGATCGCCGGAATGGACTTCGGATACCGCTCGCCAACCGTCGTCCTCTGGGCCTGTGCCGACCCCGACGGCACGATCCGCGTCCTCGCCGAGCGCGTCGAACGAGGCCTCCTCCTCGGCGAGCACGTCCGCGCCATCCTCGAATCCCCCTGGCCACCCGGAGGCCCCGCACGACTCGCATGGATCGGCGCCGATCCCGCCGGACGACAGATGAACGACCAGACCGGCGTCAGCGCGGTCCAGGCCATGAGCCGCGCGGGCCTCCGTGTCCGCACTCGCGCGATGGGCGTGCAGGAAGGCCTCGCGCTCCTCCGCGCCAGGCTGCGCCCCGCCGCACCCGGCCTGCCACCGCGCCTCTTCGTCCACGCCCGCTGCCCACGCCTCATCGAGAGCCTCGAACGCTACCACTACCGTCCAGACAGACCCGAGAGCCTCGAACCCGTCAAGGACGGCAACGACCACGCCGCCGACGCGCTCCGATACATGGTCCAGAACCTCGACGCCCCCCACGAATGCGCATCCGCGAAGTACCTCTGATGCAATCACGGCGGCACAGGCGCCCCGCCTGTGCCCCATTCCCCTCGACGCGCCTCCGCGCGAGCCATCCCTAATCCGGCATCGGCGCCAGCGCAGGCACCACCACCTGCACGAACACATACGACGCGATCCCCAGCAGCACCATCGACACCACGATCTGCGCCGTCAGCACAAGCACCCGCTTCCAGTACCCCTCCAGCGTCGGCATCCGCGCCGCCCGATAGACCACCGCGATCCCGAACGACATCGGCACCACCAGCAGGAACCACCACCCGTGCGCGTCGATCGGGTCCAGGAACGGCCGCCACGCCAGCGCCAAGAGCACCCAGACGGTCATGCCCGCTCCTCGCGCCGACCCGGGAACGCCGCGTCAAGCACCACGATCAGGTTCATCATCCCCGCGATGCACGCGAACAGCGTCCCGAGTTCGTTCATCTTCCCCAGGCTCTTCGTCGCCGGCGGCCGCTGACCACCCAGCGCGGGCATCAGCCGCCCCGTTCCATCCCTCGTCTCGTCCGGGTTCGCCGAACGCAACGCCCCCGTCCGCGGATCGATCCCCTTGACCCGGTTCTGATGCACGTAGTCCGTCCCGAACGCCACAGGCCCAACCAGCGCCTGCCCCACGAACCACCAGCGGTCCTCCTTCGAGTCCACCACGTCGATCCCGCCCACCAGCAGACCCGTCAGGAACAACCCCAGCACGCCCGCCGATATCAACGCCGCACGCTTCCGCTCTCCCAGAAACCAGTGCCCCGCGCCGGGAAACGCAAGCGCAAGGATCGCGGCCAGGGCATCGAACCGTTGCGGCGTGTCGGCGGAGGTCGGCATGGGCGTCGCAGGGAGGCGGGAGGAACCTGTGGCCGTCCGGGCGGGTGCAGGCTAGGTTTGGCGCGTCCCCGGGATGCGGGGGAAGGGGTGTTGACAGCACCGTGACGGTCGGTAGTGTACCGCGTTTTCCGGGCCGGGCTTTGCGGCGAGCCTCGGCAGGGTCGCCCGGAGGTCGGGCGGAGCGGGCGTGGATGCCCGGGATTCGGGCCGGCAACGGCCCCGAGAAATGGGAAGGTGAGTCATGGCTGCGGAACAGCTTCTGGCGGAGTGCGGGACGGTCGATCTCGGCGTGCCGTGGTGGCGGGTGGGGCCCCTTCCCCTCGGAGGCGAGGACGACGACGACATCGACGAGGAGTTCGATGACGACTTTGAGGATGATGACGATTACGACGACGACGAACTCGCCGACGACGAGGACGAGTTCGAGGAGGACGAAGAGTTCGACGATGACGAGGAGGAAGAAGAGGAACTGTGATGCGCCGTGACGGGTTCACCCCCGCGCAGGCGCGGGGAGGGCCTGACCATGGCCGCCGAGCGTCGGCGCGAGCGCGAAGAACCCGCACCCAGGCGCGATCGCCGACAGACCGTCGTTGATCGCCGACTCGACCCCGAGACCGGAGGGTCCGAGGCGGTCGTCACCGGACTCGAACGCCGCCGGGGACCGGGCCGGCGCCTCAGCGACTTCCGAAAGGCCGCCGAGGAAGGCGAGATGAACAAGGAGCAGTTCCTGTTCCTCATGGCCATCGACGCCTTCAAACGCGCCAACAACACCTGGTACCCCAGTTGGACCGATGTCCTCGAAGTTGTCCGCCTGCTCGGCTACCGCAAGACACTCCCCAGCGAACTCCGCATCGACTCCGCCGAGGACTGGCAGGAACCCGCCGACTCCCCCGCCAACGTCCGCCCCCAACGCTGGGGCGAACGCTTCGAACCACGCGAAGCCGCCTGATATCCCCACCCACGCCAAAGGCATGAAACAGCCGAAGCCAGAGGCAACGCCCCCGGGAGTCTCTGCTGCTTTGCTGCTCCGCCGCTCTGCTGCTTTGCTTCTTTGCTGCTCTGCTGCTCTGCTGCTCTGCCCCTCTACCCCCGCCGCCGCCGCGCCCCCACCACACTCACCGCCAACACCGCCAGCGTCCCCGGCGCGGGCGCGTGCTCCGTCTCGATCACGATGTTGTCCATGAACGCGCTCTGGAAGAACGGGTTCGCCCCCGCCCGGAACAGCACCGACGAGAACATCTCCCCATGCCCCGCGACGAACTCCACCCGCGTCGGCGGGTCCACCGAGATGTCCGAGTTGCCAAGGTACCCGTACGCCGACCCCAGCAGGTCGCCCAGCCCGTCCAGGTCCGCGTACGCGTGAATCTCCGCCGTGTCCTGGTCCTGGCCGAAGTCCCCGAACTCGATCGAGATCGACGCCACCGGGTGGCTGAACGACATCACGAAGTAGTCGTCCTTGAAGTAGTTGAACGTCGGCGAAAGGTGCTTCGATCCCCACCCCTCGGGCATCGACTCCCCCGACGAGTCCCACACCGTGAACTTCTCCCCGCTCGTCCGCTTGATCAACGCCGCGAAACCGTCATCCACCAGCAGCAGCGCGGTCTTGTCGCCCGCCGAGCGGTTCGGGTTCCCCGACAGGTCCTCGAAGTCGAACACGATCGTGTCCCCCGCGGCGATCCCCGCGGCCAGCGAACCCACGAGCGCGACACACACGGCGGCCGGGAGCCGATTCATGGCCTGGCCTCCCCGAAGCGAAGTGCCCACCCCGCGACGTGCACGCCCACCGCGTTCACGCCCGGTCCGTCCATACTACCGATACGGACCGAGGGTCAGCGCGGGTTCCGGCTTTCCGACCTTCTCGCCCGCTCCGCCCGAACCGCCTCCACCGCCTCTCCGATCGCCCTCGCCAGGTCGTCGTTCACGATGAACCGATCGTAAACCCCGCTCCCACGGGCCTCTGCGATCTCCCGCCGGGCCTCCGCGAACCGCCGACGGATCGCCTCCTCAGGCTCACGCTTGCGGGCACGAAGCCGCTCCAGCAGCGCCTCCTCCCCAGGCGGCAGCACAAAAATCCCGAACGCCTCCGGCAGCGACCCCTTCACCTGCCGCGCACCCTGCACGTCGATCTCCAGGATCACCAGCCGACCCCGCGCCAACTGCTCCTCCACCCACCGCCGCGGCGTCCCGTACTTCCGACCGAACACCTCCGCCGATTCCAGGAACTCCCCGTCCGCCCGCATCCGCTCGAACTCCGCGTCCGTCACGAAGTGGTAGTCCACCCCCTCCACATCCGCGTCCGTCTTCGGCCGCGTCGTCGCCGACACCGAAAACACCGAGTCCGCGATCGACCGCTCCACCCCCCGCGTGATCGACGTCTTCCCTACCCCCGAAGGCCCCGAGATGATCAGCAGCATCCCGTCCCGCGTATCCGTCGGCAGCGTCCGCCGCGCCCCACCCGCACTGTCCCGCTCGCCCGCGCCCATGAGCAGACAGCATACCCCAGCGCCCGCGCTCCCACCCCCGCCCACTCTCTCAGAGCCGCGGGCTTCAGCCCGCGCACGCCCCCGACCCCGCGCTCAGTCGCACCCGCCGGTGTACGCGTTGAGGAAGTGCAGCACGTCCAGCGTGTTGATGACGCCGTCGCCGTTGAAGTCGGCGGGGCAGGGGTTGTGCAGCACGGCCAGCACAGCCGCCGCGCTGGTCGTCTGGCCGAAGTCGCTGGCGACGACACAGTCGTAGACCCCGACATCCTCGCCGGTGGCCGTGACGGTGAGCGTCGCCGTGTTCGCGCCGTCGATGTTGCCGCCGTCGACGAGGTCCACCCCGTCACGCCGCCACTGGTAGAAGAGCGTCCCGCTGCCCTCCGCCTGCACGCCGAACTGGGCGACCCCGCCGGGGAAGGCCAGCAGCACGGACGACGGCTGCTGCGTGATGTGCGGCAGCAGGCCGCAGGTGTTGACGCTCAGCAGCCAGACGTCGCCGGTCAGAGAAGCCCTGTCGTCTGAGCCGTACGCGCCGCAGGCGATCTCGACGCGCCCGTCGCCGTCGAGGTCGCCGAGCGAGGCGGTCGATCGCCCGAAGTTGCCGTTGTTCAGGAGGAGGCCGCCGAACCCGCCCTCCGTCTGCGAGATCTTGCGTTCGCTCTTCACGCTGCCGTCGGGGTTCAGGAAGAGCAGCCAGATCGCGCCGCGGTTGGTCCCACCGTCGTCGTGCCGGTTGGCGCCGACAAAAAGGTCGCTCACGCCGTCGCCGTCGAGATCGCCCGGCCCTTCGAGGCCGGTCCCGAGGAGGTCGTCGACGCCGAGCACGCCGTTGAATCCACCCGAGGTGTCGGAGATCTTGGCATGGCTCAGCACGGTGCCGTCGCTGTTGAGGAAGAGGATTCTGACCGCTCCCTTGTCGGTGCCGCCGTCGTCGTCGCCGCACACTCCGACCGCGATGTCTCGGACTCCGTCGCCGTTGAGGTCGCCCACGACCGCGACGTCGCATCCGAAGTTATCGGAGGCATCCAGCGAGCCGGTGAATCCGCCGGAAGTGGCCGAGATCTTCTGGTGGCCCTTGACGGTGCCGTCGCTGTTGAGGAAGAGGATCCAGACCGCTCCCTTGTCGCTGCCGCCGTCGTCGTCCCTGTAGGCCCCGACCGCGAGGTCGGTCACCCCGTCGCCGTCCAGGTCGCCCAGGTTGGCGACCGATATCCCGAACGCGTCGTTGTTGTCAAGAACTCCGGTGAACCCACCGGCGGTGTCCGAGATCTTCTGGTGGCCCTTGACGGTGCCGTCGCTGTTGAGAAAGAGGATCCAGATCGCGCCGCGATCGAGTCCGCCGTCGTCATCCGCATGGGCGCTCACGACCAGGTCGATCACGCCGTCGCCGTCGAGATCACCGAGCGAATCGACCGCGACTCCGAAAAAGTCGGTGTCGTCCAGGATGCCCGTGAAGCCACCCTCGGTGTTGGAGATCTTCTGATGCGCCCTCACCGTGCCGTCCGCGTTCATGAAGAGAAGCCAGACCGCCCCGCGGTCGGTCCCGCCGTCGTCGTCGCGTGGCGCTCCGATCACAAGGTCCGGAGTCCCGTCACCGTCAAAGTCGCCGATGGAGGCGACGGCGCACCCGAAGATGTCACCCAGGTCGATCGGCCCCATGAAGCCGCTCCGACCGTACTGCCCGATCCGCAGTTCGGCGTGCACCGTCCCCGCATCCGGGCACTCCTGCCCCCACGCCGCCGGCAGCAGGACCACCAACCCCACCACACCGATCCGAGCGAGTGTCTGGTCCATGGCCATCTCCTTACTCGTCTTCCCTCGTTCTCTCCGGGCGGCCTCCCCCGGTGGGCGGACGCCGCGGCGCGCAGGCTCGCGGACAGAGCCGGCCCGCCACCGCAAGGCATCATGCGATCCACCACCCCACAACCCGCCAAGCCCCCCGCCGTCCTCTTCGTCGGCCGTCCTCAACGCCCCACCCGCGCCTTGAATCCGCCCCCCGATCGTGATTTGTTGGGGTTGTGTTCGCGCCACGCCTCTGGTATCACATACACACCGCCGATCCGGGGGGACCGATGGCCAGCGACGAGCACGGCACCATCACGCGCGTCCTCAACGGCGACGCCGGCCCGGACGCCAACGCCATCCACGCCCGCGTCTACGACGAACTCCGCGCCATCGCCTCACGCCACCTCCTCCGCGAGGGGGACGCCCGCGGCCTTCAGACCACCGTCCTCGTCCACGAGGCCTGGCTCAAACTCGCCCAGGGCCAGTGGGACAGCCGCGCACACTTCTTCGCCTCCGCCTCCCGCGCCATGCGCCAGATCCTCGTCGACGAGGCCCGCCGACGCCGAGCCAGACGTGGGCACGCCGGCGTCCGCACCGACTCCACCATCGTCGCTCCCGGCGATCCCGACCCCGTCGAGATCATCGCCCTCGACGACGCCCTGCGCGACCTCGAGCAGCACGACCAACGCGCCGCCGCCGTCGTCACCCTCCGCTTCTTCGGCGGCCTCGACATGCCCGCCGTCGCCGAAACCCTCGGCGTCTCCCTCCGAACCGCCGAACGCGAATGGACCCACGCCCGCGCCTGGCTGCTGGAACAACTGAACGGACAGGAGTGAGACAAGCCAGCAGAACAGCAGAACAGCAGAGCAGCAGAGTGGCAGAGTGGCAAAGCAGCACAGCAGGAAAGCGGTGGGGCTGAGGGGCGGGGGCTGCGGAGTGGTCGCGGTGGAAAGAGAGGCCGCATACGAACGGGCCAAGCGCGTCTTCCTCGCCGTCCTCGAGGCTGCGCCGGACCAGCGCGAACGGACCCTCCTCGACCTCTGCGCCGGCGACCACGAACTCCGCGACGCCGTGCTCCGCCTCCTCGAATCCCACGAGCGCGGCCGGGGCGCCCTGGACCGCGACCACGCCGCGGCGTGGCTCCGCCGCGAACACCATCCCGCCGGCGCGCCCGACAACCCCA